>NZ_JASHJL010000035.1 GCF_030733205.1 Mameliella sp. MMSF_3455
GCGACGCCGCGCGCCCGCGCCGGAGGCGCGACCAAACCCCTGTGCCGGAGCCGCGACCAAGCCCCAGTCGCGCCCGATCCGGTTTCCCGCCTTGCCAAGCGTCGCTCAGCGCGTATTCTGCCCGCCAACGCAAAGGTGCTGCAGTGCAGAAACCCGATATCCAGAACCCGCATGTGACCCTGATCACCCAGGATGCGCCCATGTCCACGCCCACGCACGGCGGGCGGGCCAAGTGCCTGCAAAGGCTGGTGCGGCTCGACCTGCCGGTGCCGCGCACCGTGGCGCTCTCCTTTGACGCGGTGCATCGCATCGCCGCGGGCAAGTTCCCCGACATGGGGGCGTTGATTGCCGCCTTCGACCCGGGCGCCCTGCTCTGCGTGCGCCCCTCTTCCGAGGATCCGGACTGGGGCGGCCCGGGTGCCATCCTGAACATCGGCATGAACGACGCCCGTTTCGTCGACATGTCGGACAGGATCGGCCAGGAGGCCGCGGCGGGGCTCTACCTGCGCTTCGTGCAGGCCTACGCGATCCATGTCGCCCGGCTCGACCCGGACCTGTTCGACGAGATCGAGGACAACGGCACCGCCGGCCTCTCCGCCGCACTGCGCGCCTATGAGGAAGAGGCAGAGGAACAGTTCCCGCAGGATCCCGCGCTGCAGCTGCGCGAGGTACTGCGCAGCATGGCCCGCGCCTGGGAAGGCACCTCGGCCCGGCTGCTGCGGCAGGCCAAGGGCGCGCCGGTGGACGCGGGCCTGGGCCTTGTCGTGCAGGAAATGGCCTTGGGGCTGGGTCACGGCGAATGCGGGTCGGGCGTGTTGCAGCTGGTCAATTCGGACACCGGCAAGCGCCAGTTGACCGGCCGTTACCTCAGCCAGAGCCAGGGCCGCGAGGCCCTGCAGGGCGGCGCCGCCAGCCTCTATCTCGAACGCGACCCGCGCGGCCCCTCGCTGGAGGAACTGGCGCCCAAGGCCTTTGCCGATCTCAAGGCCCATGCCGACCTGATGCGCGCCCGCCTGCGCGCCGAGATGCAGATCGAGTTCACCATCCAGAACGGCGAGGTCCATATCCTCGACGGGGTGCGCGTCAAGGCCAGTTCGCGCGCGGCACTGCAGATCGCCGTCCGCCTGGCGCAGGACGGGATCATCACGCCCGAGGACGCGGTGCTGCGGATCGAACCCCGCGCCATCAGCGAGCTTCTGCACCGGCAGGTCGCCCCCGAGGCCCGGCGCGAGGTCATCGGGCGCGGCATCGCCGCCAGCCCCGGCGCGGCGACCGGCAAGATCGTCTTTTCCGCCGCCGAGGCGCAGGCCAGCGCCGCGCGCAACGAACCCTGCATCCTGGTCCGCCGCGAGACCTCTCCCGAGGATGTGCGGGGCATGCACGCGGCGGTGGGCGTGCTGACCGAACGCGGCGGCATGACCAGCCACGCCGCGGTGATCGGCCGCGGCCTCGGCCTGCCCTGCGTGGTGGGCGCGGCGCGGATGAATTTCAACCTGCAGCGGCGGTCCATCCAGGGCGAGGACGGGCGCACCTACCGCGAGGGCGACACGGTCACGCTCGACGGGACCTCGGGTCAGATCCTGCGCGGCGCGCCCGAGATGATCGAGGCGGCGCTCGACGATGCCTTCAACACGCTGATGGGCTGGGCCGACGAGGTGCGCGACATCGACATCCGCGCCAATGCCGACACACCCGCCGATGCCGCCACCGCGCGCAATTTCGCCGCCCAGGGGATCGGCCTGTGCCGGACCGAGCACATGTTCTTTGAAACCGACCGCATCACCCCCATGCGCGAGATGATCTTTGCCGACACGGCAGAGGACCGGCAGGCCGCGTTGGCCCTACTCCTGCCGATGCAACGCAATGATTTCACGGAACTTTTCCGCATCATGGAGGGGCTTCCGGTCTGCATCCGCCTGTTCGATCCGCCCCTGCACGAATTCCTGCCCACCGACCGCGCGGGCCTGCGCGACCTGGCCGAGGCGCTGGATCTTCCGGTTTCGGACGTCACCCGGCGGGTGCAGGCGATGGGCGAATACAACCCCATGCTGGGCCTGCGCGGCGTGCGGCTGGGCATCACGGTGCCCGAAATCTACGACATGCAGGCGCGCGCCATCTTCGAGGCGACGCTGGACGCCAGCCGCGAAGGCGCCCCTGCGGTGGTGCCGGAGATCATGCTGCCGCTGGTTTCGGCCAAGCGCGAGGTCGAACTGATCCGGACCCGGATCGAGGCGGTCGCGGCGGCGGTGCGCACCGAACGCGGGCGCGACATCACCTATCGCCTGGGCGTCATGGTCGAGACGCCGCGCTCCTGCCTGCGCGCGGACGAGATCGCGCCCTATTCGCATTTCCTGTCTTTCGGCACCAACGACCTCACCCAGATGACCTACGGGCTGTCGCGCGACGATGCGGGCCGGTTCATGTCCGACTACGTCAGCCAGGGGGTCTTTCGCGAGGACCCGTTCCACGTCCTCGACATCGACGGCGTCGGAGAACTGGTGGCCACGGGCGTGCAGCGCGGGCGGGCAACCAACCCGTCTGTGACCCTGTCGATCTGCGGCGAACACGGCGGCAACCCCGAATCGATTGCCTTTTGCCGCTCGGCAGGGATGGATTACGTCAGCTGTTCCCCCTTCCGCGTGCCGGTTGCGCGGCTGGCGGCGGCACAGCTTGCGCTGCGCGACCGCGGCCTGGACGGGCCGCGCAAACGCTAAGCCTGCAAGGCCGAAATCGCCGCGGGCGCCGGTCTCGGGCCACAGTCGGGGGGACAATCCGCCGACGAGTCCCCGGGCATTCTTTACCCAATTGCCAATATTCTGTATGGGTGCGTCCGTCGCGTGACGTGAGGCACCACGCGATGCATGTTCGATTGGGGGATATTTTCGACATGAAACTTCTGACCACTGCCCTGCGCCGTGGCCTTGTCCTTGCGGCCTTTTCGTTCATCGCCGCACAACTGGCCCTGACTTCCGGCCCGGTTTCTGCCGACCCGGCCCGAAGCGCGCAGACTCTCCTGTCACTTGAAAGCCGCGCGCTGGCGCGCGTGGGCAACACCCATCTGAAGGGGCTCGTCACGCCCGTGAAACCGATCCCTGTCGCGGCAGGCACGGTGACCGGCGGCGGCGGCTTTCTCTATGACAAGACCTGGCTGTCCCGACAGCCCGCACCCGAGGGCGGACCGCAATGGCGCTGCCTGGCCGAGGCCCTGTACTTCGAGGCCCGGGGCGAGACCATCGAAGGGCTTTTCGCGGTCTCCGAGGTCATCATGAACCGGGTCGCGTCGAAACGCTTTCCGAATTCGGTCTGCGGCGTGGTGAACCAGGGCACGGGGCGCAAGTTCGCCTGCCAGTTCACCTATACCTGCGACGGCCGCCCGGAACACATCGACGACAAACGCTCGTGGAGCCGGGTCGGCAAGGTCGCCCGCGCGGTGCTGGACGGCAAGGCAACCGGCCTGACCAAGGGCGCCACGCATTACCACGCCACCTGGGTTTCGCCCGACTGGTCGCGGAAATACACCAAGACCTTTGCCCACGGGGTCCACATCTTCTACCGCCACACTTGGCGCGGCGAATAATCCGTCGCCAAAGGTTCGCAAAAGGGCGCCTGCGGCTGGCCGTCGGGCGCCCTTTTCGTTACCACGGGCCATCACACAACAGACAGGGGCCGACATGCCCAGCGACATCCGCCTAGCCTTTGCCCATCCTTCCGAACGCAGCGTCGCCACAGCCGGAGACACGCCGCATGACCGCATCTCGGTGCGCGACCATGTGGTCGAGGTCGATATCGGCGCGTTTCAGGCCGAACGCGGCCAGAAACAGCGCGTCCGTTTCAACGTGGTGGTCGAGGTCATCCCCTTTACCGGCCCGCTGGATGACGACGTGGACCGCATCCTGTCCTACGACCGGGTGACAGAGGCGATCAGCCACGAGCTCGAGGCAGAGCGGCTCAACCTGCTGGAAACGCTGGCCGAACGCATCGCGGAACGCATCCTGCTGGAACCCCAGGCCCTGCGCGCCTTCGTAAGGGTGGAAAAGCTGGATCGCGGCCCCGGCGCGCTGGGGGTGGAAATCGTGCGCTCGCGCCGCGACGTGGCCGACCACCTGGGCGAGATCGCCGAGGAAGTGGCGCAGGAGCGCCCGCACGCCCGCGTCGTCTACCTGTCGAACGAGGCGATGGGCGATTCCCGGCTGACCTCCTGGCTGGACCAGCTCGAGGCCCGGCCCGCGCCGCTGATCCTCTGCGTCGGACGCCCCGATACCGAGATCCCGCAAACCGGGCACAAGATGACCCAGCGCCGGGTCGACCTGCTGTCGATCGAACAGAACGCCTGGTGCCTGGCCGCGCGCGACGACCGGGCCAAGGTGGTCGCCACCCGGACAGAGCTGGACTGGGCGATGAAGAACGGACAGATCTGCGTCTGGGCCCCTTCCAAGATCGTTTTGGACGCGACCCAGGGCCCGCAAGCGCAGCCGCGCGACTCCGTTGCGCTGGCGGCCTGGTTCGCGGACGAACTGGACGCCTGCGAACTGCTGGTGATCGGCGAAGACCTGCCGGACGAGATCTCTGTTCCCGCCCGCGCCCTGCCCCCGAGCACCTCGCTGTTCTAACCGCTTGCCAAGTCTTACCTGATCGGTCAGTCACCCCGCATGAGCGTCTATTTCCGTCCCGTCGTCCGTTTTGACAGCCCCCGCTCCGATGAAGCGCTCGACCTGGCGGGCGGGCCGGGCTGGTTCACGCAGGCCGTCCGCTACAGCCGCGACGCGCCGCCGCGCAACGTTTCCCTGTCCGAGATCCCCGAGGACTGGCGCACGCGCCTCTCCGCGCCCCGGGCCGCCATCGCCGGCATGGTCCTGGACAGCCCGCGCATCATGGGCATTCTCAACGTCACGCCGGACAGTTTCTCGGACGGCGGCAACCACCAGACCGCCGCCAAGGCGGTGCAACGGGCGCGCCGCATGGTCAGTTCGGGGGCGCATATCATCGACGTCGGCGGCGAAAGCACCCGTCCCGGCGCCCTGCCCGTCCCGAACGAGGCAGAGATCGCGCGGATAGAGCCGGTCATCACCGCCCTGTCACGGGAACTGACCACGCCGGTCTCGATCGACACGCGCAAGTCTGCGGTGGCGGAGGCGGCGGTCACAGCGGGCGCGGCGCTGGTCAACGATGTCTCTGGCTTTACCTACGATCCGATGCTGGCGCATTACTGCCGCGACCGGGGGCTGCCCGTCTGCGTGATGCATGCGCGCGGCGACCCGGAAACCATGCAGCAGGATCCGCGCTATGACGACGTGCTGCTGGACGTCTACGATTTCCTGGCCGCGCAGGTCGCCATGCTCGAGGAGTTGGGCATCCCGCGTGCCCGGATCATCGTCGACCCCGGCATCGGCTTCGGCAAGACGATCGACCACAACCTGACGCTCTTGCGCGACGTGGCGCTGTTCCACGGTCTGGGCTGCCCGGTCCTGGTGGGCGCCTCGCGCAAGGGGTTCATCGGCAAGATTTCCGGTGTCCAGACCTCGGCCGAGAGGGTCTCCGGCTCTGTCGCCGTGGCCCAGGCGGCGGCCGCTCAGGGGGTGCAGATCGTCCGTGTCCACGATGTTTCAGCAACCGCCCAGGCGCTGGCCATGTGGCGGGCCATTTCGAGAGGAAGCTTTCCATGAGCCGCAAGCTGTTTGGCACCGACGGTGTGCGCGGGACCGCCAACACCTACCCGATGACAGCCGAGATGGCCTTGATGCTGGGCGCGGCCGTGGGGCGGTATTTCCGCAATGAACACTCGGGCGTCCACCGTGTCGTGATCGGCAAGGACACGCGGCTGTCGGGCTACATGTTCGAGAACGCGCTGACCGCCGGGCTGACCTCTACCGGCATGAACGTGCTGCTGCTGGGGCCGGTGCCAACACCCGCCGTGGGCCTTCTGACCACCTCGATGCGGGCCGACCTCGGGATCATGATCTCGGCCAGCCACAACCCCGCCGCCGACAACGGGATCAAGTTCTTTGGCCCCGACGGTTTCAAGCTGTCCGATGGCGTCGAGGCCGAGATCGAGGCGCTGGTCGAGTCCGGCGTGCGCCCCGCCCAGCCAGACAACATCGGCCGTGCCCGCCGGATCGACGATGGCCGCTTCCGCTACCAGGAGCGGGTCAAGAGCACCCTGCCCCACGGGCTGCGGCTGGACGGGATCAAGGTGGTGGTCGATTGCGCCAATGGCGCCGCCTACAAGACCGCCCCCGAGGTCCTGTGGGAGCTGGGCGCCGATGTGGTCCAGATCGGGAACGCGCCCAACGGTCTGAACATCAACGACAACTGCGGCTCGACCAAACCCGCCGCCGCCGCCGAGGCGGTGCGCCGGCACGGCGCCGACGTGGGGCTCTGCCTGGATGGCGATGCCGACCGGATCATCCTGATCGACGAGAACGGCCAGGTGGCCGACGGCGATCAGTTCATGGCGCTGCTGGCGGCCCGCTGGGCCGAAGAAGACCGGCTGAAGGGCGGCACCCTGGTGGCAACGGTCATGTCCAATCTCGGGCTGGAACGGTTCCTGGACGACCGCGGCCTGCGGCTGGAACGGACGCAGGTCGGCGACCGCTACGTTGTCGAGGCGATGCGCGCAGGCGGGTGGAACCTGGGCGGCGAACAGTCGGGCCACATCGTGATGACCGATTACGCCACCACCGGCGACGGGCTGATGGCCGGGATGCAATTTTTGTCGGAAATGGTGCGCACCGGCAAGCGCGCCTCGGACCTGACCCACAGCTTCACCCGCGTGCCGCAACTGCTCAAGAACGTGCGCTACGGCGCCGGTGTGCTGCCGCTGGACGCGGACAGCGTCAAGAAGGCGATCGCGGATGCAGAGGGCATGTTGACCGGCAAGGGCCGCCTGCTGATCCGCAAATCCGGCACCGAGCCGCTGATCCGCGTCATGGCGGAATGCGAGGATGAAGACCTGCTGAGCCAGGTCGTCAACGGCATCGTAGCCGAGGTCGAGGCGGTCGCCTGACCGCCTGCCCCTTTCCTGTGCCGTGCCGCCGGGACCTTGTGGCGCCGTGGCCGCGCTCAGACCTCGCCCCGCCCGCGCAGCGGGGCCGTCACCAACCGCAAGCTGCGCCGCAGGATCGCGAAGACCAGCGCCAGCGCCGCCCAGCCCGCCAGGAACCCCGCCCCGGCAAAGACCGTCCCTTCGAAGGTGGCAGGCACCGCGGGTTTGAAGCTCTGCCAGGCCCGGTGTGCAACCTCGCTGTCGGGTCGCATCTCGAAGGCCAGTTTGGCCCGCGCAAAGGGCCCCGCCCCTTCCAGCCGTGCCAGCGCCTCCGACAGGCGCGCGTGCCGGGCGATGTCGCTGGCCATGTTGCCGGCCTGGGTCCGCGAAAGCTCGCCCTCCTCGGCCAGGGCCGCAAGGTAGGCGTCCACCTCCAGTCCCACCCGCGCCGCATCCGCCTCGTATCGCGTGACCTGGCGTGCCAGTTCATCCACCGCGCCGCCGAGGCGCTGCATGTATTGCTGGGAATATTCGGGGAACTGCGACAGGCTTACGGCGCCCGTCAGCCCGGCCGCAAGGGCCACTACCCGCAAGAACATCTGCCTGTGCCTCCCGTCGCGTCTCTTGGCGATCTTGGTCGCAGAATGCCAGAAACCGTCTCCCCGCACGAGAGGAAAGCGCGCGCCGGGGGTCAGTCGGCGAAAACCGCCCGCACCAATGCCGCGTCCAGCGCCGCCATCGCCTCTCCGTCGACGCAGGCGCCATAGGCCGCGACGATCGTGTATTTCCCGGCCCAGTTCACCGCAAAGGCGCCCAGCCCCGCATCCCGGAAACAGAGCGCACCGAAATGCCAGTGGTTTGCCATGTCGCGCCCGGTGCGGAACAGCATCCCCAGCCCGTAGAAGGCACCGCCGCCCAGGTCTGCCGAGGGCGTGTCCCGCGGGTCCATCGCCGCGAACCCCTCCCGCATCAGCCGCGCGTAGTCGCGCACCGACATCTGCCAGCCGCCCCAGGGGCCATAGCCCCCATACTCTGGCGAGAGCCGCGCCGTGGTGATCCCCAGCGGCTCCAGCACGCGCAGGGCGCAGGCCTTGTCGTAGCGGTTCCCCGTGACCGCCTCGATCACAAGACCGAGGATGGCGTAATTCTCGTTGTTGTAGCGATAGCTGCCGCGCTTGCCCTCCTGCCGGTCCCGGTCGAGCGCAGTGGCCGTCACCTCTTGCCAGCGGCGAGTGGTGTCGCCGCGCCATCCGGACATCGCGCCCTGCGTTTCATCCGGCCAGAGGCCCGAGGTATGGGTCACAAGCTGGGCAAGCGTGATGGTGCCGCCGCCCTCGATCCAGCGGTTCAGCGGATCGTCCCAGGCCATCAGCCCCTCATCCACCAGCACCCGGGCGCAAAGCCCGGTGATGCCCTTGGACAGGCTGGCCAGGGGCACGGCCCGGTCGGGGTCATAACCGTTGTCCCGCCCCAGCAACTGGCTGTCCCCGATCAGGAAGACCAGCGCGCCGGGCGGCTTGCCCTGCGCCTCCAGCCAGCGGGACCATTCCAGGGCCACACGGTCGGATTGCCCGAACGCGGGCACGGCGCAGGCGATCAGGATCAGGACTAGGCGGAACAGGCGCATGACGTATCCGGGGGCTGACGCCCGCGGATCATGCCCCCGGCAGCACCTTGTTGTAAATCGCAGCGATCCGCGCCACCGCCTCTTCGGGCGGCATCTCCTCGCTTTCGCCGGTGCGGCGCGAGGTCAGTTCGACAACGCCGTTCTTCAGACCGCGCGGCCCGACGGTTATCCGCCAGGGCAGACCGATCAGGTCCATCGTCGCGAACTTGCCGCCAGCCCGCTCGTTGGTGTCGTCGTAGAGCGGCTCCAGCCCCAGCGCGGTGAGCGAGGCGTAGATCGCTTCGCAGGCGCCATCGGCCTCGGCATCGCCGGACTTGAGGTTGACGATCCCGCAGTGGAACGGCGTCACGCCTTCGGGCCAGATGATGCCCCTGTCGTCGTGGCTGGCCTCGATGATCGCGCCCAGCAGGCGGCTGACGCCGATCCCGTGGCTGCCCATGTGCACCGGCACCTTGTTGCCCTCGGCGTCCTGCACGGTCGCCCCCATCGGCTCGGAGTACTTGGTGCCGAAGTAGAAGATCTGGCCAACCTCGATGCCGCGCGCCTGCCGGCGGCGCGCCTCGGGGACCTTGGCAAAGACCTCTTCGTCGTGGGTTTCATCGGTGCGGGCATAGCGCGAGGTGAATTCCTCCAGCACCGCCTGGCATTCCGCATGGCTGTCGTAGTCAATCGCGCGGTCGCCGAACTTCAGATCGGTGATCTCGGAGTCGTAGAACACCTCGGACTCGCCGGTCTCGGCCAGCACAAGGAATTCATGGGTGTAATCGCCGCCGATCGGCCCGCCGTCGGCGCGCATCGGGATCGCTTGCAGGCCCATGCGTTCGTAGGTGCGCAGGTAGCTGACGAGGTGACGGTTGTAGGCGTGCAGCGCGTCTTCCTTGGTCAGGTCGAAGTTGTAGCCGTCCTTCATGTAGAACTCGCGGCCCCGCATCACGCCGAAGCGCGGGCGGATCTCGTCGCGGAACTTCCACTGGACATGATACAGGGTCAGCGGCAGGTCCTTGTAGCTGCCGACATGGCTGCGGAAGATGTCGGTGATCAGCTCCTCGTTGGTCGGACCGTAAAGCATGTCGCGATCGTGCCGGTCCTTCATGCGCAGCATCTCGGCGCCGTAGTCGTCGTAGCGGCCGGATTCACGCCACAGATCGGCCGATTGCAGCGTCGGCATCAGCATCGGGATATGGCCCGCGCGGATCTGCTCCTCGTGTACGATATTCTCGATGTTCTTGAGCACCTTGAAGCCCAGCGGCAGCCAGGAATAGATCCCGGCGGAGGCCTGCTTGATCATGCCGGCGCGCAGCATGTAGCGGTGGCTGACGATCTGCGCCTCGGAGGGCGTTTCCTTGAGAACGGGCAGGAAGTAGCGGGACAGGCGCATTTGGGTCCTCTGGAACAGCGGTTTTGCCCCTCGTAGCGGGTTGGATGAAAGCAGGCAAGGGCGTGCGGAAATGGCCGCGCGGGTGCCCCGCGCCCGCCCCCTTTCGCGATGCGCCGCGATGGGCCAGACTGACGCCGATTGGCGACGGGGGATTTTGGGCATGTGGATATTGGAATGGCTGTTCGGTGACCCCGTGACCATCGAATGGCTGACCGTGACACTCCCGATTACGGTGACGGGGGCAAAGGTCTTGCTGGCGACGCTTGGGCTGATGCTGGCCAGCGGTCTGGTCTGGCTGATGATGAACGCCCCGGACCGGCAAGAGCGGCGGCGTGATGTGCTGACTGACGCCCTGACAGCCCTTGGCTGGGCGTTGCTGCCATTCTGGTTCCTGCTGCTTGCGGGAACGCTCTGGCACCTGTGGCTGCTGTTCTCGGGGATGGAGTCGTTTCTGGACAACGTGGGCTTCGGCATGGGGGCCGTCGTCGCGGCCTTTCTGGGCGGGCCGTTCGTGATCTGGGGTGCCGTGCTGAAACACCGAACCGTGGAGTTCCAGAAGGAAGGCCATATCACCGAGCGCATCAGCAAGGCGGTGGAACAGCTTGGGGCGGAGAAGACGGTCATTGTGCCTGCCCTCGCACCGGACGGAATGCCCGGGCGAGACAAGAACGGTAACATGGCGACCAACGAACGCACCGTCCCTAATATCGAAGTGCGGATCGGGGGACTGTTGTCGCTGGAGCGGATCGCGCAGGATTCGACACGCTATGACAAGGGGCGCGACCATGTGCGGGTGATGGAGATTCTCTGCGCCTATGTGCGAGAGAATGCTCCGGCATCGGAGGCCAAGGATTTCCCGTTGCCGGAGTGGGAACCACTGGCGGACGATGCGAGCGAGGAAGAGCTCGTAGAGCACGTCAAGAAGCGAGACGAACGATTCCACGGTGAGGATGGGCCAAAGGCCCGGGACTGGGCGCAATCGCTGGACGATCCGCGCGCAGATATTGCGCTGGCGCTGCGGATCATCGGACGGAGGACCAGAGAGCAGTTGCAGGTCGAGGCGCGCTGGGGGGATGAGGCGCTGGATTCGGCGGACTGGGTCTTTGATACGCCCTCCCCGAAGTTGCCGAACGCGCCTGACGGCGAACCACATCCGGCGGGGGCGGTCGATGAATACATCGACCAGCTGGACGACTGGAAAATGACGATTTCCGGCTATCGCGGCTATCGCCCCGACCTGCGCAAGACCAATCTCCAAAAGGCGGACCTGAGCAAGCTGACCCTCTCCGGCGCGCGCCTTGACGGGGCGCGGATGGAGGGGGTGGACCTCTGGGAGGCGCGGATGGAGGGGGCGAACCTCAGGCAGGCGCGGATGGAGGGGGCGGACCTCTGGCAGGCGCGGATGGATGCGACAACCGATCTGACCGGTGCGGTTGTTTCATCCGCACCGGTCAGATCGGTTGATTATTCCAATGTGCCGCTGTCGCAGGAGCAAATCAATGCTCTGTTCGGGGACGCCAGCGTCGTCTTGCCCAAGGGGCGTGAGAGGCCAGCACACTGGCCGAGATGGGAATTGCCCAACCACGGCAAGCACAATTTCGACGACGAATGGCGCAAGTGGCAGGCCGATCCCGAGGGCTATGTCCCGCCCGATCCTCCGGGTGGCGGCAAATAGGGTCCCGGGGCCGGCCCGGGACGGGGACAGGAACCGAAAGGCGGAACATGCGGAAACAGGACATCGCGCCGCGGATGGCGGAGGTCTGGGAGATGATGCCCGAGAGCACGCGGGCCAGCGCGCGGGCCGAGATGGTGCTGGTGCAGGACTTCCTGGACGGCACTCGGCACGTGCCAGAGCGGGAGATGCCCGCGCTCCGGCGCGAGTTCGACCGTTGCCTGACCCGTTATGTCACCCCTGCCCCGCCCGCACCCCAAGCGGCGCCGGAACCGGCGGCCCTGCCCCCGACGGAAGAGGATCTCTACGAGACCGTCGCGCGCAGGGCGCTCTCCTGTTTCGAAACCACCGTCGACGGGTCGGTGGCGCGGGCGGATGACCTGGCCCAGATGGCACGGACCCGGGGTCAAGAAGCGCTGCGCGGCCTGACCCGCAATCCGTTGAAGCGCCGCCGCCTGATGCGCCGGCTGAACGCAGAGATCGCCGCGGAACGCAGCAAGGTGATCCAATAGGCCATCCATCCACCGAACACTCCCCAGTTTTCGCAGCACCGTGACGCGCAAATCCTTGAATCCCGGCCATATACGGGCGATGAAGGGGAGTGCGAAAGGATAGCCAATGGCCCTGCCCGTAAGGGATCAGATGAAGTACTGGGGGATCGCCGCGGCGGTCTTTTCCGTCGTGCTCTGGTTCCTGGGTGACGTGCTCTTGCCCTTCATCCTGGGCGGCGCCATCGCCTATTGCCTGGACCCGGTGGCCGACGCGCTGGAGCGCGCCGGGCTTAAGCGCGGGGCGGCGACGGCGGTCATCACCGTGGCGGCGCTGATCCTCTTTGTCATCATGACGCTGGCGGTGATCCCGCTGTTGATCCAGCAGGCCATCGCGCTGTTCGAATTCGCGCCGCAACTGTTCCGCGACCTGCAGGCCTTTCTGACCGAACGCTTCCCCAACATCATGGACGAGGGCAGCGTCGTCCGGTCCACGCTGACCGATCTGGGCGACACGATCAAGCAGCGCGGCGGCCAGCTGATCCAGGCCGCGCTGGCCTCTGTCGGCTCGCTTCTGAACCTGGTCATGCTGCTGCTGATCACGCCGGTCGTGGCGGTCTATCTGCTGATGGACTGGGACCGCATGGTCGAGCGCGTCGACGACATGCTGCCCCTCGACCACAAGCCGGTGATCCGCCGCCTTGCGGGTGAGGTCGACCGCGTTCTGGCGGGTTTCATCCGCGGCATGGGGTCGGTCTGCGTGATCCTGGGCGGCTATTACGCGCTGGCGCTCTGGGCCGTGGGGCTGCAATTCGGGCCGGTGGTGGGCGTGATCGCCGGGGCGCTGACCTTCATTCCCTATGTCGGCGCCATCGTCGGCGGCGTGCTGGCCGTGGGGCTGGCGATCTTCCAGTTCTGGGGCGAATGGTGGTGGATCGTGGCGGTCTACGCGATCTTCCAGTTCGGCCAGTTCGTCGAGGGCAATATCCTGACTCCCAACCTGGTGGGCAATTCCGTCGGTCTGCACCCGGTCTGGCTCTTGCTGGCCTTGTCGGTCTTCGGCACGCTCTTCGGCTTTGTCGGTCTGCTGGTGGCGGTGCCGCTGGCGGCGGCACTGGGTGTCCTGATCCGCTTCGCGATCCAGCAATACAAGGGCTCGCGCCTGTTCCTGGGGATTTCTGCGCGCAGCAGCTTTTTCGAAAGCGACGAGAAATGAGCACCGGCAACCAGTTGCCCCTGCCCCTGCCGTCGCGGACGGCGCTGGGTTGGGAGGATTTCTTTGTCAGTCCGGCCAACATGCTGGCGGTCGCGCAGATCGAGGGCTGGCGCGCCTGGCCCTCGCACAAGCTGGTGCTGGTCGGCCCGCCGGGATCGGGCAAGACCCACCTGGCGCATGTCTGGGCGGCGCAATCTGGCGCGCGGATCGTCAAGGCCCGGGATCTGAGTGCCGAAACCATCCCCGCCCTGGCGGGCGGCCCGGTCTGCGTCGAGGACATCGAAGAGATCGCCGGCGACCGCCCCGCCGAGGAAATGCTGTTTCACCTGCACAACCTTGTGCTGGCGAACGGCGGCACGCTGATGGTCACCGCCACCCGCGCGCCCGCGCTCTGGCCGCTGGTACTGCCGGACTTGGCCAGCCGCATGATGCACGCCCAGCTGGCCCAGATCAGCGAACCGGACGATTCCCTGCTGGCGGCCCTCCTGGCCAAGCTCTTCGCCGATCGACAACTGCTTCCCGGGCCGGAGGTGCTGTCCTATCTTGTGCGCCACATGCCGCGCAGCTATGCCACGGCGGCGCGGCTGGTGGCGGCGCTGGATGCCGAGGCCCTGGCCCATCAGCGTGACATCACCCGACCGATGGCGGCGCGGGTTCTGTCACGGCTGGTGCCCCCGGGGGCCGAGGATCGCGGCACCTCGCGGCACGATCCCGGTGGCGCACAGGGCTGATCCGCGGGCCCTGGCGCCAGCCGGGCCACAGCGGCCACGATCTACCGGCACGTCACCTGCGTGCCGTCATAAACCTGTTTCAGTTGCAGAGGCATAAGCGCCCCATGACCCAAGCCGATTTTCTCAAAGCCCCGCTGCCGCCCGCCACCGACCTGCCGGACCTGGATCCGACCGGCCCCGGACGCTTCCACAACCGCGAGCTGAGCTGGCTCGGCTTTAACTGGCGCGTGCTGGAAGAGGCCGAAAACACCCGCGTCCCGCTGTTGGAGCGGATGCGCTTCCTGTCGATTTCAGCGGCCAACCTCGACGAATTCTACACGGTCCGTGTCGCCGGCCTGCGCGAACTGGCCCACAGCGGCAACACCACCCCCGCCGCCGACGGGCTGACCCCGGCCGAACAACTGGTGCTGATCGACCAGGACGCCCGCCGCCTGATGGCCGAACAGCAGCGCGTGCTGACGCTGTTGCGCGGACTGATGGCCGAGGAAGGCATCTCGATCGTCTCGCGTTCCGATCTGAACGAAGCGGACGTGAAATACCTCTCCGAAGCCTTCCTCGCGCAGGTCTTTCCGGTGCTGTCGCCGCTGGCCATCGACCCAGCGCACCCCTTCCCCTTCATCGCCAACATGGGCTTTTGCCTGGCGCTGCAGCTGGAACGCATCCGCGACAAGCGCCCCCTGCAGGCGCTGCTGCCGATCCCGCAGCAGATCGACCGGTTCATGGAACTGCCCGGCGGCGACCGCGAGCACCGGTTCATCCAGCTCGAAGAGGTGCTTCTGCTGCACATCGACAGCCTGTTCCCGGGTTACCGGGTCAAGGATCACTTCGGCTTTCGCGTGCTGCGCGACAGCGACCTGGAAGTCGAGGAAGAGGCAGAGGACCTGGTGCGCGAATTCGAGGTGGCGCTCAAGCGCCGTCGCCGCGGCGAAGTCGTGCGCCTGACCATCACCCAGGGCGCCCCAGAGGCACTGCGCAAGATCGTCATGGACGAACTGCACGTCCGCCCCGATGAAGTGATCGAGCTGGAAGGCATGGTCGGCGTGGCCGACACCAAGGAACTGGTGATCGACGCCCGCCCCGACCTGCTCTGGCCCTCCTTCACCCCGCGCGTGCCCGAACGGGTGCAGGATCATGACGGCAACATGTTCGAGGCGATCAAGCAGAAGGACATGCTGCTGCATCACCCCTACGAGACCTTCGACATGGTGGTGCGGTTCCTCAAGCAGGCGGCGCTGGATCCGGACGTGGTGGCGATCAAGCAGACGCTCTACCGGACGTCCAAGAACTCTCCCATCGTCGAGGCACTCTGCGAGGCGGCGGAAGACGGCAAGTCGGTGACCGCGCTGGTGGAACTGAAGGCCCGGTTCGACGAGGCGGCCAACATCCGCCAGTCGCGACGGCTGGAACGGTCCGGCGCGCATGTGGTCTATGGCTTCCTCGACTGGAAGACCCACGCCAAGATTTCCCAGGTCGTGCGGCGCGAGGGCGACCGTCTGGTGACCTATACCCACTGGGGGACCGGCAACTACCATCCCATCACCGCCAAGATCTACACCGACCTGTCGTTCTTTACCTGCGACGGGGCGCTGGGGCGCGATGCGGCCAAGATCTTCAACTACCTCAGCGGCTACGCCATGCCCGCCGGGCTGGAGAACCTCTATATCTCTCCGCATTCGCTGAAATCCGGCATGATCGAGATGATCGACAAGGAGATCGAGCACGCCAAGGCGGGCAAACCGGCGCAGATCTGGATCAAGATGAACTCTCTGATCGAGCCGGACATGATCGACGCGCTCTACCGCGCCAGCCAGGGTGGCGTGCAGGTCGACTGTGTGATCCGGGGGATCTGCGGATTGAGGCCGGGGATCAAGGGCCTGTCCGACAACATCCGCGTCAAGAGCATCGTCGGCCGGTTCCTGGAGCATTCGCGCATCGCCTGTTTCGGCAACGGCCAGGGCCTGCCCAGCAAGAAGGCGCGGGTCTTCATCTCGTCCGCCGACTGGATGGGCCGCAACCTGAACCGCAGGGTCGAAACCGGAGTCGAGATCCACAATGCCACCGTCAAGGCACAGATCGTCAGCCAGGTCATGGCCGCGAACCTCGCCGACACGGCGCAAAGCTGGATCATGGAGCCGTCGGGCAAGTTCACCCGCCACCCGGTGCCCGAGGGCGAATTCGCCTTCAACTGTCACCGTTTCTTCATGGAAAACCCCTCCCTCTCGGGGCGCGGGTCCGCGGGGGCCTCGGACGTGCCCAAGCTGACCCATACCAGCGACTGAACCTGCCCTTGGTTCCAAGACGGAAAGCGCCCCCACGGGGGCGCTTTTGCGTTTTAATCAGACGTGCGGGACGAGCGTCTGAACAGGCAGTGTGAAGGTGGTGCCGGCGAGACCCGGCATCACGTCCGTTGGCCGATATGAGGCCGTAGTGCGAGATGCTACCCGATACAAAAAGCCCGCCTTTGTTGGGAAACAAAAGCGGGCCCACGTCTAGCAAATTGACATCCATCTATATAGATGATAATCGATTCACATGACTGATCTCACCGCATCACTTTCTGCCTTGGCTGATCCGACAAGGCGTGAAATCATCGCCCACTTGGCACGAGGCGAGGCCACAGTTTCGCAACTGGTTGAAAAGTTCGACCTCACGCAACCAACGATCTCTTCTCACCTCAAGGTGCTGGAAAGCGCGGGGCTGGTTCTCCGCACGCGCGTTGCCCAGACTCGTCCCTGTCGCCTGAACCCGGATGGGCTGAAAACCATCGCGGATTGGCTGAAGGACTATGAACAGTTCTGGCAAGGCACGCTGGATCATTTTGCCGAACATGCGGAACGCCACTTTCCTGAACAGAAAGGTACAACAGATGACCGCTGACCTTAGACTCGAACGCCATATCAACCAGTCACTTGAGACGTGTTTCGATCTTTGGACGCATCCCGACGAGGTAGCACAATGGTGGGGACCGAAAGACGATGCGGGCCGTCCGTTCAAAGCAACAGTTGAGGCATGGTCTCTGAAGCCCGGTGATGCGTGGACAATTACTATGACAGCTCCGGACGGAACCGTGTTTTCCCAGAGTGGCACGATGCTTGAAGTCGAGAGGCCGAGGCTGCTTCGATTTACCTTCGCATGGGTCGAAAAAAACAAGCGCGGTCCTGAGACGGAAATTCGCGTGAGCTTCGCGCCAGACGGCCAAGGCACACGCGTGATCTTCGAACAGCTCGGCTTTGCCGACGAAGCGACCCGCGATGGACATGTTGAGGGATGGCGGGAATGTCTTGATCGGCTCTCCAAGCTCCACACGCAAACGACGGAGGTTGAACCATGAGCGGCACTCTTCAAACTGGCGGATGCCATTGCGGTGCCATTCGTCTCACGGCGAAACTGGACCTCAATCAGCCCACGATCCGCTGCAATTGTTCGATATGCACCAAATCCCGCGCATGGATTGCGCCTATTCCAGCCGCGGACTTCGCGCTTGTCGAAGGATCAGAAAACATAGCGGAATACCGCTTCGGCGCGGAGATCATCACCCACTGCTTCTGTCGAAAATGTGGCGTAAAAACTCACGGTCGGATCAGGGGCGAGAGCGGTAAGGATGAACTCGTCGCGGTCTCGGTCCAATGCCTGGACCTTGAACCGAAAGCACTGGAAGCCGTCCCGCGAACCTACGTCGATGGGCTGTCTGACCGACAGGACCACGAACCCGAGTTTCACGGATACTTGTGAGGCACAAATTCACGGAAACGGACTTCGATAGCGAAATTCCGAAAGGTCCCGCATAGCCGACACCACCGACACCTGCGTCGCACAGGTATTCAATGGCTCTCTCTCGTGAAACGCCGCAGCGCCATGACAGCCCCCGGCCGGCCGAAAAGGAGGTTGGCGGGAAACTTCGCCGTTTCGAAATCGGCACCCCCTGAACCTCGAAAAACCCAAGGCAATCCGCGTCATAGTCTTGCCCCACTATGACCGCTTCAGCGCCGCAAATCGTTAAAGGCGGGTTAAAACCGTCGGGGCAATAGTCTCCCTGCACGAGCTTTTCGTGGCGCGGTCGACCTCTTGTCCTCCGCAGCGTCAGAACGGCGGTCATAATGCCGGGTGCGAAACGCGCCCTCTGACGAGAAAGGCGAAAGCTCATGTCGAGTATCAATTCCAATCCCGGGGCCACGGCGGCCCTTCAGACGCTGAAATCGATCAACGCCTCGATGGCGGATACGCAGATGCAGATCGCGACCGGCAAGAAGGTCGCGTCCTCGCAGGACAACGCGGCGGTCTGGGCGATTTCCAAGGTCATGGAGGCCGACGTCCAGGGCTTTCAGCGGGTGTCGGACAGCCTGAGCCTGGGCCAGGCCACGATTTCCGTCGCGCGCCAGGGCGCCGAGACGGTCACGGAACTGCTGACCGAGGTGAAAGGCAAGATCGTCGCCGCACAGGAGGAAAACGTCGACCGGGCCAAGATCCAGACCGATATCGACGCCCTGCGCGACCAGATCAGTTCGATCGTGAGTTCGGCACAGTTCAACGGCCAGGCGATGCTGACCAACACCGACCAGACCGCAGGGTCCGGCGGGATCAACGTCCTGTCCTCGATCAACCGGTCTCAGGATGGCGTGACCTCCAGCGACATCCGGGTGTCCAAGCAGGACCTGGGCCAGGGGCAGGCCAGCATCGGCAGCGGGCTGACCGCGCTGGCCGCCGGCGCCAATGACGTCACCGGCACCGGCGATGCCACCGCCGCCACCATGACCGGCAACGCCACCGCCCCCACCGGGACCACCACCTTTGGCGCCGCCGCCACCACCACGGTTGCCGCCGGCACCGGCTTCTCGGTCGAGATCTCGGCCACCGCGGGCAACGGGCCGTCCAACACGTCGGGGCGCAACGATATCGCCTATGTCGCCCGTGACGGCGACACGATGGAGGACGTGGCCGCCGGTCTGGCCGCCGCTTTCAACAAATACGTCAGCGACGACCTGGGCGCCGGCAACGAGGGCACGATCGACGCGACCGCCAGCGGCAACCAGATCACCTTTACCGGCGCCGACCAGGGCGGTGACAACTTCTCGATCACGGTGCAGCAGTACGACCCTGATGCCACCACCACCATCGGCGGCAAGCTGGCCGAACTGGGCAATATCGACGTCACCAGCCAGGCCGGGGTCGACAGCGCCCTGACCGAGATCGAAGGCCTGATCCAGACCTCCATCGACGCGGCCGCCGCCTTTGGTTCCGCCGAGATGCGCCTGGACACGCAAAAGGACTTTGTCTCGGGCCTCGCGGATGCGCTGAAATCGGGCATCGGCACGCTGGTGGATGCCGATCTGGAAGAGGTTTCCGCCAAGTTGCAGGCGCAGCAGGTCCAGCAACAACTGGCCATGCAGGCCCTGTCGATCGCCAACCGGGCACCGCAGTCCCTGCTGTCGCTGTTCCGCTAAACAGCCTGCACCAGACCTTGGGAACCACGCGTCAACCCTGCCCACGGTCTGGTGCTTCTTATTGACCCCCCGGGTTCGATAGGGTCATAACCCCGCCAGGAAACAGCGGGGTTCGGATGGACGGGCAAGAGGAAACGCACGGGCACTGGGACCCGTTTGGCAGGCCGCTCTTCAACGATCCGAAGGCACGGGCCCTGTCCCGTGTGGGTGTCGTCGACATCGGCTCGAACTCGGTCCGGCTGGTGGTCTTTGACGGGGCCGCACGCAGCCCGGCCTATTTCTACAACGAAAAGATCATGTGCGGCCTGGGCGCCGGGATGGCCGAAACCGGCCGCCTGAACCCCGAGGGACGCGAACGCGCGCTGCGCGCCATGCTGCGTTTCCGCGCCCTGGCCAATGGCATGGACCTGCCGGACCTGACCGTGGTCGCCACCGCCGCCATGCGCGATGCCGAAGACGGCGAGGAATTCCGCCGGGTTCTGGAATCCGCCACCGGCCTGCGGGTCTGGGTGATCGACGGCGCCGAAGAGGCGCGGCTTTCGGCACAGGGCGTGCTGCTGGGCTGGCCCGGCAGCTATGGGCTTGTCTGCGATATCGGCGGCTCGTCGATGGAACTGGCGGAAATCCACGACGGCGAGGTCGGCCGCCGGGTGACCTCGCCGCTGGGTCCGCTGAAACTGCGCGACATCGAAGGCGGGCGCAAGGCGCGCGACAAGCAGATCAAGCGCGAGCTCAAGGCCCTTGCCGAACACATGGGCACCCAGCGTGACCGGCTGTTCCTTGTCGGCGGCAGCTGGCGGGCGATCGCGCGGATCGACATGCACCGGCAGGGTTATCCGCTGCAGGTGCTGCACGAATACCGGATGGACGCGGATTCGGTCCGCGAAACCGTGGCCTACATCGAGGCCAACGAGGATCACGACAGCTTGCGCAAGGCCTGCGGCGTCTCGGCCACGCGGATGGCGCTGGTGCCTTTCGCCAGCGAGGTCCTCTTGCGCCTGATGGAGTGTTTCGAGCCCAAGGACATCGCGATTTCCAGCTACGGTATCCGCGAAGGCATGCTGTACGAACAGATGCCGCAGGACTTGCGCGACCGCGATCCGCTGATCGAAGCCTGCCGCTTTGCCGAGGCCAAGGATGCGCGCATGCCCGGGTTCGGCGCCGCGCTATATGAATTCGTGCTGTCGCTCTTCCCCGAGGCCAGCACCTCGCGGCGGCGGCTGATCCATGCCGCCTGCCTGTTGCATGACGTCAGCTGGCGCGCGCATCCCGACTACCGCGCCGAGGTCTGTTTCGACAATGCCACCCGTGCCAACCTGGGCGGGCTGAAGCACTGGGAACGGGTCTATTTGGGGATGGCGCTGATGCACCGTTATCGCAACAAGCGCGAGGGCACGCGGTTCGAGGATCTCTTTGCCCTGCTGGACGAAAAACACCAGCGCGAAGCCGAGGTGCTGGGCAAGGCGCTGCGGTTCGGCGCGATGCTCTGGACGCTGAAGTCGGATGGTACCGGCCCGCGGCTGGCATGGGACCCGGACACCAAGGCCCTGGAACTGCACCTCGATGGCACCATTGCCCCGCTCTACGGTGAAGTCGGCGAGGCGCGGCTGAAATCGCTTGCCGATGCCCTGGGGGCGAACAGCCGGGAAATCATCGTCGGCTGAGACGGTCCCGCTCCGGCGAAACTACAGGTCGATTTCCGCGTCCGGCGCGCCCCCGGGATCCGGCAGGTCGGGCGCCTCAGGCTCGAGCGGGACGCGGCGGCGGATGATGATATCGCCGTTCTCCAGCATCTCGGGCGGGTGATAAAGCGTCCAGTCCTCGACCTTGTCGAGGATCTCGCCCAGGGCGGGGCCCATCTCGGCGGCGAAATCCCGCATCATGGGCTGCATCTCGCGCAGGGTCTTGTCCATCTCCTCCAGCGCCGGTTCCATCTCTGTCATCAAGCCGCGCAGAAAGAGCTTGGCCCCCTCTTCCATCAGGTTCAGACCGTCGGGCTCCTCCTCGGCGGCCAAGGGCGCGGCGACAAGGGTCAGGACGAGGGCGGGCATGGCAAACTGTTTCATGCCCACAGATATAGGCACCGCAAAAGGCGCTGGGAAGAGTTCAGAGATCGATGTCCAGCGTGACGGGAAAATGGTCCGAGGCGACCAGAAGCGAGGCGCGCAGGGCCTCGTCCTGCCAGCATTCCGCATCGTCGAAGGGATGCCAGATGCGCCAGCGCGGGTTGCGTGCCTGAAGCCCGGGCGAGATCATGACGTAGTCCAGCAGCGCCTGCAAATAGCGTTTTTCGTCATAGAGGAAAAAACGGGCGGTGGTGGGCTGCGCGCCCAGCCGCCGCTGCAGCGCCTCGGCCGCATGCGGGTCATAAAGATGCAGCTCTTCGCCGTCGCCATCCCCCAGGATGATCTCGACAGAGCTGCGCCCGAACAGCCCCTCGTAGCTGTCGAGGCCGGGGCCGTCGTTCAGATCCCCCATCAGCACCAGGTCCTCGCCCGCCTCGAGGTGCGCCGCCACCCGCCGGCGCAGCCACACCGCCTGGGCCAGTTGCTTGCGCCGGTTGGCAATCGCCAGTCTCATGACCTCTTCGTGGCCTTTCGCCCCGTGCGGCGCCTTGGATTTCAGATGCGCACCGATCAGGCGCAGACGGTGCCCCGAGACGGTTTCGACCGCCAGTTCCAGCGGCGGCTTGGAAAAGGCGACGCGGTCTGCACGGGCGTCGATGTCGAGGTCGATCTCGAACTCGGTATCAAAGCGCGGCGCCGCCTTGCTGCTCTGCGGATCATGACGCACGCGCATCTTGTCCGCATCATAGAGCAGCGCGATTTCCTGCTGGGTGTTGTTGACGAATCCGGTGGCCACCTCGCGCGTGCGCAGCCCTGCGGCCTCGGCGAAATTGGCCAGCGCGCGGGTGGTGGACCGGCGGCGATTGGTGTCGGGCGCCTCGATCACCATGATCGCATCCGCCTCCATCCGCCGAAAGACATATCCCAGCGCCTCCAGCTGGTCGCCCCGGGCGATGCGATGACGCCCGCCCAACTCATTGTCGATCAGCGGGCGGCCCTTGTCGTCGAACAACGAGTCGAACCATTCGACGTTGTAGCTGGCCAGGCGCATGGCCCGTCAGGCGGTTTCGCGCGCGGAAATCTCTTCCCAGGCGCGGTTGATGTCGATCAGCCGTTTCTCGGCGATCTTGACCGCCTCCTCGGGCACGCCGCGCGCGATCATCGCGTCCGGGTGGCTTTCGCGGACCAGCTTTCGCCAGGTCTTGCGGATCTGGTCCAGCGGCATCTCCGGGCTGACCCCCAGCACCGTGTAGGGATCGGGCGCCGCATCGGGCACGAAACGGCTGCGCAGGGTGCGGAACTGGTCTTCGTCCATGCCGAAGATCGCCGCGACTTCGGCCAGAAAGGCATCCTCCGCCGGGTGATAGGTGCCATCGGCCAGCGCGATGTGGAACAGCCCCTCCATCAGGTCGCAAAGCGTGCCGGTGCCCTGCCCGAACATGGCGGCGATGCGGCGGGCGTAATCCTCGTATCCCGCCACGTCCTGCCGGGCGAGGTTGAAGACCCGCGCCGCCCCGGGTTCGTCCTCGCGCGCGATGTGGAACACCTCGCGAAAGGCCGTCACCTCGTCGCGGGTCACCAGCCCGTCTGCCTTGGCCATCTTGGCCGAAAGCGCGATCACGGCGATGGTAAAGGCCACGCTGCGCTCGGGGGGCGTGCGCAGCCGGTCAAACACCGCGGCCAGCCCCTCGCCCGAGGTCAGGGCCTGCAAGGCCCGGGATATGCGTGTCCAGATCGACATGGGGGCAAGTCTACGCGGTCATGCGGGCGCTGTCAGGGGCGGATCAGCGAAAATTCTGCACCTGCGAAAACCCGTCGCGGGTCAGAGACGCAAAGCGCCCTGCGGGCCGGTCAACTCCGCCGCAAGCCGTGGCCTGTCGGCAGGTTCAAAACGCACAAGCGACGCCCGCAAATGCGGTGCCAGCAGCGCCTGCAAATCGGCGGCTGCCGGATGGGCCACGATCAGGCGGTCCAGCACCAGCCCCGATGGCGGCAGGCTCTGCCCGGGCGGGGTCGGCACATGCCATTGGATCAGCGCCGGGAACAGCCCGTCGAAGGGCAGCCTGCCGTCTTCCGGCACTGCCATCGACCAGCGCAACCCGTCGCGCTCCAGGTCCACCCGGCGCCCGGCCATCGGCAGGGCGGTGATGGCGGCGTCGATGTCCGGCACCCGGCAGATCCACTTGTCCAGCCGCGCCGGCCCGCTGAAATCATCCAGCCCGAACCAGCGCGCATCCGGCGGCGGCGGGGCATCGGGGTCGATGGCGATCGCCTCGAGGTACAGGTGCGGCGCAAGGCCGATCAGCCGGTTGTGAGTGCCATAACGCGCGTGCCGCCCGCCCGGCCCCATCGGAACGCCCAGGGCCGCCTCGCAACAGGCCACCGCCGCCGCCAGGTCCGTGCCCGCAACGGCCACATGATCGAGTTCCATCATCGCAGAGACCCTTTCATTCAGATGCGGCGGCGACGATAGCCCCGCATCGCCGGGATGAACAGGGCCGCGGTTTGCTCTCTCCCCGCGTTGCCATGCCCGAGCGCCCGCCCTGCTTCTTCTCTCTGAAAATACTCCAAAACGGGGCCGCAGGCCCCGCCGCGGGGGGGGATCGGCCCGCGTCAGCGGGCCGAAACCCGTCTCAGGCCGCGTCGGCGCGGGCGTCGCGGATCAGCCGCAGGATGTCCTGCGCCGCCTCGGGGATATTGGTCCCCGGACCAAAGATCGCCTTCACGCCGGCGTTGTACAGGAACTCGTAATCCTGCTGCGGGATGACCCCGCCGCAGATCACGATGATATCCCCGGCGCCCTGTGCCTGCAGTTCCTTGACCAGTTGCGGCGCCAGGGTCTTGTGACCCGCCGCCTGGCTGGAAATGCCGATCACGTGCACGTCGTTGTCGATCGCGTCCTGCGCGGCCTCTTCTGGCGTCTGGAACAGCGGGCCCACGTCCACGTCGAAGCCGATGTCGGCAAAGGCGGTGGCGATCACCTTGGCGCCCCTGTCATGGCCGTCCTGGCCCATCTTGACCACCAGCATGCGCGGACGGCGTCCCTCGGCCTCGGCGAAATCCTCGACCGATTTCTGAATGGCGGCAAAGCCCTCGTCGCCCTCGTAGGCGGCACCGTAGACGCCCGCCAGTGTCTTGACCTCGGCGCGGTGACGGCCGAATTCCTTTTCCATTGCCATGCTGATCTCTCCGACAGAGGCGCGCGCGCGGGCCGCTTCGACCGCCGCGTCCAGTAGGTTCCCCCCTTCTTTCGCCCGGCGCGTCAACTCGTCCAGCGCCGCCTGGCAGGCCGCCTCGTCGCGGCTGGCCCGGATCTTTTCCAGGCGCGCCACCTGGCTTTCGCGCACCTTCTGGTTGTCGATGTCGAGGATATCGAGGTCCTCTTCCTTCTTCAGCCGGTACTTGTTCACCCCGACGATCACGTCGTCGCCACGGTCGATGTCGGCCTGGCGGCGGGCGGCGGTCTCCTCGATCCGCAGCTTGGGCATGCCGCTCTCGACGGCGCGGGTCATGCCGCCCATCTCGTCGACTTCCTTGATCAGGTTCCAGGCTTCCTCGGCAAGGTCATGGGTCAGCTTCTCGACGTAGTAGGAACCGGCCAGCGGGTCGACCACCTTGGTGACCCCGGTTTCCTCCTGCAACACAAGCTGGGTGTTGCGGGCGATGCGCGCGCTGAAATCCGTGGGCAGGGCGATGGCCTCGTCCAGCGCGTTCGTGTGCAGCGACTGGGTGCCGCCAAGGACCGCCGACATCGCCTCGTAGGCCGTGCGGATGACGTTGTTGTAAGGGTCCTGTTCGGCCAGGCTGACGCCCGAGGTCTGGCAATGGGTGCGCAGCATCTTCGACCGGGGGTTCTGCGCGCCCAGTTCCGTCATGATCCGGTGCCACAACATCCGCGCCGCGCGCAGCTTGGCCACCTCCATGAAAAAGTTCTTGCCGATGGCAAAGAAGAACGACAGCCGCCCGGCGAACTTGTCGATGTCCATACCCGCCTCCATGGCGGTCTTCACGTATTCCTTGCCGTCGGCCAGGGTGAAGGCCAGCTCCTGCACCAGGTTCGCGCCCGCCTCCTGCATGTGGTAGCCGGAGATCGAGATCGAGTTGAAGCGCGGCATCTCGTTCGACGTGTATTCGATGATGTCCGAGATGATCCGCATCGAGGGCGCGGGCGGGTAGATGTAGGTATTGCGGACCATGAACTCCTTGAGGATGTCGTTCTGGATGGTCCCGGACAGCACCGACTTGTCGTGGCCCTGTTCCTCGCCCGTCACGATGAAGCTGGCCAGCACCGGGATCACCGCGCCGTTCATGGTCATCGAGACGGAAACCTTGTCCAGCGGGATGCCGTCGAAGAGGATCTTCATGTCCTCGACGCTGTCGATGGCGACCCCGGCCTTGCCCACGTCACCGACAACGCGCGGGTGGTCGCTGTCATAGCCGCGGTGCGTGGCCAGGTCGAAGGCGACCGAAACCCCCTGCTGACCGGCGGCCAGGCCGCGGCGGTAGAAGGCGTTGGATTCCTCTGCGGTCGAAAAGCCGGCATATTGCCGGATCGTCCAGGGGCGGCCGGCGTACATGGTCGCCTTGACGCCGCGGGTAAAGGGCTCTGCCCCCGGCAGGGTGCCCATGTGGGGCAGCCCCTCGATGTCCTCGGCGGTATAGAGCGGCTTGACCGCGATGCCTTCGAGCGTGTTCCAGGTCAGGTCGTCCAGCGGGCGGCCCCGCAGTTCCTTTTCAGCCGTCTCGCGCCAGCTTTCGGGCAGATCCGTCATCCTCTTGTCCTCTCTTCAAATCGTATGGCAGCCGGGTCCGGATCTCTGTCCCGGTTGACGGCTGCGGGGTCTCTGTCAGTGTGGCCAGCCCGTCGGCGCCCGCGCGCAGCCAGGCCAGGTCCTGTTCGTAGGCTTGGCGCAGGCGCGCCGATTGAACCTCGTCGAAGGGCGACCAGCGTGTCGGCACAGGGGCCTCCTGCAGGCCGCCCGTATCCTCGCCGCGCGCCTCGAGCGCCGCCTGCAGGGCGGTGGTGTCGGGACGGCGGTTTTCCAGGAACCGCCCGGTTTCCGCCGGCGGCGGGTCCGCTTCGCCGGTCATGACCTGCAACAGCAGGTCGGGACGGTCTGCGAAACATTCGAAGGGCGTGACCTGGATCCGGGCATCGGGACAGGCGCAGGCCAGATCGGTGATGACCGCGCGCCAACTGCGCGGGCCCTGCGCCAGCGCGGCAATCGCATCCGGCGCCGGGCGCGACTGCCCGCGCGGCACCAGATAGGCCACCACCGAGGCCCACCAGTGATCCAGCGAGCGGATCTGCAGGGTGATCTGGACCGCGCCCCCGGCCGCCGAGGAAAGACGCGCCATCCGTTCGCCGATCGCAGGGTAAAGCGCCTGCTGCCGCAGGCAGTTGCGCGCGGTGCCGATCATGTTCTCATCGGTGATGACCAGGTGGCGCAAGCCGAGACCCCGTGATTTTTCCAGGTTCACGCCCAGGCGTCCGGCGGCGCGGCGGGCGGCCCCGGGCGACCCGGGCCGTTCGACCACGTCGTAGAGCAGGCCGTTGCGGGTCCGGCGCGGCCCCCAGAAGCCGATGCCGCGCGGTTTGAGCGCGGCCCCATGCGCGCGCAGGTAGGCCTGGAAACTGGTGGTGGCGGTGCGATGGGCACCGGCGTGCAGGATGATGTCCATCAGGCAATGCTCCCCGGTCGCGACCCCGCGGCGCGGGCTGCGCCGGGGTCCTGGAACGGGCCCGAACCTGCATCGGGGCGGGTGAGGAAGCCGTTAAAGATAAAATTTTTCCGGGCACTGGCGCAGGAAAGCTGTGCAGCCCGCCGGTCCGCGCTTATATCTTGGGACATGCATGGATTGACCCGACTGATCGCCGCTGCCCTGATGGGCGCCTTTGCCAGTACCTCGGCCGCCCAGGGGGCCGAGACCACGGATGACTTCGAGATGATCCGCCCCGCCGCCGAAACCTCGCTGGAGGATTGGCTGTGGATCAAGCGGCCCGTCGTCGTCTTTGCCGACAGCCCTGCCGATCCGCGGTACGTCGAGCAGATGAACCTGATCACCGAACGTCTGGACGCGCTGGAAGAGCGCGACGTGGTTGTGATCACCGATACCGATCCCGGAGCGCGCAGTTCGACCCGGCAAAAGCTGCGCCCGCGCGGCTTCATGCTGGCGATCCTGGCCAAGGACGGCAGCATCGTGACCCGCAAGCCCGGCCCCTGGTCGGTGCGCGAGATCTCACGCTCGATCGACAAGCTGCCCCTGCGCCAGCAGGAGGCGCGCGACAGGTAGGCCGCGTCGCGGTTCAGACGTTGCCGCGCAGGAAAAAGGCGATCTGCGACGGACGGTGCAGCAGCACCAGCGCGTTGGTGGCGGGATCGTAGATCATTACCGTCTCGTCCGACATCAGCGCCAGGTAGACATCGGCCTGAAAACTCGGGTCCATGCAGGCGCGGGCCGGGCCGACAAAGCTGGAGATCAGGCCGAGCCCCTCGGAGAGATTGACCGACATCAGCGCCTCGGACACCATGTTGGGGGTCATGCCGGGGATCTCGAAGGCCACCGCGCGACCCTGTGACAGCAGGTGCTGACCGGCGCGCAGGTCCCCGACCCGCCGCAAGGGGCCGGAGGCGCGCAGATCTCCCGAAATCGTATCGAAGATCGCCGCCGTGCAGGTCCCGCGCGAGGTAAAGACCCGCGTCTGCGCCAGGAAGACCCAGCCGCCAAGCTGCGCGCGCACCGCCTCTTCGGTATCGAGGCGAAAACAGCCCGTCAGCAGTGCCGCGAGGGCCGCAAGTCCCACCATCTGCCGAAGAAACCGCACCGGACCGCCCTGCCCCTTTGCCCCCATAAGTTGCGGGCAGGCTAGCGCCAAGGCGTTTAGGATCCGTTGCCGAGAGCCGGTTCATGCGCCGCCCCCCGTTTCCGCCTGCGGCGCGTCGCCTCGCTGGCTCAGCTGCAGGGCAACGCCACCGATCCCGTACATCAGACCATAGCCAAGCAGGCTGCCGGCCCCGGCGGCCAGTATACGGAAATAGACGGCGCAAAAGACGAGCGTCATGATCGCCAGCACAACCAGCGGTCCGCCCAGGTAAAAGCCCCAGCCGGGCAACAGATCCAGGAGCGCCGCAACCAGCGCCAGGTAGACGGCATAGCCGGTCCCCACCGAAACGATGGAGACCGCAAGCGCACTGCCGACAAACAGCGCGTTGCCGCCCTCTGTCGGCACCACGAACCAAAGCCCGACCGCCACCACCCCCGACACCACCAGCCCGGCGACGAACGCCAGGCTGTGCATGACCCAGATGCGGAGGGCGCGGCGGAACATGCCTTATTCGAACTCCATGATGACGTCGTCGACGGCCAGGCTGTCGCCCGGTCCGGCGTTGATCCTGGACACCACGCCCTTTTTCTCGGCCCGCAGGATGTTTTCCATCTTCATCGCCTCGACGGTGCAGAGCGCCTGGCCCTCCTGCACTTCCTGCCCTTCCTCGACGTCGACCTTCACGATCAGGCCGGGCATCGGGCAGAGCAGCATCTTGGAGGTGTCGGGCGGCAGTTTCTCGGGCATGAGCCGGGCCAGTTCGGCCTGCCGGGGCGAGCGGATGTGGACGCGCAGATCGGCGCCACGGGTGCGCAGGCGGAAGCCATGCGTGACCTTGTCGACCTTCAGCACCAGCGGCGCGCCGTTCAGCTTCATGCGGGCCAGCGTGTCGCCCGGGGTCCAGTTCCCCTCGACCCGCAGGCTTGACCCATCGGCGAAATTGACTGTCGAGCCATCGGGATCGGCGTCGATGACGACATCGTAATCGACCCCTTGCAGGCTGACGACCCAGTCGCTGCCGACGCGGCGTTCGTGGTTGCCCAGGCGCCCGGTGACGCGGGTGCGCCGGATCTCGGCCACGCGGTTCATCGCGGCGGCGGCGGCGGCCACGCGCTTCAGCTCATCTTCCCCCAGGGTCACGCCTTCGAAGCCTTCGGGGTACTCCTCGGCGATGAAGGCCGTGGTCATGTCCCCCGAGATGAACTTGGGGTGATCCATCACGGCGGCGACGAAAGGCAGGTTGTGGCCGATGCCTTCGACCTCGAAACTGTCGAGCGCGTTGCGCATGGTCTCGATGGCCGCGTCACGGGTTTCGCCCCAGGTGCAGAGCTTGGCGATCATCGGGTCGTAATACATGCTGATCTCGCCGCCCTCGTAGACGCCGGTATCGTTGCGCACGATGCCCTTGCCCAGCGGGCCTTCCTCGGGCGGGCGGTAACGCGTCAGCCGGCCGATGGAGGGCAGGAAGCCGCGATAGGGATCCTCGGCATACAGGCGGTTCTCGATGGCCCAGCCGTTGATCTTCACGTCGTCCTGGGTGATCGACAACGGCTCGCCATTGGCCACGCGGATCATCTGTTCCACCAGGTCGACGCCGGTGATCAGTTCGGTCACCGGGTGTTCCACCTGCAGGCGGGTGTTCATTTCCAGAAAGTAGAAGTTCTTGTCACCGTCGACGATGAATTCCACCGTGCCGGCGCTGGCATAGCCCACGGCCTTGGCCAGCGCGACCGACTGTTCGCCCATCGCCTTGCGGGTTTCGGGGTCAAGGAAGGGGCTGGGTGCCTCTTCGACGACCTTCTGGTTGCGGCGCTGGATCGAGCATTCGCGTTCGTTAAGGTAGATGCCGTTGCCATGCGCGTCACACAGCACCTGGATCTCGATGTGGCGCGGCTGCGTGACGAATTTCTCGATGAAGATCCGGTCGTCGCCAAAGCTGCTGGCCGCCTCGTTCTTGGACGACTGGAAGCCCTCGCGCGCCTCGTCGTCGTTCCAGGCGATCCGCATGCCCTTGCCACCGCCGCCGGCGCTGGCCTTGATCATGACCGGGTAGCCGATCTCGTTCGAGATCTTCACCGCTTCCTCGGCGTTGTCGATCAGCCCCATGTAGCCGGGGACCGTGTTGACCTTCGCCTCCTGGGCGATCTTCTTCGAGGTGATCTTGTCCCCCATCGCCTCGATCGCGCCCTTGGGCGGGCCGATGAAGGCGACGCCGGCGGCCTCGAGCGCCTCGGCGAATTTCGGGTTCTCGGACAGGAAACCATACCCCGGGTGGACCGCCTGAGCGCCCGACTGCTTGATGGCGCCCATGATCTTGTCGATCACGATATAGGACTGGTTGGCCGGCGGCGGGCCGATGTGGACGGCCTCGTCAGCCATTTCGACGTGCAGCGCGTTCTTGTCGGCATCCGAGTAGACGGCCACGGTCTTGATGCCCATCTTGCGGGCGGTCTTGATGACCCGGCAGGCGATCTCGCCCCGGTTCGCGATCAGGATCTTGTCGAACATGTCTGTCCCTTCTTCTTGGCCCGCAGGGGGGCTGCGTCTGAACATGCAAACGCCGCCCGGGGCATGGACCCCGGACGGCGTTGAAATGGATCTGTGGCGGCGCCGGTCAGGCGCGCGCGGATCGGATCAGCGGTTGCGGCAAACCTCTGGCGTGACGTCGTCGCAGACGACACCGGCCGCGCCGCCGACGGCGGCACCGGCGGCAACGTTGCCGCCCGTCGCGGCTGCCCCGGCGGCACCGATGCCCGCGCCGATGACGCCGCGTTCGATGTCCGTGCCTTCACAGGCGGCCAAGCCGAGGGTTGCGGCAAGTGCCGCGGAAATCGTGAGAATACGCATGAGGACCACTCCTTCTCCCATGTCAGTGCGTCGGGATCATTGTCCAACAACGCGGCGTGGGAAAGTTGGTTCCTGCACACATGGCGACAGGCGGCAAGAACCGGCGCAAGGCCGGCAACAAGTCGCCGAAAGACCGGGTCAGCAGCGTGAGGGGTAGCGGCTGCAATAGCTGATACTGTTCGCCACTCCGACCTGCGAGCCGGAGAGCACGTTGACGTCAAGCGCCACGGCGTCCTCGCCCTTCTCGCCCAGTTTCTCGCCACAGGCCGCAAGCGCGACCAGCGCGACCAGCGCCAAGGATGTGCGGAGCGTGTTGGTGTCCCTTCCGTGCATGTGAGGTTCTCCTCATCGTTCTGCGACTGCTCGTGGGAAAGGGAACACCATGTCGCAGAGAAAATCCAGCCTCTTGTCCCGACGTCACCCGCAGGGCGCGAATATCCGCCAACCCCTTGACCAAGAGCGATTTTCTTGTGGGGACGACAGAATTGGGGCGGTCGGGCCGGGGACTGACCTGACCGCCCCGAGGGGGGTTGGGTTTCGCGGGGACGTAGGGACGAAATGAGACCTTCGCCGCGACCCGTGATCACGCTTACAGAAACGCCACGATCTGCAAAGCCCGCATTGCGTGCAAAATTTCCATCGGCAATCGCCCGCGCAATCCGGCGGTGGATTGGCAAGAAAGCGCCCAAGGTCATTCCCAGTCCTCCGACGGATCGAAGGCCTCCGGGAAGGCCGCCCTTGCGGCGGTCTCGTCGATGACCAGGAGCGCGTCGTAGCTCTCCGGGTCGAAGGGATCGTCGTAGGGCAGGACCTCGCGGCCAAAGAGCCAGGACAGGCGGCCCGCGTCGAGGTTGCCCCGCTCAAAGGGTTCATCCCCGAAATGCCGCCAGAGCGCGGCCATGAACGCGGTATCGGCGCGACGGTCGGCAGGCCGGCGGTCGCGGTAGCGCTCTCGGCGAGTGATCGGCGTGACGCCCTTGGGGTTGGCGCGGCGGATCGTGAACTGGAAATCGGTGCCGGTCAGACGGCCCGGGAACCCGCGGTGCTTCAGCATGTGCCCGCCTCCCCGAACGAGGAAGACGGCACAGCGGTTGATCGCGCGCCATGATGGCGCGCAACGATGGCATTGCTCGTCCGTTCTCCGCCTGCTGCCCCGAACCGGCGGAAAGGCGGGACGGACGCGCGCGCCCGCCCCGATAGGTTCTTACTTGTACTTGCCCGTGTAGACCGGCTCGACCGAGATGGGCTCGGGATCGACCACGATGTACTCTTCTTCTTCTTGCTGCGCGCAGGCGGAAACGCCGGCGATGACAGCAAACATGGCAAGCAGCTTGATGCTCTTGGACATCTTCTACTCCTGTCTAGTGCAACGAAACATTCAGCGCGCAAGCGCCCTGCCTGTCCCCGTTCAGAGGTTTTGATTGCTTGGGTGCAATCACCCCGGACACTACCCGAGTGCCGGGAAAAAAGATACGCACCCCCGGGCAACGAATCAGGTTGTGACTCAGAAGCCTCATAAAGTTGTCCACATGAGAGTCGTATCGCAAGATATTGTGGAGCCATCAGAAAGCCTCCCAGATGCAGAGGTCGCTTTGGATAAAGAAACTCTCGAAAAACTGCGTTACATCGGGGGTCATGACCCCGAAATCGACCGGCTCGGACATCAGCGTGATCACGATGGTGGCCGGTTCGCCACCTGCCTCTATCACCCGGCGCAGCGCGTCCTGGGTGCACAAGAGCTCGATATCGCCCGCCACTTCCTCGAAGGACAGTTCGGCGCTGTCCAACGCCGGTACGACGTAGCGGACGCGCCAGAGCGGCGGTTCGGCGACGACGTCGTGATAGGTGAATTCCAGCCCCGAGGTCGGCAGGATGTCCCGAAGGACTGGAACCGTTTCGTCCTGCGCGTGCAGCGGCCCGCCAAGGGCCAACAGCGTCAGGATCTGTGCGAAAAACGGACGGCAGCCCCGGCACCTGCGAGCGATGCTCGCGGCTCCTCCCACCGGGGCCGCCAAAGCCCCGGGCACACCCGGGGCGCTAACTCTGGACCGGATCATCGGCGGCCCTCCGCTGCCCAACGCAGCCAGCGGGCGCGATGCGCCGGGCTGTCGAGCAGGTCACGGATGCGGTTTTCCGTGCCCTGTGGCGCGCGCCCTTGCAGGCGCCCCCCGGCACGTACGGTCAAGCCGTCTTCCGTTGCGTCAACCTGTATCACCGGAGAAAAACCGCGCAACCCCTGAAGTGCGCGCCAGAGGTCCTGCCGGATATGGCGCGCCAGCCGCGAGGGGCGTACCGGCGGAAAGTCGCCGACCGCCGAGACATCGAACCGTGGCGGCCAGTGCCGCGCCAGGACGTAGTGCCCCGGTTCGTCCCGGATATGCCATGCGTCGCGTTTCATGCCCTCACCCATTTCCGCAGCCGGGCCATTAGCCCGCGCGATTGCGCCGCAAGCGCGGCGGCCTGCGCCCGTTCCTGTTCCGCCCGCTCGATGAAGATCATCGCATAGGGGCGCAGCGCCTCTTCGGACCCGCCTTCCAGGCGCTTCATCACCTTGTTGTAAGGCACCGCGCTCAGCCCGCCTTCGCGCAGGGTCAGCGGCTCTCCCCGCGCACCCGCGACCCAGCCCCCGGCCCCGGCACGGATGATCACCTCGCCGACATAGCAGGCGGCCGCCTGCAACAGCAGCCGGAACCCCGATCCGCCGCCCTCGCCCTGGGCGAGGTCGTCCAGGATCTCCTCGACGAGTTCGAGACTGTCGAGGCTGAAATCCATGTCACGCCCGTAGACGTCGCGCGCCGTCTTGACGAAGGCTAGCGCGACCTGCGGCGCCCGTTCCGGAGCGGGGATCATGCGCGGGTCTCCGGCCGTCAAAGCGGGATGTTGTTGTGCTTTTTCCAGGGCATCTCGCGTTTCTTGTCGCGCAGCATGGCAAAGGCCCGCGCCACGCGCCGCCGGGTCGACCGAGGCTGGATCACCTCGTCGATGAAACCACGTTCGGCGGCGATGAAGGGATTGGCGAAACGGTCTTCGTATTCCGCCGCGTGGCCGGCGATCTTGTCGGCATCGTCGAGATCCGCGCGAAAGATGATCTCTGCCGCGCCCTTGGCCCCCATGACGGCGATCTGCGCCGTGGGCCAGGCATAGTTGATGTCAGCGCGCAGGTGTTTCGACGCCATCACGTCATAGGCACCGCCATAGGCCTTGCGGGTGATGACTGTGACCATCGGCACCGTCGCCTCGCCATAGGCAAAGAGCAGCTTGGCACCGTGCTTGATCACGCCATTGTATTCCTGGCTGGTGCCGGGCAGGAAGCCGGGCACGTCCACCAGCGTCAGGATCGGGATTTCGAAACAGTCGCAGAAGCGCACGAACCGCGCCGCCTTTTTCGAGCTGTCGATGTCCAGAACGCCCGCCAGCACCATCGGCTGGTTCGCCACCACGCCCACAGTCTGCCCTTCGAGCCGGATGAAGCCGGTGATGATGTTGCCCGCGTGATCAGCCTGGATCTCGTAGAAATCGCCTTCGTCCGCGACCTTCAGGATCAGTTCCTTCATGTCGTAGGGCATGTTCGGATTGTCGGGGATCAGCGTGTCGAGGCTGGGTTCGATCCGGTCGACGTCGTCGAAGAAGGGACGGACCGGGGGCTTTTCGCGGTTGGACTTGGGCAGGAAGTCGACCAGCCGGCGCACCTCGGCGAGAGCTTCGACGTCGTTTTCAAAGGCGCCGTCGGCGACGGAGGATTTCTTGGTGTGGGTCGATGCGCCGCCCAGTTCCTCGGCGGTGACAACCTCGTTCGTCACGGTCTTGACCACGTCGGGCCCGGTCACGAACATGTAGGACGTGTCCTTCACCATGAAGATGAAGTCGGTCATGGCCGGGGAATAGACGGCGCCACCGGCACAGGGGCCCATGATGACGCTGATCTGCGGAATGACGCCGGAGGCCTCGATGTTGCGCTGAAAGATCTCGGCATAGCCGGCCAGGCTGTCGACACCTTCCTGGATCCGGGCGCCGCCCGAATCGTTCAGGCCGATCACGGGGGCGCCATTCTGTACCGCCATATCCATGATCTTGCAGATCTTCTGGGCGTGGGTGGCCGAGACCGATCCGCCCAACACGGTGAAATCCTGGCTGAAGACATAGACCATGCGGCCGTTGATCGTGCCCACGCCGGTCACGACGCCGTCACCGTAGGGGCGGTTCTTTTCCATCCCGAAATCGGTACAGCGATGGGCCACGAAGGTATCGTATTCCTCGAAGCTGCCCTCATCGACCAAAAGCTCGATCCGTTCGCGCGCGGTCAGCTTGCCCTTGGCGTGCTGCGCGTCGATGCGTTTCTGCCCCCCGCCCAGGCGGGCGTTCTCACGGCGGTCGTGCAGTTCCTGGATAATGTCTTTCATCTGGCGGCCCCTTTCGCTTTGGCGCGAAAATACAGGGGAATCCCGGCGCCTCAAGGATTTCCTCGCAAATTTGCAAAGCCGGGAAATATCGACCATCGCATAATGCAAATATGAAAATTACATGCTGATGGCATGTAATGTATGGACATTTCTCACGGTGCGCCCTACCCCCTTTCCGCATGAGCCCGAATTCTCCGGCGCGCTTTCTCGACCGAAGCACCCCGCCACATATCGCAACACTTGTCCTGATGGCCGGCATGTCCGCGCTGGCGATGAATATCTTCGTGCCGGCCCTGCAGATCATGGCGGACTGGTACGCGGTGGATTACGCGCTGATGCAGGCCTCGGTCACCGGCTACCTGGCCGGCAACGCGGTGCTGCAACTCTTTATCGGGCCGATCTCGGACAAGCTGGGCCGCCGCCCGGTAATCATGGGCGGCATCGCCCTGTTCATCCTGGCCACGATCGGCTGTCTGATGGCGACGAACATCACGGTCTTCCTGATCTTCCGCATGCTGCAGACCACCATCGTGGTGACGATGGTCCTCAGCCGCGCGGTCGTGCGCGACCTCTACCCGCCGGACGAGGCCGCCTCGATGATCGGCTACGTCACGATGGGCATGTCGCTGGTGCCGATGCTGGCGCCGGTGCTGGGCGGCCTGCTGGCGGAAACCTTCGGCTGGCATTCCAACTTCTGGCTGATGCTGGTTCTGGGCGTGCTGCTCTACTGGCTCTGCCACAAGGACCTGGGCGAGACCAAGGCCAGCAGCGGGCTGAGCCTGGCGCAGCAGTTCCGGGAATATCCCGAACTCTTCCGCAGCCCGCGTTTCTGGGGTTATGCCCTGGCCTGCGCTTTCTCCTCGGGCGCCTTCTTTTCCTATGTCGGCGGCGCCTCCTTCGTCGGGATCGAGGTCTTTGGCCTCTCGGCCAGCCTCCTGGGCCTGCTCTTTGGCGCCCCGGCGATCGGCTACGCCCTTGGCAACGGCTTGTCCGGGCGTTTCTCCGCCCGGTTCGGAGTGAACACGATGGTGCTCTGGGGCGGGTTGACCGTCGCCAGCGGTGTCGGCCTGTCGCTGATGCTCTTCGCCTTCGGCCTTGGCAATGCCTTCACCTTCTTCGGCTTCATGACGCTGGTCGGACTGGGCAACGGGTTGACGATCCCCAACGCCACCGCCGGCGCGCTGTCGGTCCGCCCGCATCTGGCAGGCACCGCCTCGGGCCTGTCGGGCGCCATCATGCTGGGCGGCGGCGCGGCCCTCTCGCAGCTTGCCGGGATCCTGCTGACCGAGGATGCGGGCGTCTGGCCGCTTCTCTGGATCATGTTCGGGTCGGGCGCGGCCTCTGTCGTGGCCGCCATATTGGTGATCCGCCGCGCAAAGAGCGTCGGGGGGCTGGACGTGGCCTGACAAAGTTTGCATCTTTGCGCGACTCATTGGCAAAGATGCAAATATGGCCACCCAAAAACTCTATGCGGGCGCCAAGCTGCGCGACATCCGCACACGCCTGAACCTGACGCAAAAGGATTTTGCCGCCAAGCTCGGCATCTCCCTGCCCTACCTGAACCAGATGGAGAACAACAACCGGCCGGTCAGCACCACCGTGGTGTTGGCCCTGGCGCAGGAGTTCGGTTTTGACGTGACCGAGTTGGGCCAGGGCGACGCCGAACGGCTGGTCACCGACATGCGCGAGGCCCTGGCCGATCCGATCTTCGGCGAACACAGCCCCCAGTTGGCCGATCTGCGCCTGACCGCCTCCAACGCGCCAGTGCTGGCGCGGGCCTTCCTGGCCCTGCACCGGGCCTACCGCCAAACCCATGAACGCCTCGCCTCGCTGGACGAGGCGCTGGGACGCGAGGGCGCCCAGCTGCAACCCAGCCCCTGGGAAGAGGTACGCGATTTCTTCCACTACTGCGACAACTACATCGACGCGGTGGACCGCGCGGCGGAACATTTCGCCAAGCTGCACGGCAACGAGACGGACATGCGCGCCGCCGCGATCGAGCGGCTGGAATCGCGCGGCATCACGGTGCGGCAGTCGCAGGGCGCGCCGATGCGCGCCTTCGACGAAGACCGCCAGGAACTGGTCCTGTCCTCGCTGCTGCCGGTGGAAACCCAGACCTTCCAGCTCCTGGTCCAGGTGGCGCTGTTGCGGCAGAACCAGCTGCTGGAGGCGACGCTGGACCTTGCCCGCTTCCAGAGCGACGAGGCCCGCGCCATCGCCAAGCTGGGACTGGCAAACTATTTCGCCGGCGCCGCGATGATGCCCTACAAGGCCTTCCTCTCGGCGGCACAGGAAACCCGGCACGACCTGGAACTGCTGGCGGCGCGCTTCGGTGCTTCGATCGAGCAGGTCGCGCACCGGCTCTCGACGCTGCAACGGCCCGGCGCCAAGGGCGTGCCCTTCTTCTTTGTCCGGGTGGACCAGGCAGGCACGATCACCAAGCGGCACTCGGCCACCCGGCTGCAATTCGCCCGTTTCGGCGGCGCCTGCCCGCTCTGGAACGTGCACCGCGCCTTTGAAACGCCCGGCCGTTTCCTGCGCCAGCTGGCGGAAACCCCGGACGGGGTGCGCTACATCAGCCTTGCGGTGGATGTTTCGAAAACCGGCGGTCACTTCGGCGCGCCGGTCCGCCGCTACGCCATTTCCATCGGCTGCGAGGTGCGCCACGCGGCGGCCCTCGTCTATGCCGACGACATGGATTTCACCCGCCCCAGCGCCTTTGAACCGATCGGGATCAGCTGCCGGATCTGCGAGCGCACCCATTGCCACCAACGCTCTGTTCCACCGCTGGAAAAGCGCCTGACCACCACGCCCAACCACCGCGACGTGCTGCCTTATCGGCTGGACTGACCGCGCCGGTCTTCGTTCTGGTGGATTCTGAAGATCCGGACCGCCGCGCCACAGGCGAACGATCCGGCAATCGCGTCATCAGGCCAAACGCGGAAAAAAGCGCGCGGACGCGCTCATTTCGGCATTCAGGTCAGGCGTCCCGGCAGGGGAACCGTCGCGCAAGGTCCGCCATGATCGCGCAATCCGCACCGTCGAGTGCGCCCTCCGCCCAGGGGCGAAAACGCATCCGCACCGCAGCCAGCACGGCGTCGCGTGTCTCCGGCGTCACCTCGTAGCCAAAGGTCCGGCAGTCACGCCAGAACTGCGCCTCATCCCGGTCCACTTCGCATTTCTCGGGCCAGATCGCCAATCCATTCAGCGCCAGGCGGCGCCAGTCGAACCGCCCGCCGGGGTCGGTCTTGCGGCCAAGCGCGGTGTCGGAATGGCCCACGACGCGTTCCGGTGGCACAGACCAGCGGGAACAGATGCCGCGCAGCACGTCCTCCAGCGCCGCCATCTGCGGCTCGGGGAATGGATGAAAGCCGGTGTTTGCCAGTTCGATCCCGATGGAATGCGAGTTCACATCCGCCACGTCCCCCCAGCACCCGCGTCCGGCGTGCCAGGCGCGATCGTCCTCTCGGACCAACTGCCAGCAACACCCGTCCTCGGCGAGGACATAGTGACAGGAGACCTCGCTTTCGGGATTGCACAGCCAGTCGCGCGCCGCCTCGGCGGATGTCATGGCGGTGTAGTGCAACACCACCATGTCCGGCACGGAGACAACGCGACGTTCACCGAAATTCGGCGACGGATACCATTCAGGCCTTAGCGTCACCGCGGGGGTCAGCCGCCGCGCACCGCGCGGAAAGGTGCAGGATTCCAGGTGCAGGCAAAGCCGTCGCCATCCGGATCCATGCCCTTGCGGTCCTTCTCCGGTCCGCCCATCCGCAGGAAATCCTCCTGCGCGAGGTCGGCCGAGGTATAGGTCGAACAGGCCCGCTGATACCGCGCCTGCGCGTTGAAGCTCGACCGTTTGTACAGCGCCGTGCCGACCGGGTTGGTCGTGCGCAGGGCGTATTCGACGATATTTGGCGCGTCCGTGCCGGGGCGTTTGGGCAGCGCCTCGGGTTGAACCACGGTGTATTGCGCGCGGTTGCGTTCGATCAGGCGGGCGTCGGCGTCAATGTCGCGGGTCCGCGACACGGCGGTAAAGTCGTTCTCCCCCGAGATGCCGCGCGCGTTCGACACGATCTGCGGCGGCGGGTTCGACGGGTCGGCCTCGACCGGATCGACACCGGAATTGGCCTGACGCGCGGCTGCCGCCGCGCGGGCCTCGTCCGCGTCGATGGGGCCGGACTGGACATCCGGCGCCACGGGGATGGGCCCGGTGGCGCCGTTCAGCTGCGCCTCGCGGCGAGCCGCATAGTCGTCATAGTTGCCAAAGCCGACCCCGGTGCCCGGGTCAGCCGCCCCGGCACCGCTGTCGGGAACACTGGGTTCGCAAGCTGCCACGGCCAAGGCCGCCACAACCAGTAGATAGTTCCGCATCGTCTGTCCTGCCTGTGCTTTTGACGCGGGCCTTACCACCATTTCGCCGGTTTTGCCACAAATCCCGCGGCCTGTTCGAGCGCGTAAGCGGTATTCAGCAAGTCGCCTTCTTCCCAGGGTCGGCCGATCAGTTGCAGGCCCAGCGGCAGGCCCTCCTTGCTAAGACCGGCGGGCACGCTGATGCCCGGCAAACCGGCAAGGTTGACCGTCACGGTGAAGACGTCGTTGAGATACATGGCGACCGGATCGGCCTCCGTCATCTCGCCCAGGCCGAAGGCGGCCGAAGGAGTCGCCGGCGTCAGGATCGCGTCGACGCCCTGGGCAAAGACATCCTCGAAGTCCTTCTTGATCAGCGTCCGCACTTTCCGCGCGCGGTTGTAGTAGGCGTCGTAGAAGCCCGCCGACAGGACGTAGGTGCCGACCATGACACGGCGCTTGACCTCATCACCAAAGCCTTCGGCGCGGGTCTTTTTGTACATCTCGACGATGCCGTCACCCTGGCTCAGCTTGGCCCGGTGGCCGTAGCGCACGCCGTCATAACGCGCGAGGTTCGACGACGCCTCGGCCGGGGCAATCACGTAATAGGCGGGCAGCGCGTATTTCGTGTGCGGCAGGCTGATATCGACAATCTTCGCGCCCGCATCCTCCAGCATCTTGCGGCCTTCGGACCACAGCGCATCGATCTCCTCGGGCATCCCGTCCATGCGGTATTCGCGCGGGATGCCGATGGTCTTGCCCTTGATATCGCCGGTCAGCATGGCCTCGAAATCCGGAACGGCAAGGTCGGCAGAGGTCGAATCCTTGGGGTCGTGTCCGCACATCGCCTGCAGCATGATGGCGCTGTCACGCACGTCCTTGGCCATCGGCCCGGCCTGGTCCAGCGAGGACGCAAAGGCCACGATCCCCCAGCGCGAGCAGCGCCCGTAGGTCGGCTTGATGCCCGTGATGCCGGTAAAGGCCGCGGGCTGGCGGATCGAGCCGCCGGTATCGGTCCCGGTCGCGCCAAGGCAGAGATCGGCCGCCACGGCAGAGGCCGAGCCGCCCGAGGACCCGCCCGGGGTCAGCTGCGCATCGTCATTGCCGCGCCGCCAGGGGTTGACCGCGTTGCCATAACACGAGGTCTCGTTCGACGAGCCCATCGCGAATTCGTCCATGTTCAGCTTGCCCAGCATGACCGCGCCCGCATCGAACAGCTGGCTGGTCACGGTGCTTTCGTACTCGGGCTTGAAACCGCCGAGGATGTTCGAGGCGGCCTGGCTTTCCACGCCCTTGGTGCAGAACAGGTCCTTGATGCCCAGCGGAATACCGCAAAGCGAGGGAGCATCCCCTGCCTTGATCCGCTGATCCGCGGCGGTGGCCTGGTCGTGGGCGATCTCGGGGGTCTTGTGGACAAAGGCGTTCAGCACGCCGGCCCCTTCGATCGCCGCCAGGCAGGCCTCGGTCAGTTCGATGCTCGTCACGTCGCCCTTGCGCAGCGCATCGCGGGCCTCGGCGATCTTCAGCTTGGTCAGTTCGCTCATCACTCAACCACCTTCGGAACCGCAAAGAAGCCTTCGCGCGCATCGGGCGCGTTCGACAGGACCTTGTCGACCATGCCGCCATCCGTCACCCCGTCCTGACGGCGTTTCAGCCGCATGGGAGTGACCGATACCATCGGCTCCACGCCCTCGACGTCGACCTCGTTCAGCTGCTCGATAAAGCCGAGGATGTCGTTGAAGGCATTGGCCAGCGCCGGCAGTTCTTCTTCTTCCACCTTGATGCGGGCCAGGTGCGCCACGCGTGCCGCGGTCTCGATGTCGATCGACATGGGGGCCTCTTTGACTGTGAATTCAGCGCAGGCTTTACCGCCCCGCCCCGCGCGCCGCAAGCACATGCCGCGTCCAGACCTCGATCATCCATCCCAGCATCACCGCATTCAGCAGGTGCCACAGGAAATGCGTGCCCAGAGGGATCACGTTGCACAGCGGTTCATCGAGCGTGCGCGCCAGCATCGACACCAGCAGGATCGCCACCCCGATTCCAAGTCCCCGCGCCGTTTCGGGCGCCCGGTTGCGCAGGAGAATGGCGTAGATCGCGATCAGCAAGGGGATCGGGCCATAGCTGGCCGTCCCGCCCAGCCAGGGAAGCATCTGGAACAAGGGCACCGTCGCCGCGGCATAGGGAAAGAACAGCGCCGTCACTCCAAGCGACACCCAGACGCCCAGCCCCCAGAAATCCCGGTTCGCAGCATAGATGAACACCAGCGTATAGAGCAGGATGGGCAGGACATCGGCCAGTGCGGCCCAGGGCTGCGCGTAGGTGTGAAACAGAAAAGAGCCGATCCCGATCGCCGCCAGAAGGGCACAAAGCACCCGGCCCAGGCCGAAGGTCCGGCGCCACATCAGAACCGCGGCGATGACGAAGGCGGCATTGGTCACCGCGTTGACCGGCTCGGCCCAGAACCCGGGATCGATCCGCTCGCAGTACCCGTCGATCGCCCGGGTCCAGCCTCCGTGATCGTGTTGTCCAGCCATCTGTCATCCTTTCCTATCCGCCCCGCCCCCTGGCCAGACCAAAGCTAGCGTCACCGGCAGATCCTGCTAGGGTCGGCCCCACAGCATTATCTACGGAGCGTGACATGCAAATCATCTGGCTCGGCCACGGCAGTTTCCGCATCGAGATCGGCACCGAGGTGCTCTTGATCGACCCCTGGATCAACGGCAACCCGATGATGGAAGGCCAGGATGCGGAGGCCGCGCTGAAGGGGGCGACACAGATCCTCGTGACCCACGGCCATTTCGATCACACCAGCGACATCGTCGAGATCAGCCGGAAAACCGGTGCGCCGGTCTCGGCCATCTTCGAACTGGCCGCGCTCCTGACCGGCCAAGGCGCCAACGAAGGTCATGCCTTCAACAAGGGCGGCACCGTCCAATTCGGCGAAGCCTCGGTGACGATGGTGCCCGCCTCGCACAGTTCCTCGATGCAGGTCGCGGGCGCGACCACCTACACCGGCATGGAAACCGGTCTGGTGATCAAGGGGGACGGCCATACGGTCTATTTTTCCGGCGACACCTGCATCATGGCCGACATGGCCTGGATCGCCGAGTATTTCCAGCCGGACATCGGCATCCTCTCCGCCGGCGGCTACTACACGATGGACATGGACCAGGCGGCCTGGGCGGCAAGGAAATACTTCGACTTCAAGACGGTGATCCCCGGCCATTACCGCACCTTCCCGGCGCTGGAGCAATCGGCAAAGGTGCTTGCGGACGGCCTGCCCGGCGTGAATGTCATCGAACCGCAGGTGATGCAGCCGATCACCGTCTGACCCGAACCTGTTCCCTGGTGAGCCTTGAGCGGAAACACGCGCGTCAGCGCATCCATGACGGGTCGGTGGGCGGGCGATGCGGACCCGCAAGGGGCCGCGAGTCCCGCTCCCGACCCGTCAGGGGATCAAGGCCCCCGTCCGGTTGAAGGTCGCCCGGTCGATGCTCAGGTCGTCGTAGATCAGCTCCACCGTCATCTCCTCGACCGAGTTCAGCGGAAAGGCCCGATAGGGCAATGCGTCCGCAGGCATGGCATTGGGTGCGGGACTGTCCTCGTTGCAGTCAGGCAGCGGCCAGGGCTCGGGTTCGGCGCCGTTGATGCCGATGTGGACGGCCACCAGCCCGCAGCGCCAAGACCAGAGGTGCGTGACATAGACCAGGTCCTGGCCATTGAACTCGCGCACCGCGATCCAGTTCGACCGGGTGGCGTTCAGGATCGGCTTGACCTCGACAGCGGTGGTGAACTTGCCCGAGGGCACCTGCTGTTCGGCGGCATAGGGCAGCTCGGGCGGCGGCGCCGGGTCGGCCTCGGCACTGGGCGGCGGCGCCTCCGAGGAGAAGGGCCGCGCCTCGTCGGTTTCGGCCCTGGGGGCCAACGGCGCCTCGGTGATTGCGGCGGCGGGCGGGGCCTCGGCGGTTTCCAGGCGGGCCGTGTCGCCCGGCGCCCCGCTGGCAACGGCAATGACAAGAAGAACAAGATCGAACATCAGGTATTTCCTTCAAAAAACTCCCCGGGGCCTTGCGACTTCCGGCGCCCGTCCGGCACGCCTATAGTTGCGCGCGACAGGCATTGGGCAGGATCATCATGACACGCGAGGGCGCGGCGCCTCAAACCGTAAATGTACTCATCGTGGCCCAGGCCGGGCGGCTCTCCTACGAGGCCGCGCTCTTTGCCGCATCGCTCACGGCACGGGGCGGCCCGGGCTTTCGCCTGATCGTCGCGGAACCCGCCCCCGGCCCGCTCTGGCCCGGCGATCCCGGCATCCACCAACCAGAGATCCGCGCCCTGCTGGAGGATCTGGGCGCCGAGATCCGCCGCTTTGACAGCCGGCATTTCGGCGCCACCTACCCCCATGGCAACAAGATCGAGGCGCTGGAGGTCCTGCCCGAGGGCACGCCCTTCGTCTTTTTCGACACCGACACGCTGATCCTCGACCGGCTGGATCATGTGCCTTTCGATTTCGACCGCCCCACGGCGTCGCTGCGGCGCGAGGGCACCTGGCCGCAGATCGAACTGTACGGACCCGGCTACACGCAGATCTGGAAATCGCTCTATGACCGGTTCGGGCTGGACTTCGCCAGCAGCCTCGACCTCACGCAACCGGACGAATACTGGCGGCGATATCTCTATTTCAACGCCGGCTTCTTCTTTTACCGCTGCCCCCGTGTCTTCGGGCACAGGTTTCGCGACTACGCGCTGTCGGTGCGGGATGATCCGCCGCCGGAACTCGCCTGCCAGAGCCTCGACCCCTGGTTGGACCAGGTTGTGCTGCCGCTGGTGATCCACGGGCTGGGTGGCGGGCGCGACACGCTGCCGCCGGGGCTTCTGGACGGGGACGTGACCTGTCACTACCGGCTATTGCCCCTGCTCTATGCCCGCGAAAGCGACAAGGTGGTCGAAGTGCTGGAAGAGGTGGCCGCGCCGAATCGCATCAAGAAGGTGCTCAAGGGGCATGAGCCCTTCAAGCGGATGATCTACCAGGGCCGCGGCCAGAAGGTGCGCACGCTTTTCGACCGCGGCAACCTGCCCCGCAAGGAACAGGCCATCCGCAACCGCATCAAGCGCGAAGGCTTCTGGATGCGCTGAGCGCAGAATTCCGCTCTCCCATGGCGCCGTCCATGTTACCCTGCCCCTGCGTTCAGGAGGGGCTGTCATGTCACAGGCAATCACGGTGCTGGTGGGCACCAGCAAAGGCTTGTTCCTGCTGCAATCGGATGCGGCACGAGCGGATTGGTCGGTCAGGGGACCGCTTTGCGATGGCTGGGCCATCAACCATGCCATCGGCAACGCCGAGACCGGCACGCTCTGGGCCGGGGGCGGCGGCGAATGGTCTGGCGCCGGGGTCTGGCGCTCTGTCGATGGCGGCGCAAGCTGGGACTTGGTCAAACTGGCCGATGGAACCGTCGACGAATGGATCCGCAACGACCCCGAAACCGCCGCCTTTTTCGGCTCCGAGCCAAAGCCCCCGGCAGAGTTCACCGGCCGGGTCGAGGCGATCTGGTCGCTGGGCCAGGTGGGCGGCAAGCTCTATGCCGGAGCCAAGCCCGCCACGCTGTTCGTCAGCGAGGACGCGGGCGACACCTGGGTAGCAGTCGAGAGCCTGACCGATCACCCCTCTGCCGACAGCTGGCAGCCGGGCGGTGCTGGGCTGACGCTGCACACGATCGTGGGCAGCCCGCAGGACGCGGACAAGATGTGGCTGGGGATCTCCGCCGCCGGGGTCTTTGCGACAGAGGACGCGGGCGGCAGCTGGGAACGGCGCAATCGCCTGTCCAACGCCGAGGCCTGCGGGCATGTGCATCACCCGGCAGGCCCCAAGGACGGTGAGACCGGGCATTGCGTGCACAACATGGTCCGCGCACCGGGCGACCCCGACCTTTTGTACCAGCAGAACCACCACGGGGTCTGGCGGTCGTCGGATGGCGGACGCAGCTGGGACGACATCACGGCGGGCCTGCCGTCGACATTCGGATTTCCCATCGCGGTGCATCCCGGTCAGCCGCGGACGCTCTGGACCCTGCCCCTGAACGGCGACAGCGCCGGGCGGTTCCCGCCCGAGGGCAAGGCGGCTGTCTGGCGCTCCCGCGACGGCGGCGACACCTGGGAGGCATGCCGCGAGGGGCTGCCCGCGGAAAACTGCTTTTTCACCGTGCTGCGTCAGGCGATGGCCACCGACCGGGCGGAGGCACCGGGGGTCTATTTCGGCACCAACTCGGGCTCTGTCTTTGCCTCCTTCGATGAAGGGGACAGCTGGTCCGAGATCGCCCGCCACCTGCCCACGGTGCTTTGCGTGGAAACCGTGACGGCGGCCTGACCGGTCAGCCGTCGCGGTCTTCGGCCCAGGCCGCAAGCGCCGCGCGCGCGACCTGCGTGCCGTGGGTTTCCTGCACGAAATGCCCGGCGTCAGGCAGCATCAGCGGAGGGCGCGAGATCCCGAGGATCTCGTGCATCCGCTGCATCAGCCAGGGCGGGATCAGCTTGTCCTGTTCGCCAACGGCCATGAAGCTGTCACCCCTGAACTCTGACGACCACCAGCGCGCGGCGCGTTTCGAGATCTCGACCCCTTCCATGTGCGGTTCTGTCATGACGAGGAAGGGAAAGCGGCGGGCACCGGCGCGGTAGCGGGCATCCGGAAACGGCGCGGCATAGGCGGCGGCGACGCGCTCGCTCATGCCGGGGACATACTGCTGGAACAGCGTGGCCATGTCGTAATCCGGATCTTCGCCATGCATGCGGCGCCAGGCGTCGAAGCCCTCGGTGCTGCCACCGCCGAGTCCCAGAACCGTGTCCATGACCAGCAGCCTGTCGAACCGGTCGGCCATGTCCGGCGGAATCGTAAGGCCCAGAATGCCGCCCCAGTCCTGCACGACTAGCGTGATCCGCCGCAGGTCCAGCGCCTCGATCAGGGCAATCAGGCTATGGCGATGAAAGTTGAACGTGTAGACCGCATCCTCGACCGGCTTGTCGGATCGGCCAAAGCCGAAGAGGTCCGGGGCGACAACCCGCGCGCCGGTGTCGAGGAAGACGGGGATCATGTGACGGTAGAGAAAGCTCCACGCCGGTTGACCATGCAGGCAGAGAAAGACAGACGCATCCTCGGGACCTTCGTCGATGCGCGCCATGCGCAGCCCCTCATACCCCTTCAGATCGTCGCGATACCTTGGCTGCCACGGAAAATCGGGCAGATCGGCAAATCGGTCCTCTGGCGTGCGGATGGCATCAGGCGTCGGCATGTCGGTTCTCCCCCGGAATATCAAAAGCAGACCCCGCCGGGGCCTGCCCTGTCAACGCCGTCAACGCCGGGGCCATCGCCCTCAGATACGCATGCGCGGCACGTCGTTCGGGTCCAGCCGCAGATCGATCAGCACCGGCTTGGTCCGGGTATCGAGCGTCGAAAGCGCCAGTTCCAGATCATCCGCAGAGCGCACCTCGATTCCCTGCCCGCCCAAGGCGGTGGCGACCTCTGCGAAAGAGGGCCAGTCGAACTCGGTCAGGCTGGGGTCCATCTTGCGGTCGAGGAACTGGATGTGCTCGGCGCCATAGGCAGAGTCATTGGCGAGGATCACGATCAGATCCAGCCCCAGCCGCACGGCGGTGTTGAATTCATTGATACCGCCCATCATGAATCCGCCATCGCCGGTGAACATGACGACGGGCCGGTCCGGCACGGCCAGCCCCGCGCCGATGGCCTCTTGCAGGCCCAGCCCGATGGAGCCGAAATTCGCCGTCACCACGAAGCTGCGCGGATCGGGCGCGGAAATCCGGCACCAGACCTCTGTCATGAAGCGGCCACCATCGGTGACCAGCACCCGGTCCTTGGGCAGAGCCTGTTCCAGCCTGTCGAGCGCGTGGACGTAGTTGACGCATCCCGGCGCCGTCCTGTCGGTGCCCAGCGGATGCGCGGTCAGCGCCTCACCGTCCAGTTCCCTGGTGAAACCGCTGCCGGGGATTTCGGCCTCGTCCAGCCAATACAGTATGGTTTCGGCGGTCAAACCCGCGTCAGCCACCAGCGCCGCGTCGGGGTGGATGCTGCCGCCGATGGCGGTGGCCTCGATGTCCACCTGCACGATGCGCTTGTCCTTCATCAGCTTGCCGCGATCGGAGGTAAACTCATGCAGGCCGGTGCCGAAACAGACGATGCAATCGGATTTCGCGATCAGGTCATAGGCGGCGGGGGTCGAGAGTGTGCCGAAAATGTCCATGTTGTAGGGGTGATCGTTGAACAGGCCCTTCGCCTTGAGCGTGGTGGCCAGCGGTGCCTCCAGCCGGTCGGCCAGCCGGATCAGGGTATCGCGCGCCCCCACGGCCCCGCCCCCGGCCAGGATGATCGGACGGCGGGCCGAGGCGATCATGCCGATGGCCTGATCCAGCGTGTCACCTTCGGCCACGCCGCCCGGGTTGGTAAAGACGCTGAGCGGGCGGCAGTCATGCGCCACCTCCTGCCACATGAAATCGGCGGGCATGTTGAGTACGATGGGACGGCGTTCCACCTGCGCGCGGTAAAAGGCGCGGGCCACGTCGGCGCCAGCGGTTTCCGGTGCGCGCAATTGCACGAAACCGGCGCCGGTGGATTTGACCAGCTCGCGCTGGTCGATGCCCTGCAGGTGGCGCGGGTTGGACACCGGCGTATCGCCCGCCAGCAGCACCATCGGGATATGGCCCCGCACCCCCTCTGTCAGCGCGGTGGTGCAATTGGTCAGCGCGGGACCATGGGTGACAGAGGCCACGCCCACCTGTCCCGAGACATGGGCATAGGACAGGGCCATCAGGACCGAACTGCCCTCATGCGCCGCGGGCACAAAGCGCCCGCCGCAGTCGCGCACGAAACTGTCGACCATGAAGAGATTGGCGTCCCCCATCAGGCCGAACATCGTGGTAATGCCGTGATCGCCCACGGCGCGGGCAATGGACTGGTGGACATGCATCTGTTCGGTCATCGCGCGGCTCTCCTGTGTCTGTCCCGGACTGGATACCGGAGAGAAGATGCGGGTTTCACGCGAATCCGGCGTCACAGTTACGGATTTTGCACCCGATCCACTTCAGGAAAGGTAACCATGCGCGAATCCCGCATGCGCGGCAGTCATGGCATCAAAGATCCGCAGAACGCATCCGGGGCCGCGAAGAAACTGGCCCCCGGCCCGGCAATCGCTTACTCCTGTGCCCGACACATGGAAGGGAGACCATTGAATGACCCAAGACGCGCCCAGCTTCGGCTTTGACACGTTGCAGATTCACGCCGGCGCCCGGCCCGACCCGGCCACCGGCGCGCGGCAGGTGCCGATCTACCAGACCACGGCCTATGTGTTCCGCGATGCCGAACATGCCGCCGCGCTCTTCAACCTGCAGGAAGTGGGCTACATCTACTCGCGACTGACCAACCCGACGGTTGCCGCGCTGCAGGAACGCGTCGCGGTTCTGGAAGGCGGCGCCGGGGCGGTCTGCTGTTCCTCGGGGCACGCGGCGCAGATCATGGCGCTGTTCCCGCTGATGGCGCCGGGGTGCAACGTGGTGGTTTCGACGCGCCTTTACGGCGGCTCGATCACCCAGTTCAGCCAGACCATCAAGCGCTTTGGCTGGTCAGCGAAATTCGTCGATACCGATGACCTTGCCGCCGTCGAGGCCGCCATCGACGACGACACCCGCGCGGTATTCTGCGAGTCGATCGCCAACCCGGGCGGCTACATCACCGACATCGACGCGCTGGCCAAGATCGCCGACAAGGCGGGCCTGCCGCTGATCGTCGACAACACCTCGGCGACGCCCTACCTCTGCCGCCCCATCGAACATGGCGCGACACTGGTGGTGCATTCGATGACCAAGTTCCTGACCGGCAACGGCACCGTCACCGGCGGCGTCGTGGTGGATTCCGGCAACTTCGACTGGTCCGCCAGCGACAAGTTCCCCTCGCTCTCCGCCCCGGAACCGGCCTACCACGGGCTGAAATTCCACGAGACCTTCGGCCCGCTGGCCTTCACCTTTCACGGGATCGCCGTGGGCCTGCGCGACCTTGGCATGACGCTGAACCCGCAAGCGGCACATTACACGCTGATGGGGATCGAGACGCTGAGCCTGCGCATGGCGCGTCATGTCGAGAACGCCGAAAAGATCGCTTCCTGGCTGGAAGGGCACGCCGCCGTCGAGGGCGTGACCTATGCCGGGCTGGAGTCCTCTCCCTACAAGGAGCGCGCCAGCCGGATCTGCCCCAAAGGCGCGGGTGGCCTGTTCACCGTTGCGCTGAAAGGCGGCTATGACGCCTGCGTCAAGTTCGTGGACTCGCTGGAAATCTTCTCGCACGTCGCGAACCTGGGCGATACCCGCAGCCTGGTGATCCACTCGGCCTCGACCACCCATCGCCAGCTGACCGAGGAACAGCAGATTGCCGCGGGCGCGGCACCGAACGTGGTGCGGATCTCGATCGGGATCGAGGATGCGGACGACCTGATCGCCGACCTCGACCAGGCGCTGAACAAGGCCTCTGCCTGAACCGGATCGGCATGAACAAAAACGGCCGCCGCAGGGCAACTGCGGCGACCTCTTGATTTTCAGGGACGGGAAACCGCCTCACTCGCTGACGGAAAAGACCATCGTGACCTCGGCCCGCACCTCGATCTCTCCGGCGGCCACCGGCACGTCGCGGGCAGCCGGTGCCTCTTCCACGACCATCGGTTCCGGTCCGGCGGTGGAACGAACCAGCGGTTCGGCAGTGTCGCGCAGTTCCAGCACCGGGCCCAGGGTCACGCCAGCGGCATCGGCATAAAGCTCGGCCTTGGCGATGGCATCGGCGACCGCGCGGCGGCGCGCCTCGTCCTCGACTTCGCGCGGTTCCTGAACACCGAAGGTCAGGCTTTGCAACTGGTTTGCACCGTCATCCAGGACCGCCGACAACAGCGCGCCGATCCCGTCCATGTCACGGATACGCACGCGGACGGTGTTGGTGGCGTAGTAGCCGACAAAGACGTCCTCGTTGCGATCGCGGTCCCATCGGGTCTGCTCGTTGACGCGCAGCTGGGTGGTCTGGATGTCGCGCGCCTCGATCCCGAGCCCCTTGAGGCGGGACAGGATTGCATCCACCGCCGTCGAGGTTGCGTTCATTGCCTCGACAGCTGTCTTGCCGCGCCCCGTGGCGCCCAGCGATATCGTCGCCATGTCGGGCACCGCGGCGATGCGGGCCTCTCCCGACACGGACAGGCGGCCTTCCGCCGATGCCGCATGCGGCACGCCCAAGGGCAGCGCGAGGGCCAGTATCGTCAAGAATGCTGAAATTCGCATAAAATACCTCACAATCAGCCGGAATCTGCGCTGACTGTCTCGCGAGAGGGGGAAATCGGCAAGAGGGCAACAGCCGCTTTCTTTTCTTCGGCAAAGAGTTGCCCTATATATTTTAGGCACTGCCTTAGGACTCCCGCAGGCAGGGATGGCCTGATAAGACACGCTTCATGATACCAAATTTCGCGCTCTCGCTCTCTTTCGAAGGCATCGCCCTGCTCAGGCGCATGGGCCCCCGATGGGCCCGGATCGACGATGTTCCGCTCGATCATCCGGATTTCGATTCCCGCGTGATTGCCTTGCGCGACCGGGCCGAAAGCCTGGATCCGAGCGGCGCACAGGTGGCCCTGATCATCCCGAACGAGCAGATCCGCTACCTCGACCAGCCAGACCTGGGCGGTGACGAGACGGCGCGCGACCTCGCGATCCGCGCCTCGCTGGACGGCGCGACGCCCTATGCCGTGAACGAGCTGAAATACGACTACGTCGTGACCGACGGGCGCCTGCAGATCGCCGCGGTCGCGATCGAAACACTGGACGAAGCGCAGAGCTTCGCGGTCGAACACGGGTTCGACCCGGTCAGCTTCATGGCACAGGCGCCCGAGGGGGCCTTCGACTCGGCGGTTTTCTTCGGCAAGGCCAAGGGGTGGAGCAAAGCCGCCTCGCGCCCGGCGCGGGCCATCCGCATCGTCGAGGCCGACGAGGCCGCGTTGCAGCCCTTGCCCAAGCCCGACCTCTTTGCCGCTGCCGCGCCGAAACCGCAGGCAGAAAAGCCGGAGACGCCCCCGGCCAAACCTGCACACCCCGAACCCGCGCAATCCGAACCTGCGCAACCCGAAGCGCACAAGCCGGATGCGAAGCCCGCCGCTCCGCAGTCCGCGGCCCCGACACCGGTCGAGAGCGCGCAACCGGCGCCCCCCGAGGCGGCCGCCACAGACACGGCCGCCGAAGCGCCAGCCTCGAAGAGCCCGGCGCCGAGAAACCCGGCCCCAACGCCTGCTCCGGCCCCCGGTGATCAGCCCCGTAAGGCTCCGGCACCCAAAGTGACCGGAGCAGAGCCATCGGTTCCGGCGGCGCCCAAGATC
>NZ_JASHJL010000036.1 GCF_030733205.1 Mameliella sp. MMSF_3455
TAGCCCGAGGTGAAGAGCAGCGCCGCCTCCTTGCCGTGCAGGTCGGCGAGTTCACGTTCCAGCGCGACGTGGTGCGCATTGGTGCCCGAGATGTTGCGCGTGCCGCCCGCCCCGGTGCCGCACTGGTCCACCACCTCCTTCATCCGCGCGCGAACCGCCGGATGCTGGCCCATCCCGAGATAGTCGTTCGAACACCAGACGGTCACTTCGTCCGGCGTGTCGGCGTCATGGCTGCGCGCGGCGGGAAAGGCCCCGCAGCGGCGTTCGAGTTCCGCGAAGATCCGGTAGTTGCCCTCCTGTTTGAGCGCGTCGAGCTGGGCGGTGAACAGGGCGTCAAATTCCATGAGGTTCCTCCGGGTGTCGTGTCGTCTTGTCAGGGCGGGGCGCGGGCAGCATCCAGCGCCAGAGTTTCGCATCGGGCAGGGGCAGCACCATCAGCCAGTGTTCCAGCAGCGCCAGCGCGGTCAGGGCCGCCAGCAGGGCGAACCCCGTGGCCGCCCCGGGCATTGCCGCTGCCGCCAGCCGTTCCAGCCAGCAGGCGGTGGCCAGGCTCAGCGCCGTGACCGAAACCGGGAACAGCCAATTGAGCCGCTGCACGCGGAAATGGCTGGCAAGGTGCGAGAGCGCCTCGGGAATGAACTCGGTGTTGATCCGGGGTACGCCGAAAAAGAGGTTCAGCTTGGCCGAGATGCGCGCGAAGTAGAGGATGGTAAAGGTCCAGGGGGCGACGCTGTTCGTGGCGTCATGGCCGTGCAGCCAGATCGCGATCAGCACCGCGGCCAGCAACATCTCATGGTAGGCGATGGTGCCCCAGGCGCGGATAAAGCGTTCCCATTCCGGCAGGTCACCGGGGCAGGCATAGGGATTGGGGCCGGTGATCGCACCGGTCATGAACGACAATTCAATCCAGCCCCAGACCGCCAGCGCCGACAGGAAGGCCCAGTAGGCGGCGCCACGGCCGTTCAGCCCCTGGGTGACGTGAATGCCCCAGGCGCCCAGTGCCAGCAGGGGCAGACCCGCCAGCGTGACCGCTCGCCGTGCGCGCGGGCCGTGCCGGTCTGCCATGCGAACGGCGATCAGGATCGCCCCGGTGGAAGACCACCAGAGAAACAGCGCGGCCAGCGCGGCGACCCATGGCGCGCCCGTCATGATGGGCCCGGCCGAAAGGCGCCGCCTGCGCAGAGGCACCGGGGGATATGCGCCCGGTCAGTCAATAGGCCGGCTCCAGCCGGGTGCTGGCCGGCAGACGATGCTTTTTCGCCGGGATGAAATAGAGCCCGGCAAAGGCGGTCACCGCCCGCATCTGCGCCGAGATCCGCCGCGCGAACCCGGCCACGCCGCCCTGTTTGCGGGCGCGGTCAAGATCGGCATTGGCCCGTTGCAACCGCTTCAGCCCGGCCGACCAGCGCGGGCTGTCGATGTCCAGCGTGATCGGAAAGATCTGTTTCGACAGGGTGCTGGTCTTGGCAAAGACCTCTTGCCCGTACCAATCCGGATCGACGCCAAGCGCCTTGTGAAAGGCCGGGCGCTGGTGGTCGCGGACATACATCGTGGCAAAGACCGCCGTGAGAAAGAACTTGATCCACAGCACGTTGACGCCCGAGGTCAGTTTCGGATCGGTCTTCATCAGCAGGGCAAAGGCTTCGCCGTGGCTGAACTCGTCGTTGCACCATTCCTGGAACCACTTGAAGATCGGGTGAAAGCGGTGCTCGGGATGCGCCTCGAGGTGGCGATAGATGGTGATGTACCGCGCGTAGCCGATCTTTTCCGACAGGTAGGTGGCGTAGTAGATGAACTTGGGCCGGAAATAGGTGTATTTCTTCTTCTGCGTCAGAAAGCCGAGGTTCACCGCCACGCCTGCCTCGCGCAGCGCGTCGTTGATAAAGCCCGCGTGCCGCGCCTCGTCCCGTGCCATCAGCTGGAACAGCTGGGTCACGTCCTTGTTGGTGCCGCGCCGCTTCATCTCCTTGTAGAGCACGCAGCCCGAGAATTCGGCAGTGCAGGACGAGATCAGGAAGTCGATGAACTCCTTGCGCAACTGCGGCTCCATCCCGTCCCAGTCGATCCGGTCCCAGTCCTCGTTCTTCTTGAAATGGCCCTTGTTCGGGTCGCTGACCATCTGCGCGATCAGCCGGTCCCAGTCGTCGCGCACCGGGCTGACGTCGATGGCGTCCAGCTCGTCGAAATCGGTGGTGTAAAAGCGCGGCGTCAGCAGGGTGTTCTGCATCGCCGTCTCGGTGGCAGCCTTGCTGTCGAATTTCGCCTGTTCCTCCTGGATCGCCAGGCCTTCCTCGGCGGTGGTGGCGTCGGCGCTGTGCATGTTCTGGACGTTCATAGCGTGACCTCCTCTGAGAAGGAGAATTCACAGAGCTCCATGACCTCGAAATCGCCGGTCAGCCGGGTCCAGAGCCGTTCCAGCCCGGAGGCGCGGACGATCGTCGCCTCGCGCGCCTCGCGGATCACCTCACCATAGGGCGCCATGATCTCGGGTCCGTGGACCCGGACGCTGTCGCCGGGGTAGACGGTGGTGCCGTTGTCGAAACGCACATGCGCGTGCAGGCTCTCGAACCGGTGAGAGATCTCTACCGTGCAGGGCGCCCTTTCCAGTTCATGTGTCAGCCATCCCATTTGTTGGCCTCCTTCCCTCATTGCGCCAGCAAACGCCCGAAGGCCCTGGCATTGTCTGCGCCGAACCCCATCAGGTCGGCGCGCCACCCGGTGCTGCTGTCGTGCAGCTCGAGCCTTCCGGTATCGCGTTGCAAGAGCGTGACGGGGGCGTCAGGCGCGACGCCGTGTTTGCCACGTTCGTGCAGCAGGACCCGGTAGACACCGGAGATGAATCCGCCCTCTTCGGGCGCAAGATCGGCGATCAGCACACCCTCGGGCGTGTGGACCCGCGCGGCACCGGCCATGTCGCCGGACAGCACGATCTCGCGGCTGAGGGTCACGGCGCCGCCGGGCGGCACGGCCTCCAGCGGACGGTCGGTCAGGCGGGCGGCGGTCACCAGTGCCAGCACCGTCAGCATCAGCAGGCCCACCAGCCGCACCATGACGCGCGGGACAAGCTCCTTGTCGTTGGCGGGGCGTCTCAGGCGGGGCGGCATGGCGGTGCGGGACATTGCGAAACCTCTATTCTGCGGCCAGGGTCGCGGGACGGGCAGGGGTGCCACGGGCTACGCGGGGCGTCGCGATCTCGGCCTCGGCCTGGTCTGCCAGCAGGCGCGCGACGTTTTCGGCCTCGGGGATGCAGCGCAACGCGGGCTGCGTGCGGCGCAGCACCCAGGGGCGCACATGCGGCCAGCACACCAGGTAGGACAGGCGCACGTCCCCGGGCAGCAGGTCCAGCGCGATGGTTCCTGTGCCCCGGCGGCGCAATGACAGGTCGGCGCTGCGGATCTGGCTGTAGGGCAGGTTCAGCGTCACGGTCAGCGCAGCACCGATGCGCATCGCGACCCGGCGATTGGTGATCGTGTAGACCGTGGCCCGGGCCTGGACAAAGCCGACGACCATCAGCAGCGCGCAGACGATCGCGCCCAGGATCAGGAAGGGGGACGAGGCCGCAAAGGCCTGAACCGCGCTGCCCTGGTCGACCAGCGTGACAAAGCGCCAGGCCGCCAGCCCGGAAAAGTAGAGCGCCACCCATTTCAGGTTAAGCGCCTCCACCGTCAGCGCCCACCAATCCGGGCGCCCCTGCCAGAGGATCTGCTCTCCCTCCGGTGGGCGTTCGGGCAGGCCGCGGACCGGCTCGAAGGCGAAATCGTCATGGCTCATGGCGCTTTTCCTTTCCCGGTCTCAGCCCAACTGCGGGTCCTGCCGCGCGGCGCTGGCGTAAAGCGTGCCGCCGCCGTACCAGGCGCAGATCTTTTCCTCTTCCAGCAGGGTCACCTGTCGCGGTGAGGCATGTTGCGGCACGCCCGCGAACTGCGCGCCAAAGATCGAGCGCACGCGAACGCCGTCCTTGCGGATGCGGGCCATCGTCATCGGGATCAGCCGCTTGCCCGCCTCGTCGTCCAGCGTCACCTCCAGGTAGCGGACCAGCTGTTCCGGCGCGTCCACCCACATGTCGGAAATCTTGCCGACGACGGCGCCGTCCCCGGCCACCACGGGCAGCCCGCGCGGGTCGCGCCCGGCGGCGACGTGAAAGGTGCCGGTGGCATTCATCGGCACGATCTTGGGGTGGCCGTGGCCGTCCAGTTCCGGCACGTCGCGCCGTGCCGCCCAGGAGGCGGGGCCGACACCATCGGCCATCGGGTCGCCGGTCGGCTCAAAGGGGAACCCGTCCGAGGCGGCGGTGCGTGCCAGCGCCAGGTCGGCCCGTTCCCTGTTCTGGCCCGACGGCACGGTGACGGTGCCGCGCCCGTGAGGCAGCGTAAAGGTCTTGTCGTCGGGAACCGGGAACATGCCCTGGTTGGGCGCCGGGTCGCCGTCGTCGTTTTCGAGTGGATAGCCCTCGCGCATGTTCTCGCGCTGGATGTAGTAGATCAGCAGGGCGAAGAAGACGAGAAACAGCCAGAGCGCCAGGCTCGCCAGGTCGAAGTTTCCGAAGAAGGGGTCTGCCATTGGTCTTTCCTTTCCAGGGTGTCCGTGCTCTCGCCTCGGGGTCTCAGGTGGGGAAATCCGCAAGTCCGATGCGGGTCTCCGATTGCGGGGTGGGGGGCGGCCTGCGCAGGCGCACCAGCGGGCCAAGGGCCGCGAGGGTCACGAAAAGCAGCCCGATTTCCAGGTGGTAGACAAAGGCATAGCCGGTGGCGGGGGATTGCAGCGCGGTTCCCAGGTCGCCGGCGCTGGCCAGCGCCCCGATCCAGTCGCGCAGGCCGCCGCCCAGGGCGATGGCCAGCCCGGCCCCGGTGGCCTGTGCGGCGCCCCATGCGCCCAGGGCCAGGCCGTGCCCGGCCCGGCCGGTGGCCGGCATCCGCATCGCCGCCAGCAGGGTCGAAACTGCAAAAAGCCCGCCGCCCAGGCCGATCAGCCCGGCCCCGGCAAAGAACAGACCGGGCGCCTGCATCGGCGCGGCAAAGATCACCGCGCAGAAACCCGCGATCCCGGTCAGCATCCCGGTGCCCGCCATGCGCATGGCGTCCCGCCCGCGCGCCAGGGCCCGGCCCGCCAGGGCAAAGCCCGCCAGCGCGCCCGTCGCCCAGATGGCGGTCAGGAGAGTCGTGGTGGACACGCTCAGGCCCAGGATCTCGCCGCCGTAGGGTTCCAGCAGCACGTCCTGCATGTTGAATGCCAGCGTGCCGAGGAAGACCACCGCCAGCAGCCGCCCGGCCTCTCCGCCGGCCAGCAGGTCGGCCCAGGCCTCGGCAAAGCGCGGGCGGGGCGCTTCGCGTTCGGCGCGAGACATCGGGCGCATGTGTTCCTGTTTCCACAGCGCGACGAGGTTCAGCAGGATGCCGACGACCGCCGCGCCCTGCACCACGCGCACCAGCGTCAGGGGGCTGAAGTCCCGCAACAGCCAGCCGATCACCAGCGACGACACCCCCATGCCCAGCAGGAACATGACGTAAAGCAGCGCCACCACGCGTGGACGCGTCTCCGCATCGGCGCGGTCCGTGGCCAGGGCCAGCCCGGCGGTCTGGGTCATGTGCAGGCCCAGGCCCGTCATCAGGAAGGCCAGCGCCGCCAGCACCTCTCCGGCAAAGGGCACTTGGTGCACCGCGTCGCCGGACAGGACCAGCAGCGCAAAGGGCATGACCGCCAGCCCGCCCATCTGCCAGAGCGAGCCGAACCAGAGGTAGGGAATGCGTTTCCAGCCGATCGCGCTGCGGTAGGTGTCCGACCGGAACCCCAGCAGCGCCCGGAACGGCGCGATCAGCACCGGCAGGGCGATCATCGCGGCGACCACCGTGGCCGCCACCGAAAGCTCGACGATCATCACCCGGTTCAGCGTGCCCAGCAGCATCACCGTCGCCATGCCGACCGAGACCTGGAACAGCGACAACCGCAAAAGCTGGCCCATCGGCAGGCCGGGGCTGGCGGCATCCGCAAAGGGCAACAGCCGCGCCGTCAGGGCCTTGAGATGTGCGGGGCGCAGGATCATGAGGCCAGCTCCATCGCCTGGCTGATGTAGAAGCCGACCGAAACCCTCTCCAGCACCGCCAGCCGCCCGGGCGCCCCGGCGCGTCCCAGCGCGCGCGACAGGCGGCCCGGGGCATGCGGCACCATCACCGGCGACCGGTCGGCGCGCGGGAACAGCTGTCCCATGCGCCACATCGCCATCAACAGGGGCGTGCGCGGCGCCACGGTAAAGACCAGGCGGCCCTCGGTGCGGCGGGCCAGCCCCTGCAGGGCCTGCGCGATGTCGCTTTCGGCGTAGTAGATCAGGCTGTCCATCGCGGTCACATGGTCGAAACGGCCAAGCGCCGGGTCCAGCATGTCGCCGCTGGTGAAATGTACCTGCCCGCGCAGGTCGATGGGCAGGCGGTCACGCGCGATACCGACCAGCGCCGGGGAAATGTCGACGGCCACCACCTCGGCCCCGCGCGCCGCCAGTTCGGCGGTCATCTGCCCGGTGCCACAGCCCGCGTCCAGCACCCGCGCCCCGCGCAGGTCACCGGGCAGGCGCGACAGGATCTGTGCCCGCATCGCGTCCCGTCCGCGCCGCACGGTCTCGCGGATGCGGCTGACCGGCGCATCGCTGGTCAACCGCTCCCACGTGCGGGTGGCGGTGGTGTCGAAATAGGTCTCGACCCGGGATTTGGTGGCCTCGTAGCTCATTCAGTCGAACCCCAGCATTTCAAAGATGTCGCGGTCTTCCATCGGCGCCGGCGCCAGCGGCTCGGTCCCGCGCCAGAGCGTCTCGGCCAGCCGCAGGTATTCCGCCCGGCAAGCGATGATGTCGTCTTCGTCGTCCATCTCGAACAGCGTCTTCTTCTTCAGCCGCGAACGGCGGATGGCGTCGACGTCGGGCATATGCGCGATGCGGTCGAAGCCGACCCTTGCGCAGTAGCGATCGACCTCGTCGGTCTCGCGCGAGCGGTTGGCGATACAGCCCGCCAGCCGCACCTTGTAGTTGGCCGACTTGGCCTGCACCGCGGCGATGATCCGGTTCATCGCGTAGATGCTGTCGAAATCATTGGCGGTCACGATCACTGCCCGGTCGGCGTGCTGCAGCGGCGCGGCAAAGCCGCCGCAGACCACGTCGCCCAGGACGTCAAAGATCACCACGTCCGTGTCTTCCAGCAGGTGGTGCTGTTTCAACAGCTTCACCGTCTGGCCCACGACGTAGCCGCCGCAGCCGGTCCCGGCGGGCGGGCCGCCCGCCTCGACGCAATGCACGCCCCCCCAGCCCTCGGTCACGAAATCCTCGGGGCGCAGCTCCTCGGCGTGGAAATCCACTTCCTTCAGGATGTCGATCACCGTGGGCTGCAACCGCCCTGTCAGGGTAAAGGTGCTGTCATGCTTGGGATCGCAGCCGATCTGCAGCACCCGCTTGCCCATCTTGGCAAAGGCCGCCGAGAGGTTGGACGAGGTCGTCGACTTGCCGATGCCGCCCTTGCCGTAGACGGAAAAGACCTTGGCCCCCTCGATCCTGGCGTCGGCGTCCTGGTGCACCTGTACCGAGCCTTCGCCGTCCTGACCGCGCCGCAGCTGCGGGATGTCGTCTCTCGGGCTCATGAAGTCCACCAAACGGGGCGCAGCGCCCCTTGTTTCTTTGGGCTGCAAATACTTCGGGGTCCGGGGCAGCGCCCCGGTCCGGCCGTGTCGGATGCGCAACGCCCGTTCATTCCGCGGCCACCCCTTCCATCCGGTCCTCTAGCGCATCCGCCGCCTCGCGCAGCGCCGCCAGTGTTTCGGCGCTGGTTTGCCAGTAAGCGCGGTCGTGCGCCTCCAGCAGCCGGTTCGCCATCCGGGACGAGGCCGCCGGGTTCAGCGCCGCCAGCCGGTTGCGCATGTCCTCGTCCAGAACGAAGGTCTCGGAGATCCGCTGGTAGACCCAGGGCTCGACCTCCCCGGTGGTGGCCGACCAGCCCAGCGTGTTGGTGACGTGGCTCTCGATCTGACGGACGCCCTCGGCGCCATGTTTCAGCAGCGCCTCGTGGAACTTGGGGTTGAGCGACCTGGCGCGTGTCTCCAGCGCAACCTGGTCGGCCAGGCTGCGGACCTTGCCCGCACCCCGCGTCGTGTCCGAGATGTAGACGGCGGCGCCCTGACCGCCGCGCGCGCGTTTCACCGCGCGGGAAATCCCGCCCAGCGTGTCAAAGTAATGGTCCACCGTGGTCACGCCCAGCTCGACGGATTCGAGGTTCTGATAGGCCAGGTCGACCCGGGCCAGCGCACGTTGCAACAGCGCCGGTCGCGCCTGTGCCTTGCCGTCGGTGCCATAGCCGAAACTCTTGCGCGCCTCGTAGGCGTCGGCCAGTTCGTCCTCGTCGCCGAAGGCGGAGGAATCCACCATCTGGTTGACGTTCGACCCGTAGGCGCCCTCGGCGTTGGAAAAGACCCGCAGAGCCGCCTGCGCCATGTCGCAGCCGGTTTCCTCGATGCAGGCCAGCGCATGGGCGCGGATGAAATTGCGGTCGGCGGGTTCATCGACCTCTGCTGCCTTCAGCGCCGCCTCGGCAAGCATCCGGGTCTGCAGCGGCAGCAGGTCGCGGAAGATGCCCGACAGGGTCATGACGACGTCGATCCGGGGCCGCCCCAGGTCCTCCAGCGGGATCAGTTCGGCGCCGCAGAGCCGTCCGAAGCCGTCGAACCGGGGCCGCGCGCCCATCAATGCCAGCGCCTGCCCGATGGGCGCCCCGTCGGATTTAATATTGTCCGACCCCCAGAGAACCACGGCGATGCTGCGCGGCATTGTCTTGTGCGTGTCCAGCAGCAGGTCCGCCTGCGCCGCGCCGTCGCGGCAGGCCAGCGCGCTGGGCATCCGGAAGGGATCGAAGGCATGGATGTTGCGCCCCGTGGGCAGGATCTCGGGCGAGCGGATCAGGTCGCCGCCCGGCACCGGCGGGGTAAAGCGCCCCTCCAGCGCCCTCATCAGCGCGGGCAGTTCCGTATCACGCCGCAGTTGCGCCGCGATTTCCTCGCGGTCGGCCTCGGGCGGCAACAGCTCCACGTAGCTGTTGCGTGCCTCGGGCGTCATGGCGCGCCCGACCACATGCAAACCCTCGGGGATCAGCGCCGTTTCGGTTTCCAGCAGGCGCAGCCACAGCGCCTCGGGGTCGGTGCCCCCCATGTCCAGCGCCTCTGCCTGGTCGGCGATCAGCGTGGCGATCTCGTCGCGGGCGGGATCGCCGGGGGCGGCGGCGCGCCAGCGGGTCAGGCTGTCCTTCAGCTCGGCCAGCCCCTTGTAGAGCCCCGCCGTCGCCAGAGGCGGCGTCAGGTGAGAGACCGTCACCGCGCCGCTGCGCCGCTTGGCCAGCGTTGCCTCTGAAGGGTTGTTGGCCGCATAGAGATAGACGTTCGGCATGTCGCCGATCAGGCGGTCGGGCCAGCAGGCGGGGCCGGGGCCGGCCTGTTTGCCGGGCATGAATTCCAGGGCGCCATGCATCCCGAAATGCAGCAGAACATCGGCGCGGAACCGGTCCCGCAGCCAGAGGTAGAACTGCGCAAAGGCATGGGTCGGGGCAAAGCCGCGCTCGAAGAGCAGGCGCATCGGGTCGCCCTCGTATCCGAAGGCGGGTTGCAGCCCGACAAAGACCGTGCCGAAGGTGGCCCCAAGGATGAAAACGCCGCGCCCGTCGCTCTGGACCTTGCCGGGGGCGGGACCCCATTGCGCCTCGATCTCGTCCAGCCAGGGGGTGTCGGTCACGATCCGTTCGGCGCCGACATGATCGGCGACGTTGGCCTCCTGTCCGTACTGTCGGGCGTTGCCGCCCAGCACCGTCTCGCGCAGCGCTTCGACACTGGCGGGCGGGGTCAGGTCATGGCCGCGATCCGCCATCGCGTGCAGCGTATTGAAAAGCGACTGGAACACGTCCAGGTAGGCCGCTGTCCCGGCGGCCCCCGCATTGGGTGGAAAACCGAACAGGACGATGCCAACCCGCCGCTCGGCCACCCGTGAACGGCGAAGGGCCGCCAGCCGGTCGACCCGGGCGGCCAGCGCCTCGATCCGGTCGTGACAAGGGGCCAGCGCCTTGACGGTCGAGGACGCCTGGCAGGCCCGCGCACAACCGTCGCAGCCCGACGGCCCGTGACGCCCGGCAAAGATCGTCGGGTTGGTCGCGCCGTCCAGCTCGGGCAGGGCGATCAGCATGGTGGTCTCGATCGGGCCCAGCCCCTGCGCCGAGGCGGCCCATTCGCCCAGCGTCTGGAACTCCAGCGGATGCGCGGCGACATAGGGCACGTCCAGCGCCTGCAACAACGCGGTGGCGGCGGCGTTGTCGTTGTAGGCCGGCCCGCCCACCAGCGAGAACCCCGTCAGCGACAGCAGCGCGTCGATCCTGGCGCCGTGCTGGTCCCGGAAAAAGCCCTCGATGGCGGGGCGCCCGTCCAGGCCCCCGGCAAAGGCGGGCAGGACGCGCAGGCCGCGCGCCTCAAGCGCGCGGATCACCGCGTCGTAATGTGCCGTGTCGCCGGACAGGACATAGCTGCGCATCATCAGCAGGCCGACGGCGGCGCGCGGTGCCGCCGGGCCGGGCAGGTCGGCGGCATCGGTGGCGATACGGTCGGGCAGGTCGGGGTGGTACAGGCCCACCTCTGGGTAGTCCTGCGGTGCCGGGGCTTCGGCCCCGCGCCAGTCCGCGTGGCGGCAATAGCGCGAGATCAGGAAGCGGATCAGCGCCTCGACATTGTCGTCGGACGCGCCCAGCCAGTATTGCATGGACAGGAACCAGGCCCGCAGGTCCTGCGCGCGGCCCGGAATCAACCGCAGGATGCGGGGCAGGCGGCGCAGCATCCGCATCTTGCGGGCGCCGTCCTGCACGCCGGACTTGCCGCTGCCGCGCAGCTTTTTCATCAGCTTGCGCACGCCGCTGTCCGGGGCCGCCATGTCCAGCCCGCCCATGCGGGTCAGCTTGACGATGCGTGCGTCCGAGATCAGCCCCGCCATCGCGTCGCAGCTTTCGCGCCGCGCCTGCAGGTCGGGCAGGATCGCGCGGATGTGCTCGTCGAGGAACAGCAGGCTGGTGACGATGATGTCGCCCGTGGCGATGTCGCGGCGCGCGGCCTCCAGCGCCTCGGGGTGTTCGCCCCATTCGGCGGCGGCATGGATCGCGACGCGCAGGCCGGGAAACTCGTTGCGCAGCCGGTCTGCGGCCCGGGCGCAGGGACCGGCGGCATGGGCGTCCAGCGTCAGGATCACGACGCTGTAGCCGTCCGGGGCGTTGGGGCCACCTATGAACCCGTCATCGCGCATAATGGGCCTTTGCGTCATAAAGCGTGTCCAGCCCGATCCGGGTCAGACCGCGTTCGCTTGCATAGGTTTCGGTGTTGCGGCGCGCCTTGCCGCGCACGAAAAAGGGCACCTTGCGCAACTCGCGCTCGGCCTCGTCCAGCCAGATAACCTCGCCGCCAGAATCGGGCGCCTCGGCGGCATCGGGATCAGGAGTGCGTGGCGTGGCGGCGGCGCCGTGATGGCTGGCCCCGGCATCGTCGTGAAACTCGAAATCCTCGCGGAACATGGTCAGCAGATGCTCTTCCAGCCCCATGACCAGCGGATGCACCCAGGTGTCGAAGATCACGTTGGCGCCCTCGATCCCCATCTGGGGCGAGTAGCGGGCGGGAAAGTCCTGGACGTGGACCGGCGCGCTGATGACCGCGCAGGGAATGCCAAGGCGCTTGCCGATGTGGCGTTCCATTTGGGTGCCCAGGATCATCTCGGGGGCCAGCTCCGCGATGCGGGCCTCGACCTCGAGATAATCCTCGGTGATCAGCGCCTCGACGCCATGCTCGCGCGCCAGGGCGCGGATCATCCGCGCCTGTTCGCGGTTGTAGCAACCCAGTCCCGCCACCTCGAACCCCATCTCGTCCCGGGCGATGCGGGCGGCGCTGGCCACATGGGTGCCGTCGCCAAAGATGAAGACGCGCTTGCCCGTCAGGTAGGTGCTGTCGACGCTGGCGGAATACCACGGCAGGCGCAGGCGGCTTTCGTCCAGTGCCACGGACCGGCCCGTCAGGGCTGCGACCTCGCCCAGGAAATCGCGGGTGGCGCCGACACCGATGGGCACGGTCCGTGTATAGGGCTGGCCCAGCTCACGCGTCATCCAGCGGCAGGCGGCCTCTCCGGTCTCGGGGTACATCAACACGTTGAAATGCGCCGCGCCCAGCCGGGTCAGGTCCTGCGGCGTGGCGCCATAGGGGGCGCAGACGTTCACGCCGATCCCCATGTCGCCCAATAGGGCGGTCAGTTCGATGATGTCGTCGCGGTGGCGGAACCCCAGTGCCGTCGGGCCGATCAGGTTGCAGGTGACATCGGCCGATCTGTCCATCGGCCGGGCGAGGGCCCGGACCAACTGGAACAGCGTCTCATCGGCGCCGAAATTCTCCTTGCGCTGGTAGCTGGGCAGGTCCAGGGGGATCACAGGCACCGGCAGGCCCATCGTCTCGGCCATGCCGCCGGGATCGTCCTGGATCAATTCCGCGGTGCACGAGGCGCCGACGATCATCGCTTGCGGCTGGAACCTGTCGTAGGCGGCCAGACAGGCGGTCTTGAACAGCTGCGCCGTGTCGGCGCCCAGGTCGCGCGCCTGGAAGGTGGTGTAGGTCACCGGCGGACGGTGGTTGCGCCGCTCGATCATGGTAAACAACAGGTCGGCATAGGTGTCGCCCTGCGGCGCGTGCAGGACGTAGTGCAGCCCCTTCATCGCCGTCGCGACGCGCAGCGCGCCCACATGCGGCGGACCTTCGTATGTCCAGACCGACAGCTTCATTCCGCCGCCTCCAGCCGCAGGGCCGCGCGGCGGCGCAGGGGGCGCGAGAAGAGCCCGGCCAGATCGCCCGCCTGTTCGTAGAAATGCACCGGGGTAAAGACCAGTTCGATGGCCCACTTGGTGGCCAGCCCCTCGGCCTCCAGCGGGTTGGCAAGGCCAAGGCCGCAAACAGTCAGGCCCGGCCGGGTGCCCCGGCAGCGGTCCAGCTGACGTTCGACGTCCTGTCCTTCGGTCAACAGCGGGCCACGGTCCAGCAGGTCGAGTTCCGGCCCGACGACGGCGCGGTGGATGTAAGGCGTGCCGACCTCGATGGCCCGCATCCCGCATTCGCGGGTCAGGAAACGCGCCAGCGGGATTTCCAGTTGGCTGTCGGGGAAGAAGAACACAGACCTGTCGCGCAGGTCCTCGGCGGCCCGGGCCACGGCGCGGGCGGCGCGGGCACGGGGCGCGGCGGTCACGGCATCGAAATGCGCCTGATCAACGCCGAATTCCCGCGCCACGGCGGTCAGCCACGCGGTGGTGCCCTCCTCGCCAAACGGGAACGGCGCGGGAATGTGCCGCGCCCCGCGCCGTTCAAGGGCGGCAAGCGTGCCACCCAGGAACGGCTGTGTGAGGGCGAAGACGGTGTTCGGCCCGATGGCCAGGCCGCTGTCGGCATGGCGCGCGGGCAGGACGGCGACGTCCTCGATCCCCAGCTTGCTCAAAAGGTCCAGCGCCTGGTCCTCGACCACGTCGGGCAGGGCGCCCACGAGGATCAGCTGCCGCCGGTCGGTCTCTGGCAGGGCCGGAACCATCGCGGCCAGGCAGGCGTCTTCGCCTTCGGTGAATGTCGTCTCGATCCCCGAGCCCGAGTAGTTCAGCACCCGCACCTTTGGGGCGTACCGCGCCGACAGCCGTTCGGCGGCGCGCGACAGGTCCAGCTTGATGACCTCGGACGGGCAACTGCCCACCAGGAACAGCTGGCGGATGTCAGGACGCCGTGACAGCAGGCGGTCGACCTCGCGTTCCAGTTCCTCCTGCGCATCGGCCAGCCCGGCGAGGTCCGTCTCTTCGAGAATCGCGGTGCCGAAACGCGGCTCGGCAAAGATCATCACTCCGGCGGCGCTTTGCAGCAGGTGGGCGCAGGTGCGGCTGCCGACAACCAGGAAGAACGCGTCCTGGATTTTGCGATGCAGCCAGATGATGCCGGTCAGCCCGCAAAAGACCTCTTGCTGGCCGCGTTCGGCCAGGACGGGGACGTCACGGCATCCTGTTGCGGGGGCGGGTGCGGTCATGCGGGCACCGCCGCCTGCAACCGCGCGGCCCGCAGTTTCAGCAGGAACTGGGCCGCGTTGACGACATAAGCGGCGTAGGCCGCCAACGCCAGCAGCATCAGCCCGCCCGGTGTCAGGCTGCCCGCCAGCAGCGCCCAGACATAGGCGCTGTGCAGGGCGATCACGACCATGCTGAAGACGTCTTCCCAGAAAAAGGCGGGGGCAAACAAGTATTGGCCAAAGACGACCTTTTCCCAGATCGCCCCGGTGACCATGATCAGGTACAGGAACCCGGTCTTGACCAGGATCGAGACGGTTGCCGCCTCATAGCCCGCGCCCGTCGCCATGTAGCGCAGCACCAGCGCCAGCGAGATCAGAAAGGCCAGGAACTGCAGCGGCGCCAGGATGCCCTGAACCAGGGTCCACGCGCTCTTGTCGCGGCGTTGCTTCTGCGCCTGCGTGTAGAGCGTCTCGCGGCCGGAGTCCTCTTGGATCTGTCGCAGCATCTTCGCCCTCCCCAGCGGAGAAATCACCTCTGATGCTAGGGGGTGGGCTTGCGAAGTGTCAATTAAAACTTACACTCGAGATGGCAGAATTTTCTGACGCAAAAGACTGGCGCGAGTCCCCCAATTGCAGGCCTTGCCCTGCGAAAAAACGCGCTATCTCGGTTAAAGTTCGGTGTTTTCATCTGCTTGACGACAGTGAGGGAAACTCGATGTCAATTAAAATTGACAGATGCCTGTGCCGTCCGCACACTCTTGGGATGCGTTGGCGACTCGTTTCTGGCGAAAGCCGCCGGCGCCACCATCCAGGAGGGGGGATGGTCGCATGGAGCACAGCATGAGTCGGCGTGACCAGTCCGACGACCGGGACACGGCGATACGGTTCCTCGTAGAAGCGGCGCTCAAATCCGTTGCAGACAATCGCAGGATCCGGTCTCCGCAATCCAAGGATGACTGGATTGATCGTCTCTGCGAAGAGATCATGTCCGAGTCGGAGACCAGCCACCAGGCGGTCATCTCGTCCCTGATCGCAACCGGAGTGACCTCGGAAGAGGTGCTGACTGACTACGTGCCCGCCGTGGCCCGACGGATCGGTGAGCTGTGGGTCCAGGACAAGGCCACTTTTGTCCAGGTCACGATCGGCGCGGCGCGGCTGCAGGCCCTGTTCCAGAACCGTTCCGACCTGCCCGGGGGCACCTGGCTGGACCGTACCGTGCCGCTGGGACAGTCGATCCTGATGATTCTGCCCGCGGTCGAGGATCACACTCTGGGCGCCTTCGTGGCCGCCGACCAGTTTCGCCGGCACGGCCTCTGGGTGCGCATGGCGATCCGTCTTTCAAACGCCGAACTGCTGCGCGTCGTCGAAGAAGGCCGGTTCTCGATGCTCGGGATCTCTATGGCGACCTACAAATCTGTTGAAAACGTTCAGGAAATCATAAAGAATCTGAAGGCCGGCCTTGGTCGGTGCCCTCCGATCGTCGTGGGCGGCAAATATGTTGCTGATTCGGACGGTGTCGAGGTTCTGACAGGGGCTGACCTTGCGGTCCGGTCGGCGCGTGAGGCAATAGAGGGATGCGGACTTGCCACTGTGGCCAATTCGCTGACCGTCGACTCGCTTGCGTAGCTACTGCGTTAGGAGCTGGCGTATGTAAGACAAGTGAGGATGCACATTGACACGGCAGGATGCGCCATCGGAGTTCGAACACGTCGGCGTCTTGCCGGACGCGTCTGCGGTTGGCCAGATCATCGAGCACACCGCCGACATCGCCGTGCATATCGACGCCCGGGACACGGTCATCGGCATCTTCGTTAGTCCCGAATGCCCGGCCTTCGGATGCCTGGATCACTGGGTCGGCCGCAAGTTCGAAACCTTCCTGAACGTCGAAAGCAAGGTCAAATACGCCGCCCGCCGCGAGAGCCTTGCCGAAAGCCCGCAGCAATTCGGCGGTCCGCTTGAACTCAATCACTTCGACAATGCCGACTGGGAGTTCCCGGTGCGTTACGTTCCTCTGCCAGTCAATGGGGGAGAGACCCTGCTGCTGGTCGGGCGTGACATGCAGCCTGTGGCCGAGGTCCAGCAGCGGCTGGTCAACGAACAACTGGCCCGCGAGCGGGACAAGCAGCGCATCCGCAGCGCCGAGACCTTTTTCCGCGTGGTGCTGGAGGCGGCCGAGACACCGCTGATCCTCGTCGACCCGGACAGCGGGCGCATCCGCGATGCAAATAGCGCTGCCGCCGCCCTGCTGGGGGCCAAGCCCGACACGCTGCCCGGCAGCGCACTGAACCAGGCCTTTGAGGGGCGCCGCCGGTCGGAACTGATGGAGGCGCTGCAGGCGGCAGGGGGGCAGGACGACCGCCCCGGTATCGACCTTGTGGCGCGCCGCAACGACAAGCCCGTGGTCCTGTTCCCCGAGTTTTTCCGCGCCGCCGGAGAGCTTGGCCTGCTCTGCCGGCTTGCCCCGACCCGCGAGGAAGCCAGTGGCGGAACCGAGGCGGCGCAGGCATTGTCGACCCTCTTTGACGCCACCAGCGACGCCATCGTTCTGCTGGACGCCAATGGCATGATCCGCGAGGCCAACGAGGCGTTCCTTGTCATGGCCGATGCGGCGCAACTGCGTGACGTCAAGGACAGGCCCTTTTCAGATTTCCTGGTGCGCGGCGGCGTAAGCAGCCGCCTGCTGATGGACAGCACCCAGCGCGAGGGGCGCATCCGCAGCTTCATGGCGCAGTTCCGCAGTGTCGTGGGCACCCGCACCACCGTCGACATCTCGACGGCGCAACTGCGCAAGGGCGGGCGTGACCAGGGTATCGGGCTGATCCTGCGCGATGCCTCGGGCGGCGACATGGCGGTCGAAGCGGCCGCCGGGGCGGCGGTCAGCGAAGAGGCGCTCAAGAACGTCATGGACCTTGTCGGCACCGCCTCTCTCAAGGAGTTGGTCTCGGCCACCTCGGACGTGATCGAACGCATGTGCATCGACACCGCGCTGCAACTGACCAAGAACAACCGCGTCGCCGCCGCCGAGATGCTGGGCCTGTCGCGGCAGAGCCTCTACGTCAAGCTGCGCAAGTACGACATGCTGAACGGCGAACCCTCGGACGCCGGCTCGGGCGACCAGACAGGCCGATCGGGCTAGGCTGGCGGGGGCTCGGCCAAAGAAAACCCTTTCTCCGACTCGATGTGTGTAGTTAACTTGACGGCATGAGTGTATCGTCAAGTTTACATTTTACACGCCGCGCCCCGCATCCGCGGGCGGTGCTGACCTTGGTCAAGCCCATCACCTGGTTTCCGCCGATCTGGGCCTATCTCTGCGGCGCGGTCTCCTGCGGTGTCGCGGTCAACGCGGCGCCGGGGCAGGTGATCCTGAGCATGGTGCTGGCCGGCCCGGTGGTCTGCGGCATGAGCCAGGCCGCGAACGACTGGTGCGACCGCCATGTCGACGCCATCAATGAACCTGACAGGCCGATCCCTTCGGGGCGCATTCCCGGTCGCTGGGGGCTGTGGATCGCGCTGGCGATGACGCTGCTGGCGCTCTGGATCGGGTCATTCCTGGGGTCCTGGGGGTTTGGCGCGACGGTCTTTGGCGTGCTGGCCGCCTGGGCCTACTCGGCAGAGCCCGTGCGGCTGAAACGCTCCGGCATCTGGGGGCCCGGGCTGGTGGCGCTCTGTTACGAGGGATTGCCCTGGTTCACCGGCGCCGCCGTTATTTCCGCCGGGGCGCCCTCGGTGCAGGTGATCGCCGTTGCGGCGCTCTATGCGCTGGGCGCGCACGGGATCATGACGCTCAACGATTTCAAGGCCCTGAAAGGAGACCGCCGGATGGGGGTGAACTCCCTGCCCGTCACCCTGGGGCCGGGGCGCGCCGCGCGGGTGGCCTGTGGTGTCATGACGCTGCCACAAGTGGCGGTGATCGCGCTTCTGACGCTCTGGGGCGCGCCGATGCTGGCACTGGTCATCGCGGCGCTGTTGGCGGGGCAGGTCTGGGCGATGACCGTCCTCCTGCGTGATCCCGAAGGCCGCGCGCCCTGGTACAACGGCACCGGCGTGCTGATGTACGTCAGCGGCATGATGGTTGCCGCCTTCGCCTTGCGGAGCCTGGGGGCAGGGGGATGACGCTGGGGTGGCTGTCGATTGTCCGGCTGGGACTGGTGCAGATGTGCCTAGGCGCAATCGTCGTGCTGACGACCTCTGTGCTGAACCGGCTGATGGTGGTGGAACTGGCCTTGCCCGCGGTACTGCCGGGACTTCTGGTGGGGCTGCACTACGGCATCCAGATCACCCGCCCGAACTGGGGGTTCCTGTCCGATATCGGTGGGCGGCGCACGCGCTTCATCATCGGCGGCATGGCGGTGCTGGGACTGGGCGCGATCGGGGCGGCGCTGGGCGTGGCCCTGTTCGACATCGCTTTTGCCGCCGCGCTGATACTGTCGATACTGTCATACGCGCTGATCGGGCTGGGGGTGGGGGCCTCGGGCACCTCGCTGCTGGCCCTGCTGGCCACGGCGACCGACCCGCGCCGCCGCGCTGCTGCCGCCACCATCACCTGGCTGATGATGATCGCGGGCATCGCGCTGACGGCGGGCGGCATCGGCGCGCTCCTGGATCCCTACAGCCCGGCGCTGCTGTTGCGCATCGTGGCGGGCGTCACACTGGGCGCGCTGGTGCTGACGGTGCTAGCCACCTGGGGAATCGAGCGGCGCCTGGCCCCGCCCGCGCCGCAGCCCGAACCGCCCTCGCTGATCGAGGGCCTGCGCGAGGTCTGGGCCGAACCGGACGCCCGCGCCTTCACGGTTTTCGTCTTTCTTTCGATGATCGCCTATTTCATGCAGGAGCTGATCCTCGAACCCTACGCGGGCCTCGTCTTCGGTTTCACGCCCGGACAGTCCACCACCTTGAGCGGCGCACAGAACGGCGGTGTCTTCCTGGGGATGCTGGCGGTGGGCGTGGCGGCGACGGGGCTGCGCATCGGCAGCCTCTGTGCCTGGGTCATGGCGGGCTGCCTGGGGTCCGCGGCCAGCTTGGCGGCGATCACCCTGACCGGCGCCACGGGCAGCGTGGCGGCACTGATGCCGGCCGTGGTCGCGTTGGGCCTGTTCAACGGCATGTTCGCCGTGGCCGCCATCGGGTCGATGATGGCGCTTGCGGGACAGGGGCGTGGCGCGCGCGAGGGAACGCGCATGGGTCTCTGGGGCGCGGCCCAGGCCATTGCAGCGGGCTTTGGCGGGCTGACAGGGGCGGCGGCGGTTGACCTGCTGCGCCTGACGCTGGTGCCCGATGCCTCTGCCTTCGGGCTCGTTTTCCTGGCCGAGGCCGGGCTTTTCATCCTTGCCGCGCTGATGGCGCTGCGGGTCATCCCGGACCGTCGTCACGTGGCGGTCCGGATCACGCCGGGGGAATAGATCATGTTCGATGTCATCGTGGTGGGCGGCGGCCCCGCCGGGGCCACCGCCGCCGAAGACCTGGCGCGCTCGGGTCACCGGGTGGCCCTGCTGGACAGGGCCGGGCGGATCAAGCCCTGCGGCGGTGCCATCCCGCCCCGGCTGATTGCGGATTTCGACATCCCCGACGATCAACTTGTGGCCAGGATCACCACGGCGCGGATGATCTCGCCCACCGGGCGGCGGGTGGATATCCCGATCGAGAACGGCTTTGTCGGCATGGTCGACCGCGCGCATTTCGACGCCTTCCTGCGCACCCGTGCCCGTCGGGCCGGGGCGCGGCTGTTCTCCGGAACCTTTCGCCGGACCATCCGCGACGCCGGGGGCGCGCAGGTCGTCTACCGCGACAAGGCCAGCGGCGAAGAGCGCCGCCTTGGCGCCCGGCTGGTGATCGGGGCCGATGGTGCGCGCTCGCTGGTGGCCCGGGCCGAGGTGCCGGGCGGCGACCGCATCCCATATGTCATGGCCTACCACGAGATCATCGACGCCCCCGCGGCCTCCGGGCATTACGATCCGCGCCGCTGCGACGTGGTCTATGACGGGCGGATTTCTCCGGATTTCTACGGCTGGGTCTTTCCGCACGGGGCCTCTGCCAGCGTCGGCATGGGGTCGATGGTGCAGGGGGTGGACCTGAAGCGGGCCACAGCGGACCTGCGCGCGGCCTCGGGGTTGAGCGCCTGCCGCACTCTGCGCCGCGAGGGCGCGCCGATCCCGTTGCAGCCGCTGGCGCGCTGGGACAACGGGCGCGACGTGGTGCTGGCAGGCGATGCCGCCGGCGTGGTCGCCCCCAGTTCGGGCGAGGGGATCTATTACGCGATGGTTGGCGGCCGCGTGGCCGCCACCGCCGCCGCCGCCTGCCTGGCCAGCGGCCGGGTGCGCGACCTGCGGCTGGCCCGGCGCCTTTTCATGCGCGAGCACAAGACCGTGTTCCGGGTGCTGGGATCGATGCAGCGGGCCTATTACCGTTCGGACGAGCGGCGCGAGCGTTTCGTCTCGCTCTGTCATGACGTCGATGTGCAGAGCCTGACCTTCGAGGCCTACATGAACAAGAAGCTGGTCAGTGCCCGCCCGCTGGCGCATCTGAAGATCGGGCTGAAGAACCTCGCCCATCTGACCCGGCTGGTTCCCTCGGGCTATACCTAGGCGGGCAGGAGCCGCCCCTTTGCCCGCCGTCGGCATGTTGGCCGGGCGGGGAAGGGCATCTTTCTTGGAAACCTGAAAACGGCGGCCGCCGGACGGATCGTGCCGGACCGGGGTGTCAATCCCGGTCCCTCGGGGCGTCGCCCCCTTGTTCCGCGCAGATCAAAAGGCCCCCGAGCGGGGTCGTGATCCGGTCTTCAGTGCTAGCGGGGCAGAGGGTGCGGCGGGCAGGTTGACGAAAGATGAGCGCAGCGCGCGTTGCGCACAGCGGGCCCAGTCGAAGGCTCGTGCCACCACCGCCCGCCAGCCGCAAGTCATCCCCTGGGGCAGTTGCTGCAGCAGGTGGGTGAAGATCGTTGTGCCGCTGGGACGTTGAAAGAAGTCCACCTCCGTGGTGATCCGGTCGCCGACAAAGACAAGCTGGTCAAACGTGCCGGCCCAGTCCGCCGGTGGCACCTCGCCCAGCGGGTGGTCGACCACGACGCCGGCGGAATTTGCCTGCACGCCGGGCGCCGCATGGACCTGCGCCAGCGGATGGGCCGAGGCCCAGCTGGCCAGAAAGCCGTGGTGCAGGCCATTGGGGGCAACCAGGTAGCCGCGCCGGCCCCAGGTCGGTCAGCTCCTCGGCCTGCGCAGGATCGGGCGCGATGGGGGGGTATCCAAAGCCCGCCGTCCGGCAGGCGGGCGACGCACATTCGGGTGGGGAAATCGAACCCGGCGGCGCCCCGGATCGGCGGGCCGTCAACAGTCCAGAGGTCCTGCCCCAGCGGGATCAGCCTTGTCATCGCGTGCCCTCGGCGGATGAAACAATGGGGTACTGCCTACGGCCGCCAGATCGGCTTTGCCAATCTGCCTTGCAGCCAGTGGCAGGGGCCCGCGGCTGCAAGCGCGGGCTCCTGCCGGGGGCGGCGTCAGATCGCCGCCAGTTCGCCTTCGAGGTCCTTCATCTCGGCCCCGCCGGCCATCAGGCGGCGGATCTCGTCGTGGCTGAGCTCGCCCGCCTTGCCCGCGCCGATCACCTGTCCCAGCGCAAGGAAGGTGTACCGGTCGGCCACAAGCTGCGAGTGGATCTCGTTGTGGGTGATGAAGATGATGGCGATGTCGCCGCGCTTGCGCACGCGCTTGATCGTCTTCAGGACCTCCATCTGCTGCTTCTGCCCCAGCGCGCTGGTCGGCTCGTCCAGGATCAGGACCTTGGCGCCAAAGTAGATGGCGCGGGCGATGGCCAGCGTCTGGCGCTGACCGCCGGACATGGTGCCCACCGCCTGGGTCGGATCGCTGAAGTCGATGCCGATCTTGAGCATCTCGTCATGGGCGATCTTGTCCATCTCGGCCATGCGCAGGGTGCCCAGCGGGCCCTTCAACTCGCGCCCCATGAAGAAGTTGCGCGTCACGCTCATCAGCTGGTTCACGGCAAGGTCCTGGTAGACCGTGCCGATGCCCGCGTCCGAGGCATCGCGGGGCGAGCGGAAGTTGACTGGCTTGCCCTCGATGTAGAGCTGGCCGGAGGTCGGTTGGTGCACGCCCGCCAGGGTCTTGATCAGGGTGGATTTGCCGGCCCCGTTGTCCCCCAGAAGGGCGTGGACCTCGCCCGGGTAGACCTCGAGGTTGACGCCGTTCAGGGCCATGAAGGGGCCGAATTTCTTTACGAGGTTTTCGACGCGGAGATAGGGTTCGGTCATGGCTCAGATCCCCCCGGTGATGCGCTTGCGGATGCGTTCGTTGGCAAAGACCGCGGCCAGCAGGACAAGACCCACGAAGACCCGGTAGAAGGAACCGTCGAGCCAGGGAATGTAGAAGACCGCGTTGGCCACCAGCCCGAAGGTCACGGCGCCGAAAGCGACCCCGATGACCGAGCCGAAACCGCCGGTCATCAGCGTGCCGCCCACGACGGCGATGGCGATGGCGTTCAGTTCCATCAGGTTGCCCTTGGCCGCATCGGCGGTGTTGGTGTCATAGACCTGGCAGGCCGCGAACATGGTGGCGCAGAAGGCGGTGAACATGAACAGGCCGATCTTGACCTTGTTCACCGGCACGCCGTTGGCGCGGGCGCTGTCCTTGTTGTCGCCAGTGGCGTAGATCCAGTTGCCGATCTGGGTACGCGACAGCACGAACCATGCGCAGAAGGCGACCACGATCCACCACAGGAACCGCGCGTCGAACCCGTCGACCCATTGTTCCCCGCGGCGGTTGATGTTGCCGCCCAGCTGGAACCACAGGTCGTAGACCCAGCCGAAGACCTCGCCGCCCAGGATCCAGGCGACCCAGCTTTCCTCCTTGAAATCGGGCAGACCCGAGATCTGGGTGGACTGGTTGATGAGGCGGAAGCAGACCTCTGTCAGGCCGCGCAGGAAGAACAGGAAGGCCAGCGTCACGATGAAGCTGGACAGGCCCGAACGCACGACGATCGTTCCGATCATCCATCCGATGAACAGCGTCATGCACATGGTCAGGACAAAGGCGGTAAGCGGTGTCGCCTCTCCCAACCCGAAGGGCAGCCCCCATTTCAGCATCATGGCCATCGACATGCCGGCAAATCCGATCATCGAGCCGATGGAGAGGTCGAATTCCCCGGCGATCATCAGCATTGCGGCGCCGGTGGCGATGATGCCGAACTGCGAGATGATGGCGATGTTGTTCTTCAGCCCCAGCGCGTTGAACGCCTTGAAGTCCGAGGCAAAGGTGATCGCGGTCACGACGACGAGCATGACGATGAAGGCCCCGGCCTCGGGGCGGCGCACAAGGCGCATGAAGGTGGTTTCCTGCGTCAGCCGGTCCGCTTCGCTGCGGTCAGACATGAGACCCCCCAGTATGTAAGGATGTATCGAAAAAGGGGACAGGTTTGGCTGCCTGTCCCCGCGATGTTTCCGAATGTGCCCGCGATCAGCGGTTCACGCCCGCCTGCGATTTCACGTCGGCGGCGTTCGAAGCATCCACGAAGCCCGGGCCGGAGGTCACGTTGGCACCCGGTAGCATGCCTGCGTTGGTGTTGTAGAGGTGCAGGACGATGACCGGCATGTAACCCTGCAGGCGCTGCTGCTGGTCGATGGTGAAGGAGACGTGGCCCGCCTCGATCAGATCCATCACGCCGGGCGACAGGTCGAAGCAGGCCAGGTGCACGTCGGCGCCCACTTCCTCGACCGCTTCCCATGCCGCTTCGCAGACGTGGGGGCCAACCGCCATCAGGCCGTCGATGCTCTCGTCTGCCTGCAGGGCGGCGGCGGTGCGGGTCTTGATCTGGGTGACGTCGTTCGACACGTCGATCTGGTTCAGTTCCTGCCCGAAGGCGTCGAAATAGCCGGTGCAGCGATCCACCAGCGCGGTGTTGTAGGCTTCCTGGTTGAGGCACAGGCCGTTGGTCACGCCTTCTTCCTTGGCGCGTTCGCCCGCGGCCTTGCCGGCGTCGTATTCCGGTTGGCCGACGTGCATCAGCGCGCCCACATCCTTGGAGTTCTCAAGGCCGGAGTTGATGGTGATGACGGGGATGCCCGCGTCCACGGCGCTGCGGATCGCGCCGCCAAGCGCATCTGCATCGGGCAGCGAGACGATGATGCCGTCCGGGTCGGTCGCGGCGGCGGCCTCGATCAGCTTGGCCATGGCCGACATGTCGCCGGAAGGATCGAAATTGTATTCCAGCGTTGCACCGACGGCGGCAGCGGCATCCTTGGCGCCTTTCTCGACCACCGGCCAGAACGGGTCGGTGCCCTGGGTGTGGGTGATCATGACATAGCGTTCGGCCGCAGCGGCAGAGGCCATCGCCGCGATGGCAGCGGTGGCAAGCAGGATCTTTTTCATGGTGTCTCCTCCATTGGACAATTGCCCGTTTTCCCGGGCATTTGGTGCGGATCGGCTCTCTTCCGGAGCTGTTCTCCGGTTGAAAGCCTAGCAACGCCCCGGGGAGTTGTCAGCAATGAATGATGCCTCCTCCCGTCCCCCCGTGGCGGGTGGCGTTATCGCTAACGACCGAAGGTGGTTGCGTCGAGGATTTCGGCTGTTTCAGTGGTCAAATTCCCTCATGGATGAGGGGCTGTGACCCCGCATCCTGAGAGGATTCCATCATTTCAGGCCGAAGGGGCGAAAACCCTTGCGTCGCGACCGATGATCGGCGGCGCGGCGTTCAGCGTCTCGATGGCGAAACCGGCCGCGGCCTTGTAGTCGGCCAGAAAGGCCTCGCGCTCGTTCGGGGGGATCACGCTGTCGATGTCGTCGAAATGCCCGCCGCAGCGTTCGTCGACAAGGTTGAGCAGGCCAAAGGGACCGGCGCCGCGATTGCGCAGGATCAGCCTGGACACCGGGTCGCAAAGGCGCGCGTCATAGGCCCTGAGCGCTTCGGGGCGGACACCGTGTTCCAGCAGGCTTGCGCCCAGGGTGCGGGCGTCGATCACCGCCTGGCTGGCCCCGTTCGACCCGGTGGGATACATCGCATGGGCCGCATCCCCCATCAATGCCACGCGGCCCTGCACCCATGTCGGCACCGGGTCACGGTCGATCATCGGGTTTTCAAAGGCGCGCGAAGCGCCCCGGATCATCGTCGGCACGTCCAGCCAGTCATAGCGGAACTGGTCGAAATGATGCACGAAACTGTCGATCGGCACCTCGCGGAACCAGCCGGTTTCGGTCCAGTCCTCGTCCTCGCCCAGGGTGCGTTCGGCAATCCAGTTGATCTCGGCCAGCCCGTTCTCGTCGGGGGCGGAGATCGGGTAGATCACCATCCGGTGCCGGTGCGTGCCAAGGCCGACAAAGCTCGACCCGGTGCGGATCGGTTTCGCCCGCGTGGTGCCCCGCCACATCAGCGCGCCGCCCCAGTGGATCGGGGGCTGGTCGGGATGCATCTGCGCTCGGATCGCGGAATGGATGCCTTCGGCCCCGATCAGCAGGTCGGCGGTATCGGTGCGCGTGCCCCCGGCGCATTCCAGGTGCAGCGTCGCGCTGTCCTCATTCTGGGTATAGCCGGCCGCACGGCAGCCCGTCTGCACCGCGTCGGGGCCCAACCGGTCCAGCACGAGATCATAGAGCGCCATGTGGAACCGGCCCCGGTGGACGGCGTATTGCGGCCAGTTGTACCCGGCCTCCAGCCCGCGCGGTTCGGAATGGATGTCGGCGCCGCCGAGCCCGACCAGCGCCCATTCGCGGGCCGGGACACCGCAGCGGTCCAGCAGTTCCTGGCCGATGTCGAGGTCGAACAGCTCGCGCACCGCGTTGGGTTGCAGGTTGATGCCGACGCCCAGCGGTTTGAGTTCGCGCACCGCCTCGTAGACGGTGCAGGACAGGCCGATCTGGTGCAGCGTGAGCGCGGTGACAAGACCACCGATGCCGCCGCCTGCGATGATGACACGGGTCATTGCGCTCTCCGTTTCTGGGCGCTGAACTGGTATGCCAGAATTTCAGCCGAAGCAATTGGTTGCTACGCAAGGGAGAATGGCGTGCTGTCGCGCACAGCTTGTGGGTGTGCGGGCTCAGCGAGAGACCTTGATCTGCTCCATCAGGGCCAGCGACCGCAGCAGGTGATCGCGCATCCGGGCGCGCCATCCGCGCGGGGGCGTGGAAGTCCGCGCGACGTGAGGTCGCCCGGCGCCAGCGTTCCGGCGCGGATCTTTTCGGTCGGCGCATCGGTGACCTGGTCCGCGAACTTCTGCATCCAGAGCGCACGGCGGGAGGAAGCGTGGCTCATCCGTTGCCCTCCGCGCGGCCTTCGTGTCGGATCGAGGCGAGCAGCGACAGGCCTATCAGGCAGGCGCTCAGGAGGCCGGTGATGACCTCGGGTACATGGGGCAGCGACTGGGCGAACATGATGATCGACAGCACGAGCACGGAATAGAAGGCGCCGATGCCGAGCCCGATGGCGATCAGGAACAGGTTCTGGGTCAGGGCAAATGCGCCGATCACCGCGTCAAAGCTGAACGAGGTGTCCAGCAGCTAGCGGTAGAGAAAGGTCAGCAGCCCACAGACCGGGGCAAAGTGGACCTCGGCACCCTGGCCGGCCGGAAGGCTGACGGTAAACCCCACGGCGACGGCCAGAACAAGTGCAACCTTAGTGCCGCGAATCCCGGACCAGTCGCGCAGACGGCTTTCCAGCGCCTTCACCCGGTTGACCTCTTTTTCCTCGTCCATGCATTGGCTCAGCGCGACCATCATCAGGAAGGTGCCGCCGAAGGCCGAGATCGACAGATGCGCGCCTTCCATGATGTGGGCGTATTCCTGCGGCTCGCGCGGCGAGGATCAGCGCCTCGTTCGGCCCGGTGGCGGGGGCAAGGCAAAAGCCGCGCGCGTTGCCCGTGATGACATGCGCGCCGAATGAGTATTTTTGGAGAGAAGAAGCCCCGGGTGGTGTCAGAGGTTCAGCAGGCGCTTGGCGTTTTCCTTGAGGATCAGCGGGCGCACCTCGTCGCGGATGTCCAGCTCCTCGAAATCCTTGAGCCAGCGATCCGGCGTGATGGCGGGCCAGTCGGAGCCGAAGAGCATCTTCTTCTTCAGGATCGTGTTGGCGTATTGCACGAAGATCTTCGGGAAATACTTGGGCGACCAGCCGGACATGTCGATGTAGACGTTGGGCTTGTGCTGGGCGACCATCAGACCCTCTTCGGTCCAGGGAAACGAGGGGTGCGCCAGGACGATGGGCGTGTCCGGGAAATCCACCGCCACGTCGTCGACATGCACCGGGTTGGAGTATTTCAGACGCATCCCCATGCCGCCGCGCATCCCCGAGCCGACGCCGGTCTGGCCGGTGTGGAACAACATGACCGCGCCTTCCTCGGCAATCGCCTCGTACAGGGGATAGGCCCAGCGTTCGTTGGGGTAGAACCCCTGCATCGTCGGGTGGAACTTGAACCCCTTGACGCCGAATTCCTTGACCAGGCGCCGTGCCTCGCGGGCGCCGGCCTTGCCCTTGGAGGGGTCAATGCTGGCGAAGGGGATCAGGATGTCGTCGTTCTCGGCGGCGATCTGGGCCACTTCCTCGTTCGAGTAGCGGCGGAACCCGGTTTCGCGTTCGGCATCGACCGGGAAGATCACCGCGCCGATCTTGCGCTCGCGGAAATACTCGGCTGTCTGCTGGACCGAGGGCAGCATCCCCGATGCGCCCGCCGGGTTCTTGAAATACCTGGCCATGCCGGCCTGGAATTCGTCATAGCCATCGTCGCGGGGACCGCAGCAGGGTTCTTCGGCATGGGTGTGGATGTCGATGGCAACCAGGTCGTCGAGGTTCATCATGGTCTCTCTCCTATGCCTTCGGTCAGCTGGTGGGCGCCTGCACCTTGGCGGCGCGCTTTTCTAGGAAGTCCTTGAGACGCTGTTTCGCCTCGGGCGTCATGGTGGCCAGCGAGGCCACCATCGCCTCGGTGAACAGCCCGTCGTCGGCGGACATGTCCGCGATGCGGGGCAGGGCGTTGAGGATGGCGTAATTGGTGAACTCGGCGTTTTCCGCCATGCGATGCGCGATCTCACGCGCGCGGGACAGGGCCGTGCCGTCCTCGACGACATAGGACACGCCGCCCCAGCGTTCCATGTCACTGGCCGAGACAGAGCGCCCGGTCAACATCATGTCGCCCATGCGCGCAGGGCCGATCAACCGCGAGATGCGGACCGAGCCGCCGCCGCCGACAAAGATGCCGCGCGTGCCCTCTGGCAGGGCGAAAAAGGCGCTTTCCTCGGCCACGCGGATATGGGTGCTGGAGGCCAGCTCGAACCCGCCACCCACGGCCGCGCCGGTGATGGCGGCGACAAAGGGGATCTCGCCCAGTTCGATGGTCTCGAAGGTGCGGTGCCAGAGGCGCGACCCCTTGACCGCCTCGAAGAGCGGTTTTTCGGAATGTTCGGCAAGGTCCAGCCCGGCGCTGAAGTTCTTTCCATGACCGTGGATCACGCCCGCGCGGGCCTCTGCCGTGGCGCGGGCCACGGCCTGGCCCAGTGCGATCACAAAGCGGTCGGACAGGGCGTTGCGCTTGTCCGGACGGTTCAGCCCGATGACGGCGATGTCGCCGTCCAGTTCATAGGTGATCAGGCCGTCGCCCATCGTTTCCGGTTGTGCCGTCATGTCGGAAAACTCCTCCCCAGGGTGCCGCGCTGGCGGCAAGTTAGTTTCCAAGTAAACAATTTTCGCCGATGGAGTCAATCGGGCTTGCGCTTTGGGAGGATGGCATAACCGCTTTTCCTTGCGGTTCTTCTGGTATACCAAACTGGCGAAACGAGGCGCCGGGGAGGACGCATGAGTGATCTGAAACTTGCCGCGGGCATGTCGCGGCTGGGCACCGAATCCGCATTCGTGGTTCTTGCGCGGGCCGGCAAGCTGGCCGCCGAGGGGCGCGACATCATCAATCTTGGCATCGGGCAGCCCGATTTCGCCACGCCCGACCATATCGTCGAGGCCGGGATCAAGGCGCTGCGCGACGGCCACCACGGCTATACACCGGCCAACGGCATTCCCGCGCTGCGCGAGGCGGTGGCCGCCGACCTGCATCGACGGCATGGCGCCGAAGTGAACCCCGACAACGTGGTGGTGGTGCCGGGCGGCAAGCCGACCATGTTCTTTGCCGTTCTCATGTTCGGCGAACCGGGGGCGGAGATCATGTATCCCAACCCGGGCTTTCCGATCTACGAAAGCGTCATCAAGTATTCCGGCGCCACGCCGGTGCCCATCGCGCTGAAGGAAGAAAACGATTTCGCCTTTTCCGCCGAAGAGGTGCTGGGCCAGATCACCGAGAAGACGCGGCTGATCATCATCAACTCGCCCGCCAACCCGACCGGCGGCGTGACGCCCAAGGAAGAGATCGACAAGCTGGTGGCCGGTCTGGCCGATCACCCGCATGTGGCGCTGATGTCGGACGAGATCTATTCCAACATGCTTTACGGCGGGCGCGAACATGTCTCGTTGCTGAACTACCCGGAAATCCGCGACCGGCTGATCATGCTGGACGGCTGGTCCAAGACCTATGCCATGACCGGCTGGCGGATCGGCTACGCGGTCTGGCCCGATCAACTGGTCGACCATGCCACGCGGCTGTGCATCAACGACCATTCCTGCGTGAACGCGGCGACGCAATACGCCGGGATCGCCGCGCTGGACGGGCCGCAGGACGCGGTGCGCGACATGGTCGCCGCCTTCGACGAGCGCCGCCAGGTCATCGTCCGTGAATTGAACGCGCTGCCCGGCGTGCGCTGCGCCGATGCGGCGGGCGCCTTTTATGCCTTCCCCAATGTCGAGGGCACCGGGTTGACCTCGAAAGAGGCCGAGGCACGCTTTCTCGAAGAGGCGGGCGTGGCGACGGTGGCGGGGACATCCTTCGGCGCCTGGGGCGAGGGCTACCTGCGGTTCTCCTATGCCAACTCGACCGAGAACATCCTGGAGGCGCTTTCGCGCATCCGCAAACTTCTGTGACGAAAGGCCAAAGCCATGAGCGATACGCAACTGCTGATCTGCGGCAAGAGCTTCAATCAAGACGAGCGTGACCGGCTGAGTACGGCCTATCCGGCGGTGTATGTCGACGGGCCGGACGACATGGCGGGGCTGGATTCGAGCCTGCGGGCCAGCATTCGCGCGGTGGCCTACAAGGGTCACGCGCCCTTTGGCGGGGACCGGATGGACCTGTTCCCGCAACTGGGGGTGATCGCCAATTACGGCGTGGGCTATGATGCCATCGACGTCGAGGCCGCCAGCGCGCGCGGCATCGCGGTGACAAACACGCCGGACGTGCTGTCGGATGACGTGGCCGACCTGGCGGTGGGGCTGATGATCGCGCAGGCGCGGACGATGATCCGCGGCCATGCACATGTCGCCTCGGCGCGCTGGGCGCAGGAAGGGGAGATCCCGCTCAACCGCAAGGTCTCCGGTTCGACCGTGGGGATCGTGGGTCTGGGCCGCATCGGGCGCGAGATCGCCGACCGGCTGGCCGCCTTCAAGTGCGAGATCCACTATTCCTCGCGCACCGAGAAGGAGACACCGGGCTGGACCTATCATTCGGACGTGGTGTCTTTGGCGAAAGCGGTGGATTTCCTGGTGATCGCACTGGTCGGCGGGGCCGAGACCAAAGGCCATGTGACCCGCGAGGCGATCCAGGCGCTGGGGCCGCGCGGCGTGGTCATCAACATCTCGCGCGGGACGACCATCGACGAAGGCGCGTTGCTGGATGCGCTTGAGGCCGGAGAGATCGCGGGCGCGGGGCTGGATGTCTACGTGAACGAGCCCAACATCGACCCGCGGTTCCTGAAACTGGACAACGTTGTGTTGCAGCCGCACCAGGGGTCGGGGAGCGTCGAGACGCGGACCGCGATGGCGGAATTGCAGCTGGCCAACGTGGCGGCCTTCCTGAAGGGCGAGCCGCTGGTGACGCCAGTCAACTGAGGCCGCGCGGCGGGGCGAGCCCCGCCCTGCGCCACATGACCTGGGTCAAGGCAGGGCCGCGGGCGTTTCGGCATCCTTCGCGCGACAGGAGGGACGCCCATGAAGACGCTCATCGCCTATGCCTCGACCGAGGGGCAGACCCGCAGGATCGCCCGGTTCCTCATGGACCGGCTGGCCGATCAGGGGCATTCGGTCGAACTGTTGCCCGTCGCGGAAGCAGGGGACATCGACCTCGCGCGGTTTGACCGGGTGATCCTGGCCGCCTCGGTCCACCTGGGGCATTACCAGAAGGAGATGGGCGAATTCGCGGCCCGGCACGGAGCCGCGCTGGACCGCCTGCCGGTGTTTTTCGTGTCCGTCTCGCTGGCCGCTGCCGGACATGACGCCGAGGAATGGGCCGACCTCGACCGGATCGTGACGGATTTTGCGCAGGCGACAGACTGGCACCCAAGAAAGGTGCTGCAGGTGGCAGGCGCCTACCGGCCCTCCGACTACGACATCTTCCGCCGTTTCGTCATGCGCCGCATCGTTGCGGCCAAGGACCCGCAGGCCGATCCGGACAAGGATCGCGAATACACCGACTGGCAGGCCCTGGGGACGGCCCTCGATGACTGGATCGCGGCGAAGGGCTGACATTCGGCGGGCAGAATCGGTTAGGCTTCCTTCAAGGGCCCGCGACGGTCGGGTGAACAACGGGAGGAAGACCATGACTCAGCGCAGCACCGAGGGTCGGGGGCGCCGCTATGACAGCGTGCTCGACACGATCGGAAACACACCTGCGATCCGCATCAACCGCATCGCGCCAGACCATGTCACTGTCTACGTCAAGTTCGAGGCCTTCAACCCGGCGGGCTCGGTCAAGGATCGCCTGGCCATCGGTATCATCGAGCAGGCCGAACGGGACGGAACGCTGAAACCGGGGCAGACCGTGGTCGAGGCGACCAGCGGCAACACCGGTATCGGGCTGGCGATGGTCTGTGCCGCCAAGGGCTATCCGCTGGTGGTGACCATGGCCGAGAGCTTCTCTGTCGAACGGCGGCGGCTGATGCGTTTCCTGGGGGCCAAGGTCGTGCTGACGCCCAAGGCGCTCAAGGGGTTCGGCATGTATTCCAAGGCCAAGGAACTGGCCGAGGCGAACGGCTGGTTCCTGGCCAGCCAGTTTGAGACTTCGGCCAACGCCGATATCCACGAAAGCACCACCGCGCGCGAGATCATGAGCGATTTCGACGGTGAGCGGCTGGATTACTTTGTCACCGGTTACGGCACCGGGGGCACGGTCTCGGGTGTGGCGCGCGTTCTGCGCGCGGAACGCCCGGACACGAAGATCATCCTCAGCGAACCGGCCAATGCCGCGCTGGTGGGCTCGGGCTACACCAATACCCGCAACGAGGCGCATCAGCCCACCGAGAGTCACCCGAACTTCGAACCTCACCCGATCCAGGGCTGGACGCCGGATTTCATTCCCTGGGTGCTGCAGGAGAGCATCGACAAAGGCTATTACGACGAGTTGATCCCGGTGCCCGGTCCCGATGGCGTTGCCTGGTCGCGGCGGCTGGCGGCGGAAGAGGGGATCTTTACCGGGATCTCCGGCGGCGCCAGTTTCGCCGTGGCGATGAAGGCGGCAGAGAGCGCGCCCGAAGGTTCGGTCATGCTGGTCATGCTGCCCGACACGGGTGAACGTTATCTCTCGACGCCCCTGTTCGAAGGCCTGCCCGAGGACATGACCGAGGAGGAACGGGCGATTTCGCTGTCGACGCCCACGGCCCAGATGGCCGCGGAATAGGACAGGAACGGGTCCCCGCACCAAGGCCAAGGCTCTGCCAGCCGGGGCGCCACGACCCCGGCTGGCCGACATGATGAGGCGGACGACGAACTTGCGGCCCTGGTCAACCGATCAGATGGACCCGGCTTCGACCATGTAGTTCGACGCGGTGCACATGGCGCTGTCGTCGGAGGCCAGGAAAAGTGCCATGCGTGCCAGGTAGACCGGTTCGATCAGGTCCGGCAGGCATTGCCGCTGGCGGTGCTTGTCGATCGATTCCGGCGTGACCCAGAGTTCTTTCTGCCGTTCGGTCATGATCCAGCCGGGCACGATGGCGTTGACGCGGATGCTATGCTCGCCCAGGTCGCGGGCCATCGTCCGGGTCAGCCCGTGCACGGCGGATTTCGCCGTGGTGTAGGCAGGCATGCCGCCGCCCGCCTCCCACCAGCTGTTCGATCCCATGTTGATGATCGACCCGCCGCCGGCCTCGATCATGCCGGGTGCGACGGCCTGGATGGCAAAGAACTGGTGGCGGATGTTGGTGGCCATGCGCTCGTCCCAGTACTCGGGGGTGACGTCCTGCCAGCTGTGGCGGTCGTCGCGGGCGGCGTTGTTGACCAGCACCGTGGCGGGGCCAAGGGACTCGGCCAGGCGGGCGAAGCTGGCCTTGAGCTGGTCGATCTCACGCAGGTCGCAATAGTCGAAGAGGACCTCGCCATCGGTCTCGGCGGCGAGTTTCTCGCCGGCCTCGCGGTCGAAATCGACAAAGCCGGTGCGCGCGCCCTGCGCCGCGAAGGCGCGGACCATCTCGGAGCCGATGCCCGAGGCGCCGCCGGTGATGAAGACGGTCTTGCCCTTGAGGCTTGGGTAGATCGCGAAGTCTGGCATGCTGTTCTCCGTGGTTGGCGGGGTAGGGGGCGCTGATCGGCCGTTGTTTGCACCCAGAGAAACAACTTGGGTTGCGTCGTGCTCAAGCGCCGTACGAAAAGCCGACAGCGCTTGCCAGCTGACCTGACATTTTTGGTTTTAGCGCTCTTATAGCCGCCAGGCAAACTATTCGCACGCGCTCAAGCAGTTCCGCCGCAACCGCCCAGAACCTCCGCAAACAGGCCAAGATCTTTCCTGCACCGCAGCAACCTCGGAAAGCCTGACAGGAAAGGCGCTCGCGCACGAAATAGATACCACTTTCTGCGTCAGCAACACGTTGTTTATCCAAAGAATCGGCGGAAATCGGGCTTTCGCTGCGGTCGCGAGTACGTCGCTATCGGACATCGGAAGCCGCTATTCGCGCAGCGGGCCCGCTTCATCTGAAGTATTGTTGGGTATGGCGGAGGCGAGATTTCTCTGCGATCGCGGCAAGGTCACCTCGCGACGTCTGAGCCGACAAGAAACAATCGTGAATGCTGGGAAGAATGGACATCGCTTGTGAGCGCGAAGGGAGTGTGATTCAAGTTCAACTGCTTAAAAGAGGCTGGCAAAGCGAATTGGACTGAGCCGACCGCCAAGGATGGCTATCAATGCACCATATTCCGGACCAAGTAAGCCGCATCGCATCGAATTGCCATGCACGATTCAGGCAGCAACCCGCGACCAAAGATCCCTGACGATTTCTCGAATATTTAGCGCGTCCTCCCATCTGTCGGATAAATCGTCGCCGTCGGGGCCGGAGATGGCATAAGGTTTCGGCCCAAGTTCCACGGTGAAGGTCAGGCTGCCGCCGGGGGCACCCCGCGCCAGCCAGTCGCCGAAGCCCATTGCCCACCACGCCGCGAACTGGTCGACCCAGGGTTTGTGATAGGGGAAGCCGATCTCGATCTGGATCTGTTCGGCGCTTGAGACGCGCCCGTGAAATCCCCGCGCATGGCGCAGGATACGGGCGATCATCGCCTGATTCACCGGCGAGATCGGCATGGTCATTTCCTGACCGCAGACATAATGCGACAGGTCGGCCAGCAACGGCAGGTCGCCCAGCTTGTCGATCATCTCGCGCGTTGACCAAAGGTCGTTGGTCATCATGCCGCGGTGGGTCTCGACCAGCACCGGGACACCGTATTCCCTGGACAGTTCTTGCCATCCTGCGAGGATCGGCAGGCTGGAGGCGACATCGTAGGGGCGCACGTCCGGCTGGATGGTCAGGTGATGGATCTTGTGCTCGGCGGCCAGTTCCAGCGCCGGGCGCAGGTCGTCGATGTCACGTGGAAAGGCCTGACCTTCGACGACAAAGCCCCGGTCGCGCGCCTGCCCGATCCATTTGTCGACATCGGCGCGGGTGTGGAAATGGGTGCAGATGCCATCGAACCCGGCATTTGCGATCATCTCGAACTTTTCTTCGGTGGACCATTCCATGCCATCAGACTGGTGCCGCTCCATGCCCCAGAGCGATTGCAGGATGTGAAGATCAGGCATGACAAATTTCCATGAGTGAGGCCGCCGCGCCGTGGCACGGGCCGCGACAGTGGTGTGTGAAGGGCATCGGGACGGGCCGATGTCAGCCGTTCACCGTTTCCATGAAGGCGACGAAGTCTTCGTCCTTGATCGGGACGCTGTGCTCTGGTCCCGGGTAGCCACCGGCGTCCACGTCGGCCTTGAAATCCTTCATCGCTGCGACGCGTTCGGCCTGTAGCCGGGCCAGTTCCGGGGCGAAGTTGCGATAGACCTTGCCGTGGCGCGGCTTGTGGTTCTTGCCGTAGCCGCAGATATCCTCGGTAAAGAGGTATTGCGCGTCGGCGTATTTTCCCGCGCCCATGCCCAGCATGATGAGCGAGGAGTTCTCGGTCAGGAATTTCGCCACCCGGTCGGGGACGACCTCCAGCTCTGCCCCGAAAACGCCGATCTCCTCCAGCTTTTGCACGTGCCGCCAAAGCGCCAGTGCCTCATCCGCCGTCTTGCCCACCGCGCGCCAGCCGGTCCACGTGATGTAGGACGGAATCAGCCCGATATGGCCAACCACCGGGATGTGATTGTCACAGAGCACCTTCTGGATGTCGTATGACGCCGAACAGTAAACGCAGTCGCCGCCCAGCGCAGAATAATGAAAGGCCGCGCGCAAATAGTCCTCGGCGGTGGCAAGGGGACGCCCGTTGAACTGCCCCCAGCCGCCGTAAGGCAGGCCAACCTGCACAAAGCAGTCACCGGCGGCGGCGCGCATCTCGGCATCAAAGAACCGGCCCTCGATCGACAGCATGTGAATGCCTGCCTCGGCGGCGGCGGCGGCTTCGTCCGGCGTGGTGACAAACAGCATCGAGATTTTCTCGCCGCGCCTTTTCATTGCGCGGATGTCTTCGACGTGGGGGCGGTTGTGGTACATCTGTTCCTCCTCGGCCTTGGTCAGGCGGCTTTCAACTGGCGTTTCAGGTTTTCGGCAGGGTCGGCCAGAACATGGGGATCGATCCGCGCGCCGCGTTCGATGAGCTTTTCGAAGATGCGGAGATCCTTGGCGATCCTGTTGCCCGGCCCGATCCCGGCGGCAGCAGAGAGGCGCCCGTCGGCGTCACACTGGAAGACGAGTGTCTTGTCATCGCCAGTTTCGCGGCAGCGGACGGGGCGGCCCATGTCGAACAGGCCCGCGACCTGCAGTGTCAGGTCGTATTGGTCAGACCAGAACCACGGCACCTTGGCATAGGCGTCCGAGCCGCCCAGCATCGCCGTGGCCACATGCGCGCCCTGATCCTGCGCTGCCTTCCAGCTTTCCAGCCGGATGCGCGTGCCCCGCCATTGGAAGTTGCAGCAATCTCCGGCGGCAAAGATATTCGGGTCAGAGGTGCGAAACTGCCCGTCCACGACGATGCCGTTGTCCACCGTGATCCCCGCCGCCTCGGCCAGCGCGGTCTCTGGCCGCGCGCCGACACCTGCGATGACCGCGTCGAAGTCGAGCGCGGTGCCATCGGCAAGCGTGATCCTGCGCGCATCGGCTGCCGCCACATCCGCGCCGGTCAGTAGGCGGGCGCCTTCGGCCCCGTGGCGATCTGCGACCCGCGCGGCGATCTCTTGTGGTACGGCCCGGCCCAGAACGCGCGGCGCGGCCTCGATCACCGTGACCTCGGCCCCGGCCTTGCGAGCGGTGGCGGCCAGTTCGAGACCGATGAAACCGCCGCCGATGATGCCGATGCGCGCACGCGGCCTCAGCTGGGCCTGAATGGCGGTGGCATCCCGGTCGCTGCGCAGCGTCAGGCAGCCCGCCATGCCGGGGAACAAGCGCGCCCGCGCGCCGGTCGCCAGAAGCAGGCTGTCATAGGTCAGGCAATCCCCATCCGCCAAGGTCACGGAGCGGGCTGCCGGATCAATCCCGGACACCCGCGCACCCAACCGAAGCGTGATGCCCGCCTCGGCATAGGCTGACGCGGGCCTGATGGCCTTTGGTGCGGCCTGCGGGTTCTTTGACAGCGGCGGGCGTTCATAGGGCAGCGCGGCCTCTTCGCCGATCAGCGTGATGGTGCCGTCAAACCCCTGTCCCCGCAGCGCAAAGGCTGCGCGCACGCCGCTTTCGCCGGCGCCTATGATCAAGATTGCTGTCATGGATCGGTTACCTTGTCAGGCGGCGCGCAGGCTGCGCGCGGGGTCAGATTTCGACGAAGACGCGGCCGTTCTCGACCTTGGTAGGATAGGTGTGCAGGTTCTCGCAGGCGGGCGGGGTTTCGACCTCGCCGCTGGAGGCGTTGAAGATCGAGGCGTGCTTGGGACATTCGATGGTGTTTTCCACTACCAGCCCGTCTTCAAGATGCACGTCCTCATGGGTGCAGAGGCCGTCGGTGCAGTAATAGTTGTCCTCGTGATCGCGGATGATAACGAAGGTGCGGCCGCCGTGATCGAAACGGATCACGTCTTCTTCGTCGATGTCGGTGGCGGCGCAGGCGTCGATCCAGTCGGCCATGATGGTTTCTCCCTTTGTTCAGAGCGTGATAGAGCGGTTTTCCTCCGCGCTTTGCCGCGCGGCATCGAGGATTTGCAGCGTGCGCACGCCGGAGGCAGCGGTCACCGGCGGCGGCGTGCCATCGCGAACCGCGCGGGCGAAGGCGGCATAGTAGTCGTGATAGCGGCCCTGTTCCGACGGAACGTGGGCCGCGCCCACGGCGGTGCGCAGGGTGCCCCAGTGGCTTTCGGGCTCATAGCCCCAGGCGTCGGGGGCCTGAACGGGCCGAATGCCTGCAAAGATCGCCTGCGCCTGCACATCCGTCCCGTGCGAGACGTAGGATCCTGCATCGCCGTAGGCGCGCAACTCGCGCTGGTCGAAATGGTTCAGTTTGCTGGCCGAGATGTGGCTATGCGGGCCGCCCTCATGCCGGAGCGTGATGGTGAAACTGGCGTCGGTGCGCCCCTCGGGCAGGTCGACATGGTCTAGCTGCGCGTCAACCGCCACGACCGGCCCCAAGAGCCAGACCATCTGGTCCACCAGATGTGAGCCGAGATCGCGCAGAAGTCCTCCGGTCGGCCCGTGTTCCAAGGTTGCCGGATCGTCGAAATCCATCCGCGAATGCACGCGCCAGACGCGGCCCAGCCGACCGTCGGCGATCAGTTTTGCCAATGTCTGGATGTCGCTGTCGTAGCGGCGGTTCTGGTACACGCCCAGCACCACGCCCCGGGCGTTCGCCGCTTCGTCCAACCGCCGTGCGCCGTCGGCATTCGGGGCAAAAGGTTTGTCCGCGATCACATGCAGCCCGGCGTCGATCGCCTCCATCACCAGATCATGACGGGTCTGGGGCGGCGTGGTGATCGTGACCGCATCCACCTCGCCGCTGGCGATCATCTCGCCGAGGCTGGCATAGACAGGCTGTTCCGGCAGATCCGACCGCACCTTTGCAACCGTGCCAGGCGCGCGCGCCACCACCCCGGCCAGAGCGCAGCCTTCGGCGGCCTCGATAAAGGGGGCGTGAAAGTGCTGGCCTCCGGTGCCGTATCCGACAACGCCAATTCTCAACATGTCGAGCCTGCTTTCTGTCTGAAATGTGCGATGGGTTTTCAGGCTGCCGGAGCACCGGCCTTCTTGGCGTTCATGCGCTCTTTCTTGGCGCGAAAGCGGGCCTTCATCGCCTCGTCCGCCTCTTTTGAGCCGTCGTGCCAATAGCCGAACCATTTATCCAGCGGCACGATGCCGTCGGCGCCATAGTTCACCTCGAAATACTTGTGGTGCAGGTAGTGGCCGTAGGCGTGGCTATCGAGCGCGGTTTCGTCCGTCAGTTCAAGCTTGTCGAAGCCGATATGCCCGTTGATCGCGCCGTAGCCGACGATATGGCTGTTGAACATCATCACGATCGGGTTCGACGGGATGATGAAATGCCAGACGATCTCGGCGAAATAGAGCAGATGCTCGACCGGATGCATGGACAGCGAAGACCAGGGCGACGGGTTGATCGAGTTGTGGTGAACCGAATGGATGTGTTTGTACAGAAACGGCGAATGGATCAGCCGATGAATGCAGAAGAAGTGGATCTCGTGGATCGCCGGCACGAGGAAGATCAGCAGCGTCAGCCACAGCCAGTTGTCCTGCCAATCCAGCCAGCCAAAGACATGGTAGCCGTTGGCGAAGGCCCAGAGCATCAGCACCTCGATCATCGTCCAGATCGGGATGCCCACAAGGAACGAGCGCAGGAAGTTGTCGAGGTTCTGGCTCTGGAACCAGAAGATGTCAGACGGGTTTTCAGACGGGAACTTGTGGTTGAACTTGAACCGTGTGCCCTGCTTGCGCCGCACGTAGTAAAAGAGCTCAATGGCGCCATACATCGCGAAGATGCCGACCATGTTCACAACCAGCAGCCACAGGGCCCAGCCCCAGGACAGCGTCTGCAGCGTTGCGACGTCGGGAATGACAAAGACCCAATAGAGCAGCGCTGTGGCCATGTGAAAGGCATTCCACGGCCAGATCAACTCGAACAGGTAATGCCCAACCTTGTTGAATCGGCCCTCCCAGAAAGGGGCCACTTTCAGGGCCTCGTTCGGCGCCCAGTTGCCGCGCTTGTCGCGGGTTCCGTATAGTGTGTCGTCCATGTTCTTCCCCACTCTTCGCCCCAAAGCGTGGCGCCGCATTAGACGGGCCGCTGTGAAAGGGTGAGCCTTGATCAGATAGATCGGATGAATTTCCGGGGCGTGACCGACGCCCAAGGGATGCATACACCACCAATTGACAGCCTGTCGCAGAGCGTGTTGATTGATTTCAATCAGCGCAGCGGCGATGCGCAGGCAAAGCACTGAGACAATGGCAAAAGAAGCTTCTGGCAAAGTCACGTTGCAGGATGTTGCCACCAAGGCAGGTGTCGGAAGCGCGACCGTGGACCGGGTGCTGAACGAACGCGGCAATGTCAGCGACTCGGTGCGCAAACGGGTGATCGAGGCGGCCCGGGAGCTTGGGCTGCGGCGCATTCTGCCATCTGCCTATCGTCGCACCGTTCGGATCAACTTCATCCTGTCGCGGACGGAGCGGCCGCTGCTGAAACGCATGGCCACGGAGGTCGGACGGCTCAGCCAGCGCTGCGAAGAGGGCCTTTACATTCAACGGACCTTGCTTGACCGGGAAGACCCCGAATCCGTCGCCAAGGCGATGCTGCGTGGGGCCTATGACGCGGTGGCTATTTGCGCGCCCGATCACGCGTTCGTCCATCAGGCCATCGACACGCTGGCACGCCGCGATTGCCCCGTCGTGACATTGATTTCGGACGTTCCCGGCTCGGCCCGGCTTGCTTATGCCGGAACCGATCACGTCAAGGCCGGGCGCTCGGCGGCTTTTTTCCTCGCCCGGATGGCTCCACGCCTGGATGGGTTGGGAAAAGTTATCGTGCTCTGTCACGACGAGGGATTTCAGGCCCATGCCGAACGCATTCGCGGCTTTGCCGAGCAATTGGAGGCCGACGACCTTGGCTTGAAGTTGGCGGAAATCGTCCGTGGCGGGGATGACCCCTTGTTGTCAGAGATAAAGTTGAAAGAGACGTTGCGCCGTCACCCGGAAACTGTCGGGATCTACAATGCCGGTGGCGCAAACCGGGGAGTGATCGCGGCGATAGCGGCCAACTTACTGCCCAGGCGACCGCTCTTTCTGGGCCATGAACTCACGAATTTCACTTGGCACTGCCTGCGGGACGGGCGGATGACCCTGGCAATCGATCAGAGCCCCGAATTGCAGGCGCAATACGCACTGGAAGTGGTGATGCACCACTATGGATTCGAAGGCGCCGTGCGCGCGCTACCGCCCTATGTGTCCGATGTTCCGATCGTTTTGTATGGGCCGCAGAACCTGCCGGATGTGCCGCCAAACTGATGTCACCCTCGCCTTGCACCTGCCTTTACAAACATCAGGGACCGCAATTGTACCGGGTGTGGATCGAAATCTGCGTCTCTGCGGGCTCCGAAATTTCGGTGCCGCCGACATGGCTGCGTAGCCACTCTGCCGCCGTTGTCACCTCGGCGACGAAGTCGTGCGAAATGACGTAGTCCATGACGCCGCTTTCCAGCAGCGCCCGGGTATAGGGCGTCAGTTCGTGGCCGACAAAGATCGTCTCATGAGTCTTTTCAAAGGCCTCCAACGCTTCGGCGACGCCACGGTTGGCCCCGGCAACATTGTAGATGGCCGCCGGACAGCCATGTGTGTCGATATAGGCCGCAAGCTGTTCGCGTGTGGTTTCGGTGCTGTCGTCCGAGGTCACGCGCTCTTCGATCTTGAGGTAGGGGAATTCGCTACGCAGGACACGGCGGAAACCCATCTCGCGTTCCTGTTGGGATCGGAACGGCACGCTCATCATCAAGAGGATGTTGTTGCGCTTCTCCGGCAGGATCTGGCCAATCAACTGGGCTGCCACGCTGCCCGCCGCGTATTGGTTATTGCCGATATAGGCCGAGCGTCGCGACGAGGGCAGATCCGTTGTCAGGGTCACGACCGGACGGTCGCTGCCGACCAGTTTGCGCACCGCGCGGTTGATCGCGGGGTGTTCACGCGCAATGACGATCACCCCGTCCGCGTCAAAGCCTTCGTCCTCGATCTTGCGGGCAAAGGGCATCGGATCCATCTGGTGGGTCGATACATAGTGACCATCGATCTGAATCCCGGGGAGGGTGCGATTGATCCGGTCCACCGCCGCTTCCATCAACCCGTTGAAGGACGCGCCTGAATCGCAATAAAGCTTTAGGTTCAGCAGGCGTTCAACAGCGCCACGTTCGGTAGCGAGTTTCTCAAAGGCATTCTGGACCCGCTGCCGGGTCTTTTCGCTGACACCGGGGCGGTTGTTCAGAACCCGGTCCACCGTTGCAGATCCCACACCGGCAACCTTGGCGATTTCACTGACTGTCGGCCCTCGCCAGGGCAGTTTTTTTCGCACGTCTTCCAAATTGTTCCTCCCTGGTCGTCGAGATGGAGCGGGCACCACTGCCTGTGGGTAACATACACAATCCGGTTTGGTTGACCGTAGGCACCCGTGGCTTCGTCATGATGTTATTTACATCAGAAACACGCGAAAGCGGCAAATTTGACTGTTTTATTCGGTTTATCAAAGCGTTATTAACTTTCTGGTCGCCATATGATGGAAAACGCATCAAGAATTGGCGCGCAACTTCGTTCTCTCGAAATGACGATTCAGGTAGTTAACCTAGCGTCGGCACTCGGGAGGACACGCCGTCATCGTTCATTGCGCACCGGGGAGGTGTCGCTTCGAACGCCGTCCACACATGCAAATCGAATTGACCGTGTCCGCGTCGCGTTGGCACGCCGGTCGACTGATGTCGGGCCGCAGAGGTGCGGCCGTATCCAAGGGAGGAAATCGACATGAAACTCACCAAAACCATCGCAGCTACGGCCATCGCCGCAGTGATGTCCACCGGCGCCTATGCGCAGGACATCGCCGTGATCGGCGGATCGGCCCAGGATGGCTTCTGGAACCTGGTCAAGAAGGGCGTTGATGACGCGACACTGGTGGTCGAGGCCAATGGCGGCACCGTCAACTACCTGCTGACCCAGAACTACGACAACTTCGGCCCCGACCTCGTGACCCTGATCGAACAGGCCGTTGCGCAGGGCGCAGACGGCATCGCGATCCCGAACTGGATCCCCGAATCCGAAACGCCGGCGCTGCAGGCTGCGGCGGAAAAAGGCGTCAAGATCATCTCTTACAACGCAGGTCAGGGCGAAATGGACAAGTACGACTCGCTCAACTACTTCGGCTCTGACGAGTATCTGGCCGGTGTCGCGGGCGGCAAGTACATGGCTGAAAAAGGCGCCAAGAAGATCATGTGCCACATCCAGATCCCCGGCGCGATCAACCTTGAAACCCGCTGCAAGGGTGTCGAGGACGGAGCCAAGGACGCCGGTGCTGAGGTCTACATCGTGCGTGTTCCCGCCAACCTCGACGGTGACATGATCGGCACTTCCGAAGCCATCAAGGCAGAGCTGATTGCAGATGGCGACATCGACGCGGTTATCAACCTGGCGGCCTGGGCTGCGGATGCCTCCGCTTCGGCGCTGGAGCAGCTGGGCAAGACCGACAGCGTCATGCTGGGCACCTTTGACCTGTCGGCTTCCGTCCTGAACCGCATCGAAGGCGGCACCCAGACCATGGCCATCGACCAGCAGCCCTACCTGCAAGGCTTCCTGGCGACCTCGATGCTGTTCTCCAACCTGAAGTTCGGCACCGAGCTGGCGACCAAGCCGGTCCTGACCGGCCCGGCCATCGTCGACTCTTCGAACGTCGCGACCGCCATTGCCGGCGTGAAGCTGGGCGCGCGCTAAGCCGTCACCCACAAACCGGACCCGGCCGGTCAATGGCCGGGTCACCCAAGCTCACCCGCGACCGGGTTCGAGCCGCATTCCATCAGGAGCCTGCCCAAATGACCGATACGTCTTCCACCACTGGTTCGGGGGAAACGCCAAAAGCCGAAGAAATGTCGGCGGGCTTTTCCTTCGGTGATTTTCTGCGCAGCCCGGCAGCAGGGGCTCTCATGGGCTTTGTCGTTGTCTTCTGTGTCTTCGCAATTTTCGGCTTCAGCCGCAATTTCCTGTCCATCCCCGGGGTGACCACCTGGGTGAACTTTGCCTCGCTGGTCGGAATCATTGCCATTCCCGTCGGCTTTCTGATGATCGCGGGCGAGCTCGACATTTCCACCGGCGCGGTGCTGCCCGCGGGCGCCATGACGGTGGCAATCGTGTCCGGCCACTATGACCTGCCGGTTCTCGTCGGCATTCTGGCGGCACTGAGCGTCGGCGCGCTGGTCGGGTTCATCAACGGGTTCATCGTGACGCGGACCGAAGTGCCGTCTTTCATCGTGACTTTGGCCACGCTCTTTGCGGTTGCCGGTCTGACGCTGTACCTGTCGATCCTGTTCATCAACAACACCAACTCCTTCTACCATGCGCCGGACTGGGCCAAATCGCTCTTCGGCGGCAAGGTCTACGGTTTCAACTCGTCGGTCTTCTGGTGGCTGGCGCTGGTGGCGGCGTTCTACTTCTTCCTGCACAAGTCGCCCAAGGGGTCCTGGGTCTTCGCTCTTGGCGGTGATCAGGAAAGCGCGCGAAACGCCGGTATCCCGGTGCGCAAGCTGAAGATCAGCCTGTTCATGCTGTGCTCGACCTGCGCGGCCTTCGCCGGGGCGCTTCAGGTGATCACGTTCAACTCGGCCACCAGCCAGGCGAACTTTGGCCTGATCTTCAACACCATCATCTCGGTCGTGGTCGGCGGTGTGCTGCTGACGGGCGGGTTTGGCACCGTGATGGGCATCGTCTTTGGTGTGCTGACCCTGTCCATCGTAACGCAGGCCATCGGCTTTACAGAGATCGACCGCAACCTGTCGTTCCTCATCATCGGTGTGATGCTTCTGATCGCGGTTCTGATGAATGACACCTTCCGCAATTTGGCGACCAGCTGGTCGACCTCGAAGAAGAAGTGAGGAGAGAGACCATGTCCGACAAGAAACCCGTCCTCGAACTCCGCAAGGTCGACAAGAGCTTTGGCCCGATCGACGTGCTCCACGAAATCAGCCTGAAGGTGGGCGAGGGCGAAGTGCTCTGCCTGCTGGGGGACAACGGCGCCGGCAAGTCGACCCTGATCAAGACCCTCGCCGGGGTGCACCAGCCGACGCGCGGCGAAATCCTGATGGATGGCACGCCGACGTCGTTCTCCAGCCCGCGAGATGCGCAGGGCCGGGGGATCGCCACGGTGCACCAGTTTGGCGGGACCTATCCGCTGATGTCCGTCGGGCGCAACTTCTTCATGGGGATGGAACCGACCAAGGGCGTCGGTCCGTTCAAGGTCTTCGACCGCGCCAAGGCCAACCGGATCGCGGTGGAAGAGGTCCAGAAGATGGGCATCACCCGCATCACCGACGGCGACCGTCTGGTTGGTGGCCTGTCGGGTGGCGAGCGTCAGTCGCTGGCCATCGCCCGTGCGGTGTATTTCGGCGCCCGCGTGCTGATCCTTGATGAGCCGACCGCCGCGCTGGGGGTCAAGCAGGCCGCCCACGTGCTGCGCATCGTGAACGAGGCCAAGAAGCGCGGTCTGGCCGTGATCTTCATCACCCACCAGGTGATGCACGCCATGGCCGTGGGCGATCACTTTGCCGTCCTGATCCGGGGCGCAATCGCCGCCGATTTCCGCAAGGGCGACAAGACCCGCGAAGAAATCGCCGACCTGATGGCAGGCGGGGAAAGCATGGCAGACCTCGAAGCCAATATCGAGGGCTACATGGAAACTCACGACGGCCATCCGCCGCAGCCTGCGGCCTGACCTGACTGGACGGGGGCCTACCCCGTCCATCCCTCGAACACTTGTGACGCAAACCGGGGCGGCCAGACGGCCAGCCCCCTGGGAGGAGATTTGCCGTGACGATAAGACTTGCCGTTATCGGGGCCGGATTGATGGGCGCGGACCACGCGAAGATCGTGGCCCAGGATCTGCCCGGCGCGACGTTGCAGGTGATCTGCGATATGGACAGGGCCCGTGCCAAGAGCCTCGCGGACACCTTGGGCGCGCAGGATGTGGCCAATGATCCGAACGCCGTGATCAACCGCGCGGATGTGGATGCCGTGATCATTGCCAGCCCCGACTTCACCCATGCGCCCCTGTCCAAGGCCTGTATCGCTGCGGGCAAGAGCGTGCTTTGCGAAAAACCGCTGTCGCAGAAGCCCGCCGAATGTCTTGAGGTGATCGAGGCCGAGATGGCGGCAGGCGCGCGCCGGGTCATGCTGGGCTTCATGCGCCGCTATGACCGGGCCTATGCCGAGATGCGGCAGGCCCTGCAGGACGGCACGCTGGGCCGCCCCCTGATGATGCACAACTTTCACCGCAACGTGGAAACGCCGGCGTCCGACTTTACCGGCGCGATGGCGATCACCAATTCCGCCCCGCATGAATTCGACGTGGTGCGCCATGTGTTGGGATGTGAATTCACCAGCGTCACCGCGATGCAGCCCAAACGCTCGGACGACAAGGTCGCGCCGGTGGTGATGGTTCTGGAAACCGATGGCGGTCAGCTGGTGACCATCGAGATCAACAACAACGCCGACTATGGTTATGACGTACGCGCCGAACTGGTGGGTGAGACCGGGTCGATCGCGACGAACAACGTGGCCTACAGCCGAACCGATATGAAGCTGGCCTCGGCGACCCGCTACGACACCGACTGGCGCGGCCGTTATCACGACGCCTACGTACAGCAGAACCGCGCCTTCCAGCGCTTTGTCGAGACGGGCGAATTCCCCGAGATCGCGTCCGATTGCTGGGACGGCTACTGCGCCGCCGTGGTGGCCGAAACCGGTGCGAAGGCACTGGAAAGCGGCCAGAAGGCAAAGGTCGAGATGATCGCCAGGCCGGGGTTCTATTCTACCAAACAAGGAAAAGCGGCATGAAACTCGGCTTTGTTTCCGACAGCCTCGGTGGCATGAGCCTGCAAGAGGTCCTGCAGAACGCGCAGCGCATGGGCGTTCAGGGCATCGAGGTGAACACATGCGGCTGGTCCACCGCGCCGCATTTCGACCTAAAGGCCATGCTGGGCGATGCGCAGGCGCAAAAGGATTTCCGCGCCCGGTTCAAGGATCACGGGCTGGAGATCATCAGCCTGAACGCCAATGGCAATCCGCTGCACCCGACCGATCCAGTACAGGCAGAGGGTCTGCGCGACACCATCCGTGTCGCAGGTCAGATGGGCATCAAGACGGTCTGCACCATGTCCGGTCTGCCCGCTGGCTCGGCCTCGGACACCATGCCCAATTGGGTGGTCTCCTCCTGGCCGCCGGAAACGCAGGACATCCTGAAATACCAGTGGGAAGAGAAGCTGATCCCCTTCTGGACAGAGATCGCGGCGCTGGCCCGCGACAATGGCGTCGAGCGCATCGCGCTCGAACTGCACGGCAACCAGTGTGTCTACAACGTGCCCTCCCTGTGGAAACTGCGCGACGCGGTCGGGCCCGTCATCGGGGCAAACCTCGACCCGTCGCATCTTTTCTGGATGGGTGCTGATCCGCTGGTGGCGGCAGAGGCCCTGGGCGAGGCGATCTATCATGTGCACGCCAAGGACACGATGCTGAACGCGCCGGTGCAGGCGACGACCTCGCTCTTGGAAAACGGATCGTTGATGGACATCCCGGCCCGCAGTTGGTCCTACATAACGCTGGGTTTCGGCCACGGCGAGGAATGGTGGCGGCAGTTCTGCTACCGGCTGAAGATGGCCGGCTACGACGGCTGGCTGTCGATCGAACATGAGGATGTTTTGCTCAACTCTCTGGAAGGGTTGGAGAAATCCGTAACGCTGCTGCAAAACGTGATGCCTTCCGCCCCGGCGGACTACAAACCACAGGATATCTGACATGGCTTTTCAACTCGCGGCCTGCGCCGAGATGCTCTGGGCCGACAAACCGATCCACTGGCGCGCCGCGCGCCTCAAGGAGATGGGCCTGGGCGTCGGCCTCTGGAACTGGCCGGAATGGGATCTGGACGCGCTGGAGAAAACTGGTGCCACCTTCACCATCATGAACGGCTACCTGCAGGGACGGCTGACCGATGCGGCAGGCGCGGACATGCTGCTGAAATCGGCGCGGGAAACCGCGCAGGTGGGCAAGCGGCTGGGCGTGCATCGGCTGAACCTGCACGGCACCGGCCTTGGCGACGGCGGCATCCCGATCCCGCAGCACGGCACCTTTGCGCCCGGCATGGAACTGCGCGCGCGCGATACCCTGCACCGGATCTGCGACATGGCAGAGGAAGAGGGCGTGACCTTCACGCTGGAAAACCTCAACCCGCTGGATCACCCGGGCTGTCCCTTCGGCTCCACCGAGGCGGTGCTGTCGCTGGTCTCTGCCGTCAACCGCCCGCAGTTGCGCATCAACCTTGACCTCTACCACACCCAGATCGGCGAGGGCGACCTTGTCCGTTGGTGTCAGGCTTGCCTGCCATGGATCGGCGAGGTGCAGGTGGCTGACAATCCGGGCCGCTGCGAACCGGGCACCGGTGAAATCAACTATCCGGGCATCGCCCGCGCGCTGGCCGACATGGGCTATGACGGCCCTGTCGGGATGGAAGCCAATGCCAAGGGCGACTCTGACGCGGCTGTCGAAGCCTTCCGCGCTGCCTTTACCCTTTGACCCCTCATAGAAAGACTCTGCCATGATCAACGTCGGACTTCTGGGCGCAGGCCGCATCGCCGGTGTCCACGCCACTGCCATCACCTCCAACCCGGACAGCACGCTAACCGCCGTGTCGGACTATTACCCCGAAAACGCCGAAAAGCTGGCGGCGCAATATGGTTCTGTCGCGCGTACAACGGATGAGATCATTGCCGATCCATCGATCAACGTGGTGCTTATTGCCACCTCGACCGACACCCATTCGAACCTGATCGAACAGGCTGCGGCGGCGGGCAAGGCCGTGCTTTGCGAAAAGCCCGTCGATCTGTCGCTTGAGCGCGCGCGCCAATGCCAAGCCAACGCGGCCCAATCGGGCAAGCCGGTCATGATCGGCTTCAACCGCCGGTTCGATCCGAACTTTGCCGCCGTCAAACAGGCGCTGGACGCGGGTGAGATCGGCAAGGCCGAGATGCTGGCCATCACCTCCTATGACCCGGCGCCGCCGCCGCTTGCCTATATCAAGGTCTCGGGCGGCATCTTTCGCGACATGATGATCCATGATTTTGACATGGCCAACTTCATGATGGGCACAGCACCGGTCACGGTCTCGGCCGTGGGCTCTTGCCTGGTCGATCCGGCGATTGGCGAGGCGGGCGATTTCGACACAGCTGCCGTGACGCTGACCTATGCCGATGGCCGGATCGCGACCATCCGCAACACCCGCCGCGCCGGTTATGGCGACCAGCGGGTCGAGGTGCAGGGGTCGGAAGGGATGCTGCAGGTCGGCAACCTGATGGAAAACCTCGTGATGAAGTCGACCGCGAATGGCGTGACCAGCGCCAAGCCGGTGCTGTTCTTCCTCGAACGCTACATGCCGGCCTATGCCGCCGAGTGGAACGCCTTTGTCGCGGCCTACAAGGCGGGTGGTGCGATGCCGGTGACGCTGGACGATGGCGTGGCCGCGCTGGCCATGGCAGAGGCCGCCACGCAATCCGCAAAGTCGGGCCAACCGGTGAGGCTGTCCGATGTCTGACCTTGACCTGATCACGATAGGCCGTTCCTCGGTCGACCTCTACGGTGCCCAGATTGGCGGGCGGCTGGAGGATATGGGGTCCTTTGACAAGTATATTGGTGGATCGCCCACCAATATCGCCTGCGGGACGGCGCGTCTTGGGTTGAAATCGGCGGTGATCACCGGGGTCGGGGATGAGCACATGGGCCGCTTCATCACCGAACAGCTTGCGCGTGAAGGCGTCAGCACGGAAGGCGTGAAGGTGGACCCCGACCGGCTGACCGCGCTGGTTCTTCTCGGCATCCGGGATCA
>NZ_JASHJL010000037.1 GCF_030733205.1 Mameliella sp. MMSF_3455
ATCCACATCAGTGTAAGGGGGTCATTTTTGGACGCCGATCACCCCTCTACGGGGTCAAAATTGCACGCCGGTTCACAGACTCTGGAACCTCAGGGCGATAAAAGTACGACCTTTCAGTTCAACGACAAGCACGTTTTGTACGGAAGGCTGCGGCCCTACCTCAACAAGGTAATGCTTCCCGATTTTGAGGGACATTGTTCGTCCGAAATATTTCCTTTGCTTCCGAGCCAATCGCTCGACAGGGGCTTTCTGTTTTACTGGCTGACCAGTGACCGCACAGTCGAAAAAATCAACGAGACCTCCACGGGCGCGCGGATGCCGCGCGCCAATGTCAAAGAGATGCTCGCGTTCGAAATCCCCCTCCCGCCGTTGGAGGAGCAACGGCAGATTGTGGCGGTGCTGGACGAGGCCTTTGCCTCTCTGTCCCGCGCCCGCGCCCACACCGAAGCCAACCTCCAAAACGCGCAGGAGTTGTTTGAGAGCCACCTTTTCGAATTGTTTGAGCACCCTGATCCCGCGTGGGACATGGCACCGCTCGCCAAATATTGTTCGCGCATTACGGTTGGGCATGTCGGGCCGATGGCCAAGCGTTATGTCGATAGCGGAATGCCGTTCTTGCGCTCGCAAAACATCCGTCCTTTTCGTGTGGACCTTACTGACGTGAAGTACATTGATGAGGACTTTGCCTCTGAGTTGACGAAATCTGAACTGCGTCCGGGCGATGTTGCCATCGTGCGCACAGGTTATCCCGGTACATGCGCCGTTATCCCTGAGGATTTGGAGGTCGCAAATTGTGCTGATCTGGTGATCGCGACGCCAGGACCCAAGTTGCTCCCCGATTTCATGGCTTTGTTGCTGAACTCGGACTTTGGAAAAAAGCTTGTGGCGGGTGCCGCTGTCGGTTCCGCTCAAAAGCACTTTAACGTTGGTTCGGCAAAAAAGGCGATATTCCCGATACCGCCTGTTGAAGTTCAAGGTGTCCTCATCGACGAGGCCCAAAACTTTTCGGATGCTTCAGAAAGCTTAGCCACAAACTACCAATCCTAACTCCGCGACCTCGACGACCTCCGCCAATCCCTTTTGCAGAAAGCCTTTTCCGGCGAATTGACATGAAGAAAGAAGATTTCTGGTGACACGAAAGAAAATTACCAAAAAGCGAGCCGCGCTGTTGGCGGATCTAGAGCAGATCGTTGGAAGCAGTTGTTACAATGGGAACATTCAGAACTGGGGACCAAATGGGGTACAGTATCGGGACGGACGGAGTTTCCGATACCCGTTGGCAATGCTCAACGAAGACGGAGAACAGATCAAACTTCGTTCCACTGCCACCAATGTGACACCCGAAGTCCTCTGGTCAGGTCACTACAAATTCGGAGCCAACCGGCTCCACATCATTCAAGCTCTCGATGAGGTGCTGGCCCACCTTGAGGAAGCCTATGGTCTAAAAATCTAGTTATCCGCATCCCATGCCATTCAACGACGAAACCGAAGCCGAAACCCGGACCACCCGTATCCTGCCAATTCTGCAAGCGGCGGGATGGGGAACCGTTCCCGGCTCTCGCCTGCGAGAGGAAATGATTTGTCCCGGGCGCATCCAGTCCGGGGGCACGCGGGGCAAGGGCCTCTCTGCCGATTACGTCCTGACCTACAAGGGTCAGAAGTTCGGCGTGATCGAGGCCAAGCGCGCGGGCAAGTCCCACCGCGACGGGGTTGGTCAGGCCAAGGATTACGCCACCCGGCTGGGCTGTCGCTTTGCCTGGGCCACCAAAGGGATCGGCTGGTATCACATCGACATGAAGGGTCAGGAGGGCGACACCGCCCCGCCGTTCCCCACGCCCGGCCAGCTTTGGGATATGACCTTCGGCGAGGCGAGCCTCTGGCGCGACCGTTTCGGCGCGGTGCCCTTCGAGGATGGCGGCGGCAAGTGGGAGTTGCGCTACTACCAGCACAACGCTATCAACGCGGCGCTGGAGGCCATCGCCAAGGGCGACCGCCGCATCCTGCTGACGCTGGCCACTGGCACGGGCAAGACCGCCATCGCCTTTCAGACCGCCTGGAAGCTATTCCATGCCAAGTGGAACCTGTCCGGCGAACCCACGCGCCGCCCACGCATCCTGCTCCTTGCAGACCGCAACATCCTCGCCGATCAGGCCTTCAACTCGTTTTCCGCCTTCCCCAGCGATGCGGTGACGCGGATCGACCCGGCGACGATCCGCAAGAACAAGGGCGCGGTGCCGAAGAACGCGAGCCTGTTCGTCACCATATTCCAGACCTTCATGACCGGCGAAGGTGAACCGGTCTACAGGCAATACGACCCGGGGTTTTTCGACTTCATCGTGATCGACGAATGCCACCGGGGCGGGGCCAAGGACGAAAGCGAATGGCGGCAGGTGCTGGAGTATTTCGAACCGGCCTATCAGCTTGGCCTGACCGCCACGCCCAAACGCAAGCACAACGCGGATACCTACGCCTATTTCGGCGAGCCGGTTTATACCTACGCCCTGCGCGACGGGATCGAGGATGGATTCCTGACGCCCTTCAAGGTGCGCCAGATGGCCAGCACGATAGATGAATACGTCTGGGATGGCTCCGACGAGTTGATCGAAGGCGAGATCGAAGAAGGTGAAGAATTTTCTGAAAGCGACTTCAACACGCGGGTGATCATCAAAGAACGTGAGTTGAGCCGGGTTCAGGAGTTCATGAGCCAGATCGACCAGCGGGAAAAGACGCTGGTGTTTTGCGCAACGCAGGACCACGCGGCGTTAGTGCGGGATCTGATCAACCAGGTGAAGGTGAGCAACCACCCGGACTATTGTCACCGGGTCACGGCGGAGGATGATGCAGTCGGCGAGGCGTAGTTGCGGACGTTTCAAGACAACGAAAAGACCATCCCCACGATCCTGACGACGTCTCAGAAACTCTCAACGGGCGTGGATGCCCGGAACATTCGCAACATCGTTCTGATGCGGCCCGTGAAGTCGATGATCGAGTTCAAGCAGATCATCGGGCGCGGAACGCGGACCTATGAAGGGAAGGATTTCTTCACCATCTGGGACTTCGTGAAAGCACATCTGAACTTTCAAGATCCTGAGTGGGATGGTGAGCCTGACGATCCAGAACCCCCAAACCCGCGCCCGCCGTCCGGGCCAAGCGACCCCGCAGACCCTTCACCGAAGCCCGACGACACGTCCGAAGACGACGAGAAACCCGCGAAGATCAGGATCAGCCTTTCAGACGGGTCAGTGCGCGACATACGGTATCTGTCGACCACGACGTATTGGAGCGCAGACGGACGGCCTATGACGGCGCAGCAGTTCCTTGAACAGCTCTTCGGAGATCTTTCCGGGCTGATCAAGGACGAGGACGAGTTGCGCCAGAAGTGGAGCAACCCCAAGACGCGTGTTGCCTTGGTCCAGCAGCTTTCGGAACGAGGTTATGACGCCGAGAAGCTGAAAGAGATCAGGCGCATGGTCAGCGACGAGAACAGCGAACTCTTCGATGTATTGGCTTACATCCTGTATCAAGCGGAACAGAAAACGCGCGAAGAGCGTGTAGAAGCTGCAAAGCCGGATGTCGAAGGCCAAGAGAACGGTGATCTGCGAGAGTTGCTGGCAAGTGTTCTTTCGGCCTACGAAGAGCGGGGGTTCGAAGAACTCCGGATGGACAAACTCGGCGAATATCTGACGGCGCGGTTCGGCGGTGTTTCTGAAGCCAAGAGCAAGATCGGTGATTTGGGTATCATCCGAGCGGCATTCCTGAAGGTCCAAGAGGCGTCATACCGCCACTGACGGGGGGATATGGGGGTATTTTTGGGGGTAGGCGGATTTTTTCCTCAATTATTTCCGTTTAATATCAGATTTTAATGCCCCAAATTTCCGTCCCTTCACGACCTTCCCCGGGACCTAGGTGCGGAACTGGTCCTAGCCCTCTGCGACAGAGACGAAGTCGAGCCCGATGTCCAGTGTCGGCGCGCTGTGCGTGATCCAGCCGAGCGAGATCAGGTCGACGCCGCTGGCTGCGACCGCGGCGGCGGTGTCGGGCGTGATGCCCCCCGAGGCTTCGGTGATTGCACGGCCCGCGACCATGTTCACCGCCTTGTGCAGCGTGTCAGGGTCCATGTTATCCAGCAGAACAGCGTCGGCGCCGATCTCCAGCACCTCGCTCAGCTGGTCCAGCGTGTCGACTTCGATCTCGACCTTGACCATGTGGCCGGTCGCGGCGCGCGCGGCTTCCAGCGCCGGGCGGATGCCGCCCGCGATGGCGATGTGGTTGTCCTTGATCAGCACCGCATCGGCCAGCGAATAGCGGTGGTTCATGCCGCCGCCCGCACGGACGGCATATTTTTCCAGCGCGCGCAGGCCCGGCGTGGTCTTGCGGGTGCAGACGATATGCGCGCGCGTCCCCGAGACGGCCTGCACTAGACCGGCGGTGACACTTGCGATCCCCGACAAATGCCCCAGGAAGTTGAGCGCCGTGCGTTCGGCGGTCAGAAGACTGCGGGACGGCCCCTCGAATGTCGCGATGCGGGTACCGGGGGTGACGGGTGCGCCGTCCTGAAGGTGGCGGGTGACCTTGATTGCCGGGTCGACCAGCGCACAGGCCAGTTCGGCGCAGTCCAACCCGGCGATCACGCCGGGTTTGCGGGCGACGGCGGTTACGATGGAACGATGTTCGGCCGGGATCACAACAGCCGAGGTGATGTCACCGGCAAGGCCAAGATCCTCTTCCAGCGCGGTACGCAGGGCGGGTTCGATCACCGGGCGGGGCAGGGGGACAAGTGTCATGTCAGGCACTCCGGGGCAGGGATAGGGCCGCCTGCTGTTCCGCGACGGCCATGATGTCATCAAGCGTCATCCGGCGCGACGTGCTGCCGGGCAGGGGCGTGGGAAAATCGGTGCGCGCATGGGCACCGCGCGATTCCTGGCGCAACAGTGCAAAGACCGCGATGGCCAGGCCGACGATGGCCGGGTCGGCGGTCGGCTGGGGTCCGCGTGCAAGCGGCAAGAGATCGGTCAGTGCATCCCGCAATCCGTTTTCGTCGCGGAGCAGGCCCAGCCTGTTCGAGACGATCCCGCGGACTGCGGTGGTTTCCGCCACGGTGGGCAGTGACATGGATGGCAAGGGCGCCACGCGCGCGCCTCGGGCGTGGCGGCCCGCAATGTCGCGGGCGGCGCGCCGCGCCATGACGACCGCCTCCAGCAGAGAGTTGCTGGCCAGTCGGTTCGCTCCGTGCAGGCCCGTGGCGGCGCATTCGCCGACAGCCCAGAGGCCCTCGACACTGGTCCGGGCATGGTGATCCGTAAGGATGCCGCCCATGTGGTAATGCGCGGCGGGGCGCACCGGGATGGGCTGTTGCGCAGGGTCGATTCCCGCCGCACGGCAAAGCCGGGCGATCCCGGGGAACCGCTTGGCAAATCCCGTGCCCAGTGCCGGCCGCGCATCCAGGAAAACGCGCCCGCCGCGCGCGATCTGTGCCGCGATGGCACGGGCCACCACGTCGCGCGGCGCAAGCTCAGCCCCCGGCGTGTCGGCCATGAAGCGCTTGCCGCCCTCGTTGATCAGCACCGCACCTTCGCCCCGGACGGCCTCGGAGATCAGGCCCAGCGGCGTGCCCCGTGCATCCAGTGCCGTGGGGTGGAACTGTACAAACTCCATGTCCGACAGTTTCGCGCCGGCGCGGGCGGCCAGCATCACGCCCTGGCCGTAATTGCCCACCGGGTTCGTGCTGGCATCGTAGAGTCCGCCCAACCCGCCGGTTGCCATCACCACTTGCGAGGTCGACAGCAGGCGGCCGTCACTCAGCAGGACGCCACATATACACTGGTCGCGCTGGACCAGTCGCACCACCTCGGTGCCGGTCAGGACGGTGATCGAGGGGCAGCGTTGGACAGCGTCGGCCAGGGTGCTGGTGATCCCAGCGCCGGTGCCGTCGCCGTCGACGTGCAGGATCCGCTTGCGTGAATGCGCCGCCTCCAGTCCGCGGGCGAAATCGCCCTCCGGCGTCCGGTCGAAGCGGACTCCATGCGACTCGAGCATGGCGATCGCCTCGGGCGCGCCGCTCAGGATGGTCTCGGCCACTTGCGGATCACAAAGCCCCGCCCCGGCGGCCAGTGTATCGGCCAGGTGCAGCGCCACGCTGTCATCGGCGCCAAGGCAGGCCGCGATGCCGCCCTGCGCCCATTGGCTGGAGCTTTCCTGCCCCAGACCGGCGCGTGTGATCAGCACCACGGGACGCGGTGCGAGTTCGAGCGCGCAGATCATCCCGGCGATGCCGCCGCCGACGACCGTGACCCGGTCGTCGTCCTGGCCAGGCCGGATCATTTTACGGCAAGCATCCGTTCGACCGCGCGGCGTGCATCCGCGGCGATGGCAGCGTTCACCGTGACCTCGTGATGGTTCTGTTCCAGCGCCTCGCGGATGTTGCCCAGGCTGATCCGCTTCATGTGCGGGCACAGGTTGCAGGGGCGCACGAATTCCACATCCGGGTGATCGACCGCCACGTTGTCGCTCATCGAACATTCGGTCAGCAGAACAACGCGGCCCGGCTTCTTCTCACCGACGTAGCTGGACATGACGGCGGTCGAGCCGGAGAAATCGGCTTCTGCCACCACCTCGGGCGGGCATTCCGGGTGCGCCAGGATGGTCACGCCGGGATAGGCCTCGCGCATGCCGCGCACGTCATCGGCGGTGAACAACTCGTGCACCTCGCAATGGCCGTTCCAGGCGATGATCTCGACATCCGTTTCGCGGGCCACGTTCTTGGCCAGGTATTCGTCCGGGATCATCAGGACCTTGGGCACGCCCAGCGATTCGACCACCTGCTTGGCATTGCCGGAGGTGCAGCAGATGTCCGAGGCGGCCTTTACCGCGGCGGAGGTGTTCACATAGGTGATGACCGGCACGCCGGGATGCGCCTGCCGCAGCAGGGCGATGTCCTCTGGCGTGATCGAATCCGCCAGCGAACAGCCGGCGCCCATGTCCGGGATCAGCACGGTCTTTTCCGGGTTCAAGAGCTTGGCCGTCTCGGCCATGAAATGCACGCCCGCGAGGACGATCACGTCGGCCTCGACCTCGATCGCCTTGCGCGCCAGCGCCAGGCTGTCGCCGACGATATCGGCAACGCCGTGAAAGATTTCCGGCGTCTGGTAGTTATGCGCCAGGATCACCGCGTTCTTTTCCCGCTTCAGGTCCAGAATGGCGGCAATATCGTCCTCGTAGCGGATCCAATCCGGTTCCGGAACGATCTTGCTGACCCGGTCATAAAGTTCGGGAAGGCGAAGGTAGGTCATGGCGGCTCCTTATACTCTGGATGAGTACATCTGGAGCCGCTTGATATTCTCAATCCGAGTTTATGTCAATGCCGTGACACGGGCAGTCTTGGACCGGCCAATGCCTGGGCCTGCAGGACCGTCGGCCGATACCGGTACAGCTTGGCCGGACGGCCCCCGGTACCACTGGACATCTCGCCGGTTTCCTCGACCAGTTCCTGCTGGTCGATCTGGCGGCGAAAGTTCGGCTTGTGCAGGCGCAGGCCTGACAGCGCCTCGACCGTGCGTTGCAGGTGCAGCAGGGTGAAACTGTCCGGCATCAGCTCAAAGACCACCGGGTGATACTTGATTTTGGCCCTGAGCCGCGCGATCCCGGTCGCCAGGATGCGCCGGTGATCCCCGGTCATGGGCCGCCCGAACCCCTCGATCGCGGGGCGCGAGGGGCTTTCGGCCAGTCCGGCCTCGTACATCAGTTCATAGCGTTGCAGCGCCAAGTCCTCGTTCCAGGGCAAGCCATTCTGCCCGAACAGGAAATCGACACGCTCGCGGCGCAGGGCATCCGACCCCACCCAGTTGTCCAGGCGGTCCGCGATGTTGTTCAGAACAGCCGGTCGGCGGTCCCGGTGATCTTCCCAGGGGAAATATTCGTACCAGCCGTGCCACTGGGGCTGGCCGGTGCCGGGCGTGACCTGTTCCCGAACAAGGCCTAGGTATCCAATCGAGATCCGCCGCGCCGCGCCGGCCTCGGAAGGGGCCTCCCGGTCGCGATCGGCAAAGGTATAGAGCTGTTCGAGGTAGCCGACCGGGTGGCCCGTCTGGCTTTCGATCCAGTCGCGCAGCCCGCTTTGCAGGCTGCGGTGCTGGGACTCGAAGGGGCCAGAGGGCAGTGCCTCGCCCGCGCGCAGGGTCATCACGCGCGGTTCGTTGTCCGTCACCGCCACGAGGACGGCGATCAGGTCGGCATTTGCCAGCCCCGCGCGCAGTTGGACGCCTGTCATGCTCTTGTCTTCCTGCCAGAATGAATGCCCAAGTACCTGTCAGAAGTCCCGTCGCGAGACAAGCCGCGGGGCCGCCAATCCGGGCGTGGCGCCGTTCAACCCCGGCGCAGCTGGCGCAGCCGGGCGCGGTGCGCGGCGGCGATATGGGCCCGCATCGCCTGTTCCGCGGCATCCTGGTCCCGGGCCTGCAGACCTTCGAGGATTGCCGCGTGTTCACGCAGGGCGTCCTCGGCGCGTTCCTCTTCGCGCAGAGTCGTGGGGCCTAGGATCAGCAGCGTGGTGTGGATCGAGGCGACCGCTTTCTTCAGGAAACGGTTGCGTGCGGCGTCCAGAAGGGCGGCGTGGAATTGCCGGTTGAGCACATAGGGATCGCCCTCTCCGGCGGCCATCGCGGCGTGAATGTCGGCCAGCTCCGCCAGTTCCACCTCTGACGCGGCGCGGGCTGCAAAGCGCGCCGCGGTGCCTTCCAGCACCGTGCGCATGTCGTAAAGCTCCGAGATTTCCGCGTGATCCAGGCTGCGGATCGCGGCGCCGACGCGGGGCACATGGGTCACGACACCGTCGCTTTCCAATTGGCGGATCGCTTCGCGCACGGGGGTCCGGGAAAAGCCGAGCCGCTTGGCAAGCTCGACCTCCATCAGCCGGTCGCCTGGCATCAGGTGGCCGGCGCGCACCTCGTCGAGAATCCGGCGATAGGCCTCTTGTCCCTGGGACAGCTCAAGCGGTTTCTCGTCGGTCATGCGGCGCTCCTTGCGGATATTGAGTACATCTGTATACACAAGGATGCAAGACAGGAGTGCATCATGCCCGACCGTCCCCGTACCGCCACCCTCCGCCGGATCGAGACCGCGCTGACCGCCGCAGCCGGTGTCGCGCTGTTCACGCTGCTGGGTTTGCCGCTCCCGTTTCTCTTTGGCCCGCTGGCGGCCTGCCTGTTTGCGGCACTGGCGCAGCGGCCATTGAAGGGGTTCGGGCAGGTCTCGACAGGATTTCGCACGATCCTTGGCGTTGCGGTCGGCGCCTCGTTGACGCCGGACGTGGTGGCAGCATTGCCCAGCATGGCGGCTTCGCTGGCATTCATCCCGCTCTACATCCTTGTCATCGGACTGATCGGCGTTCCCTATTTCCACCGGGTCCACGGGTTCGACCGTGTCACCGCATGGTACGCGGCCATGCCCGGGGGCCTGCAGGACATGATCATCTTTGGCACCGAGGCCGGCGGCGATCCCCGGGCGCTGTCTCTGATCCATGCCACGCGGGTGATGATCATCGTCACCGTGGCGCCGATGATCCTGACCTTCGGCTTTGGTTCTGCGCTGACCAATGACATCGGTGCGCCCGCCGCCGAGATCCCGCTGCACGAACTGGCCCTGATGGCCGGTGCCGCGCTGATCGGCTGGAAGGGGGGCGAGCGGATCGGTCTGTTCGGGGCCTCGATCCTGGGGCCGATGATCGTCACCGCCGTGCTCAGCCTCACGGGGTTTATCCATGCGCGCCCTCCGGCAGAGGCGATCCTGGCGGCGCAGTTCTTTATCGGGGTGGGGATCGGCGTGGGCTACGTCGGGATCACACTTGGCGAATTGCGGCGTGTGGTCCTGGCGGGCGTGCTGTTCGTGCTGATCCTTGCCGTGTTGGCGGCGATCTTTTCGGAAGTGGTTGTCTTGCTGGGGCTTGCGCCGCCGGTCGAGGGATTCCTCGCCTTCGCACCGGGCGGTCAGGCAGAGATGACGGTGCTGGCCATCGTGGCGGGGGCTGACCTCGGCTTTGTCATCGTGCATCATCTGACCCGCGTCTTCCTCGTGATCACAGGGGCGCCGCTGGCCGCCCGGTTCCTCATGAAACCCCGAAAGGATCGCCCATGAGTTTCACAACCCGCCCCGAATTGCAGGGCACCTTCGGTGTCTGCGCGTCGACCCACTGGATCGCCACGGCGGTCGGGATGCGCATGCTGGAGGCGGGTGGAAACGCCTTTGACGCCGGGGTGGCGATGGGCTTTGCCCTCAACGTGGTCGAGCCGCACCTGAACGGTCCCCTGGGCGACATGCCCGCGCTGGTCTGGCCTGCGGGCGACGAGGCGCCGCAGGTGATCTGCGGGCAGGGCACGGCACCGGCCGGGGCGACGCTGGACCATTACCGCGATCAGGGGCTGGATCTGATCCCCGGTTCGGGCCTGTTGGCGACGGTGATCCCGGGCGCTTTCGACGCCTGGATGGTCATGCTGCGCGACCACGGCACGATGACCCTGCGCGAGGTGCTGGAACCGGCGATCCACTACGCCGAAGAGGGGCACCCGGTGCTGGCCGGCGTGTCGGCCATGATTGCCCAGACCGCCGATCTGTTCCGAAACCACTGGCCAACCTCTGCCGCGACATGGCTGCCGGACGGAGAAGCGCCCGCGCCGGGCGGCCTGTTCCGCAACCCGGAGCTTGCCGCGTTCTGGCGGCGCCTGCTGGACGAAGCCGAGACCGCAGAGGGCCGCGAAGCCCAGATCGAGGCGGCGCGCAAAGCGTTTTACGAGGGGTTCGTCGCCGAGGCCATCGACGACTATCTGCGAGAGGCTTGCGTGATCGACGGCACCGGAACCGCCCGCAAGGGGGTGCTGACCGGGCAGGACATGGCGGGCTGGCGCGCCACGACGGAACCGGCCATTTCCGTCGATTATCACGGCTGGCAGGTCTGGAAGGCCGGGCCCTGGTCGCAAGGGCCGTCGCTGTTGCAATCCCTGCGCCTGCTCGACGCGCTGGGATTCGGCAAGGAAGACCCGTATTCCGACGCCGCCGTGCACCGCATCACCGAGGTGCTGAAACTCTCGATGGCCGACCGCGAGGCCTATTACGGCGATCCAGACCACAGCGCAGTTCCGCTGGAAACGCTGCTCTCTGCCGACTATGCGCGCACCCGCGCCGGGCTCATCGGGAGCATGGCCAGCCACGACCAGCGTCCCGGGATGATCGATGGATTGGAGACACAGGCACAGGCCTTCATGGCCCGCGCGGCCCGGATGCGCGCGACCGATGCCGGGCCAGGGGGTGGAGAGCCCACCTTCTCACATCTCGCCCCGGAGACACCCAAACAGCCGGACGAGGGCGATACCGTGCACATCGACGTCATCGACCGCTGGGGCAACATGGTCTCGGCCACGCCTTCGGGCGGCTGGCTGCAGTCGAACCCGGTCGTGCCGGGGCTGGGCGTGCCACTGAACAGCCGGGCGCAGATGTTCTGGCTGGAAGAGGGACTGCCAACCTCGCTGGCGCCGGGGCGCCGTCCGCGCACCACGCTGACGCCCTCAATGGCGATGCGGCCCGACGGCACGCGGTTGGCCTTTGGCACGCCCGGAGGCGACCAGCAGGACCAGTGGCAGCTGGTCTTTCTGCTGCGCCTTGTGCATCAAGGGATGAACCTGCAGGAAGCGATCGACGGTCCGCTGTTCCACAGCCAGCACCCGCAGGCGAGCTTTTATCCGCGCGGCTGCACGCCCGGGGGCCTGATGATCGAACCGGATTTCCCTCGGGCCACGCTGGACGCGCTGCGCGCGCGGGGGCATCTGGCGACAGAGGCCGCGCCATGGTCCATCGGGCGTCTGACCGTGACCAGCCGCAGCCCCGCAGGGCTGCTGAAGGCGGCGGCCACGCCACGGCTGATGCAGGCCTACGCGGCGGGCCGGTGATCCCGCCCGACCTCAGGCCAGCCGCGGCAGGGCGTGCGCTCGGGCGTCGACGGATGAGATCCGCTTCGCTAGGCTCACGTCAGGTCCGGGGTTTCCGGATCGACTCGCGGGATTGGCAAGAGGACAAGGGCAATGAGAACAGCGGGACTGGCACTGGCGGGATTCCTCGTGGCGGCCCCGGCCTGGGCCGAGTTCACCACCGGCGATGCACTGGTGATCGGGAACGCGCGCTATGGCGAGACCGCGACTGCCTTTGGCCCTGACAGGGTGCTGGCGGTGGCCAGGGCCTTGCGCCTGCGCGGTCAGGAGGTCGAACAGTTGGCCAATGGTGGGTCTGACGCGATGCAACAGGCGCTGGATGGTTTCGTTGCCGCGATCGACGAGGGAGAGACGCCGCTGATCGTGGTGCTGTCAGGGCAGTTTGTCCCGGGCGAAAGCGGCCCGGCCTTGCGTCCGGCGGGCCGCGAAGTGACAGGGGCTCCGGGCCTGTCGCTTGCGGCCGTGTTGGAGGTGCTGGCCCAGAGCCCGCGCCGGGCCTTCCTTGTATTGGGTGAGACCGGTGAGGGAACTGGCCTGGACGCGCTGGAGATCCCCGAGGGTGTGACAGTGATCCGTGGCCCGGCCAACAAGGTGGCAGAGTTCGCCGCGCGCGAGATGGCGCAACCGGCCCTGCCGTTGGAAAAATCCGCCGACGGGTATGGGTTGGCGCTGTCCGGATATGTGAGCGATGATCTGGCGGTCCTCACCCATACCGAGGTGCGGCCCCCGTCCGAGGCGGAACAGGCCGCTGCCCGCGACCGTATCGTCCTGCTGGACGAGGCGGCGTGGCAACGCGCCGTCAAGAGCGGGGCGTTCCAGGCCTACCTGGACAGCTATCCGCACGGCATGCACGCCGAGGAGGCGCTGCAAAGGCGCGACGGCGAACCTGCGGTCAGCCCGGCCGAGGCCGAGGTGGCATTAGCGCTGGACACGGGCACCCGCCGCGAGATTCAGCGAAACCTGAACCGGCTGGGGTATCGTACACGCGGGGTCGACGGGGTTTTCGGCCCCGGCACACGCGGTGCGATCACCGCCTGGCAGAAAAAGGTCGGCGCTGCTCCGACCGGCTACCTTGATGCGGCGCAGGTTGCGCGGTTGGCAAAGGATGCGGCGACACGAGGCCCCGTCGTTTCACGACCGCAGCGCCTGAGCGCTGCCGTCTCGGCGCAGGAAACTGCAACCTGGAACATGGCACGGGGTGAACAGGGGCTGCTTGCCTACCTTGGCCGGTATCCGAACGGTGCCTATTCGGCGCGAGCGCGGGTCAAGCTGAGCAACATGCAGCGCGGGTCGGGCCAGTAAGCGGTCAGCGCGTCCTGGACGCCTCGCGCGCACGCCTCGCGGCCAGCATCTCTTTCAGGACTTCCGGGCGCGGGCGCCAGTCATAGCGATCATCCGCACGGGTCTTTTGCCAATGCAGTGCGCCGCCATTGCGCCAGGGGTCCAGCACGACGCCATCATAGATCGTGCCGCCGCGCGGGCTGACAACCGCCGTGTGGTGAATGATCCGGAAAGGCGAGCGCGGAGAAATCGCACGCAGCACCGACAGCGTCCGGAAATTTTCCTGGCTGAGGCGGCGGTGCATGTCCTCGGCCCAGTGGTTGCACAGGCCGCGTTCGCGTTCGCCGTTGTGGACCTTGGCATTGTGGATCAGCGGCGGGTCGGTGATGCCGTAGTCCTGCCTCAGCTGACGGGAATAGGTATAGGCGATCCGCGCGGCGCGGTCGGCCTCACGCGCATCGACATCGGGACCAAGTGAACGGATTTCCGCTGCCAGCGCGTCGATGTCGTCCTGTCCGAACTCGGGACTGACCGTCGTGCACCCGCCGATGGCGAGCATGGCCAGAGCCATCAACATCATTGCAAAACGCTTTGTCATGGTCGCGCACCCAAAGTTCCCAGCAGTCCTGCCCGAGGCCATAGCCCCGGCGCACCGGATGTGCCAGACCCCGGGCGGCTTTTGCGCCCGGGTGATGCGGCGCGGGCGCCGACACTAGAGGGCAAAGGCCTTTTGCGCCGCGGGCCGCGCCAACAGCCGGTCGACGTAGGCCTTGAGGTTGGGCATCCCCGAGAAATCGACGCCGAATTTCTCGCACATGATGCAGGCATGGCCGGTGATCGTGTCGGCGGCGGTGAAATCCCCGGCCAGGTAATCGCGATCCGCCATGTGCGCATCCACGGTCTGCACCATGCGGGTCATCAGCTTCAGCGCGCGCTTGGCGTGTTCCTCGGACCGTCGCTCGGGCTTGAGGAGGATGGTTTCGACGACGTAGTTGTTCATCGGCCCCATGATCATGCCTTCGCCGTAGTGCAGCCATTGCAGGTACTGCGGAAAGGCCGGGGATTCGACCGCCGGAACCAGTTTGCCCTGTCCATAGCGCGCGACCAGGTACTCTGCGATGGCGGGCGATTCAAAGATCCGCACGTCGCCGTCCTGCAGCACGGGGATGCGGCCATTGGGGCTGATTTCCAGGAACTCGGGCGCGCGCATGGCCGGATCGCCCAGCTTCTCGAACCGGTGCAGTTCGAAATCGAGGCCCAGTTCGTACATCAGCCAGGCGGTGCGCACGGCGCGGGTGTCGGGGGCGAAATAGAGTTTCATCAGGGTCTCCGGTTGGCGGGGCGCGTGCGTCCCCATTGGCGATATCCGGGCCGGACGGTCGTCTTGCCGGGTTGCGCGTTATTGGGTAGCGGTTGGAACAGGACAGTCAACCGGCAGGACAGCCCATGATCGACGCCCATTTCTGGCCCACGCCCAACGGGTGGAAAATCTCCATCGCGCTCGAGGAGATGGGGCTCGATTATCGCGTGGTGCCGGTCAATATCCTGCGCGGCGAACAGTTCGACCCGGAGTTCCTGAAGATCAGCCCGAACAACCGGATGCCCGCCATCGTGGACCATGCGCCCAAAGGCGGTGGTGCTCCGATCTCGGTCTTCGAGGGGGCCGCGATCCTGATCTACCTGGCCGAGAAAACCGGTCAGTTCCTGCCCCGCGATCTGCGTGGGCGGACCGAGGTGCTGGAATGGCTGATGTGGCAGGCCGCCGGGGTCGGGCCGATGTTCGGGCAGGCGGGCCATTTCAAGTTCTACACACCCGAGCCGAACCCCTATGGACTGGAACGCTATACGACCGAGGTGCTGCGCCTTTACGGCGTGCTCGACCGGCGGCTGGAGGGGCGCGAGTATATCTGCGGGGCTTGTTCGATCGCCGACTTCGCCACTTGGCCCTGGGTCGTCACCTACCGCAAGCAGGAGATCGACCTGGACCAGTTTCCCAATGTGCGCCGCTGGTACGAGTTGATGAAAACCCGCCCGGGCCTGCGCCGCGGCTATGACGTGGGCAAGGAACTGGGCAAGCCGCAGGGCAACTGGGACGAGGAGGCGCGCAGGCACCTGATGCCGCGCAGCACGCAGGACCGGGGCTAGCGTGTGGGCCCGGAGCGCAGATGTGCCAGCATGGTCTCGGCATTCGAAACCTTGACCGGGACACCGGGCGGGTTGTCTCTCAGCCCCGGTTCGGAAAACAGCGCGGTGATCTCACCGTCCTCGACAAGCATCGCGTAGCGCCAGCTGCGCAGGCCCATGCCTTGCGCCGACCTGTCGACCAGCATTCCCATCTGGCGGGTGAAATTGCCGTTGCCATCGGGCAGCATCATGACCTTTTCGACCCGCTGCGCCCGTGCCCATTGGTGCATGACAAAGGCATCGTTGACCGACAGGCAGATCACGCGGTCGATCCCTTCGGCTCGGATGTCGTCATGCAGCCGCTCGTAGCCGGGCAGGTGGGTTTCGGAACAGGCAGGCGTAAAGGCCCCGGGCACTGCGAACAGAACGACGCGCTGACGGTCGAACAGTTCAGCGCTGGTCACGTCCTTCCATTCGTAGGGGGTGTCGCCGTCCAGGGAGTCGTTGCGCTGGCGGGTGTGAAAGACGATTTCGGGGACGCGCTGCGGTGTCATGTCCGGGCTCCTGTTGCAGGTCGGTGCGGCCTGTCCCAGAGTATCCGCCCGGGGCGAACGGTAAAGCGCCCAAGTTGACGAGAGAGACGATGCCCGACCAGCCGCCCGATCTTCCCGGCTATGGCGCCTTGCGCCGCTACAAGCCCGCCGGTGTCGCGCGCGGCCCTCGCCTGACCAAGCTGCTGCCTGATCTGGACGCGGCGATATCCGCCTGTGAGCTGCGCGACGGGGCCACGGTGTCCTTCCACCACCACCTGCGCAATGGCGATCACGTTCTGAACATGGTGCTGGCGGCGCTGGCCCGGCGGGGATTGAAGGACCTGCATGTGGCGGCCAGTTCGATCTTTCCCGTCCATGCGCCTCTGGTCGATCACATCCGGAACGGCACCGTCTCGGGCATCTCCGCCGCCTTCATCTCGGGCCCTGTGGCTGAGGCGATCTCGACCGGCGTTCTGCCCCAACCGGCGGTCCTGATGACCCACGGTGGCCGGGCGCGGGCGCTGGATGCCGGGGAAATCGTGATCGACGCTGCCTTTGTCGCCGCACCATCGGCGGACGAGATGGGGAATGTCTCGGGCAGCACGGGGCCGACTGCCTGCGGGACACTGGGCTATCCGATGACGGATGTGGCCGTCGCCCGCCGGACCGTGGCGGTCACCGATACGCTGGTGCCCTACCCGGCGCCTGCCATCGACATTCCGCAGGGACAGGTGGATCACGTCGTGCAGGTGCCGCGCATCGGTGATCCGTCTGGCATCGCCTCTGGCACCACGCGCCCGGCAGAAGACGCGGTCAGCCTGGCGATTGCAGATAGCGCCGCGCGGACCATCGCCGCCAGCGGGTTGCTGAGCGACGGGTTTTCCTTCCAGACCGGGGCGGGCGGCGCGTCTCTGGCGACTGCTGCCGCCGTTGGGCGGCAGATGGCAGAAATGGGCGTCACGGGCAGTTTCTGTTCCGGCGGGATCACCGGTTTCCATGTCGAGATGCTGCGCGCGGGGCTTTTCCGCGGGTTGATGGACGTGCAGTGTTTCGACCTGGAGGCCGTGCGATCCTACAGGGACGATCCCCGGCACCAGTCCATGTCGGCGGCCACCTATGCGGCCCCGCATATCGGCGGCGCGGTGGTCGACCGGGTCGATGCGGTGGTGCTGGGCGCGGCCGAGATCGACCTGGAGTTCAACGTCAACGTGACCACGCGGGCGGGTGGAGTTCTGATCGGCGGGTCGGGCGGGCACGCGGACACGGCGGCAGGCGCGCGCTTGTCCATCGTGACCACGCGGCTGACCGCTGCCGGTTTTGCCAAGATTGTGCCGAAGGTGGGCACGCTGACCACGCCGGGCCAGACCATCGACGTTCTGGTGACGGAGGCGGGGCTGGCGGTGAACCCGGCGCGGCCAGAGTTGGCGGAGAGGCTGCACAAGGCTGGCTTGGCCGTGCGCCCGATTCAGGACCTCGCGCGCGAGGCCGCCGCCAAGGCGCGTCAGCCGGTGTCGCCCCGCGCGCAGGGACGTGTTGTCGCCGTCAGCGAATACCGCGATGGCAGCGTGACTGACCTGGTCCGCCAAATTGGCAGGGACTGACACTTTGCCGTGACAAGGCGCTGGTATTCCGTTCCAAAACCGCGACAATCGCCGCGGATGCGCTATGGTTTTCGCGGATCCGGGTCGCCGTTCTCAGGACAGGACGGACCGCGGCGTTCAACAGGGAAAGAGGTTTCAGGATGACAAAAGACATCCAGTTCAAGCGGTCCTGGCGTGCAATTGCCGGCGCCGGTGTGCTGGCGCTGATGCTGCCGGCCGGTGGGTTTGCCCAGGACGCCGCGCCGGTGCAGGTCGACACGATGCGGCTGGAGTCGGGCCAGCCTGTCACCACGGACACCTTTTTTGGCACCGTGCAGGCCAGCGACATGCTGGGCCTGTCCTACGAGGCAGGCGGTTGTGTGATTGAGGTTTCGGACAAGGCCAAGCGCGCACGCGTCGCCACTGCCGGGCAGGTGCTGGTGCGTCTGGATGACAAGCGGTCGCTGCTGGCACTGCGCACGGCCGAGTCGCGGGTTGCCGAACTGGCCGCCACCATCGAGGAGCGTGAACTGGACATCCAGTCCGCCATTGCCGACGACAAGCGCCGCCAGCAGGAACTGGACCTGACCACCGCCGAATATGAGCGCAACAGCACCATGCTGGGCCGGGGCCTGATCAACGAGACAACGATGGAAGGCGTCGAGCGCCGCTTCATGGAGGCGCAGTTTGCCGCCGACCGCGCGCAAGAGGCCATCGCCACCGCCCGCGCCGCCAAGCGCCGCGCCGAAATCGCGCATGAGATCGGGCAGCTGGACCTGCAGACCGCGCAGCTCAACCACGAACAGCTGGTGCTGACCGCGCCCATCGACGGCGTGCTCGTGGGGTTTGAAACCAACGTGGGCGACTGCGTCTCGGCCGGGGAGCGCGCCGCGCAGATCTATGCGCCCAGCGAGAAATCGGTGGATGTCTTCATCCTGATCAGCCGCCTGTCCGAAAGTGGCCCGACCGGGATTTCCGACGGCTCGGGCGTGCGCATCACCCGCGTGAACGGCCAGGTCTGCGCCGGGACGATCACCCGTTTCGACACCGAGGCGGACCTGGAAAATCAATTCGTGAAGGCCACCATCGAGGTCGACGAGACCTGCGCCCCCGACCTGTTCCTGAACGAGGCGGTGGAGGTCGAAGCGATGCTGGATGCCGGTGACGAAACCTTTGAGATCCCCACCAACGCGCTGACCAGTGGCGACACGGTCTTTCTGGTAGACGAAGAGGGCGCCACGCTGCAGGAGGTCGCGGTCGAGATCCTCAAGACCGGCCCGCGTGAGACCATCGCGCGTATTCCCGGCGCTGCGGGGCGGCTGATCGTCAGCGATGCCCTTGCCGGTCTGGGCGAAGGTCAGGCGGTGGCGCTGCGCTGATCGCCTTGCGGTGATCCTGCCCGGTCAGGGCGGGGTCAGCGTGCCCCGCATGGTTGCGGAGTAAAGGAAATCCTCGAGATCCTCGGTGTCGATCGGCTTGGTCATCAGCACGGTCTGCGCCGCGTCGCACATCTGGCGCAGTTCGGTCGAGCGGTTGGCCGACATGAGGCGCGCGGGCAGGCCCGGATCGCGCGCCCGCAACTGCCGGACCAGCGCCAGCCCGTCCTGCCCCTCGCCAAGGTGGTAGTCCGCCAACAGGGCGTCCGGCAGGATGCCGATGTCATGCAGCAGTGCGCGCGCCTCCTCGACGCTGCCCGCATCCAGCACGCTGCCGCCCCAGCGTTCGATCAACAGGCCCAGCGCGTGGCGCAGTTCCTCGTCATTTTCCACCAGCAGCACGATCAATCCGCTGTCGCGCAGGCGTTGCCGAGCTGCCGGGCTCTTGCGGGGTACGGGCATCTCGTTCGGGCCGTTCACCCTTTGCGCGCTGAAGAAGAACCGCGTGCCGCGCCCAAGTTCAGAGGTCACACCAAGCGGATGGCGCAACTGCGCGCAGGCGCGTTCCACGATCGCCAGGCCAAGGCCCAGCCCCTCGTTCACGCTGCTCTTGCTGTCCAGACGCTCGAACTCGCGAAAGATCCGTTCCTGGTCGTCCTCGGCGATGCCGGGTCCGGTGTCCCAGACCTCGAAGCGGACCGTGTTGCCCTGCCGCCGCGCACCAACAAGCACACGGCCCTTTTCGGTATAGCGCACCGCGTTCGCGATCAGGTTCTGCAGGATGCGGCGCAGAAAGCCGGGATCGCTGGCCACGCTGCCAGAGGCGGGCACCACGCGCAGATCCAGCCCCTTGAGCGCGGCAAGGGGGGCGAACTCATCATGCAGTCGCTGCAAGAGCTGGTTCACCGAGACGGCGGTGATGTCCAGGCTGGCGGCGCCGGAATCCAGCTTGGAGATGTCCAGCAGGGCGTCGATGATCTTTTCGACGCTGTCCATCGCGCTCAGCGCCTTCGTCGCGTGTTCCTGCGCGGTGTCATCGCCACCACGCTCCGCGATCCCCGAGATGTAAAGCTTTGCCGCCGACAGAGGTTGCAGCAGGTCATGGCTGGCCGCCGCGACAAAGCGGGACTTGGACGCATTGGCCCGTTCCGCCGTGACCAGCGCGTCCTCCAGTTCCAGCGTGCGTTCCATCACCCGCCGTTCCAGCAGTTCGTTGGCCTCTTCCAGCGCCCGTGCCGCCTGGCGTTCGACCGAGACGTCGGTGAATGAGATCACGAAACCGCGGTCGGGCATTTCCTGCGCGAAGACGTCCAGCGTGATCCTGCTCTCGGCGCGGATCTCGAACCGCAAGGGTTGGCGGCCGCGGTCCTGGTGCGCCCATGCGCGCAGTTCCTCGGCGGTCATCACGTCGGCGTCAAAGCGGGTTTCTAGCTGTTCGATCAGCCGGTCGAAATCCACGCCAAGCCGCAGCGTGGCGATGGGCAGGGACAGCATTTCGCCGATCTTGTCGTTCCAGCCCACCAGCCGTGCGTCGCGGTCAAAGATGCAGACCCCCTGGTTGAGGTGGTCCAGGGTCGCCCGCAGCATGCGGGCCTGGCTGTCCAGCAGCTTGCCGCGTTCCTGCCGTTCCAGCCGCATGATGTCTGTCACGTCGGTCTGCAGAACCACGGTGCCGCCGTCCGGTGTGCGGTGTTCGCTGACCTGCAGCCAGCGATCCCAGATCAGGCGCACGTTGAAGATCGCGTGCCGGTCCTTGTGACGTTTCAGCCGCTGTTCGGCCCATTGCGCGGGGCTGACGATGTCGGGCAGTTGCAGGAACCGGCTTTCGCTGACCGCCTCGACATAATCGGCAAAGGGCAGACCTTCGGCCAGCCGCGGTTGCACGTCGTGCAGCGGCAGGCTGAACCGGCTGTTCCACATCACCAGCTTGTCGGCGCTGTCGAACAGGGCAAAACCCTCCTGCACCGCCTCGATCGCGTTGGCGAGATTCTTGCGGGCGTGTTCGGCCTCGTGCTTGGCGCGGGCCAGCGCGGCGTTGGACTGGTTCAGCAGGTCCAGCGTGTATTCCAGGTCGCGGGTGCGCTGGCGCACCTGGTCCTCCAGCATGGCGGCGCGTTCGAACTGGGCATAGGCGGCGCCGGATTGATCGGTGTCCTGTTCGACCCGGCGCATCAGCGCCTCGCTGATCTTGAGCAGCTTTTCGTTCTGGCGTTCCAGCGGGTCGTCGGGATTGATCAGGAAATGCGTCACGTCTCCCTGCATGGACCCTCCGGTGCATAGATCGCGACTCCGGTCATGGTCTGGTTGACATGCATCCCGTTGACCTGCTCGCCGTAGGTGGAAAACCCGGTGACCCTGTGCCGCGACAGCACATCGTCAAGGGGCCGTTTCAACTGCCGTTTTTCTGCCTCTATCCGGCGCAGAACGCAATCGCAGGCCAGGATTGCCTCGGGCTTTTGGGTCCGTGACAGTTCGCTCAGCTGCTGGTCCAGGTGATCGACGATATGGGCCGCATCGGCCAGGGTCAGCACAAGGCCCTCGTCGATGGCGGAAAAGAATTCCAGCGCGCCGCTCTCGGTCACGCGCTTGATGGCGCGGACATGGTGACTGCCGCCCAGGCGCACGACCATCGGGCTGTCGGCAAAGGTGAAGGTGTCGATCTGGTGCGGGTCCTTGCCCAGCAGTCGCCCAAGCTCCAGTGCTGCCGGTTCGGCGTTGATTTCGTGCACCAGCCGGCGTGACGGATCCGCGCGTGTCACCACCATGCGCAGGTCGGTGGGGGTGAAATGGTTGACGCTGAACACGCGCAACCGACAGGTGCTGCGCACCAGGGCCATGACAGCCGCCTTTTCGTGGCAGACGCCGTTCAGGGCGACGAAGGTATGTTCGAACCGCACGCCGTCCCCGGCAGATCCGCCGAAAAGCTGCGTCGGCCCCAGCCCGGCGGTCAGGGACGAGGCCAGCCGGTCTTCCTGCATCGACAGCCCGTCGACCATGAGAAAAGCGAATTCCTCGGTCATCTCGGGGGCGCGGGCACCCAGGTCGGCGCGGGCGCGGATGGTGCGCTGGGTCATCTCGTGGCTGGGCAGGTTTTCCAGGTCCTCGTACAGCAGGACCTCGGCCTCGAAACAGCGCTGGGGCAGGGCCATTGCCACCACCTGGTTCTCGACATAGCCAGCGCCCATCGCGATCTCTCCGGCGGTGGTGCAGGCCATGACCGGGGCATCGCCCAGTCTGGACTGCAGGCCTGTTACCAGCGTCTGGAATGGTGTCGCGGGGCTGCAAAAGATCATCACGACGGCAAAGGGGCCGTTGCCCAGCCCGTCGGCAAGCTGGTCGATCAGGTCGGGTGCGTCGCAATCGGCGCGGGCTGTCCGCAGAACGGCGTCTTTGTCGACACCCCCCTCGGACGGAGAGGCTGCTCCGTCCATCGGTTCTCCTCCCCAAATGTTCTGTCTTTATTCCGGACAGATTACGGAGTGTCCGGCTGTCTTGGCAAGAGGTTCGAAAAGCTGGCCTCGCCCGCGATCAGCACGGCCTGGGTGCGGCTCTGGACACCCAGCTTGCGCATGATGGCGGTGACATGCGCCTTGACGGTGGTTTCCGCGATCGACAGGTCATAGGCGATCTGCTTGTTCAGCTTGCCTTCGCAGATCAGTTGCAGGATGCGCGCCTGCTGGTTGGTCAGCGTCGACAGTCGCGACACCGCGTCGTCCCCGGACTCTGCCGGCTGCCCGGCATCGCCCACGTCGACGAACCCCTCGGGGACAAAAACCTCGTCCCGGGCCAGCGCGTCGAAGGCCTGGCGAAAGACTCCGCGCTGGCTGTGCTTGGGCACGAACCCCTTGGCGCCCGCGCGCATCACCGATGTCACCATCCGGTTGTCCGCCATCGACGAGACGACGACCACGGGGATCCCCCCGGCGGCGGTCTTGAGGCGGATCAGCCCGTCCAGCCCGTTCACGTCCGGCAGGTTGAGGTCCAACACGATGACATCCGGTTCCGCGCCTTCGCCCAGGGCGTCCAGCGCATCCTCAAGCAGGCTGGCAGTTTCGATCTCCTCGATCCCGGCCACGGTCTTGAGCGTCATGGCCAGCGCGTCGCAGAACAGCGGATGATCGTCCACGATCAGCGCAGAGGCGAAATGCCGTTGATGATCCGTATCGGGCAACGTTCTCCTCCCCATTGAACGCCGGTCTCTTGGTATACCTTACGATCCTAGCAAAGCGCCAGAGCCTCGGCACCTGTGCTAAGGTCTTAGGAGGATGTGCAGACGGCATGACCAGGGTCACGCCGTCAGATGGTCCTGCGTGCCGGTTCAACCGGTCCAGTTGGTCGCTTGGGCAAAGATCAGGAAGGCGATCGCAATGCCGATCCAGGTCACGAAGAGCGGCAGGAAGAACCGGATCCAGCGATCCCAGCCCACACCGGCCAGCGCGAGTGTCGCCATGAAATAGCCGGAAGTCGGGTAGAAGATGTTCGATAGTCCGTCACCCAACTGGTAGGCCAGCACCGCGTTCTGCCGTGTCACCCCGATCAGGTCCGAAAGCGGCGCCATGATCGGCATGGTCACAAGCGCCTGGCCGCTGCCCGACGGAATGACAAAGTTGAAACCGAGCTGCGACAGGAACATGCCCACCGCCGAAAGCGTGTCGGGAAAGCTGCCGACAAGGCCGCCAAGCCCGTGCACCAGCGTGTCCATCACCTGCCCCTGCTCGAACATCACCGCGACCGCCCGCGCCAGCCCGACGATGATCGCGCCCATCAGCACGTCGCGAAAGCCCTCGTTGAAGGCATCGCAGATGCGCGAGGTGTTCAGCCCGGCGACAAGGCCGACGGCCACGCCCATCAGGACAAACAGGCCCGCCATTTCCAGCATGAACCAGCCACGGGTCAGCACGCCCCAGACGAGGATCGCGAAAAAGCCCAGCGTGACCAGCCCGGCCAAGGACTGGCGCGGGGTAAAGCGCATCGGCTCGGACGAGAAATCGTGCTGGTAGGCGCCGCGCTTCGTCTCTTCGCGGGAATCCCCGGCCATCAGGCTGTCGTCGGGGTTGGCGCGGACACGGCGGGCGTAGCGGATCGTGTGCAGCATGGCCACGACCAGAAGAACGACAAAGAGCGTCGCGCGCAGGCCGGCACCGGAATACAGCGGGAGTTCGGCAATGGTCTGGCCCAGTCCGGTATTGATCGGGTTCAGGACACCGGCGGTGAAACCGGCTGTCGTTGCCAAAAGTGCGGTGGCGGCAGCGGTGATCGAATCGTACCCCAGTGCGATCATCAGCGGCAGGATCACCGGCACATAGACCAGGGCCAGTTCCTGTGTCCCGATCAACGAGGCCACGATTGCAAAGACCGTCATCAGCACGGGAAACATCAGCAGGCTGCGCGAGGAAAATCGCCGTGCGAGCTTGTCCACCGCCACGTCGATCAGGCCGGTCCGGCGCACCACCATGAACGTGCCGCCGATGATGAAGGTAAAGAAGACGACGGTGGCGGCATCCACCAGCCCGTTCGGGACAGCCAGCATGAACTGTTCCAGTCCCACGGGCGTGGCCGGAACCTCGCGATAGCTGGTCGGGTCGATGGCGCTGCGACCATTGGCAAGCGTCACCCGGTCATACAGACCAGCCGGAATGACATGGGTCAGCGCGGCGGCAATGGCCGTGAAGACGAAAAGGATGACGTAGATGTGCGGCATCCGGATACCGGGCGCCTCTGTCTCGTCCACTTCGGTGTTCTCGGCGGTCATTGTCTGGTCCTCCCTCGATCCTGCGGCGCGCCATGGCGCAAGGATCGCCTGATGTTGCAATAACTGACATGTTAGTTAAAATATTTTGTGTAATGCCATAAACGCTTTCAGAAGGGTCTGTTTGCAAATTTTTGAAAGCGGCGCCAAATATAAGGGAAAGCGGAGGAAAACATGACGGAGGCAGGCGGTGAAGCGCAGAGCAGACGTGCCTTTGGCGCCCTCATCGATGCGCTGAGACGTGGAGAGCTGCCGTCGAGCAGCTTTCATTCGATGCAGCAACTGGTGAGCGTTCTGGGGTTTCCGATCTCGTCGATTCGCGAAGCGGTCAAGCGGGCAGAGGCACAGGGTCTGGTCGAGATCCTGCCCAAACGCGGCATCCAGGTGATGTCGGCGGACCTCAACTCCACGCGCAACTGCATGGACATGCGCGCGACGCTGGACAAGGAAGGCGCGCGCCGCCTGCTGGCGCGCGAAAAGGGGCGTGACTGGTCTGGGCTGCGCGCGGCGCATGAGGCGCTTCTGGCGCGGGCACGGGCCGGGATCGGCGCCGCAGAGGCGGTAGACGCCATCGACGTCGACCTCAGCCTGCACGACGCGCTTGCCGAGGAACTCGACAATCCTCTGCTGCGGCAGTGCTACGCAGAGAACCGCACGCGCATCGCCATCATCCAGAACACGCGCCCCTTTCTCGCCGACCGCGTCGCCTCGGCGATGGAAGAGCACCTGGCCATCATTTCAGCGATCGAGGCCGGGGACGAAGCGGCGGCGATGAAGGCCATCGACCTCCATTTCGTGCAGACCCTGCGCTGGTGGGGCATCTACGGCTGAGCTGTCCCGCTTTTTGCGGCGGCGGTGCCGTAGGTGCGGATCACCTGTCGCCGAACATGTCGCCCAGCCCGCCCAGAACAGAGCCTTCGCCCTTGTTGCCGCCGGGACCCGCGGCGCGCAGAACGCGGTCCGCCAGTCGCGAGAAGGGCAGGCTTTGCAGGAACACGGTTCCCGGGCCGCGCAGGGTGGCCAGAAAGATCCCCTCGCCGCCGAAGACCATGCTCTTCAGGTTCCCGGCCCGTTCGATGTCATAGTGGACGCCGCTGGTCATCGCCGCCAGACAGCCGGTATCGACGCGCAGAACCTCGCCGGCCTGCAATTCGCGCCGGATGACGGTTCCGCCCACATGGATAAAGGCCATGCCGTCGCCGTTCAGACGCTGCAGGATGAAACCTTCGCCGCCGAAGAACCCGGCGCCCAGCCGACGCTGAAAGGCGATGTCGGTCGTCGTTCCGAAGGCTGCGCAGAGAAAGGCGTCCTTCTGGCAGATCAGCTCTCCGCCCATTTCGGCCATGTTCACCGGGATGATTTTGCCCGGGTAGGGCGCGGCAAAGGCGACGCGTTTCTTGCCCTGACCGGTGTTGGTGAAATGGGTCATGAAGATGGATTCGCCGGTCAGGACGCGCTTGCCGACGTTCAGAAGCGAATCCATGAACCCGGCGGACGGGCGGGCGCCATCGCCAAGACGGGTTTCAAAACCGATCCCGTCATCCATGTAGTTCATGGCCCCGGCCTCGGCGATCACGACCTCCGCAGGATCCAGCTCGACCTCGACGATCTGCATGTCATCGCCGAAAATCTCGTAGTCAACTTCATGGCACCGCATTTCAAACTGCCTTTCGAATATGGCCAAAGGGAATGGGCCGAAGGCTAGACCGGTCAGGCTGGCGAAGTCCAGAAGCCGCGCGACGGTTGCATCCGTTCGACCCGGTCAGGCGGAACGCTCGGCCGCTATGCCGTCTTCGGTCAGGATCAGGTTCAGCGGAATGTCGTGGGCTTGCGGATAGATCGTCCGCAGCTTGGCTGCCTGGAACCCGATGCCGACGGTAAAGGGGCAGGGTGTCAGCGCGGCCAATGTCCGGTCAAAGTAGCCGCCGCCATAGCCCAGTCGGAAACACCCCGCGTCCCAGCCCATGACGGGGGCCAGCGCGATTTCCGGTGTCAGCCGGTCCGCGTCCGGCGAGGGAACCGGGATGTTCCAATCCCCGCGCACCATGTCACAGCCCGGTGTCCAGCGGCGAAAGGCCAGTGGCGCGGCTTTTTCTTCGACGACCGGCAGTGCGACGATGCAACCGGCGTCATGCAGTTCCGCCATCACTGGGCGCAGGTCGGGTTCCCCCTTGATCGGCCAATAGGCGGAAACGACCCGCCCACGGGCGCCGCCGAAACGGTCTGAAAGCAGTTTTTGCAGGTGCTGGCACAGCGCCTGGCCGACCTGCTGCCGTTCATCGACCGAGAGCGCTTGCCGCGCGGCGCGCAAATGCCCGCGCTCGGCCCAGCGCCACCGGGCGACGTCGCTGCTCTGCACGGGGTCCGTTGCCAGCGGGTCGAAATAATCCGGCGCTATCTCCTGCGCCATACAGGGTGACGATGCGTACGGGCTGGAACTTTCCACGGTATCGTTGCTCATGTAAGACCTCCTTCCCACCCACCCATAGCGGATCGTGCGGCCTGACGCATGGTTCTTTGCGACAAGTCGCGCGCAGGGTTTCGAACAAAAAAGGGGCGCCCCGCAGGACGCCCCCTGTCAAACCCCAAGGGGTCGATTACTGCAGGCTGGCCAGTTCCTTGGGCAGCTTGAAGGTCCAGACGGTGCCGCCCTGGTTGAGGTAGTTCACCTTCTTGGCAACCTCGCCACCCCAGAGCGGAACAGCCCCGCCCCAGCCGGAGACGATCGAGACATATTGCTCGCCGTCCATCTCCCAGGTCACGGGTTGGCCCACGATGCCCGAGCCGGTCTGGAACTCCCAGAGAACTTCGCCGGTCTCGTCATCCAATGCGATGAACAGGCCCTCGGGCGTGCCGGTGAAGACAAGGCCGCCGCCGGTGGTCATCACGCCACCCCAAAGCGGTGCGTCGTTCTTGTATTCCCAGACCAGGTCGCCGGTATCCGGATCGATCGCCTTGAGCGAGCCGATGTGATCCTCGTAGTTCGGCTTGATGGTGAATCCTGCACCCAGGTAGGCCGCGCCCTTCTTGTAGGTGATCGGCTCATTCCAGATATCCATGCCCCATTCGTTGGAGGGCACGTAGAAGTTGCCGGTCTTCTGGCTGAAGGCCATCGGCATCCAGTTCTTGCCGCCAAGGAACGACGGCGAGGCAAAGATTACTTCACCCTTCTTGCCGTCTGCGGCCGCGCTGGGATCGCCGGGACGGTTGGCCTCGTTGAAGATCGGGCGGCCGTTCTCGTCGATGCCGTTGGCCCAGGTGATGTCCTTGACGAAGGGCGTGGCCGAGATGAATCCGCCGTCTTCGGCGTCCAGAACATAGAAATAGCCGTTCCGGTCGGCTGTGGCGAGGCGCATGTTGCCGTCGCGGTCGTTGTAGGCGACCACTTCATTAACGCCGTCATAATCCCAGCCTTCGCGCGGGGTGGTCTGGAAGTGCCACTTGATCTCGCCGGTCTTGGGGTCGATGCCGATGCGGCTTGCGGCATAGAGGTTGTCGCCCGAACCGTCGTTCTTTTGCCCGGCGTCGCGCAGCCAGCTGTTCCACGGTGCCGGGTTGCCCGCGCCAAAGATCAGCGTATCGGTGCGGGCGTCATAAGAGCCGCCCAGCCAGGTGGCGCCGCCGCCGGTTTTCCACATGTCGCCCGGCCAGGTCGCGTTCAGCTCTCCGGTCATGGTCGAGGGTTCGCCGTTCAGCATGCCCATGTGGCCTTCGATCACGGGACGTTCCCAGACCAGGTCGCCGTTCTCGACGTTGCGGGCCTGCACGGTGCCGACGATACCGAATTCACCGCCCGAGTTGCCGGTGATGACCAGCCCGTCGACGATCAGCGGTGCGGCAGTGTAGGAATAGCCGGCCTTGTAATCGGCGATCTTGTCGCGCCAGACGACATCGCCGGTATCCTTGTTCAGCGCCACGATGCGCGCGTCCAGCGTGCCGAAGATGATCATGTCGCCATAGATCGCGGCCCCCCGGTTGACCACGTCACAGCAGGGCAGGATTCCCTCGGGCAGGCGGGCGTCGTACTGCCACAGTTCGCGACCGGTCTTCAGGTCGATGGCATAAAGCCGCGAATAGGAGCCGGTGACATACATCACGCCGTCGTAGATGATCGGCTGGGCTTCCTGACCGCGCTGCTTTTCACCACCAAAGCTGAAGGCCCAGGCCGCCTGCAGGAACTTGACGTTGTCCTTGTTCAGCGTGTCCAGCGGGCTGTACCGCTGCAGGTGGCGGCCCATGCCGTTGGTCACGACCTGCGTCGTGATGGTCTGGTCGTCGGCCAGGTCGGCCTCTGTCACTTCTGCCGTGGCGGCTGTGCCGGTCAGCAGGATGCTGGCAGCGGCTGCCAGAATGAATCGGTTCATGAGATTTCCTCCCTTCATCGCCCAGGCGACGTGGATACACGCGCCCCTCTCCCGGACGCCGCCAACAGTATTCAGGGAAGCCGCGTGGCGAGGTATTGCACAATGGTCGTACGACCGTGGCGCGGTTGACAGGATCCCGGAAACATGACCCGCACAGGGTCGGCCAAGGTCCCGCAGATCCCGCTGACACCAAGACCAAGGGCGGCGCCGCGGGCCGCGCTTTCGTTCCGCGATGGGGCAGGGATCAATCCCGAAGTCGCGCCGCCGTCCCGGGTGGTGATGCTGCCGATCACGGGCAAATACCATCCGCTGCATTGATCGTATTCCTGCGCCTGCGTGGGCTTGTCATGGTCAGGACCACGGCATCAGGCCGTCCTCGAACGTGCCGCGGGGCAGTTGCCACGGAACATCCCGGCTCGCCCGGCCCCCCGAAGGGGCGAGACCCGAGGCCGCAAGGGGTCCTCCTCGATCCGGCGCTTTGCGGGATGACCGGCGCAGGTTCAGAAGAGCGGCGCGTATTTCCAGTTGTCCGCGTCGGGAGTAACCTCGTCCAGGTCATAGTTCGCATCCTGAAGCCGCCGGGCCACGGGCAGTCCCGCCTGTGCGGCGCGATCCACCATCGCCCGGCCCGCGGCCTCGTCCCGGGCGACGCCGTGCCCGCGGATCAGCGCCAGACCGTAGTTGAACTGGCCCACCGGATCGCCCGCCTCGGCGGCCCGTCGGTCCCATTCGGCGGCGGCATCGGGGTCATAGTCGCCGCCGAGGCCGTTATTCTGCAACTGGCCCATCCAGGTCATCGCGGCCGTGTAGCCGCCCTTTTCGGCACAGAGCCGAAAGATCTCGCGTGCGTCGGCGTGATCGCCCTTCTTGGTGAAGTGATAGCCAGAGGCGCAGGTGGTCATGTCGGCCTGTCCGCGACGGATGTTGTCGATCACCCGGTCCATGCCCATCTCGGGCGGGTTGAGGGTGCCCAGGTCTTCCTCGGCCAAGGCGGGTGCGGCAATCGCGGTGCAGATCGCCAGGACGGTCATGCGCATGGCATTCTCCTTTCGCGGCATCGCGACGGGATCCACCGCGATGCGACTAATCTAGCGTGTCGGGCCGGAGCGACCAACTGCAAGCTGCGGGTCAGGGGCGCAGCGCGGCCCCCCAGGGGAAGCGGCCTACCTTGATGGTCTTGATCGCCTCACGCTTGGCCACGTCGATCACTGTCACGTCGCCGGACACACCGTTCGTGGTGAACAGCAGCGACTTGTCGCTGTTGAAGGCCATGTGCCAGACGCGGCGCCCGACCAGGATGTATTTCTCGACCTCGAATGTCTCGGCGTTGACGACGGCGACATGGTTGGACGGCCCAAGGGCGACAAAGGCGGTCTTTTCCTCGCCGTCGAATTCGAACCCGACGGGCTGGACCCGGTCCGGGTGCACGCCCTTGACGGCAAAGTCGATCTTGGCCAGTTCGGCCTTCGACTCAACGTCAAAGATGCTGACCGTGCCGCCGATTTCCGCAGAGACCCAGAGCTGGGTCCCTCCGGCGGCGAATTCCGCGTGGCGGGGCCGCGAATCGACCAGCGTGTTGGCGACCAGCTCGCGGGTTTCCGTGTCGATCCAATGCGCCATGTTGGTGGTTTCCGAGGTGGTGATGGCATAGCGCCCGTCGGGCGAAACGGCCATGCCCTCGGGTTCGATGCCCACGTCGATCTGGGCCACCACGGTGCGGCTCACCACGTCGACGACGGTGGTGATCGCGTCATCCTCGTTGGCAATGTAGAGATGCCGGTTGTCCGGGTGCAGGACGAATTGTTCCGGATCTTCGCCCGAGGGCAGGTCGAACAGGATCTCGCCGGTGGCCGGGTCCATGACCTGCACCGTGTCGCTGTCCGAGGCGCAGATGTAGACCACCTTGTGGTCGTGGCTGAAGGTGATTCCGCGCGGGCGTTCGCCGGTCGGGATGGTGCGCACCACCTCGAGCGTGGCGACGTCGATCACGCTGATGGTGTCGTCCTTTTCGTTGGTGATCCAGATTTCCTCGGCGGCGACGGGGGGGGCCAGCAGACATGCGGCGAGGCCCGCGGTGAGGGTCTTGCGAGTATTTTCAGAGAGAAGAAACATCATGTCGGTCCTCAGTTTCCGAACGCCATACAATCGGACTCGGGGGCGTCGCGGCCCAGTGTGTCGAGTTCGTTGACCTGGTGGAGAAAGCCTTCGAGCGGGGCCTGCGCCACCAAAGCGCGTTGCGTGACCAGAGGGATCGGCTGGCGCAGCTGACCGTTCCAGTCGCGGAAGGACAGCGGGCGGCCCTTGAAGCCGGCCAGTTCGAAGTCGGGGCCCAGCAGGTAGGCGCGCAGGATTGCGGTGTCGGCGGCGCCGGTGCGGGTGACGGCCTCGCCAATGGCACGCACGGCGGCCCAGGCGGCGTAGTCGCGCGATTGCATCGGGCGCGCGGCCAGGTCCGTGAATCGCGATTGCAGCTGTGCCGCGCCCCATTGCTCCACCACCGGCGCCCAGGCAACGGGCACCAGCCCCTCGGAGCCGGCGACAGGGCGGGGCGTCCAGGTATTGTAGGCGATGTAGCGTCCGAAATCCTGGATCTCGTCCGCGATCAGCAGGACGTCATGCGCCTTGAGGTCCTGAGTGAAGAGCGGCACCTCCTGGCTGGCGTTGCGGCGCATGTCGGCGTCGAAGGCCCAGGTCTTTTCCGAGCTCAGGCGCATTCCGAACTTGGCCAGGCTGGCGCGCATCGCGTCGCCGAAGGCGATGTCATCCGGGTGGGTGCCGGTGATCATCGCCAGGTCGTCCCAGCGGCGGCTCAGCAGGAACTGCGCGAGAGCATCGGTGCGCATGGCATTGCTGGGCAGGGTGTGCAGCAGGTTTGCCCGGCAGTCGGCACCGCGCAGGCGGTCGTCGGGTGCGGTGCTGTTGAAGATCAGCGCGCCCGCGGCCTCGGGCAGGTCTGCCAGCGCCAGCGCCGCATCGGCGGGGGCGTCCAGCACGATCAGGTCGGTGGTCGCCAGCGCGGCGCGCGCCGCCTCTGCAAGATCGCCGCCGATGGGCACCTCCGTCACCTCCAGCGCCCAGGTCTGACCCATGAACCGGCCGGTCGTGGCATTGTCGGCGAGGCCCAGCTCGGCGCCCTTCAGGCCAAGGTCTTGGGGAATCGGATCGAGGTTGGACAGGACGGGGGGCTGTTCGACCTCTTGCCGGAGGTAGTGAATCGTAACGGACACATCGGCAACAGCAGCCGACGTGCCAAGGCACAAGGCCAGAGCCAGGCGCAGCAACATCGTGAAATCCTCCCTTTGCCAAGAGAGTAGGCACCGCATCTGGCAGCGGAATAGGACCTTGGTCGCGGTTCCGCGTGGCTTGGGACTTAGGTCCAATAGCTTCGGTGCGAGACGGCCCCCTAAGAAAAGGGCAATCTCACCGAGGAGGAAACACGCACATGACCCGCAAGACCACTGCACTGAGCCTGGCCTTGATGTTCGGCGCCACGATGGCGCTGTCGCATGGGGACGTTGCCCCGCAGCCCGTCAATACCGACGCCCTGCCCGATGTGGGCGAGGAATGGCTGATCGAGAACCCCTACCGCGACCAGGGAGACGAGGTCTACTGGACGGCCGTCGAGATCGGCGCATCCGGTTACAACCAGAACTGCGCACGCTGCCACGGGCTTGAGGTGATCTCGGGCGGGCTGGCACCCGATCTGCGCTTTCTCGAGGCCGAGGAGTACGGCGACGAATGGTACATGGAACGGTTCATCCACGGTTACACCCAGAACGGCACCACCAAGATGCCGGCCTTTGGCGAGCTCCTGGGCCAGAAGGCGGCCTGGGCGATCCGCACCTATATCGAGGCGCGCCCCGACGATGAGCAGATGGCGGAACTGACGCCCGAGCTGAAGGTCCTGCGCGATCAGCTGGCCGCCTGGTCCGAGGATGCCTCGGGCGCCGATCCGGATGCCATGAAGGCCAAGCTGGACGAGATCGCGTCCGGCATCGAGACGCTCAGCGGCGCGCCCGTGGCCGACAGCGCGGCCTACCGGGCGTCGGCGCTGATCGACGGCACCGCCGAGGGTTATCGCAAGGCGGCCGAGGCGTTGACCATCGGCCTGTCGGCGGCGCACTGACATGATTGCAGCGCGCCCCTTGCTGAAACTGTGCCTGGTGGCCGGCCTTTGGGCCGGCATCGCGGGCGCCGTCGAGGCGCGCTGCGAGGACTGGGTGCCGCAACCGAAACCCCAGAACGCCAGTCGCGACATTGTTGGTCAGGACATCGACCAGATCATGGAGCGCGGCTGGATCGAATTTGCCGTCTACGAGGATTACCCGCCCTATTCCTACGAAGAAAACGGCAAGCCGCGTGGTGTCGACATCGAGATCGGGCGCCTGATCGCCGAGGATCTCGGTGTCGCACCGCGCTTCAAGTTCGTGTCGGCGGGTGAGAACCTGGACGCCGACTTGCGCAACTACCTGTGGAAGGGGCCGGTGGTGGGCGGTGCCGTGTCCAACGTGATGCTGCGCGTGCCTTATGACAGTGCCTTTACCTGCCGCGTGGAGCAGGTGGCCTTTACCGGCCAGTACCAGACCGAGGGGATCGCCATAGCCTATGACAAGGCGGCCTACCCCGAGGAAAAACCCGTTCCGGCCTATTTCCGCTTTGATACGGTGGCGGTGGAAAACGACTCGATTGCCGATTTCTACCTGACCTCGCTGGCGGGCGGTCAACTAAATGCCAATATCCGGCGATTCCCGACCACCGCGGAGGCAATGGCGGCGCTGGCGGCGGGCGAGGTGAAGGCGGCGATGGGTCCGATGGCCCAGCTGGAATACGGCCTGACAGAGGACCTGGCCGTGCACCAGCCGCCCTTGCCGGGCTTCTCTGTGGGCAAGTGGACCATCGGATTGGGTGTAAATTTCCGTTATCGCCCGCTAGGTTACGCGGTGGACGATGCGATCTACGCGGCGCTCGACGATGGGCGCATCGCGGCGATTTTCGAAAGCTACGGGTTGAGTTTCACGCCACCTGAGCGTTGAGTGACCCGTAGGGAGCACAGGAACGAGGCAGCCCACGGGCGTCCGTCAGAAGGAAGAGGGTTGAGAGATGCAGATGAGTGACAGCCGCGAGATCGCGGCCCCCCGCGACGTGGTATGGCAAGCGATCCTCGATCCCGAGGTTCTGAAGGCCTGCGTGCCCGGTTGCACCGAGATGACAGGATCGGCGGAGGAAGGCTTTGAGGCGACCGTGGTGCAGAAGGTCGGCCCGGTGAAGGCGACCTTCAAGGGCCAGGTCACGCTGGCCGACATGGACAAGCCGAACTCTGTCACGCTGAACGGCGAAGGCAAGGGCGGCGCCGCCGGGTTCGCCAAGGGCGGCGCCAAGGTCGACCTGGAAGAGACCGCGGACGGCGGCACCCTGCTCAGCTACGAGGTCGAAGCCAAGGTCGGCGGCAAGCTGGCGCAGCTGGGCAGCCGGATCATCGACGGTTTCGCCAAGAAGATGGCCGACCAGTTTTTCCAGAACTTCCAGGACGCGGTCGAGGGCCCGTCCGATCCGGACGACGCGGAACCCGGCGCGGATGGCGACGAGAACCACAAGAAAGGCTGGTTCAAGCGGCTCGTGAAGGGCTGAACCGGCGACATCGAGATACCCAGACACGACATTTTATCCAGGGAGGATAGCGATGGCAGAAGTAACGATGACGGTGAACGGGAAATCCGTCACCAAGTCGGTCAAGGGCAACACGCTGATGACCGAATTCCTGCGCGACGAACTGCGGCTGACCGGCACGCATGTCGGCTGTGACACCTCGCAGTGCGGCGCATGCAACATCCACGTCAACGGCAACCTCGTGAAGGCCTGCACCATGTTCGCGGGCGAAGCGGATGGCGCCGAGATCTCGACCATCGAGGGCCAGGCCAACGCGGACGGTTCGCTGAACGTGATCCAGCAGGCCTTCCAGGACCATCACGGCCTGCAATGCGGGTTCTGCACCCCGGGCATGGTCATGGCGGCGGCTTCGCTGCTCAAAGAGAACCCCAAACCGACCGAGGCCGAGGTGCGTGACTACCTCGAAGGCAACATCTGCCGCTGCACCGGCTACCACAACATCGTCAAGGCGATCCTGGCCGCATCCGGACAGGATGTTTCGGGCATCGCTGCCGAGTGAATTGACCCCGTGGCAGGATGACCTGCCGCGCAACCGATTTCCGCAAGGTGGGTCATCGGCCCATCGACTCTAGGGAGGAATCCACATGCCCAAGGATCATGGCATTGGAGCAAGCCAGAAACGGCGCGAAGACGTCCGCTTTCTGACCGGCGCCGGCAATTACACCGACGATATCAATCTGCACGGACAGGCCTATGTCTATTTCCTGCGTTCCGACATGGCGCATGGCAAGATCAACAAGGTCGACACCGAAGAGGCATCCCAGATGCCGGGCGTCGTGCGCATCTTCACCGGCGCCGATTTCGAGGGGATCGGCGGTCTGCCTTGCGGCTGGCAGGTGACTGACAAGAACGGCGACCCGATGAAGGAACCGGCCCACCCGGTTCTGGCCCAGGGCAAGGTCCGTCACGTCGGTGACCCGGTCGCCGCCGTCGTGGCCGACAGTCTCGAAGAGGCGCGCACCGCCGCCGAGGCCATCGAGCTGGACATCGAGGAACTGCCGGCGGTCGTCGACATGAAGGCCGCGCTGGCCGATGGCGCCACCAAGGTGCATGACGATCTGTCGGACAACCTCTGCTATGACTGGCAGTTCGGCACCGACACGGAAGCCACCGACAAGGCCTTTGCCGAGGCGGCGCACGTGACCACGCTGGAGCTGGTCAACAACCGCCTGGTGGCCAACCCGATGGAGCCGCGCGTGGCCGTGGGCGACTATTCCCGCGCCAATGACGAATCGACGCTCTACACCACCTCGCAGAACCCGCATGTGATCCGCCTGCTGATGGGCGCCTTCGTCCTGGGCATCCCGGAACACAAGCTGCGCGTCGTGGCGCCCGACGTGGGTGGCGGTTTCGGCACCAAGATCTTCCACTACGCCGAAGAGGCTTTCTGCACCTTCGCGGCCCGGCAGATCAATCGCCCGGTGAAATGGACCTCGTCACGATCCGAGGCGTTCATGTCGGACGCGCATGGCCGTGACCACGTCACCAAGATCGAACTGGCGCTGGACGCGGACAACAACTTTACCGCCGTGCGCACCGACACCTATGCCAACATGGGCGCCTACCTGTCGACCTTCTCGTCCTCGGTGCCGACCTGGCTGCACGGGACGCTGATGGCCGGCAACTACAAGACGCCCGCCGTGCAGGTGAACGTCAAGGCGGTCTTTACCAACACGGTCCCGGTGGACGCCTACCGCGGCGCCGGCCGCCCCGAGGCGACCTTTCAGCTGGAGCGCGTGATCGACAAGGCCGCGCGTGAGCTGGGCGTCGATCCGATCGCGTTGCGTCGTCAGAACTTCATCACCCAGTTCCCTTACGAGACCCCCGTTGCGGTGGCCTATGACACCGGGGACTACGAGGCCACGATGGCCAAGATGGAAGAGCTGATGGACATCCCCGGCTTCCCCGAGCGCCGCAAGGCATCGGAGGCCAAGGGCAAGCTGCGCGGCCTGGGTGTCAACTGCTTCATCGAGGCCTGCGGTATCGCGCCCTCGAACCTTGTGGGGCAGCTTGGCGCGCGTGCGGGTCTGTATGACGCGGCGACCGTGCGGGTGAATGCCACCGGCTCGATCAGCGTCATGGTCGGCGCACACAGCCACGGCCAGGGCCACGAAACCGCCTTCCCGCAGGTGGTCGCGGAAATGCTGGGCATCGACGAATCGATGGTCGACATCGTGCATGGCGACACCAGCAAGATCCCCTTCGGCATGGGCACCTACGGCTCGCGCTCGATCGCGGTCTGCGGCTCTGCCATGGTCCGCGCGACGGAAAAGATCATCAACAAGGCCAAGAAGATCGCCGCCCACCTGCTCGAAGCCGCGGAAACGGACATCGAGCTGAAGGACGGCCAGTTCTCGGTCGCGGGCACGGATAAATCCGTGGCCTGGGGTGATGTGACGCTGGCCGCCTATGTGCCGCACAACTACCCGCTCGAGGATATCGAGCCGGGGCTGGAGGAAACCGCCTTCTACGATCCCTCGAACTTCACCTACCCGGCGGGCGCCTATGCCTGCGAGGTCGAGCTTGACCCCGAGACCGGCGAAGTGACCATCGAGAAGTTCGTTTCGGCGGATGATTTCGGCAACGTCATCAACCCGATGATCGTCGAAGGACAGGTGCATGGCGGCATCGCCCAGGGCATCGGCCAGGCGCTGTTGGAAAACTGCGCCTACGACGAGAACGGCCAGCTGCTGAGCGCGTCCTACATGGATTACGCGATGCCGCGCGCCGACGACCTGCCGCACATGGCGAACTATACCGTGGACCACTCCTGCCAGACGCCCTGCACGCACAACCCGTTGGGTGTGAAGGGCTGCGGCGAGGCCGGGGCCATCGGCTCGCCGCCGACGGTCGTCAATGCGGTCATCGACGCGCTGCAGTCCGGCGGTCACAAGGTCGAGCACATCGACATGCCCGTGTCGCCCTCGCGCGTCTGGGCGGCGATGAACGGATAATCCCTGCCCCCGGCCCTGCATCCAGGGCCGGGGGAGATCAACAGGAGGATAAGAGATGTATTCATTCGACATGGTACGGCCCACCAGCGTGGCCGATGCGGTTTCGGCCCTGGGCCAGGACGAGGCGCAGGCCCTTGGCGGCGGCCAGACCCTGATCCCGACCCTGAAACAGCGCCTGGCGATGCCGTCCGTGCTGGTCAGCCTGTCCGGCATCGACGAGTTGAAGGGCGTCTGCCGCGAGGACAACGGCGACCTGTCCATCGGCGGTGGCACCACCCATGCCACCGTCGCGGCCGAAGCGGCGGCGCACTACCCTGGTCTGGCCAGCCTCGCCGGCGGCATCGGGGATCCGGCGGTCCGCAACCGCGGTACCATCGGCGGATCGCTGGCCAACAACGACCCTTCCGCCTGCTACCCGGCGGCGGCGCTGGGTTCGGGGGCGACCATCGTGACCAACACCCGCGAGATCGCGGCGGACGACTATTTCCAGGGCATGTTCACCACCGCCCTCGAAGAGGGTGAGATCATCACCTCGGTCCGTTTCCCGGTGCCGGAGGCGGCCGGTTACGCCAAGTTTGAACAGCCCGCATCGCGCTTTGCGCTGACGGCTGTCTACGTGGCCAAATACGCCGACGGCGTGCGTGTCGCGGTCACGGGCGCGTCGGAAAACGGCGTCTTCCGCTGGACCGAGGCGGAACAGGCGCTGTCGTCCAACTTCTCGCCTGACGCTGTAGCCGGCCTGTCGGTGCCCGCCGATGGCATGATCTCGGACCTGCACGGCACGGCGGCCTATCGTGCCCACCTGGTTGGCGTGATGACCAAGCGTGCGGTTGCCGCGGCCAGCTGAGCCAGCTGCAACACTTTCGAACCCCCGGTCCTTGGCCGGGGGTTTTTTGATGCCAGGTGTTTCTTTGGGCCAAAAATACCTCCGGGGGAGTCGACCGAAGGGAGACGGGGGCAGCGCCCCCGCTACACCGTCCGCAGGTTGCCCTCGGCATCGACCAGCAGCACCCGGATCTCCCCGGGCGCCTCTGCCTTGACCCGCTGCACCTCTGCTTGGTCGGCAAAGACCAGCGCCGTGGACAACCCGTCGGCCAACGCGGCAGAGCCTGCCTCGACGCTCACCGTCGACCAGCGCGGTGCGGCCTCTTCCAGCGGGTCCAGGATATGGCCCATGTCGCCCAGCATCAGGGCCGAGGGGCTGGAGGTCGCTATGGCCCGGTTCGTCAGATCGCGCGTCGTGACAAGGCCCGCGTCGGGATCCAGGATCCCGACCGTCCACGGACCGCCCAGCCCGCGCATCTCACCGATCTGCACCAGCGCGTTTTCAAAGCCGTGTTCCTCCAGCACCCCGGTCACCAGGTCGGTGGCAAAGCCCTGTGCGACGCCGTTCAGGGTCAGGGCCTGACCCGGCGCCAGTGCGATCCGGTCGGTAGAGGCGCGGACGCGCTGCCAGCCGATGGCCTGCCGTGCCGCCGTGGCGTCGCCGCCACGAGCCAGCGCCTGCCAAAGCGGCTGCACTGTCGGGTCAAACCGGCCCCGCGTCATCCGGTGCAGCTCGCCCACCAGTCCCATTAGAAAATGCATGTTCGGCGAGGGCCGGACCAGAACACCGTCTCGATTCAGCCGGGACAGGGCCGACGCGGGATCGTACAGGCTGAACTCCGCCTCGATCTCTTGCAGCAGGGTGGTGCAGGCGGTCAATGCGGCCTCGGTCCACCCGGCCGGGCCGTGCAGCGTGATCGACACCTCGGCGCCCAGCGCCTGCCCGGTCCAGCGCCGTTCTTCGGCGGCCAGCCTCCGGGGGGCAAGCGTCATCGCCGCGCTGATGCTCAGGAAACGCCGCCGGGATATCATGCCGCCCTCTTCCTTTCGCGCGCCTTCAGCACCAATGGCACGCATTGCGCGGTATCGTCATGGATCTTCACGCAATCGAGGCAACCAAAGCACTCGGTATAGTCGATCTGGCCCGATCTTGGTATCGCCTGATACTTGCACCGGACGGAACATAGCTGACAGGGGCTGCCGCATTCCGCCCGTCGCGCGATCCAGTCGCGCCCCCGCAGCAACCCGGCCAATGCAATCAGTGCGCCCAGCGGACAAAGATAGCGGCAGAACCCCTTGAAGATGAGCGCAGACAGCACCAGCAAGCCCACCGCATAGGCCACATAGTACCATTCGCGGATGAAATAGGTGGTCACGGCGGTCTTGAAGGGCTCCACCTCTGCCGCCGTGTCCAGCGCACCGGGGGCCACGAAAACCAGCGCCACCAGACCCGCCAGTACAAGGTATTTCACCCGTTTCAGCCGGCTGTCCCAGCGTGCGGGCACCGTCACCTCGGGCAGGCGCAGCAATCGGCCAAGGTGATGGGCAAATTCCTGCATGGCCCCAAACGGACACAGCCAGCCACAGAACAGCGCCCGCCCCCAGAGGACAAACCCGAGGATCGCCGCCGCCCAGACAAGCAGCGAAAACGGATCGTAGAGGAGAAAGGCGTAACTTCCGCCCTCCCAGGCGGTTCGGATCACCCCGATCACCGTCACGATGGACAGTTGTCCCTGTCCCCACCAGCCGACAAAGCCCGTCATGACCGCAAGGATGCCCAGCCGAACCGGCGTGAACATGGTCAGCCCGGCCAGAGCGGACTGCCGCCAGAACAGCACCGGCAAAAGCACCGCCAGCCCCAGCGCCAGGGCGATCAGGTCCGCCTGCCGCTCGCGCAGCGCCGCCCGCCAGGGAGGCAGCGAGCGGGGCGCCTCGGCGCGGGCAAAGAACCGGGCGTCCGTCGACTGGGTCGAGGAGAGCGTCACGCTACCCACCTGCGGCATGAAGGAGCCGTGTTCGCGTACCGCCTCGACATGCAGGGTCCAGGGTTCTGTCGGGTCAAAGCCCAGCCGCCGGTCGGTGCGCAGGATCATTGCCGTGCCCTCTTGAAGGGCGTCAGGCAAGTCGTCGCGCAGGGAAAACAGCAAGTCGCTGTCGCGCAGGGCCACCGGCAGGCCGAATTGCTCCGCGCTGACAAGGTCGGGCGCGGTGTTGCGCACGAACTCCTCCGTGATCAGCCCATGCCGCCCGGTCTCGACCAACAGGATCGGTTCGGCATGGTCCGAAATCGTCAGGAAAGCCTGCAATTCGGCCAGTGAGTCCGCGTCCAGCACCGCCCGAGCGATCGAGGGCGGGCCGATATCCACGATCCAGAGATCCAGGTAGGCGCCGTCGGGATCGTCCTGTGCCACCGGATCGTCATCTTCCCAGAGCGTTCCGGCAAAGGCGGCGTTCACCTCGGCATTGCTCACACGGTGGCGGGTCGCCAGCCCCTGCGCCACAAGGTCGTCCCAGGTCAGGGCCTCATCCACCGCGAGATCGGGGTAGGCGGGCGGGCCGTTGGACACGCCCTGCATCTTTTCCCGCGCCACCTGCAAGGTCGCGGCAAGGATGGATTCATGCGCGATCCGCACGCTGGCCGTCGCCTTTGTCACCCCGTCCAGGTAGACCAGCGCGCTGCTGCCCTGAGTTTCGCCATAGGGGGTTCCGACGACCATAGGCGCAGAGATCGAATGCCCCCGGTATTGGGTAAAGAACTGTTCAAAGGCGGCCTGCCCCAGACCAGAGACGAAAATCGGCTCGTTATGGTCAAGCAGCTGGACATCGACGAACCGGCCTTCGAGGTCCAGCATCACCAGGACGTTGATCGCGGCACCGGAAAAGCCGGGCAGGGGGGCCAGGGGCTCGGTCTCGAAAACGTAGCCGGCGGTCTGTCCGCCCGCGTTTTCCAGCGTCCAGACACCCTTGTCGTTGACCGGCTCGCCCAGAAGAAAGGGGGGGATGACCCGTTCTGCCAGCGCCTCGCGGCTCAGCATCTCTGCCCGGACGGTGCCGGTCAGCAGGCAGAAACAGGCCAGGATGCAGAGGATCGCGCGCATGGACGAGACCCTAGGCCCGGCCCGGGCGCGTCCCTATGCGACCTTGGTCCCATGAGGCGGGCCTGACGCAATGGTGATGCATCTACGACCATAGGCGAAGTGATCCGCCCGCACCCGCCATGCTAGCCTTGCCGCCATGGTACGACAGGGAGGGTCCGCCATGTTCATCCGCACCGCATTCGCCGCGCTGATCGCCGTTGCAGGCAGCGCCGCCGCCGCTCTCGACGATCCGCAGACCGTGCTGCAGGATCCGATGGGATCGGGCATGTGGAACTACCACCAGAAGGGACTGCTGGGCGATCCCGCCGACATCCGTTTCGACGACCGGGTCGTGGTGCGCGCGCCGGACTCGGCCGAGGACAGCCTGAACGTCCCGCTGCTGGTGGATGCGACCGCGATCCCCGACGTGAAACGTATCGTTGTCAGCGCCGATTATGGCCCGATCCCCCATATCCTGACCTACTATCCCGAACAGGCCGCGCCCAAGCTGGCCCTGCGGTTCAAGATCGACCAGGCGACCGCCATTCGTGCCAGCGTCGAGACGCATTCCGGCAGCTGGCACATCGGGTCGACCTATATCGACGCGGCGGGCGGCGGCTGTACCGCACCTGCCCATGCCTATGCCAGCGACGACTGGGAGGAAAAGCTGGGTGAGGTGCACGGGCGGCTGTGGTCGGCTTCGGGCCGCGCGCGGCTGGTGGTGGATCACCCGATGGACACCGGGCTGGCCGATGGCATCCCCGTCTTCATCATCGAGGACCTGTCCCTGCAGGACGAGGACGGCACGCCGCTGGCGCGTCTGGAACTGCATGAGCCTGTGAACGAGGACCCTGCCTTTACCTTCTATTTCGATGCGGGAGCATTGCCCGCCTCGGTAAAGGTCATGGGCCGCGACAACAACGGCAACCGCATCCGCGGTGTCCTGACCGAGGGCGAGCTGAACTGATGCTGACCCGCCGGACGACCCTTGGCCTGCTGGCTAGCCTGCCGCTGGCCCCCCGCGCCTTTGCCCAGCCACGCCTCGCCTATGACCTGGCAGCCAAGCCGCTGGCCGACGGTATCTGGATGATCGAAGGGGCGACCGATTATTTCTCGATGGAGAACGGCGGGGCTATCGTCAATGTCACCCTGATGAAGGGCGACAGCGGTTTGATCCTTTTCGACACCGGGTCCTCCCGCCGCTACGGCGACGCGCTGAACACGCTGGCGCGCGGCCTCGACATCCGCGGAATCTCGACCGTGGTGAACACGCATCATCACCCGGACCACTTTTTTGGCAACCAGGTCTTTGCCGACAGGCCGATTCATGCGCTGGGCGGTACCCGGCAGGCGGCGCTGGACGAAGGCGAGGCCTTTGCCGACAACATGTATCGCCTGCTGGGCGACTGGATGCGTGGAACGGAGGTCGTGCCGCCAAGTGACGTGATCGCTGGCGGCGACTTGACGCTGGACGGGCGCGATTTCCTGGCCTTGCCGCTGGACGGGCACACGACGGCGGACCTTGCCTTGATGGACCGGCGCACCGGGACGCTGGTGGCCGGGGACCTCGTTTTCTACAACCGCGCGCCCACGACCCCCAGCGCGGACCTGCCGCGCTGGCAGCAGGCGCTGGACGCCCTGCAGGCAGAGAGACCGGCGCTGATCATTCCGGGCCACGGTCCGGCGGACCCGACCGGAGAGTCCATCACCCAGACACGGGACTATCTTGCCTGGCTTGATTCCGCGCTGCGCGGCGGCGCGCGGTCCGGCCAGGACATGGTGGAACTGATGGAGATGCCCCTGCCGGACCGCTTTGCCGGAATGGGTGCCCAGCCGCAGGAATACCAGCGGTCTGTCGCGCATCTGTTTCCGCGGATCGAACGCGAGGAACTGCCGCGCGGCAACTGAGCGTGAGACGTGGAACGGGAAACCCGACCCGCCCAGCCGTCAATCCACGTCCACCGGCACCGGGTCTACCGGGGCCAAGGTCTCTCCGATATCCAGCCAGCCATCGGTTCCCAGCCGGAACCAGTAGACACGGGAATACCCCAGACCCGCGATCCGCTGTGCCGCGTTCCAGCTCATCCAGCAATCCGCCACGCAGTAGATGACCAAGGCCCGATCCCTGTCGCCCGCCGTGATCCGCACCAGGTTGTCCGTCAGGTAGCGCTGCATGATCTCCGACAGTCGCCCGCGGCCCACCTCTGGCAGCCAGACGGCCCCGGGCAGGGATAGCCGCTGCTCTGACACCAGCCAAGTTCCCTCCAACTCGTCAAATCTCGATTGCTGGGCGGCAAAGACATCCAGCGCCACGGCGCCGTTCGCCAGCAACTTGCGCGCCTGATCGGGCGTGATCAGAACGGCGGGCGCGGGAATGTCATCCGGCGTCGGCGCCCGCTGGCGACCGATGCGATAGCCCGTTTCCGGGTCAAACAGCTCGGGCCTTCGGGCCTGATGCTCGGCATAGGGCGCGGCGGCCAGCGAAGATGCGCACATCAGGCCCAGCAGGAAAAACAGGCGTTTCATGAATGCAGGATAGGCTGGCTGCCGCTGCTGGGAAACCCGCCCTTGCCATCCGCGCCGCGAGGCGGGAAAACAGCCGCGCGCCCCGGTGCGCAGCGGCATTTGACAAGGCAAGGATGGTAAAGATGGCCCCCAAATTCGGCACAAGCGGCCTGCGCGGCCTGGTGGTGGAGCTGACAGAGGACCTGGTGCGCGACTACGTCACTGCCTTTCTCTCTGCCTGTCCGCATGGGAACGCCGTGCATGTGGGCCGTGATTTGCGCCCCTCCTCTCCTCAGATCGCGGAATGGGTCATCGCCGCCGTGCGTGACGCGGGTGTCGATGCGGTCGACTGCGGCGTGGTGCCGACGCCGGCGCTGGCCTTGTCGTCGCTTCAGGCGGGGGCCGGGGCCGTCATGGTCACCGGCAGCCATATCCCGGCCGACCGCAACGGGTTGAAATTCTACGTCCCCACCGGTGAAATCTCGAAAGAGGACGAGGCCCGCATCAACGGTGCATTGGGTCAGTCCATTGCGGGCGCGCCCGGCGCCAAGGCCACCGCCGACGCCCGCGCAGCCTATGTCGCCCGCTACACGCGCGCCTTTGGCCAAGAGGCGCTGCAGGGCCTGCGCGTCGGTGTCTACCAGCACAGCTCTGTCGCCCGCGACATCATGGTCGAAGTGGTCGAGGCGTTGGGCGCCACCGCGCTCCCCATCGCGCGCTCGGACGTGTTCATTCCCGTCGACACCGAGGCGCTGGATCCGGACACCAGACAACTCTTCGCTGGCTGGTTCGCGGATCATCAACTGGATGTCCTGATCTCGACCGACGGTGATGCCGACCGGCCGATGCTGGTGGATGATGCGCAAAGGGTGGTGCCGGGAGACGTGCTGGGTGCTGTAACCGCACGGGCGCTGGGCGCGCGGGTGGTCTGCACACCGGTTTCCTCGAACACGATGATCGAGGCCGAGGGCGGCTTTGACTTCGACGCCATCCACCGCACGAAAATCGGCTCGCCCTTCGTCATCGCCGCGATGGAAGAAGTGTTGCAGGCTGACTCTGCCGCCCGTGTCGTCGGCTACGAGGCCAACGGCGGCTTTCTGCTGGGCTTCGAGGCCGACGCCCCTGCGGGCAGGCTGGCGCCGCTGATGACCCGCGATTGCCTGCTGCCGATCCTTGCCCCCCTCAGCGCCGCCCGTGCCGAGGGGAAGCCGCTGTCGCGGTTGCTCGACGCGCTGCCGCCGCGCTTTACCGCTGCCGACCGTATCCAGGGGATCGAGAGCGCGACCTCCAAGGCCTTCATCGCGGAACTTTCCGGCGATGCCGGGGCCCGGACCAGCTTCTTTGCGGACAGTGGTGCCATCGCGGAACTGGACGAAACCGACGGTCTGCGTGTCACCTTTGCCACTGGCGACGTTGTGCACCTGCGCCCCTCCGGCAATGCGCCGGAATTCCGTTGCTATGCCGAGGCGGGCACCCGCGAGACCGCCGCCGCGCTGGTGGAGAGCTACCTTGCGAAATTGGGCGAGACCCTGTCCGCCTGAGCGGATCGTCCGGACGGACCGTCACAGGTATTTGAACCAGTGACGGTCTAGACGCCAAGGCGGGGCCGGTCAGGCTCCCTTGGTCAATGCATCCACCGCCGACAGCCCCTTGAGCAGCCGTTCGAGATCATCGACCGGGACCATGTTCGGGCCGTCGCTGGGGGCGTTGTCGGGGTCTTCATGCGTTTCGATGAAGACCGCGGCACAACCCACGGCGACGGCGGCGCGGGCCAAGGGCTCGACGAACTGGCGCTGCCCGCCCGAGGAGGTGCCCTGTCCGCCCGGCAACTGGACGGAATGGGTGGCGTCGAAGACCACAGGGTAACCGGTTTCCGCCATGATCGGCAGCGACCGCATGTCCGAGACCAGCATGTTGTAGCCGAAGCTGGCGCCGCGTTCGCAGAGCAGGATTTTCTCGTTCCCGGTCGAGGCGATCTTGGCCGCGACATTGGCCATGTCCCAAGGAGCCAGGAACTGGCCTTTCTTGACGTTGATCGCGGCGCCGGTTTCGCCGGCGGCCAAAAGCAGGTCGGTCTGGCGCGACAGGAAGGCGGGAATCTGCAGCACGTCCACCGCCGAGGCCACCACCGAGCATTGGTCCGGCCCGTGCACATCGGTGAGCACCGGCACGCCGAACTCCTTGCGGATCGTCGACAGCACGCGTAGCCCGTCCTCCATACCGATTCCGCGCTTGCCGGACAGGGACGAACGGTTGGCCTTGTCGTAGCTGGCCTTGAAGATCCAGTTCACGCCCGCCGCCTCTGCCGCATGCGCGATCCGTTCTGCCAGCATCCGGGCGTGATCCAGGCTCTCGATCTGGCAGGGGCCCGCGATCAGGGTGAGGGGCGCGGCGTTGGACACCGTGTAGCTGCCGATGGACACATCCGTCATGCGATGCCTTCCTTTGCAAGGACGCCCTCGATCCGGGTCACGTCCACGGGGTTGTTGAGTTCCCAGAACACCCGGCCTCGCGCATCGACCGGGACGCAGGTGACGTCCATGCCGTTTTCGAGAAAGCGCAGCTGTTCCAGGCCCTCGGCGCGTTCGATCGGGCCTTCGGGCCAGCCCATGTAGGCGGTCAATGCCGACGGCCGGTAAGCGTAGACACCCACATGATGCCAGACCTCCGGCGGCGTTTCGAGGTTGCCGACATAGGGCAGCACTTCCTTGGAAAAATAGAGCGCGGTGCCATCTGCTCGCATCACAGTGGTGGTGCCTCCGACACGACCGGCATGACGGTCCGAAACGAAGTTCGACAAGGTCTCGTGGTCGCATTTCAGCACGGGCGTCGCCATGTTCACCTCCGGCGACCGCATCGCACCGATCAGCGCCTCGACGAACCAGGGCGGGGTCAGCGGTGCGTCGCCCTGCAGGTTGACGACGCAATCGGGCACCCGGTCCAACTGTGCCACTCCTTCGGCGCAGCGTTCGGTCCCGTTGCGCGCCTTGTCCGAGGTCATCAGCACATCTGCGCCAAAGCCGCGCGCTGCCTCGGCGATCCGGTCGTCGTCGGTCAGGATATAGACCGCGTCGGCGCCCTTGACCTGGCAAGCCGCTTCCCAGCTGCGCTGGATCAGCGGTTTGGACTCGCCGGTTGCCCCCTTGAGGGCGACCAGCGGCTTGCCGGGGTAGCGGCTGGAGGCATAGCGGGCGGGAATGAAGATCACTGCGCTCATGCCACACCTGCCCGCAGCGCGTCGTGGATGTGCAGCAGACCCACGAGGGTCTCGCCCTCTGTGACCAGCAGGACAGTGCGTTTCGTCGTGTTCATGATGCCCAAAGCCTCCAGCAGCAACGTATCGGGGGCGGTGACCAGCGGGCCGCGGGTGGCGACCTCTCCGGCCGTGCGCTCCATCAGCCCCGCCATGTTGCGGCGCAAATCGCCGTCGGTGATGATGCCGGCCAGGCGCCCGTCTTCGACCAGGGCGGCGACGCCGAACCCCTTCTGGCTCATGACCAGCAGCGTCTCGGACATCGGGGTATCGGCAGCGACGACGGGCAGTTCCTCGCCCCGGTGCATCACGGCGGAGACGCGCAGCAGTTGCGCCCCCAGCGTGCCGCCGGGATGAAAGGCGGCAAAGCTGGCCCGGTCAAAGCCTCGATACTGCATCATCGCCACCGCCAGCGCGTCGCCCAGGGCCATTGCCATCGTGGTCGACGTGGTGGGCGCCATGCCGATGGCGCAGGCCTCGGGCGCGTCGGGCATCAGCAGCACATGATCGGCGGCGCGGCCAAGGGTGCTGTCGGCCCGCTTGGTCATGGCCACCAGCGGCACCGAGAACCGCGCGCAATGGGCGATCATGTCGGCCAGTTCCCTGGTCTCGCCGGAATTGGAAATCAGGATCACCGCGTCGGCCGGCGTGATCATGCCCAGGTCGCCGTGGCTGGCTTCGCCGGGATGGACACCCTGCGCCGGTGTTCCGGTCGAGGCGAAGGTGGCGGCGATCTTGTTGGCGACGTGCCCCGACTTGCCCATGCCGGAGACGATCACCCGTCCCTGTACCTGCAAGAGACTCGTCACGACGGCATCGAAACTTTCTGGCAGTTCTTCGCCCAGGCGCGCCAGGGCCGCGCTTTCGGTGGCAAGGACGGTGCGGGCGACCGCGGAGGGGCTGTCTGTCATGCGGCTCTGCTCGGGTAACATTCTGTCGCCTGCATTAGCCGCTCTGCCAAAGCTTGTCCAATCGCGCAACAGATTGCCGCTCTGCGAGGGGTCCGCGTTGACATTTCCCCGGACTCGCCCGCATGACGATTGTATTGGATACCAGGCTGGGGAATGCCAAAATGAAGATTGCGATGATCGGAACGGGCTACGTCGGTCTTGTTTCCGGGGTTTGTTTTTCGGATTTCGGTCACGAAGT
>NZ_JASHJL010000038.1 GCF_030733205.1 Mameliella sp. MMSF_3455
AAGCCCGGGACGGGGGAGCCCCGCGGGGGTGTATCCGCCTTGATCGGAGTGCGGTGCCGGGACAGCGCCGACCTGCGGGGTGGTGCATCAGTCGGTAGAGCGGGCGCAGTTTATCGTGACACATCCGAAGGACCTCTGGGGTTTGCGCCTGTGTCGACAAAGCGCCGCCCCGGGGGGCGGGTCGGCGCTGGCGCGGCGGCCTGCGGCCTTGTTCCGCGCCCGGGGTGGAGGAACTAAAGTTTTTTACCTAAATCTTCTCAAGTATTGCGCCTACAATGGTCGATCTTTTGGAAGGCCGTGGCTTTGAAGGAATACTAGGAAATCGCGACCGTTTTGAGTTATTCTAAACTGCTCGCCATCCTCATCCTGCTCTATTAACTCCCAATTGAATAGGTAATTTAGGTACTGGTCTAGGGAGAAATTTCTTAGCTCCTCATGCTCTGATTGAAGCTTCTTAAAAAGCTCTTTTGCCCTATCTTTATTGATCGGCTGAACGTTGAGCTCTTCAAGCGCTGATATTTGGCTTCCAAAGATGTTTAAGTATGCTGTGAAGAAGTTTTTCTCAAGCAGGCGAAACGTCAAGCTCTTGATTAGTTCTTCTTCTCGAGAACCTGAATTGAACGCTTCAAGCTGGATCGTTAAGTTCTGGCGAATTCGGTCGGCGACTGGATTGTTGAGTTGAGTTGGGGAACTTGTGGCTAGTTCGTCTGAGCCGTCATCCGGTGTTTTCGAAATCTGCCTGGCGTCTGAGAATGTGACACCTGTAGGGCCGAGGCTTTTGATGTTTGCTAGAAGTGGGCGTAATTCATCCCGAAAATTGTATACCAAGAACGCGAAAGCGCTTGGCCAGGCTACCCCTTTGATCGCTTCTACAAAAAGCTGAAGGTAAGGAATCCAAGTTGAAGCATCATACGGAGGATCAAACAATTTTTTGCCCCTACATTATCTTAGGTTGGACTTACGTCCTAAGAAAATTGACATATTCTATGATCGCATAGTGGTGAGTTGACGATTGATTCCTTGTTTCAACTTCCCGCCACCCCTCTCCAATCTCCGGGAACCACGCGTCCGCCCCCTCGACCTCCAGATCCACTTCCGTGATCAACAGCCGATGCGCCAGCGGCAGCATGGTCTCGTAGATCTTTTGACCGCCGATGCCGTAGATGCGGAAATAGCCAAGCGATTGCGCCAGGGCGATCCCCTCTTCGACGGAGCCGACGACATGTTCGTGCAGCGCGGTATCGCGGGAGACGACGATGTTCAGGCGCTTGGGGAGGGGCTTGAACGGCAGGCTGTCCCAGGTCTTGCGGCCCATGATGATGGCGCCGCCCAGGGTCTCGCGCTTGAACATGGCGAGGTCCTCGGGGAGGTGCCAGGGGATGTCCCCGTCCTTGCCGATGGCGCGGTTGCGGTCGTGGGCGGCGATGAGCGTGATCATGAAAACCTCAGACGGCCACGGGGGCCTTGATGGCGGGCAGGGGGTCGTAGCCGGGGAAGGCGAAATCCTCATACCGGAAATCGAAGAGGTCCTTCACCTCGCGCGCGATGTCCAGCCGGGGCAGGGGGCGCGGCGTGCGCGAGAGCTGTTCGGCCACCTGGTCCATGTGGTTGGAATAGATATGCGCGTCGCCGATGGAATGGACGAAATCGCCCGGCTCGTAGCCGGTGACATGGGCCAGCATCGCCTGCAGCAGCGCGTAGGAGGCGATGTTGAAGGGCACGCCCAGGAACATGTCGGCGGAGCGCTGGTAGAGTTGCAGGTGCAGCTTGCGCCCGATGATGCGGACCTGCCAGAGCGTGTGGCAGGGCGGTAGCGCCATCTCTGGCACATCCGCGGGGTTCCAGGCGGAAACGATCATGCGGCGCGAGTCCGGCGTGGTGCGGATCTGGTGCAGCAGGGTCCGGATCTGGTCGATCTCGCCCTTATAGCCGGGCCAGTGGCGCCATTGATGGCCGTAGACCGGGCCGAGGTCGCCGTTCTCATCCGCCCATTCATCCCAGATCGAGACGCCGTTTTCCTTGAGGTAGGTGATGTTGGTGTCGCCGGAGAGGAACCACAGCAGCTCGTGGATGATCGAGCGCAGGTGCAGTTTCTTGGTGGTGACCAGCGGAAAGCCCTCGGCCAGGGGATAGCGGCATTGCAGGCCGAAATAGCTGCGCGTGCCGGTGCCGGTGCGGTCGGTTGATTCTTCGCCGTGGTCGAGGACCGTGCGGAGTGCGTCGAGATATTGCTGCATGCTGTCCCTCCGGGAATGCGGTCCCCTTGGCATAGGATATTTCGCGGGGGGGCGGAAGCGGGAGGCTTGGCGGGGTCGGGACGGCTGTGCCAAGTTGCGACCGGGGAACTTGGGCAGGGACCGGAGGCCGCCAGGAATGACGATCGCCGCGATTTCCGCGCCGCCGGATGCGCGCGTGGCGCTGGCCGCCTGCGTGGCGGCGATCCAGCCGGGAAGTGGCCTGTGCTGGCTGGTGGTGCCGATGCACCGGATGCCCGCCGACGATGACCTGCTGGACGATCTGCGGGCGGTGGCGCGGGTGCCGGTGGACATGGCCGAGGACGGCGTGGCGCCGGCTGCGGACCGGGTGCTTGTCGTGCCACGGGGGCAGGCGGCGCGAGTAATGGCGGGTGTCCTGCGGCTGGTGCCGGATGGCGCCTCGCCGCTGGATGACTGCCTGTCGAGCCTGGCCGCGTGTGAGCCTGCGGGTATCGCGGTTCTGTTGCCGGGACGCGTGATGCTGCCGGTTCTTGGCGCGCGGGCCCTGCAGGCGGCGGGCGGGGTCGTGCTGGCGGTCGGCTCTGGCTCGCTGGCGGACCGGGTGGTGGCGGCAGAGGAGGCGCCCGGCGTGGTGACGGCGATCCACCGGGCGCGGATTGCCCAGACCGAAGGCGACGGGCCAGGCAAAGAGCAGCTGGACCAGGCCTCGCGCCTGCTGGGCCTTGCGGATCGGCCGGGGCCAGCCTTGATGGCGGCCCCGATGTTACGCCGAATGGCGATCGCGGGCGAGCTGGCGCCCGAGGCCTACCTGGCCCGGCTGCGCCGCGACCCGGCAGAGCGGCAGTGTCTGGCACGGGACGTCTTGCAGGGCAGGGCGCAGGAGGTTTCGGACGCGGTGATGATCGACCGGCTGCGGGACCTTGTGCTGGTCCAGCTGTTACAGCGCAGGCAGGCGGGGTTTCGGGTCTGGGTGCCCGGATGCGGGCAGGGTGATCTGGTCTACCAGCTGGCCATGAGGATCATCGAGCTGAGGGAAGAGCGGCAGGACCGCCGTCCCTGGAAGATATTCGGGACCGATACGGATGCAGCGGCCCTGCAGCGGGCCCGGTCGGGACACTATTGCGCCGAAGCGGCGGCGGCGCTGGGTCCTGATCGCCGGGCCCGTTTCCTGTGGCGCGGCGATGGTGGCTACAGGGTCGACCCTGGCCTGCGGGAACTCTGTGTCTTCGCCGAGCATGATCTCTATGCGGATGCGCCCTTTGGCTGGCTGGACCTGGTGTTGTGCCTGCCGCCCGCCCTGTTGGCCCACCCTGAGAAGGCAGCGGAGGCGTTGGCCCGGTTCGACTATGGCCTGCAGGCAGAGGGGTTTCTTGCGGTCTCGCCGCAACTGGTCCCGCTGCTGGATCCGGAAGGGTTCGAACCGGTAGGCGAAGACGGTATCCTGTTTCGACGCCAAAGGGCCCAGACGCGCGCGCGGGCCGTGGCACCGCCCGGCCACCGGCCCGGCGAGCGGCTGACCGAAACGGCGCTGGCCGAACGCGGTGTCCTGCAAATGCTGGGAACGGTCTTTGCCTCGGTCGATGACAGCGGGCGGTTTGTCCATGTCTCGACGCCGATGCGGGCGTTCTTGCCGCCGGTGCGGCCGGGCGCGGCCTATGGGTTGCAGGACCTGCGTGACCCGGACTGCGCCCGGGCGGCGATGGAGGCCCTGGCGGAGGTGCGCGACGCGAGGCGCAAGATCGCAGTGCGCAGCCTTGCCGGCAAAGGGGCGGACGTCAAGGGAGAGGTGCGCGTTGCGGCCTCGGCCGAGCAGGCCGGTCGATATCTCGTGGTGCTGTGCAAGGATGAGGACGGCGATCTGCCGGTGCCGGCGGCAGCGGGCGCCGCCCCCTGGAAGCGACAGTTGGACCGGCTGCAATGGCGCACCGAAAGCGCAGAAATGGCGTTGAGCAGCGCAAATCGTGAATTGATGGCGCTGAACGAGGAACTGCAGTCCTCGAACATGGAGTTGCGGTTCAGCCGGGGAGAGCTGGAGCTGATCAACAGCAAGCTGCAGACCTTCAACCGGGATTTGCTGGAGTCCTCGGCCCGCTTGGAGCAACAGAATGCCGAATTGCAGGCGATCTACGATGGCGTGCCCGTCGGGCTGGGGATGATCGGCAAGGACATGCGGTGGTCGCGCGGCAACCGGTTCCTGGCTGACCTGTTCGGGCTGGACCCGGAGGCTCTGCGCCGTGCACCCGCGGAGATCCCGGTGCCGGCGCAGATTGGCGATTTTGCGGCGCGGATCGAGGCGGTTCTGGACGGCGCCGCGCCGCTGGAAGGGATCGAGATCACCGACGGACAGGGGCGGCGTCTGGTTGGCGACATCTTTCCGGTGCTGCGCGACGGAGAGGTGACGGCGGCGGGGATCGCGGTGCGCGACGTGACCTTGGAACGGGCGCTGGAGGAGCAGAAGGACCTGCTGACCACCGAGTTGCAGCACCGGGTCAAGAACATGCTGGCGGTGGTGCGGGCGGTGACGCGATTCACCGCGCAGCGGTCGGGCGACAAGACGGAACTGGCCAGCCGCCTGTCACAGCGTCTGGCCTCGATGGGCCGGACGTTCGAGCTTTTGTCGGAGGGAGGCTGGGACTGGCAGGGGCTGCGCGGGTTGACGGAATCGAGCCTTGCCGCCTTTGTGGACCTGAGCGACGGGCGGTTCAGCTATCAGGGAAAGGACGTGGCCCTGCCGCCCGAGGATGCGCAGGCGGTTGGCCTGGCCTTGCACGAACTGGGCACGAACGCGGTCAAGTACGGTGCGTGGAGCGTGCCCGATGGGCGGGTTGTGCTGGATGTCGTGACCGGCGACGCGGGGCTGGTGCAGATGACATGGAGCGAAACCGGCGGCCCCGAGGTGGTGCCGCCTGAGCGGACCGGCTTTGGCGCCTTCCTGCTGGGCACGATCCTAGAGCGCCAGTTGCAGGCCAAGGTGGAGATGGATTACCGGCCCGAGGGGCTGTGTGTCACGATCTCGCGCATGGGCGCGGGGTGATCAGGCCGGCTCGGGTTCGAGGCCGGAGAGCCTGCGCAGGACGCGGACCAGGTCCTCGACCGGCTGGCTCTTGCTGAGCACCTCGACGTCGGGGGCGATGTCGCGCAGGCCAAGCGGGTTCGAGACATAGGCGCTGTAGACGGCGGTGCGGCAGCCGCGCGCGTGCAGGATGGCCAGCAGGCGCCGCCCCTCTTCGCCGATCAGGACGTTCGCGTTCATCTGTCGGCCAAGATCCAGGTCGAGCACGCAGAGGCGTGGGGTGTCCTGCGACAGGCTGGACAGCGCGGCGGTGTAATGGCTGACCGGGGGCAGAGGGTTCAGTCCGGCCTCTTGCAGCGCCTCGAAAAGCTCTGTCGAGAGAATGGCGTTGTCCTCTATGATCAGGGTTGGCCCTGTCGTTCGGTTGCCTGTGGTCTCGCCAGTCATGGGCATGATGCCTCGCGTCTCAAATCAATTGGCGCCGAGCGGCGCATCAAAAACACATGCTTGCCGCTTCCCCGGGCCGGGGCCGGAAGGTCGGGCAGACGACAGGCAAGGGCGCACCGATCCGGTTGCCGATCCGAAAGCGCGCGGACAGGTGGCCCGGGCAATCGCCCATGAGCGTGGGGCCTGTCAGCCTTTTCTGAAATCCCCGCTGTGGGGCGATTATGCCGCACATCCGGCCGCTTCGCCAAGCCAAGATTGACTTTTTCCAACGTGCCGCACAGGCTGTGGACAAAATAAAAGGCAAGACCTGAGGCAGTCCCATGTATCGCATTATTGCAGCGCTCGCTTTCGCGAGCGTCCTTTCCGCGTGTGACGGCGCGACGCTGACCGGCGACGGCGGGTCGGGAATTGGAACCGGGGCGCAGCCGCTGGTGCCAGAACCCGATCCCGGGACCGGCGGCGGTGGCACCGATCCCGACGCAGACCCCGATCCCGACAACCTGTACACGAGCGAGCTGGACGACGCCTCGGAAGATCTGCGCGTCGACGAGATGACGTACGACCCGGGCACCGGCGAGCTGGTCTTCGACGAATTGCCCTTTGACAGCGACAAGGCCGTGGCCGGTGCGAACGTCTACGGCAGGGATGCGGGCCTCAGTGCCATTCTCAATCCCGGCGGCACCGGGTTCGATGCCTATCGGAACACCGCGGGGCCTTCGGGCACGTCGCAGTATTTCGCGGTGTTCCGCCGCTCGCCCAGCGGCTTTAGCCAGGTGGGGGCCGTTGGCACGGACCGCTACCTGTCGTTCGGTTTCGGCGGGGCTGCGGCGCAGCGGCTCGAGGGGAACGGCGCGCTGCCGGCGGATACGGATTCCTATGTCTTCAACGGCGAATATGCGGCGGTTCGGACCGTGCTGGTCGATGGCGCCCCGAGTGCCGAAATCCAGTATGTGTCCGGCCTGGCGCGGATCGAGGTCGACGTTGACGATCCGGATGTCTCTGGCGCCGTCGAAGGCGTTATCGTCAGCCGGGAGTTCTTTGATGCCAATGGCGTGAACATCGCCGCGCTGAGCGGCGCGGACTTTCTGTCGCTGGCCACGGCCGAGATCAACTTTGACACCTGGACGATCAACTCGTCCGAGGCCAGCGCCGTGCGCACGGACGGTGAAGTGACCCAGACCGGCACCTGGTCGGGGCTTTTTGCGGGGCCGGACGGCGAGGAAGTCGTCGGTATCGTGGTGGTCGAAGGTCAGGGCCCGGTGGGCATCGACCCGGCGACGGGCGAGTTCCTCACCGAGGACATTCGCGAGACCGGCGGCTTCATCGCGACGCGCCCCTGATCCATGAGCCTTGGGGCCCATCTGCTGCGTGCCTTGCGACCGGCCGTTCTTGCCGGCGCGATGGCTCTGATGTCGGCCCCGGCCGGAGCCGAGCCGGTGCGGATGAGCGTGGACGAGGCGCGCGGCGCCGCGGCGCGGGCGCTGATGGCCGGGCAGGCGGAACTGGCGCTGGTGCTGTCCGAGGGCGTGCTTTTGGGCGCGCCCGGCGATACCGACGCGCTGATGTTGAAATCCCGCGCGCTTTCGCAGCTTGGCCGCAGCGGAGAGGCGGCGGAGGCGGCGCGCAACGCCTTTGGCGGGACGGACGACGAGCGCGAGCGGTTCTTTTCCGCGATGCTGATGGCGCAGGCGCGGGCCTCTGGCGGGCGGCCCGGCGTTGCGCAACTCTGGCTGCGGCGTGCGGCGCAGATGGCGCCGGATGACCAGCTGAAGGCCGTGGCGGTCCGGGACTTTCGCCAGTTGCGGCGGCTGACGCCCTGGCGGCTGTCGCTGGATCTGTCGGTCGAACCATCGGACAACCTCAACGGCGCGCCCAAGACCAACCGTTTCACCTTTGCCGGGCTGCCTTTCATCAACCCTTCGGCGGTGCCGCTGTCAGGGGAACGCTATGTGCTGGGCGCCGACTATGTTCGCCGTGTTCCGCTGAGCGCGACCCGACGGCTGAACCTTGGGGTGTCGACAGAGATCCAGCGGGTGCGCTTTTCCTCCGAGGCGCGCGACAAGGTGCCGGGGATCAGGGACGCGGATTACCGGCAGGACGCGCTGGCATTCAGCCTTGGCTACGAAGCGCGCGGGCAGGATGGCAGCTGGCTGGGCAAATCACAGCTGTCGGTGACACGGCACTGGCTGGGCGGCGCACTTTTCGCCGATTCCGCGGGATTGGATCTCAGCTATGGCCAGACGATCGCGCCGGGGCTGATCGGCACGCTGCGCTATGGCTACGAGGTCGAGCAGCGGCACGATGCATCGGTGCGCGATGCGCAGACCAGCGAGCTGGGTCTGACGCTGACACGCGCCTATGGCCGGTCGTCCCTCGGGCTTGACCTGATGGTGTCCGACACGGCCTCGGACTCGCGGCTGGTGGCGCGGGAAAGTGCGCGCGCGGCGCTGAGCTATCGCCTTGGCAAGCCGTTCAAGGGCATGCTGCCGCGGCTGACGCTGGCATGGGAGGTCACCGATTTCGACAAGGGGCCGACCCAATTCTGGGTCGAGCCAAGACGGGACGAGGAGCTGACCGTTTCGCTGGATGTTCTGTTGCCGAACTACGACCTCTACGGCTTTGCGCCGGAAATCGGGGTTTCCTTCCGCGACCGGAGTTCCAATTATACCATTTACGAGACCCGCGGCACGGATCTGCGGCTGGGTCTGAAATCGGTATTCTGAAAGACGGCCTGCGCAGGCGGGCCGGAAGGGACAAAATGGGAATCACGTATCTGCACACGATGGTCCGTGTGAAGGACCTCGACGCCTCGATCGCCTTTTACAAGATGCTGGGGTTGGTCGAGCGCCGCCGGAGCGAGAACGAGAAGGGCCGGTTCACGCTGGTCTTCCTTTGTCCGCCGGATCAGGCGGATGGTCACGCAGACCTGGAGCTGACCTACAACTGGGATGGCGACGAGGGCCTGCCCTCGGACAGCCGTCACTTTGGCCACCTCGCCTATACGGTGCCCAACATCTACGAGATGTGCCAGACCTTGATGGACAACGGCGTGACGATCAACCGGCCGCCGCGCGATGGGCACATGGCCTTTGTCCGCTCGCCCGACAACATCTCGATCGAACTGTTGCAGCAAGGCGATGCGCTGCCGCCGCAGGAACCCTGGGCCAGCATGGAGAACACGGGTCACTGGTGAGCCGCCTCGGCTGCATGATCGCCGCCACTCTGGCGGCCTTGCTGCCGGCGGGGGCCGAGGCCGCCTGCCGGCTGGCGCTGTTGCTGGCGCTGGATGTCTCCTCTTCCGTGGACGAGGCAGAGTACCGGTTGCAGCGCGACGGGCTGGCCGCGGCCCTGACAAGCCCGGACGTGCAGGGGGCGATCCTGCAGCAGGGCGGCGGCGTTGCGCTGGCCGTCTACGAATGGAGCGGGCGGCGGCAATCGGTGGTGGTGCAGGACTGGGTGCTGCTGCACAGCGCGGGCGACATCGCGGCGGTGGCCGCGCGGTTGCAAAGGGTGCAGCGCTCCTACCGGCGGTTCCCGACGGCGCTGGGCTATGCCTTGGGCTTTGGCGCCACGCTGATGAAGGAGGCACCCCCCTGCGAGCGGCAGGTGATCGATGTGTCCGGCGACGGGATCACCAATGACGGGTTCTGGCCCGGGTTGGCCTACAAGCATTTCCCCTTTGAGCGGATCACGGTCAACGCGCTGGCGGTGCTGGGGGCGGATCCCTCGGTGGTGGATCACTACGAGTTCGAGGTGCTGCACGGGCCGGGCGCCTTCATCGAGACGGCAGAGGGCTACGAGGGGTTCGAGCGGGCGATGATCCGCAAGCTCTACCGCGAGATCCAGAACCGGGTTGTCGGCGGATTGCCCTATGTGGGGCCGGGGCCGGGATGACCCGGCTGCTTGGCCTTGCGGCCCTGTTGATCTGGGGAGCGGGGGCCGAGGCGGCCTGTCGCCAGGCGCTGGCACTGGGGCTGGACGTCTCGGGTTCCGTCGACGCGGCGGAATACCGGCTGCAACTGGACGGGCTGGCCGGCGCGCTGGAGGACCCGGAGGTCATGGGCGCCCTGCTGGCCATGCCGGAGGCGCCTGTCTCCGTGGCTGTCTTCGAGTGGAGCGGGCCGGGGTCGCAACGGATCGTGGCACCCTGGCGGCGGATCGAGGGACCGGCGGACGTGGCCGACCTGGCGGCCTTGTTGCGGGGGACGCAGCGCGGGCAGCTGGGCCAGTCCACCGCGATCGGGGCGGCCAAGCGGTTCGGTGCGGCGTTGTTGGCGGAGCAGGGGCACTGCTGGCGCCGGGTGCTGGACCTTTCAGGAGACGGCAAGTCGAACACCGGGCCGAGGCCGCAGGACAGCCGCCCGGGCGGGATCACGATCAACGGGCTGGTGATCGGCGCATCCGGCGATGCGAACGGAATCGGTGCCCTGGCCTCCTACTATCGGGCCTATGTCATCGCGGGGGCGGATGCCTTTGTCGAGACCGCGCTGGGTTTCGAGGCCTTCGAGGCGGCGATGGTACGCAAGCTGAAGCGCGAACTGCAGGTGCTGGCCGTCTCGTCCAGGTAGGGGGGCGCCTGGGCGCCGCTCCTGCGCCGCTGGCGCAGATCGCCCCGCCCGCCGTCCCACCAAGGCGTCTTCCGGGCGGTGTCGCCCGGCCGGCGTCCTCAGTAGATGTAGCGGATCTGGTCGGTCCAGTAGCGTTCGACGCGGCGCAGCGCTGTCGTGATCTCGTCGATGCCATCGACCGACAGCACGCCCTTGCCCTGCAGCCCGTCCGCATGGCGGGAAAAGAGATCACCGACGATGTCGCGGATTTCCCGCCCACGCTGGGTCAGGCGCACGCGGACCGAGCGGCGGTCGATTTCGCATCGCTGGTGGTGCATGTAGCCCATCTCGACCAGTTTCTTGAGGTTGTAGCTGACGTTCGAGCCCTGGTAGTAGCCGCGGCTTTTCAGTTCGCCGGCCGTCACCTCGTTGTCGCCGATGTTGAAGAGCAGCAAGGCCTGCACCGCGTTCACGTCGATGATGCCCAACCGCTCGAATTCGTCCTTTATGACGTCGAGCAGGAGGCGGTGGAGCCGTTCCACAAGGCTCAACGCATCGAGGTAATTCGTAATGAAGCCCTGTGCCGGCCCCTGATTCAGTGACGAATGAATGCTCATTTCAGTCTCCGCCTGTTTTTCTTGCAACGGAGCTTTCGGGTATAAACGCAAATATCGGGTTAAACCGAGTAGAAGACCCGGAAAATTCTATTGATTTCCGAGGGTTGGTTAACCAACCTTGACAGAGGTGAAAACACGGGGACCCGCCCAGCAGCGGGCGCCGGGCGGATTCCTGCACTGCAATCAACCGTTTGCGGCGATGCGGGAAATTTCCGAGATCATCGGGGCGTGAACCTCGGGCGCGGGGCGCTGGCCCGAGATCCACTGGTAGAGATCCTGGTCGTTTTCCGCCAGGAGCGCCTCGTAGGCATCCAGCCCGGCGGCGTCCAGGGCGTCCAGGCGGGCCTCGGCGAAGCGGATCAGCAGGATGTCCATCTCCTTGGTGCCGCGGCGCATGGAGCGCATGCGCAGGCGGCGGAGGCGGGTTTCGCGGGATTCGCCGGGGCCGGTCGTCATGTCACTGGGCCTCTGTCAGCATGGTGCGCAGGCGCTTTTCCAACCGCCCCAGCTTGTCCGCCTTGGCCTTGAACTGGCCTTGCAGGGCGCGGATTTCCGTCAGGATGGCGTTGACATCGGGCGCCAGGGTCTCGTCCTGATCGGGGTCCGGCACGCCTTCGCCTTCGCCGGTGATCAGCCAGACGATTGACACGTTCAGAACGCCGGCCAGCATGGACAGACGGTTGGCGCGCGGTTCGTTGATGTCATCTTCCCAGGCCTGAAGGGTCTTGAGCTTGACGCCCAGCCGCTTGGCGAGGACCTCCTGGGTCATGTTGGCTGCCTCGCGGGCAGCAACGAGCCGGTCGCCGAAGGTGGCGGATTCGGGCCCGTACCAGTCTTTCGAGTTGTCCATGATCTTACCTTTCCGGTGAAGCCGCTTGAACGCCATTGGGGCGCTTACTAAGACAGGGAAGGCAAATTTTCAAACCACGAGCCCCCCTATGCCCTTTCTGTCGCAGACGCTGTCCCGCGTGAAACCTTCCCCGACGGTCGCCGTCACGCAACTTGCGCGCGAACTGGCGGCTGAGGGGCGCGATATCATCGGACTCGGCGCCGGCGAACCGGACTTTGACACACCGGACAATATCAAGGCTGCGGCAATTGCGGCAATCGAAGCGGGGAAAACGAAATACACGGCGCCGGACGGCATTCCCGAGCTCAAACAGGCGGTCTGTGACAAGTTCGCCCGTGAAAACGCGCTGACCTACACGCCCGCCCAGATCAGCGTCAGCACCGGCGGCAAGCAGGTGCTGTACAACGCGCTGATGGCGACGCTGAACCCCGGAGACGAGGTGATCATTCCGGCGCCCTACTGGGTCAGCTACCCGGACATGGTGCGCCTTGGCGGCGGTGAGCCGGTGATCGTCGAGGGCGCCGAGGCCGAGGGGTTCCGGATCACGCCCGAGCAACTGGAGGCGGCGATCACGCCAAGGACCAAGTGGCTCATCTTCAACTCGCCGTCCAATCCGACCGGCGCGGGCTATGACCGGGCGGCGCTGAAGGCATTGACCGATGTGCTGATGCGCCACCCGCATGTCTGGGTCATGTCGGACGACATGTACGAGCACCTGGCCTATGACGGGTTCGAATTCGTCAGCCCGGCGCAGGTCGAACCGGGGCTGTATGACCGCACGCTGACCGTCAACGGCGTCAGCAAGGCCTATGCGATGACCGGCTGGCGGATCGGCTATGCAGGTGGTCCAGAGGAGCTGATCGGCGCGATGCGCAAGGTGCAGGGCCAGTCCACGACCAACCCATGTTCGATCAGCCAATGGGCGGCGGTCGAGGCGCTGACCGGGCCGCAGGACTTTCTGGCAGAGCGCGCGGCGGTATTTGCCAAGCGGCGCGACATGGTGGTCGAGCGGCTGAACGCCTGTGCCGGGATCACCTGCGCCACGCCCGAGGGGGCGTTCTATGTCTATCCTTCGGTGGCGGGATGCCTTGGCAAGACGTCGAAAGGCGGGCGCCGGATCGACACGGACGAAGATTTCTGTACCGCCCTGCTGGAGGAAGAAGGCGTCGCGGTGGTCTTTGGCGCGGCCTTCGGTCTGAGCCCGCATTTCCGGGTCAGCTATGCGGCCTCGGAGGCGCAGTTGACCGGCGCCTGCGACAGGATCGAGCGGTTCTGTGCGGGGCTGACATGACGCCCGACCTGCCCGAGTTCTATTTCCGCGTGCGCGACAACGGCGCCTTGGTCTATCGCGTCGATACCGAGAACCGGCAGCGGCGGCTGGAGATGGATCAGATCGCCGTGATCAACGTCAACAAGGGCGAGATCAAGCCACATGGCGACCATGAGTTGTCGGAGGGTGAGCTGGAAGAGATCCGCGCCTGGATGGAAGACCGGAAGCGGCTGTTGGCGCGGCGCGAGTTGGACGACATCCATCGGGCCGTTGACCACCTGAACCTGACCGCACAATGGGCGCAGTCCCGCGCGACCCCGGAACAGCTCGAAGAGGTGACGGACGCGCTGCTCCTGGCGATGCACGACTTGCGCAGCGTCCTGGTCCGCAAGAAGGCGGACCGGGTGCTGAAGGGCTGAGAGGGGCCTTTCTGTTGGGCGGAAAGGCGTGGATTGCCTAGAGATTGGGCGGTTCGTGTTCGTTGTTAACGAATGCGGCGGTCGACCCCTTCATCGCGGCGGGCTTCGCCCCTATGTTCGGTCCATGCCACAGAACCAGACGACACTTACTCGACACGATGCAGGTGGGCCGTTCGATCTTGGCCGGCCCCTGTTCCCCTTGTCTCCTGATGATGTGCGGGCGCTGCTCGCCCGGCAGGGCTGAGCAGGCCGCGCAAGGCGATTATCCAAGGATGCCGGGCCAGTTCGCGCGGCCCTTGGCGATGTTTCCCTCGATGTCCTGCAGCCACAGCATGCGGGCGCGCAGGCTGGCGTTGAGGAACAGCTGGCCTTCGTGGATCGTCCACGCCTCGGGGATGGTCGGCGCGAGGTAGCCGCGCGAGGCTGCAAAGGCGCAGTAGCCCCCGAATTGCGGCGCATAGGCCTTCGGGTCAGCCTCGAAGGCAGCGGCGTTCCCGGCGTCGGAGAATTGCCAGGTGGCGCCTTTCCAGCTGAGCGCAGCGGCGCCGCCGGCCACCGGACCGTTGCCGGCGAAATAGGCGACCGGGTCGGACCCGTCGATGGCGATGCCGTTTTCCGCATAAATCTCGGGTTCGGCGGCAAGGGCGCTGCGCGTTGTGAGCAGCAGGGCAGGGGCGGCAAGGGCAAGGCCAAACGTGGCGCGGCGTGTCAGGTTGGTCATGGCGGACTCCGGTGGGGTTGGCGGGTGCCTTCAGGATGGTCCGACCGGCGGCCGTGCAAAAGCCCCCGACACGGGGACGTGACGGCGCGTGTGCGGGCAATTCGTCTCGCCGGGCCGTCATAAATCTGTTACTTTCGGTGCATGAGCAGATGTCTTTTTCCGTTTGTGTTGTGCCTCGGGGTGTCGACCGGGCCCTCCGCCGCCAGCCCGATTGCCGAGGTGATATGCGCCCCCTCTGATCAGATGACGCGCAAGCTGGTGGAGCAATTTGGCACCGCGCGCCGCGCCACCGGGTTGCGGAGCCCCGAGGAAGTGGTCGAAATCTGGACCGATGACCAAGGCGATTGGACCATGATCATCAGCTATGCCTCGGGCCAGTCCTGCATCGTCGCCATGGGCGAACACTGGCAGGACCTCAACCAGGCCGACCCTGCCTGAAACGGGATAACCTTCGGGAAATGGCACGAAAAATTTGACTCGCGCCCGCGTGCTGGTAGCCTATGGCGAGGTGCATCGAGTTCTTGGGGGACATTATGAAACTGCCTTTGACCGCCGCTGCCGCGGCGCTCGCGCTCAGCGTGACCTCGGCCCTTGCCTGGGGCGACATGTACATGGGCGACGCGACAAACGACCCGAACTCGAATTTCCTGGTCCACGGCTACGATGCCCCGAACTTCTGCCCGCAGGGGCTGCAACCGGTTCTGGCGGGCGGGGTCGTCTGCTGCGGCAAGCCGAACGCGGGTGCCTACTACAGCCAAACGGGCCACAAGCGGTCCTATTCGCCGCAGTTCGTGCCGGGCGAAAAGGGCGCTGTCTACCGCTGAGGCGCTGCGCCTCTTGGCATTGCCTGTCAGGCCGCGTATACGCGCGGCCTGATTTCATTTGTGACCACGCGGGAAAGGCCGGGCCATGCAGGGCAGCGCGAATCTGAATATCATGATGAAGGCGGCGCGAAAGGCGGGCCGCTCGCTGGTCAAGGACTTCCGCGAGGTCGAGAACCTCCAAGTCTCCATGAAGGGCGCGGGCGACTTCGTGTCGAAGGCCGACATCGAGGCCGAGCGCATCCTCAAGGAAGAGCTGTTGGGCGCGCGGCCGAACTATGGCTGGCTGGGCGAGGAAGGCGGCGAGGAACCGGGCACCGACCCGACCCGGCGCTGGATCGTCGATCCCCTGGATGGCGGCACCAACTTTCTGCACGCGCTGCCGCACTGGGCGATTTCCATCGCGCTGGAACACAAGGGGCAGATCGTGTCGGCGGTGGTCTTCGATGCCGCCAAGGACGAAATGTTCTATGCCGAACGCGGCGCCGGCGCCTGGCTGAACGATTCCAAGCGTCTGCGCGTGTCCGGACGGCGCCGCATGGTCGAGGCGGTCTTTGCCACAGGAGTCCCTTTCGCCGCGAAACGTACCCTGCCCGCGACGCTCAAGGACCTGGCCCGCGTGATGCCGGAATGCGCCGGCGTGCGTCACCTCGGCTCTTCCTCGCTGGACATGGCCTATGTGGCCGCGGGCCGTTTCGAGGGCTACTGGGAGCGCGAACTGAACCTCTGGGACATGGCCGCAGGCTATCTGATCGCCAAGGAGGCCGGCGCACTGGTCGATGGTGTCCGCGAAGGACAGGACCCGTTGGAAAGCGGCAGCATCATCTGCGCCAACAACGAGATTTTCAGCGGCTTCACCCGGATCCTGCGCGCCGAGTGAGGGTGTTCAGCGGTCCGACGGGTGATTAACGCCGTCGTTCCAGGCCAGCGGCTCGAAGTCCTTGGGGTCCATGCCCTCGATGCAATAGAGGTTGACCCCGTGCTCGTTCGGGTTCGACCGGCGGCGGTGGTACATGTAGATGCCGCAGGTCTTGCAGAAATGATGCTGCGCCGTGTGGGTGCCAAAGCTGTAGAGCGCCAGGTTGTCGGCTCCCTTGACCACTTCGATCCCGTCCAGCGGTGCGCTGACGACAGCGGCGCTGCGGCGGCGGCAATAGGAACAGTCGCAACGTCGTGCGGTATCCGTGCCCTCTGCCAGGCGCACGCGCAGTTCGACGGCGCCACAATGGCAGGTGGCGGTGTGGGTCTCTGTCATTTTCTGCGGATCCTCGGGACCTGAGTGTGGCGTTTGCGGCTTTGGACGCGCGGCACGCGGCTGCGTTCAAAGGCGTATTCCGTTTCCGGGTGGGGCGGGTGCCCCTCGGTGCGGTTCCAGAAGCGCATGCCGCCGCGGCGCAGCCAGATCGGAATCGTCAGAATCATCCCGATCACGAAACCGCCCACATGCGCCCAGTAGGCAACGCCGCCCTGGTCGGCGGGTGCATTCCACCCGCCGAACACCTGCATGCCGAACCAGAGCGCCAGCATCAGCCATGCGGGCACGGGGATGACGCGGAAGATGACGATCAGGATGATCAGGATGTCGACCCGCGCCTTGGGGAACAGCAGCAGGTAGCCCCCCATGACACCGGCAATGGCACCCGAGGCCCCCACGGTGGGCACCGTGGACAGGGGCGCCGACAGCCAGTGGATCAGCCCTGCGCCCAGGCCTGCCGCCAGGTAGAACAGCAGGTAGCCGACATGCCCCATCTCGTCCTCGAGGTTGTCGCCGAAGATGTAGAGAAACAGCATGTTGCCGGCGATATGCATCCATCCGCCATGCAGGAACATCGAGGTGAAAAGCCCGGAGAACCCGTAGCCTTCGGACAGGAAGCGGGGGATCAGCGCGTAATCGGCGTAGAAGGCCATCATCGCCCGGGGCGAGCTTTCGTATTGCAGCGAGGCCAGGAACACGACGATGTTGATCGCGATCAGGGTGTAGGTGACGAAGGGCGTGCGCCCCGACGGGTTATGATCGCGGATCGGAAACATGCGCTGGAGATTGGCATGCCTTGGGGGGAGGTCAAGGTGCCCATGCCTTGAAACGGGGACGGACGGGACTCGGGCCCCTTGGGCCCATCGCCCGCCCGCCGACCCGTTTCATGGGCCCATGCCACGGGATCGCGCCGGATGGATGGCGTACATTCACCAGGTGCACCAGCAAGAAGGCGCTTTCAGAGGCGTGTGACCTCAACCCTCCTGTCCGGCCAGCAGGGCGGCGTTGCCGCCCGCTGCGGTTGTGTCGATGCAGACATGCCGTTCGGCGCGGGCATGGCCTGCGTCGGGTGCGCCGGTGATCAGCGTGAGGATCGGGCCGGGACGTGCGGCCAGCGCCTGCCGGTATGCGCGGGCGCGGTCCGCATCCCCCCACCAGAGCGCCCCGGCGATCCCCTGCGTGTCTTTCAGGGTTTCCGGAGGCAGGCCCGGAGCCATCACCGCGCGTCCGCCAAGGGCGCGGATGCCCTGCGCCTGCGCCTCTGCCGCGGCCCGCCCCGGTCCGAGGCAGAGCAGCGGCGGGCGGGCCTGCTGGTGCAGCACGTTGGCTTCGCCCGTCGGGCCGGGCAGCTCCACGCGGCTGGGGGTCGGATCGATGGCCGCGGCCTCTGCCAGCCGGTTGGCAAGGTCCGTGACAGCTGTGCCCGTGTCGTCGCCGGGGGTGTCCGGCGCGGGATGCGCGCGGAACCGGTCCAGGTAGAGCGGACCGCCCGCCTTGGGGCCGGTCCCCGACAGGCCCTCGCCGCCGAAGGGCTGGCTGCCCACGATGGCGCCGATCTGGTTGCGGTTGACGTAGATGTTGCCCGCCTCGATGCTCTCGGTGATCTGCTGCACGCGCTCGTCGATGCGGGTCATCAACCCGAAGGTCAGCCCGTAGCCGGTGCCGTTGATCGCGTCGATGACCCGGTTCAGGTTGCGCGCCTTGAAGGTGGCGACATGCAGCACGGGGCCGAAGATCTCACGCTCCAGATCCTCGATCCCGCCGACGCGGATCAGGGTCGGTGGCACGAAATGCCCCGTTGCGGGCACGCTGACCTGTTGCAGCACCCGTCCCTCGCGCGAGGCTTGCGCGACGTGGTCCAGAATGCTGTCCTGTGCCTCGGCGTCGATGACCGGGCCGACATCGGTGGCCGCCTCCCAGGGATCGCCGACGACAAGGCTTTGCATGGCGCCCTTGAGCATTTCCAGGAAACCCTCGGCCACGTCCTCTTGCACATAGAGGCAGCGCAGGGCGGAACAGCGTTGACCGGCAGACTGGAAAGCGGATTCGATGATCGCCTGCACGGCCTGTTCGGGCAGGGCGGTGCTGTCGACGATCATCGCGTTCAGCCCGCCGGTTTCCGCGATGAAGGGTGCACCGGGGGCAAGGTGCCGGGCCATGCTGCGGTGAATGGTCTGGGCGGTTTCGGTGCCGCCGGTAAAGGCAACGCCGTCCACGTCCGGGCAGGAGGTCAGCACCGCGCCCACGTCCCCCGCACCGGGCAGCAATTGCAGGGCGGACCGTGGCACCCCGGCCTCGTGCAGAAGGCGGGTGGCGAAATGGGCGATCAGCGGCGTCTGTTCCGCCGGTTTTGCCAGAACCGCGTTGCCCGCGGCGAGCGCGGCGGAAAGTTGGCCGGTGAAGATCGCCAGCGGGAAGTTCCAGGGAGAAATGCAGGCGAAGGTGCCCAGCGGATTGTCGGCGCCCTCTTGGCAGCGGGCGGCGTAGTAGCGCAGGAAATCCACCGCCTCGCGCAGTTCGGCCAGCGCATCCATCAGCGATTTGCCCGCCTCGCGGTGGAGAATGGCAAAGATCTCGGCCTGGTTGGCCTCGTAGAGGTCGGCGGCGGCATTCAGGATGCGCGCCCGTTCGACAGGTGTGGCCTGCCAGGGCCGGGCGGCAGCGGCGGCGGCGCGGGTCTGTTCCGGGCTGGCCCAGGTGACCTGGCCCAGGACGTCCTCGGGGTTGCCGGGGTTCACGACTTCCTCGGTGTCGCCGGGAGCGGTATCGGTCACGGTCAGCGGTGTGGCCTGCCATTTCGCGGTGCGGAAGGCCCCGCGCGCATTGTCAAGCGCGGCAAAGCTGGGCCGGTCGCGCAGGTCCATCCCCTGAGAGTTGCGGCGTTCCGGTTGAAAGAGGTCGGGGCCGGTGGTCAGGGCGCGGCCCGCGGGGGCCTCGAACGGGTCGGCGGCAACGGTTTCGGGGGCCACGTCTTCGTCGACGATCTGGTTGACGAAGCTGGAGTTGGCGCCGTTTTCCAGCAGGCGGCGGACCAGGTAGGCCAGAAGGTCTCGGTGGGCGCCGACCGGCGCGTAGATCCGGCAGCGGGTCTTGTTTTGCTCCATGACCAGCCGGTGCAGGGTTTCGCCCATGCCGTGCAGGCGCTGAAATTCAAAGGCGCTCTTGTCCTGCGCCATGTGCAGGATCGCCGACACGGTATGCGCGTTGTGGGTGGCGAACTGCGGGTAGATGCGGTCGGTCATCGACAGCAGCTTGCGCGCGTTGGCGATGTAGGACACATCGGTGGCGGATTTCGAGGTGAAGACCGGGAATCCGGGCAGGCCGGCGACCTGGGCGCGCTTGATCTCGGTGTCCCAGTAGGCGCCTTTCACGAGGCGAACCATGATCCGGCGGTCGAGCTTTTCCGACAGCGCATAGAGCCAGTCGATGACCGCGCCCGCGCGCTGGCCATAGGCCTGTACGACCACGCCGAACCCTTCCCAGCCGGCAAGGCCCGGGTCGGACAGGACCTCCTCGATCACGTCCAGCGAGAGCGAGAGGCGGTCGGCCTCTTCGGCGTCGATGTTCAGCCCGATTTTGGCGTCACGCGCCTGCAGGGCAAGGGCGCGCAGCCGGGGGATCAGCGCGGCGCGGGCGGTTTCGGCCTGCAATTCGTCATAGCGCGGATGCAGCGCCGAGAGCTTGACCGAGATGCCGGGATTGTCGCGGGTGGCCTCGTGCGGGGCGTTGGTGGCAATGGCGCGGATCGCCTGGGCATAGGCGTCGAAATAGCGTTGGGCGTCGGCCTCTGTCCGAGCGGCCTCGCCCAGCATGTCGTAGGAATAGGTATAGCCCTTGGCCTCTTGCGCCTTTCCGCGTTTCATCGCGGCTTCGATGCTTTCGCCCAGGACGAATTGTGCCCCCATCTCGCGCATCGCACGGCCGACGGCAGTGCGGATCACGGGCTCTCCGAGCCGCTTGATGGCGCCACGCAGATGGCCGACGGGACCGGGCTGGTGGTCTTCCAGCACCTTGCCTGTCAGCATCAGCGCCCAGGTTGAGGCATTGACCAGCGGCGAGGTGGAATGGCCCAGGTGGCGCGACCAGTCCGACGGCGCGATCTTGTCCTCGATCAGCGCGTCGATGGTGGCACTGTCAGGCACCCGCAAAAGCGCCTCTGCAAGGCACATCAGCGCGACGCCCTCTTCGGTCGACAAGCCGTATTCGGCCAGAAAGACCTCCATAAGGCCGGGGCGTGTGGCGCCGCGGATGTCCCGCACAAGCTGCGCCGCGCTGCCCGAGATCGCGGCGCGGGCAGAGCTGTCCAGCGCGGCCTCGTCTTTCAGCCGGACCAGGGTTTCGGCCTCGGCGGCATAGGTCAGCGCGTCGATGCGCGCGCGCAGGTCTGTCGTCTGGTCCTTTGGCATGCTCGTGCCTTTCTGGATTTCGGGTAAGATAAGGGGGACGGCGTGCGGAATGAATACCGCTACACCGGAATTTGGTATACGATACCCGGAGAGTTGCGGGACGTTTGACTGTTTTTGCCGGCCAGACTTGTCGTTTGGCCCAAGTTTTCGGGGAAATGCGATGGAAACGGGAATCTCGGACCTTGACCGCTTTGATCGGGCGATCCTGGCGGAACTGGCGGGCGAGGCGCGCATTTCGGTGACGGAACTGGCGCGCCGCATCGGCCTGTCGAAATCGCCGACGCAGACGCGCCTGAAGCGGCTGGAAGAGGCCGGGTACATCCGCGGCTATCGCGCGGTGCTGGATCCGATCCGCCTGGGTCTTGACCATGTCGCCTTTGTCGAGGTGCGCATGGTCGACACGCGCGAGGGCACGCTGGCCCGGTTCAACGCGGCGATCACCACGATCCCCGAGATCGAACAGGCGCACCTGATCGCGGGCAACTTCGACTACCTGCTTAAGGTTCGGACCCAGGACATGCCCAGTTATCGGCGGGTGTTGGCGGAAAAGGTCTCGACCCTGCCGGGGGTGGCCTCGACCTCGACCTTCGTGGCGATGGAGGCGGTCAAGGAAGAGGGTGTCGCGGATGTGACTTGACCCCTGGGCAACCCGTGCCACCCTTCGTGAAATGAGATTTGCCCTTGCCCTGACTTGCCTGGCGACGTCTGCGTTGGCGGATGGCTGCCCGACCGCGCCGGATTACAGCGAAGAGATGGATCCGCTGTACGAGGCATTGCTGGTGGCACCCGACGAAACCACCGCGCGGATGATCACCAACCGGATGTGGGGGTATTGGGACAACGCCCCCGACGAGGCCAGCCAGGCGATGCTGGACGAGGCGATGCGCGCCCGCGCGCGGTTCGATTTCCTGCGGGCTCTTGATCGGCTGGACACGCTGGTTGGCTACTGCCCCTTCTACGCCGAGGGGTATAACCAGCGCGCCTTTGTCAATTTCCTGCGCGAGGATTTCGAAGCGGCCTTACCTGATCTGGAACGTGCGCTGGACCTGAACCCGCGCCACATCGGCGCCCTGTCGGGCAAGGCTGTCACGCTGTTTGCCCTGGGCCGCGAGGAAGATGCGCAGGTCGCCCTGCGTGCGGCGCTGGCGATCAACCCCTGGCTGGCGGAACGTGCCCTGCTCAAACCGTTGCCGGGAGAGGAGTTGTAAGCCCGGGGTTCATTGCAGGAACGGACGGCTGACAAAGCCGCTCACACCGAGGCCGTTGATGGCTTTTGCGGGAACGGTTCCGGTTTACACCGCGCGCTGGCTGGCTATGGTCGCGCCACTGGCCCGCGTGGTGGAATGGTAGACACAGGGGACTTAAAATCCCCAGGCTTTATGCCGTGCCGGTTCGAGTCCGGCCGCGGGTACCAGTCGGATCTTTCGGCGGTGGCGAGGATGTGTGCGCCGCTTGGAGCGGGGAACCTGCCGTGCAAGGAATATGCCGCGAGCAGACAGGAAAGGACCTGCCATGACCGATGGCGAGACACTGCTTCTGGGGCTGATCGGTGACAATATCGCTCGGTCGCGGGCTCCGGTGCTGCACCGGCTGGCAGGGGCCCAGAACGGGATTGCGGTGCAATACGACAGGCTGGTGCCGAGGGACCTGGGCGAGGATTTCGAGCAGGTCTTCGACCGATGTGTCGCGGGTGGATACCGCGGCATCAACGTGACCTACCCCTACAAGGAGCGCGTCACGGCGCGGCTGCGGGTGGATGACCCGCTGGTGCGGGCGATGGGCGCCTGCAACACGGTGATCTTCGAGCCGGAGGGGCCACGCGGATTCAATACAGATTTCTCGGGCTTCATCGCAGCCTATGAACGGGTGCGGGGCAAGGCACCCACAGGGGCGGTGCTGATGATCGGCACCGGAGGTGTTGGCCGGGCCGTGGCCTTCGGGCTGGCGCGGCTTGGCGCGCCCGAATTGCGACTGGTGGACCGTGACCAGGCCAAGGCCGAGGCGCTGGCAGAGGCCCTGCGCGAGGCCGCCCCCGAGATGAAGGTGGTGACGGGCACGGACGCCGCGGCCCTGGCTGCAGGCGCGGGCGGGATGGTCAACTGCACCCCGGTCGGCATGGTGGGGTACGAGGGCACGCCGCTGCCACGCGCCGCGATGGCGGGGGCGGTCTGGGCCTTCGACGCGGTCTATACGCCCGTTGAAACCCAGTTCCTGACCGATGCTGGCGCCGAGGGGCTGGACATCATTTCGGGCTGGGAGCTGTTCTTTTACCAGGGCGTGCATGCCTGGGCGCATTTCGCCGGTCTGCCGCTGGACGAACCTGCGCTGCGCGCGGCGCTGATGGCCGAGGATGCGGCATGAAGACCTCGATTGCAACCGTCTCTGTCTCTGGCAACCTGCGCGAAAAGCTGGAGGCCATCGCCGCCGCCGGTTTCGACGGGGTCGAGATCTTCGAACAGGATTTCATCGCAGATGCGGGCAGCCCGCGCGAGGTGGGCGCCCTGATCCGCGATCACGGGCTGGAGATCACCCTGTTCCAGCCGTTCCGCGATTTCGAGGGCTTGCCGCAGGGCCCGCTGCGGGACAAGGCCTTTGACCGCGCGCGGCGCAAGTTCGACCTGATGCAAGAGCTGGGCGCGGACCTCGTGCTGTTCTGTTCCTCGGTCCACCCCGAGGCCCGGGGCGGCATCGACCGCGCGGCAGGGGACTTTGCCGAGCTGGGAGAGATCGCGGCCGATCGTGGCCTTCGCGTCGGCTACGAGGCCTTGGCCTGGGGGCGGCACGTCAACGACCACCGCGATGCCTGGGAGATCGTGCGCCGTGCCGATCATCCCAACATCGGCCTGATCCTGGACAGTTTTCACACGTTGGCGAGGGGCATCGACCCGGAGACGATCCGGCGGATTCCCGGTGACCGGATTTTCTTTGTCCAACTGGCGGATGCGCCGCGGATCGACATGGACCTGCTGTACTGGTCACGCCATTTCCGCAACATGCCGGGCGAGGGCGACCTGGACGTGACAGGCTTCACGCGGGCGGTCATGGCGGCGGGCTACACGGGGCCGGTCAGCCTGGAAATCTTCAACGACCAGTTCCGGGGCGGCTTGCCGGGCAGCGTGGCGCGGGACGGCTATCGTTCGCTGGTGGCGCTGATGGATGACGTGCGCCGGGCGGAACCCTCGACCGGCGTGGACCTGCCGGAGTTTCCGGCGCGTGTGACGGTCGACGGGGTCAGCTTTGTCGAGTTCGCCTCGCGCGGGAAAGAGGCCGAGTACCTCGGCGCACTGTTGGCGGCGCTGGGGTTCACGCGCGTCGGGCAGCACCTGTCCAAGGCGCTGACGCTCTGGCAGCAAGGCGAAATCCGCGTGCTGATCAACGAGGAGCCGGGCGATTTTGCCGGGTCGGTCTACAATGCGCGCGGCACCAGCGTCTGCGATCTCGGGCTGCGCGTGGGGTCAGGCAGGGATACGGTTGCGCGGGCAAGTGCGCTGGGGGGCGAGCCTTTCGCGCAGCCAGCCAGCCCCGGGCAGCTGGACATTCCCGCGATCCGCGGTCTGGGCGGCAGCCTGCTGCATTTCCTCGACAGCGGCCAGGCCAATGTCTGGTCGGCGGAGTTCGAAACCCTGGCCGAGGTGGGCGAAGGTGCGGGCTTGCGGCGTGTCGACCACATTGCCCAGACCATGACCTATGACGAGATGCTCAGCTGGTCGCTCTTCTATACATCGCTCTTCGAGATGGCCAAGGCGCCGATGGTTGACGTGACCGACCCGGACGGGTTGGTACGCAGCCAGGCGTTGCAGGCGGGCGGGCTGCGCATCACGTTGAACGGGGCGGAAACGCACCGCACCTTTGCCGGGGCTTTCCTGGCAGAGAGTTTCGGCGCCCCGGTGCAGCACCTGGCGCTGGAAAGCACGGATATCTTCGCCACGGCCGAGGCGCTGGCCGCGCGCGGCTTCGACCCCTTGCCGATGACAGAGAATTACTACGCCGACCTCATGTCTCGTTTCGACATCGACGAGGGGATGCTGGAGGCGCTGCGCCGGTTCAATATCCTCTACGACCGCGACGAGAATGGCGCCTTCTTCCAGCTGTACTCGCGCCCCTTCGCGGGGGGCATGTTCATCGAGATCCTGGAACGGCGCGATGGTTACGCTGGCTATGGCGCGCCCAATGCCCCCTTCCGGATCGCGGCTCAGAAACGCCTGATGCGGGGCAAGGGAATGCCGACCGTCTAGGGGGAGGTCAGTCCGTGGTCTTGCGGCGCAGACGGATGACGACCTCGACAGAGGCGATTTCCGAGCCCTCGGGCGCCTCCGGCAGGCGGGTGATTTCCAGCTGGTCCGCCGGTGCGTCGGTCAGCGCGCCACGATCTTCCCAGAAGAAATGCGGGTGATCGTGGGTGTTGGTGTCGAAGTAGCTGCGCGAGCCATCCACCGTGACTTCCTGCATCAGCCCTGCCTCGCAGAAGGCCTTGAGCGTATTGTAGACGGTGGCCAGCGATACCTGCTCGCCGCTGTCCTTGGCGGCGGCAAAGAGGCTTTCGGCAGTGACGTGACGGTTGTTTCCGTCGCCGACAAGCAAAGCCGCCAGCGCGACACGCTGTCGTGTGGGGCGCAGGTCGCTGCGTCCCAGCCATGTCTTGCCGCGCTCGATTGCCTCGGACATCATCTCTCGCTGTGGGCGTTGCATTGCAGAGCATAATAAAGCCGCATGGCGGGCAAATTCAATGGGTTTCCTGCCGTTTGGGGCGGTGCCTGCGGCGGTGGCGCCCTTGCATGGCTTGCAGACGCGGTGCTAGACGGGACAAGGTTTGGACTAAGCAACAAAGAGAGGGCCCGCCTGCATGGCCGACTATCCCACAAGCTTCGGCAAGGAAGACCTTCTGAAATGTGCCCGCGGCGAATTGTTCGGGCCGGGCAACGCCCAGCTGCCGGAACCGCCGATGCTGATGATGGACCGGATCACGGATATTTCCGGGGACGCGGGCCTGCACGGGAAAGGACATGTTGTGGCCGAGTTCGACATCGACCCCAACCTGTGGTTCTTCGAGTGCCATTTTCCGGGAAATCCGATCATGCCGGGGTGCCTGGGGCTGGACGGGCTGTGGCAGCTGACCGGTTTCAACCTGGGCTGGCGCGGCTGGCCGGGGCGGGGCTATGCGCTGGGCGTGGGTGAGGTCAAGCTGAAGGGCATGGTGCGCCCGGACCGCAAGATGTTGACCTACAAGGTGGATTTCACCAAGGCGGTGCAGACGCGGCGGCTGACCATGGGGGTCGCCGACGGCATCGTGGAGGCCGATGGAGAGGTCATCTACGAGGTCAAGGACATGAAGGTGGCGCTGTCCGAGAGCTGATTTCGGGGACTCTGCGTACTCCCGCCGGGTGGGGTGAAAATCCCCCTCCCGAGGAGTAAAAGTGAACCGATCAGTCTGTACGTTTTGTACAAAACGAACGTCGATTCCAGCATTTTGTACAAAGGGGTAGGGGTTCGTTAAGACCCCTGTTCCAGCGTGTCTTGCGGAGGGGTTTGAAGGGCCGTCGTGGGGCGGGTGACGAGGCACGTCGGTGGGGTGAACCGCGGCCTACAGGCGCGCTGCAGTGACGCTTGCCCCAGAGCCGCACCATGACGGCGCGGCGCACGGCGGGCCTCCGCTACAGGGTGCGGTAGCAGTATCGCATTGGCCTGATTTGGGCCAGCTGGGGCGCTCCCAATCCAACTCAGCCCTCCTTTTTCCTGCACGTTGGGCGGAATGCGGTCGTTCGCTCCAAATGCGTTGCCACCAACTCGGCCCTACCAGAGCCGACTTTGAAGAGCGGCCAGTTTCTTTCCGAGCTAAGTTCCATGGTTTGGACGACCTGGGTCTTCAGCGACGACGCTCACGCTCTTGAGTTTATTAAGGTGTGGTATACAAGACCCCTTTTAAGCGAACTTGCTTGCTGGCCAAGGCTTGGCGTTTCCCTGGTTGTCTGACACCGCGCTTCTGGAACGTATGCAGACGAAAAAATCTACTCGAGCCGACTTAGCGCTGTTTCAGATGGAGTTTACCCGTTCCGGCATCTTCCCGATGTAGTCCAGTTCTCTTTGCAAGGAGAGCTGTGAGAGGGACGAGAACGGCAATGACGTGAAGGCCTTGAGACGGCGCTCCATCGTGGCAAAGCACTGTTTGAAGACCAATGCACGTTCGGCTGCGGTGCCTTCAGTCTTGCTTGGATCCGCCATGCCCCAATGGGCTGTCACGGGCTGGCCCATTAGCGGCGGGCATTCCTCGTTGGCGGCACGGTCGCAAACGGTAAAGACAAAATCCATGCGTGGAGCGGAGGCCTCATAGAAGGCATCGTAACTCTTTGGGTAGTATAGCGACGCGTCGTGGCCATTCAGTCGCAAGACTTCCTCGGCCAGAGGTTTGAGGGATGCACTGGGCCGTGTGCCTGCAGAAAAAGCTCGGAACCTGGTTGCGCCCTCAGCATTCAATATGGCTTCGGCGAATATCGACCGGGTCGAATTTCCGGTGCACACAAAGAGCACGTTGAACACCTTGCCGTCGCGACCGATACCACTGTGATTACGCGAAGATGACAATCTGGCCACAAGTTCGGGACGGCCCCGACAGCAATCATTCACGAGGTATTCGATCAGGGACCCGGTCAGGGCGAGATCGATACCGTAGCGCAAAGACCGGCCATGCCGGGTCTGCTGAATAAGCCCCGCACGGGTCAGGATTCCGAGGTAAACCGAAAGTGTGCTGGCTTTCACCGACAGCGCCTCAGTCATTTCGCCGGCCGAGACGGTATCTGGCATACGTCGCGCCAATAGTCGAAAGACGGCCATCCGCCCTGGGTGAGCCAGTGCGGACAAGGCCGCTATATTAGTGTTTTCGCTCATGCCTCATCGAATTCTGAAACTGTTTCCAAACGATGACTTGCCTGCACAGGCCACCACCGCCCGTTCAAGGCTCAGCAAATAGCATTTCGAAGGCTTATCCGACAACCGAAATAGAGCAAGGCTTAGCCCATGCCCACTGTATAGCCGACGCCACGCACCGTTCGGATTGGATAGTGTCTGTTCGTCTGGCAAAGCGCCTTGCGCAGCCGAGCCACGTGGACGTCGACGGTGCGCGTGTCAACCTGCGCACCGCGCCCCCAGATCCGATCGACAAGTTTTGCACGTGTCCAGACGTGACCCGGCGCTTCGATCAGCGCAGCAAGCATGACGAATTCAATTGGTCCAAGATGGACCAGTTCCCCGGCGCGCCGCACGCGCAGGCATTCGATTTCAAGCACGATGTCGTCGAACTCCAACACCGGTTCGGCGGCGATCAATGCTTGCGTCCAAGTCATTCCAGTCCTGATCGGGTTCTGGTAGCGCCGGGCGGAACACCGCGTGACAGGAACAGAACCTCTTCAGCGATATTGGTGGCATGATCGCCGATCCGTTCAAGCGCGGTGGCGACGAACAAGCGGCTGACGTGAGCCTGTGCTTCTCCTGGGTCCTGCTTGAGCGAAGCCAGCGCCGCATCGAACACCGCATCCTTGTAGGCGTCGATCCGGGCATCGCTGGCCAGAACCTGCTTGGCCAACTCGGTCGATTGGGTGACCAGTGCCGTCACGCTGAGAGAAAGCGTGTGTGACACGAGGCCGGCCATGTCCTTGATTTGACGGTCTTGGCTTTGTGGCTTTGCCGGGCCTGCGGTTGAGATCACGTGGCGGGCGATGGTCTTGGCGTGATCGCCCGCGCGTTCGAGATTGCTGACCGCGTGTTCGATCCCCATGACCAGCCGCAGATCACGCGCTACTGGCTGGAACCGTAGCAACACATCGAAACACTCGGCGCGCACTTGCTCGAACGCGGCGTCGATGTCCAGGTCACGGTTGATAGCCTCAAGAGCCCGCGCCTCATCTTGGGCAAGGTAAGCGACAGTCGCCTGGGTGACATTGTCAGCGGCCATGTCCCCCAGGCGCCGGAAACTGCGACGCAGACCCTCAAGCCCGTCGTCAAAGGACTTCAATAGGTGGGGATGAGAGGCCATGGTGTGTTACCCGTAGCGACCTGTGATGTAATTCTCGGTGCGGGGGTGGCGGGGGTTGGTGAAGATCTGGTTGGTCTCGCCAAACTCCATCGCCTCGCCCAGATACATGAAGGCCGTGCGATGCGAGATCCGCGACGCCTGTTGCATGTTATGCGTTACGATCACGATGGTGACTGTCTCTGACAGTTCTTGCACCAGATCCTCGACCTTGGCCGTGGCAATGGGATCGAGCGCCGATGTCGGCTCGTCCAGAAGCAGGATCTCGGGGTTCGGGGCCAAGCCCCGCGCGATGCACAGACGCTGTTGCTGACCGCCCGAAAGATCATAGGCCGAGCCGTGCAACTTGTCTTTTACCTCATCCCAGATGGCTGCACGGCGCAGGGCGCTTTCCACCGCCTCGTCGATCACGGCGCGCTTCTTGATGCCACGGACCCGCAGACCCGCCGCCACGTTTTCATAGATCGATTTCGGAAAGGGGTTCGGTTTTTGGAACACCATTCCCACCCGCAGGCGCACCAGCACCGGATCGGCATCAGGGCCGATCAGGTTCTCGCCCTCTGGTTCAAGGATCACTTTGCCTTCGTAGCGATTGCCTGGATAAAGGTCGTGCATCCGGTTCAGGCTGCGCAACAAAGTGGATTTGCCGCAGCCCGACGGGCCGATAATCGCTGTGATCTTGCGATCAAGGATCGGCATGTCGACGTGTTTGATCGCCTGGAAGCCGTTGGAGTAGTAGAAGCTGAAATCCTCGATCCTGGCGCGCAGCGGGTCACGCTCGGTCGCAGGTCGGATGGCCGGAGGCATCTCGGCCCTTTCGAAGCCGGGGGCTGCCTGATGGCGCGTTTCTTGGTCAAGCGTCGTGGTTGTGTCTGTCATGGGTCAGTTCCTGTAGCCTTTGCGCAGCCGATAGCGGATCCAGATCGCAATGCCGTTGAGCGAGAAAGTCAGCGCGATAAGCACCACGCCGGTGGCAGCGGCGGCGGTGTGAAACCCTTCCTGCGGGCGTGACACCCAGTTGAACATCTGGATTGGCAACACGGTGAAACCGTCGTTCAGCCAAGCGAAAGAGATGAAGGGAAACTCGCCCGTCACCGGTGGCGGCGGCAGAAAGGCGATGAAGGTTAGCGCGCCGATGGTGATGATTGGGGCGGTCTCGCCAATCGCACGGGACAGGCCCACGATGGCACCGGTCAGGATGCCGGGGCGCGCTGCGGGGATGATGTAGTTCCACATCACTTGCCATTGATCCGCGCCCAGCCCGTAGGCGCCTTCCTTGATAATTCGGGGGATGGCGCGGACCGCTTCGCGGGTCGAGACGATGACGATGGGCAGGATCAAGAGCGCCAGCGTCATGCCCGCGACAAGGATCGTCTTGCCAAGGCTGAAACCATATACAAAAAGGCCCAACGCCAGCAGGCCGTAAATGATCGACGGCACACCGGCGAGGTTCGAGACATTGATCTCGATAAGGTTCGAAAGCCAGCCCTTGCGGGCATATTCTTCGAGGTAAAGCCCAGCACCAATGCCAATGGGAATGGCGAGGAATGCCGTCACCAGCATCACCAGCAGCGAGCCGACCCAAGCAGAAAGGACACCCGCCCTTTCGGGCAGCCGGGAGGGATAGCTTGTGAGAAAGCCGTAATCGATGCGGGCGGCGCCCCGAATGACAAGGTCGCCGATCAATGTCAGCAGTAGGGTCATGGCAATCGCCATGACGATCATCCCGCCGGTGGCCAAGACAATGTCTTTCTGCTTGGCCTTGCGGACGGCGTCAAGAGCGGCTTGATCGGTCGTCACGGCAGCGCCAAGGCTGCCTTCGGTTATCGTGGTCATCTCAATACGCCTCGCGGAATTTTCGGCGCAGGTAGAAGCCGATGATGTTGAACAGCAGCGTGATGACGAAAAGCAGCAGGCCCACCGCAAAGATCGATTGGTAGGCGATCGATCCGTGGGCCACGTCTCCAAGGCTCATCTGGACAATATAGGCAGTGATGGTGGCGGCGCCTTCGCGCGGATCCCATGTCAGGTTGGGGTTTTGACCCGCAGCGACAGCCAACACCATTGTTTCGCCAACCGCGCGCGACATGCCGAGGATGAAGGCGGCCGTGATGCCGGAGAATGCGCCAGGAATGACGATACGGATAGCCACCTGCCATTTTGCCATGCCAAGCCCATAACCGCCTTCACGAAGGCTGTTGGGCACGGCGCGCATCGCGTCTTCGCTGACGGACACGACGTAGGGCAGGATCATGATGCCAAGGATGATGCCGGGCACCAGAAGATTGATTCCTTTGAGCCCCGGTACGATCTGTTGCAGGAAAGGTGTCATGACCAGCAGGGCGAAGTAGCCGTAGACCACGGTCGGAACCGCTTCCAGCATCTCAAGCGCCGGTTTGATCGTCTCGCGAACCGCGGGTCTTGCATATTCGCTCAGGTAGATCGCCATGATAAGCCCGAAGGGCACTGCGACAAGCATCGCAAGACCCGCAGTCTGGAGCGTCGCGGTCAGCAGCGGAAGCACCCCGAATTGCGGGTTGGCAAAGACCGGTGTCCACATCGTGCCGAACAGGAAATCTGTCAGGGGGATATTTGCAAAGAACTCCCAGGAATCTCGGATCAGGACAAAGACAATGGCTGTCGTGACAAAGACGGACAGCGCCGCACAAAGAAACAGGAAGGTCTTCATGCCGCGCGCTATCCACCTGCGGCGCCTGACGAAACCACTCTGGATCAGTTCGGCAGAACTGGGGATGGGGGATGGGGGCACGGGCGTCCTCATTCGGTCTTGAAGAGAATTGCGGCGGACCCGGCGGCCCGCCGCAACAGCGCGGGGCTTAGTTGGCAGCCAGAAGGTCAGCCGGCGTCACGCCAACCTTGGATCCACCGTCAAAGAAAGAGCCGGTCTTGCGCGCGGCGATCTTTTCTTCTGCGGCAACAAAGGCCGCTTCGGGCAGTGCGAGGTAACCGGTCGAGGCCACCAAGTCGACGGCATGGGCCGGATCGAAGAAGAACTTGGCAAAATCCTCGACATTCGGCACGTCATCGAGATGCGCCTTGTTGACATACATGAACAGCGGACGGGTAAGTGGCTGGTAGGTGCCGGAGGCGGCGTTCTCGGTTGAAGGCGCAACACATTCGCCACCGTCATAGGAGATCTCCAGCGCCTTCACGCGGCCACGGTTTTCTTCGACGTAGGCCAACCCCAAGAAGCCAATGGCGTCCGGGTCCGTCGACACGCCCTGAATGGTAATGTTGTCATCTTCCGTGGCGGTGAAGTCCCCGCGTGAGGCACCTTCTTCTCCGATGATGGCAAAGGTGAAGTAGTCATAGGTGCCTGAATCGGTTCCCGCGCCGAACAGTGTCAGCGTTTGGTCCGGATATTCCGGGTTCAGCTGGTTCCAGTTGTCGATCTTGCCCTGCGCTTTGGTTTCATAGGCCTTTTTCAGCTCTTCGACGGACATGCAGTTGATCGGGTTTTCCGGGTGTACGATGACGGCCAACGCATCCATCGCAACGGGCAATTCGATGAACTCGATGCCGTTTTCGGCGCAAAGCTCGGCCTCTTCGATTTTGATCGGACGCGAGGCGCCGGAAAAGCTCGTCTCACCACGGCAGAATTTTTTGAAGCCACCGCCGGTGCCGGATACGCCAACCACGACACGGTTGCCCGTCGCGATCTGTTACTCTTCGGCGAAGGCTTCGGAGACCGGGAAGACTGTCGACGACCCGTCGACCTGAACGGCGTCCTGGGCAAGGGCGAAGCCCGGCAGAACAAGTGCGATGGCGGTGAGGGTAGCGAGACGCATGAGCAGAGTTCCTCCTGTCAGAAATGGGTAAGCTCCAAGTCCTCTTATGAGATATACGTAACAGAAATATATATTCATGAATTATTAAATTATTTACCGACTAATGTGTTGGCGCGACGCTTGTGAGCCAACGTGGGAAGCCGCCAAGATTTGAATGCAACCGAAGCGGAAAGACGTATAATCAGTGGAGATGCATGAAGCTTTTGTGAAAAGTGGGTTCTCGTGTCGCTATCTGTCGCAACGGGCATTGCCTCAACACCATTTCATGAATTAACAAATTATTATGAGGCCGCCGCGGACTCCCCCCGCACTCAACGGAGCCGTGACTATCGTTTTGCCCAAGCGGCATCGTCCGCATACCCAATGGAGACATCATGTCCTTTCTTCCCAGAACTGTTACCGGCGTCGCCCTCGCTGTGGTCTTGGCCGCCCAGGCGCATGCAGAATTCAAGCTTAGCGAACGCTATTCCGATGCCGACGGAGATCTCGTCGCAGACATCCCTGCGGACGCGGCCGATCAGATTGACCCCTCGACGCTGATCTTTGCCTATACGCCGGTCGAAGACCCGGCAGTCTATGCTGATGTTTGGTCCGAATTCCTTGACCACATGGCCGAAGTGACCGGCAAGAAAGTGCAGTTCTTTCCGGTCCAGTCCAACGCGGCCCAGATCGAAGCAATGCGCGCCGGTCGTCTGCATGTCGCGGGCTTCAACACAGGATCGAATCCTCTCGCCGTGGCCTGCGCCGGTTTCCGCCCGTTCGCCATGATGGCGGCCGAAGACGGCTCCTTCGGCTACGAAATGGAGATCATCACGCACCCCGAATCGGGCATCGCAACAGTCGATGACATCAAGGGCGGACAGATGGCGTTTACTTCGGAAACGTCAAACTCGGGCTTCAAGGCGCCGTCCGCGATCTTGAAGGCCGATTTCGACATGGAAGCGGGCCGCGACTTCGAACCGGTATTCTCGGGCAAGCACGACAATTCGATCCTCGGCGTTGCGAACAAGGACTACCCTGCCGCGGCAATCGCGAATTCGGTCAAGAGTCGCATGATCGAACGCGAGGTGGTCACCGAAGACCAGTTGAAGGTCATCTACACCTCTCAGACCTTCCCGACGACGGGCTATGGCGTGGCCCACAACCTGACGCCCGAACTTCAGGAAGACATCCGCGAGGCGTTCTTCTCCTTCGATTGGTCCGGTACCGGGCTCGAAGAGGAATTCGGCAAAAATGGTGAAGAGAAGTTCATTGAGATCTCGTTCCAGGATGACTGGTCGGTCATCCGCACAATCGATGAGGCGAACGGCGTTTACTACGATTGCGAATAACGCGGGACTATCCTGTGTCGCACCACGTGTCAGGCGGGAGTTGTCCCGCCTGACTCTTTTCTGAAAGACCTACTCATGCTCGAACTCAAATCTCTGTCCAAGACCTACCGAACCGGCGACGCCGCGTTGACCGGCGTGTCCTTGCAGGTGCCCAAGGGTCAGATCATCGGGCTGATCGGCCCGTCCGGGGCTGGAAAGTCCACCTTGATCCGCTGTGTCAACCGGCTGGTCGAACCCAGTTCGGGCGAGATTCTGTTGGGAGGCGACAATCTCGTGACGTTGGGGCGGCGCGACCTGCGCACGCAGCGTCGCCGGATCGGCATGATCTTTCAGGAATATTCGCTGGTCGAGCGACTGACCGTGATGGAAAACGTCTTGTCCGGCCGGCTGGGCTATGTCCCCTTCTGGCGTAGCTTCCTTCGCCGGTTCGACGCCGTGGACATTCAGCGCGCCTATCAGTTGCTGGACCGGGTGGGGCTCTTGGATCACGCGAACAAGCGCGCAGACGCGCTTTCTGGCGGTCAGCGTCAACGGGTCGGCATTGCGCGTGCTCTGGCACAGAACCCAGAACTGCTTCTCGTGGATGAACCCACCGCCAGCCTTGACCCCAAGACCATCCGTCAGATCATGCGCCTGCTGACCGAAATCTGCGCTGAGCGCAATCTGCCCGCGATCGTCAACATTCACGACGTCCCCCTCGCGCGGCAGTTCATGCAACGCATCGTCGGCCTGCGCGCCGGGCAGGTCGTGTTCGACGACGCCCCTGCGGCCCTGAGCGAAGACGCCCTGACCCGGATCTATGGGGCCGAAGACTGGGACGCGATGCGCAAGAGCGACACCGAAGAGGACGAAAGTGAAAGCGACACCCGCCGCGACTTGAGTGAGATCCCCGCATGAGCAGCCAATATCCCACCACATGGCGCAGACCGCCGCAAGTCCTCACAGACCGGCGGTGGCGCATCGCTCTGCAAGTCGGACTGTTAATCTATCTCGTGCTGGCCTTCGGCAGTATAGACGTCAACTGGCAGCGCGTGTCCGAAGGGCTCGAGCGTGGCCAGCGGTTCGTCATGGGATTCCTGCAACCGGATTTCATGAGCCGTTGGCGAGACATCAGCCAAGGGCTGATCGAAAGCCTGACCATGACGTTGACCTCATCGGTCGTGGGCGTGATGATCTCGGTCCCGATCGGCATCGGGGCTGCACGCAACCTTGTGCCGCGCCCGGTCTACCTGGTTTGCCGCTCGATCGTCGCGGTCAGCCGCTCCTTGCAAGAGGTGATCGTCGCGATCTTTCTCGTCGCGATGTTCGGCTTTGGCCCCTTCGCCGGCTTTCTGACACTGACCTTTGCCACTATTGGCTTCATCGCCAAGCTGCTGGCCGACGACATCGAGGAAATCGACGAAACCCAGGCCGAGGCGATCCGCGCAACCGGCGCAAGCTGGTTTCAGCTGCTGAACTATGCCATCCAGCCACAGGTGATGCCGCGCCTTGTCGGCCTGTCGCTCTACCGGCTCGACATCAATTTCCGCGAAAGTGCGGTGATCGGCATCGTCGGTGCGGGCGGTATCGGCGCCACGCTGAACACCGCCATCGACCGTTACGAATATGACAGTGCCGGCGCCATCCTGCTGATCGTGATCGCCATCGTGATGGTGGCGGAATACAGCTCCAGCTATCTCAGAAAGTTCCTGCAATGAGCAATTCGTCCACCATCCCGGCCGAGTGGTCCCATCGCAGCAGAGTGACACGTCTGGCGATCTGGGCAGGCTGGCTTGCCCTGGTCGCGCTGTTCGTCTGGTGCTGGCAGGTCATGACGGAAACCACCATCTGGGCCTTTGTCTGGGACGCCCCACGTCAGGCCGGCGACATCGGCGGGCGGATGCTGCCCCCTGAATGGAGCTATCTGCCAGAGTTGATGCAGCCCCTTTGGGATACGCTGAACATCGCAACGCTGGGCACGGTCGGCGGGGTTGTCCTTGCGGTGCCCGTGTCCTTGCTGGCGGCCCGCAACACCACGCCGTCGGTGGTTGTCCTCCGGCCCGTGGCCCTGTTCATCATCGTTGCATCGCGGTCCATCAACTCGCTGATCTGGGCGCTGCTGCTGGTAACGATCATTGGTCCCGGCCTACTGGCCGGCATCATTGCGATCGCGCTGCGGTCCATCGGGTTTGTCGGAAAGCTGCTCTATGAGGCGATCGAGGAGACCGACCCCAAGCAGATCGAGGCGATCCGGGCCACCGGCGCCGGACCCGCGCAGGTCCTGACCTATGGCGTGGTGCCGCAGGTCATGCCCGCGCTGTGGGGGATCTCGGTGTTCCGGTGGGACATCAACATCAGGGAAAGCACCATCCTTGGTCTTGTCGGCGCGGGCGGTATCGGCCTGAAGTTGAACGCCTCGATGGCAGTTCTGGCGTGGGACCAGGTGACAGTGATCCTTCTGCTGATCCTCGCGACCGTTGTGGTCAGCGAATGGATCTCGGCCGTGATCCGCCGTGCGATCATCTAACCGGAATGGGCTCAAGGTGCGCCGCGCACCTTTGGCATCGGCCTTAGTCCGGCAGGTCAATGCCCGCACAGGCGCTTTCATCGCTGCCGCAGCAATCCGTTAGCAGAAAGCGCACAAGTCCGTTTACCGCATCAAACCGCGGGGCATACTGGATCTCGCGGTGGTGGCGTTCCGTACTGACCAAACCGGCGCGTTTCAGCGTGGCCAGGTGCCCCGATAGGGTCGATGGCTTGATGTCCAGCAGGCGCCCGACCTCCATTGCCGGCGTTCCCTTTGGCCCGCGCTGAACCAGCAGGCGAAAGATCTCGAGCCGTGTGTCATGGGCAAGAGCGCTGAAGGCGTCGATGGCGGAGGGTTGATCCATATTTCGACATTACGCGAAATGAAGCGTGTTGACAAGCCAACCCGTGCTGGCTTACCCATTCATCAATTCGCGAATGTGCGAAATGACGCTCTCATGACACCGGAGCCTGTCCATGTCCGACACCGCCGCCCCCACGCCGATGGGCCGCTTCGAACGCCTTTTGACCCTTTGGGTCGCCATCGCCATCGCGGCCGGGATTGCCATCGGCACCGTGGCGCCGGGGCTGGTCGATGCCGTTGCCGCGGCCGAGGTCGCCTCGATCAACCTTGTCGTTGCCGTGCTGATCTGGGCGATGGTCTACCCGATGATGGTCAGCGTGGATTTCGGCGCCGTCGCCGGTGTGGCGCGCCAACCCAAGGGCTTGCTGGTCACGCTGGCGGTCAACTGGCTGATCAAGCCTTTCACCATGGCTTTTCTGGCGGTGCTCTTCTTTGACCACGTTTTCGCGCCCTGGATCACCCCCGAGGATGCGGAGCAATACATCGCCGGGCTGATCCTGCTTGGGGCCGCGCCCTGCACCGCGATGGTCTTCGTCTGGAGCCAGCTGACCCGGGGTGATGCTACCTACACGCTGGTTCAGGTGTCGGTAAACGACCTGATCATGGTGGTGGCCTTTGCGCCCATCGTCGCGCTGCTGCTTGGCGTGACCGAGATCGTGGTGCCGTGGAGCACGTTGATCCTGGCAACGGTGCTCTACGTGGTTTTGCCGCTTGTTGCGGGCCTGATTACCCGTCGCGCCTTGGGGTCCGAGGCTGCCATCGCCGCCTTCACCGCGCGGATCAAGCCCCTTTCGATGATCGGGCTGATCGCCACGGTCGCGATCCTCTTCGGCCTGCAAGGCGACACCATCCTGTCGCGCCCCGGCATCATCGCGCTGATCGCGGTGCCGATCCTGATCCAGAGCTACGGGATCTTCGCGCTGTCCTATGGCGCGGCCTACCTGCTGAAGATCCCGCACCGGATCGCCGCGCCCTGCGCCATGATCGGCACGTCGAACTTCTTTGAACTGGCGGTGGCCGTGGCGATCAGCCTCTTCGGTCTGAACTCCGGCGCGGCGCTGGCCACGGTCGTGGGAGTGCTTGTCGAAGTGCCGGTGATGCTTTCGCTGGTCGCCTTCGCCAACCGCACCCGGGCGCGGTTTCCCGAAGCCGCAGATGGAGCCTGAACCATGATCGTCATCCACCACAATCCCGACTGCGGCACCTCGCGCAATGTGCTGGCCTTCATTCGCGCCGGCGGGGGTGAACCGGTCGTCATCAACTACCTGGCCGAAGGCTGGACCCGCCCGCAACTTCTGGCGCTGTTTGCCGCCGCCGATCTGACGCCGCGCGCGGCGTTGCGCGAAACGAAATCCCCGGCGCAAGAGATGGGGCTGCTGGCAGATGGCGTTTCTGACGATAGGATCCTGAATGCGATGCTGGAATATCCGATCCTCGTGAACCGGCCCATCGTCTGCACGCACAAAGGCGTGCGCCTGTGCCGCCCTTCTGAGGCCGTTTTCGACCTGCTCGACCGGCTGCCACCTGGCCCGCTCTACAAGGAGGACGGCCAGATGGTGATCGACAAGACCGGAGCCCGCCCATGAACGACACCCCCCAGATCAACGAAGCCGCCTTTGCGCCGATCGACCCGAATACCCTCTTTCCCAAAAGCCACAGCCCCCACGCGCCCCGGATCCTGATCCTTTACGGCTCGCTCCGCGAACGCAGCTATTCGCGCCTTGCGGCAGAGGAAGCGGCGCGTATTCTCACCCGTTTCGGGGCCGAAGTGAAGATGTTCGATCCCCGCGACCTGCCCATGCCCGATAGTGCCCCCGTCGATCACCCCAAGGTGGCGGAACTGCGCGATCTGGTGACGTGGTGCGAAGGCATGGTCTGGTCGTCGCCCGAACGGCATGGCGCGATGACGGGCATCATGAAAAGCCAGATCGACTGGATCCCTCTGTCGCTTGGCGGTGTGCGCCCGACGCAGGGCAAGACGCTGGCGGTCATGCAGGTCTGCGGCGGCTCGCAGTCATTCAACACGGTCAACCAGTTGCGCATCCTTGGCCGCTGGATGCGACTCCTGACCATCCCCAACCAATCCTCGGTCGCCAAGGCATGGGACGAATTCGATGACGACGGTCGCATGAAACCTACCCCCTATTACAACCGCATCGTCGATGTGATGGAGGAGCTGGTGAAATTCACCCTGCTGACCCGTGACATCCGTGACCACCTGGTGGACCGCTACTCCGAACGGGACGAGGACCACGCGGCGCTGTCTGCCCGGGTCAATCAGGCCAAGGCCGTGTGATGACCGGATTGGCGACGGGGATCGACCGGGCATTGGCAGTGATTGGACTGGACCCACATCGTTTTTCCCAGGCCCAACCTGAACGGGCGGAAAGGCTGGCTTTCTGGCTGCTGGGCGTGGCTCAGACCGTCGGATACAGCGCGTTCTTCTATATCTTTGCGGCGCTGCTTCTGGCCTGGGAGCAGGCTTTGCCCTACGGGAAGGGCTGGCTGGCCTTCGCCTTCATGTGCGCCACGCTGACGGCGGCTGTGGTGTCGCCCTTTGCCGGGCGCATGATCGACGCGGGCCGGGGCCGCTGGCTGCTGACCGGAGGGCTGGTGATCGGCACCCTGTCGCTGCTGCTGCTGGCCGGGTCACAAAGCTACCCGGTCTTTTTCCTCGCATGGTTGGGCCTTGGCGTGGCCGAGGGGCTGTGCCTTTATGAACCCTGCTTTGCTTTCGTGACCCGCACCGCCCATGATCGCGCGCGCAGTGGTATCACGCGGATCACCCTTGTGGCGGGCTTTGCCTCGACCCTTGCCTATCCGGCGGGGGCCTTCCTGGCAGAGGCCTTGGGCTGGCGCGGAGCGGTGCTGTGCTTTGCCGGGGCGGTGGCCTTGGTCGGGCTGCCGGCCATGTTCGCCGGGGCCACGATGCTGGAATGCTGCCCCGAGGACGATCAAACGACCGAGCGCAAGGCGGGCGACCTTGCCGCCTTTGTGGCCGCACGTGCCCGGCCTGAATTCTGGCTGATCCTGCTGGCATTTTCGTTCATCGGCCTCGCCTATGCGATGATCATCACCCATGTCATGCCGATCCTGACCGACCGTGGGCTTACCCTTGGGCAAGCTGTCCTTGCCGCGTCGCTGTTCGGCCCGATGCAGGTCGCGGGGCGCCTGGCGTTGATGGCAGCCGGGCACCGGGTGACAGGGGTGACGGTGGCCGCGATGTCCTTTGTCGGGCTGAGCCTTGCCATCGCCGTGCTGCTATTCATCGTCCCCGCCATGCCGCGTGCCGGTTTCGCCTTTGCGCTGCTGTTCGGGGCAAGCTTTGGCGTCATCAGCATCCTGAAGCCGGTTGTCATGGCCGAGGTTCTGGGCCGCCGCGGATTTGGCATGATCGCGGGGTTCATGGCCGTGCCGTTCCTGATCGCTGGAGCCGTCGCCCCGCAAACATCCGCGCTGTTGTGGCGCGTCTCCGGCTACAATCTGGCTCTTGTCGTGGCGCTGGGGTTGTCGGCCGTTGCTCTTGCTGCACTTGCGATTTTGATCCTGCGTGGCCGGCAGCAAGTCAATTAATCCAGATGAGCCTCAAGGTGTTTCGGCGGGATTGGTCCGAAGATCGGCGATGTCCGCATTGCGGACCCTCATCCTCTAAGAATGCTGCACGACGCACGAATGGCCGGTTCGGGGAAGCTGCGCCGCGGCGATCGGCCAGGGCCTGAACGGCGGGTGTGGGCCGGTCCAGCCTGCGGCCTGGTGACGTTGCGCCGCGTTTGCAAAGCCCTCCCTCCTTGCGCCTCCCCCCGCATCTGACCTACTAAGACCCTGACACATCAGGAGGAGGCTCCATGCGCCGCGTCGTCGTCACCGGGCTCGGGATCGTCTCGAGCATCGGCAACACTGCCGAAGAGGTCCTTGCCTCGCTCAAGGCGGGCCGTTCGGGCATCACTGCCAACGAGCAGATGAAGGAACACGGGTTCCGCAGCCAGATCGCCGGGGCCATCGATCTGGACGTATCCCAGCATATCGACAAGCGGACGCTGCGCTTCATGGGGCCGGGGGCGGCCTATGCCCATATCGCCATGGGCCAGGCGATCACGGATGCGGGGCTGGAGGAGGCGGATATCGTGAACCCGCGCACCGGCCTCGTGGCGGGCAGCGGTGGGCCCTCGACCAGCGCCATGCTGACGGCGCATGAGACGGTGCTGAAAACCGGCGCGACCAAGCGCGTCGGGCCTTTTGCCGTGCCGAAATGCATGTGCTCGACGGTGAGCGCGAACCTCTCGACCGCCTACAGGATCAAGGGGATCAACTATTCGATCACCTCGGCCTGCTCGACCTCGCTGCACTGCATCGGCAACGCGGCGGAGCAGATCATGCTGGGCAAGCAGGACGTGATGTTCGCCGGCGGCGGCGAGGAACTGGACTGGACGCTGAGCTGTCTCTTCGACGCGATGGGCGCCATGTCGTCGAAGTTCAACGACACGCCGGAGAAGGCGAGCCGGGCCTTCGACAAGGACCGCGACGGGTTCGTGATCTCTGGCGGGGGCGGGATGCTCGTGCTGGAGGAACTGGAACACGCCAAGGCACGTGGTGCCAAGATCTATGCCGAGGTGACCGGCTATGGCGCGACCTCGGACGGGGCGGACATGGTGGCGCCCTCGGGCGAGGGCGGCGAGCGGGCGATGCGGATCGCCCTGGGCACGCTGCCGGAGGGCCGCAAGGTCAGCTACATCAACGCGCATGGCACCTCGACCCCCGTCGGCGACGTGGGTGAGATCGAAGCGGTGCGGCGCGTCTTTGGCGAGGGCACGACCCCGCCGGTGTCGTCGACCAAGTCGATGACCGGCCACAGCCAGGGCGCGACCGGCGCGCAGGAGGCGATCTATTGCCTGCTGGCGCTGGAACATGATTTCATCATTCCGTCGATCAACGTGGAAACGCTGGACCCGGCGCTGAAGCCCGCGGAGATCGCGACCGAGGTGGTCGAGAACGCGGGGCTCGACTCGGTGATGACGAATTCCTTTGGTTTTGGCGGCACCAACGGGTCGATGGTGCTGTCGCGATACAATGACTGATATGCGCGGATAGAGTGGGATGACCATTAGTCTCGAAGGCAAGCGCGGGCTTGTCATGGGCGTTGCGAACGAGCGTTCGATCGCCTGGGGAATTGCCAAGGCCTGTGCCGAGGCGGGTGCGGAGCTGGCCTTTACCTACCAGGGGGAGGCGTTCGGCAAGCGGCTGGAGCCGCTGGCGCAGAGCGTCGGGTCGGATTTCATGGTCGACGTGGACGTGACCGACGATGCCTCGCTGGACGCGGCCTTTGACGCGCTGGGGCAGCGGTGGGGCCGGGTGGATTTCCTGGTGCACGCGATTGCCTATTCGGACAAGACCGAACTGACGGGACGGTTCCTGAACACCAGCCGGGCGAATTTCAAGAACTCGATGGACATCTCGGTCTATTCCTTCATCGAGGTGGCGCGGCGGGTGCATCCGCTGATGACGGATGGCGGCACGATGCTCACGCTGACCTACCTCGGGTCGAGCCGGGTCGTGCCGAATTACAACGTCATGGGCGTGGCCAAGGCGGCGCTGGAATCGACGACGCGCTACCTGGCGAATGACCTTGGTCCGGAGGGAATCCGCGTGAACGCGATCTCGCCCGGTCCGATGAAGACGCTGGCGGGCGCGGCCATCGGCGGTGCGCGGCGCACCTACAAGCACACAGGTATGAACGCCCCGCTGCGGTCGAATGCGACGCTGGAGGCGGTGGGCGGCACGGCGGTCTGGCTGATCTCGGACGCGGGCGCCTATACCACGGGTGAGGTCATCATGGTGGACGGCGGCTATCACACGATCGGGATGCCGCAGCTGGAGAACCTTTGACGGAGGCGGCGATGCGTCGGGTGGCACTGATCCTTGGGATGGCGGCGGCGCTGAGCGGCTGCATGGAAGGCGCAACGGCCGTCAGCGGCAGCACCGGCGGCGGGCAGGGCCCGGAGGCGCGCAAGCTGTCCAGCGGCATGTCCCCGGCGCAGGCCGAGGGTATCTTTGGCCTCGATGCGGGATACGAGCGCAACCCGGCGAACTGGGACGAAGCCTGCATCAGCTATGCCTACGATGGCGGCGCGCGCTACGTCCACGCGGTCTATCGGAATGACCGACTGGTGCGCGCGACGGACGGGCATGGCACCATCTGCACCTACGGCGACGCGCTGTAATTCCCGGAACCCGACGCGGCATCGGGCGTTGACCCTCCAAGAGATTGGAGGATTCCATGACACATCAGATCGAATTGCAGAGCGTCGACCGGCTGACACATGACGTGCGCCGTCTGACCTTTGAAAAGCCCGCGGGCTATGACTATGCCCCGGGTCAGGCCACGGACTTTGCGCTCGACCGCGACGGCTGGCGCGAGGAACAGCGGCCCTTCACCTTTACCAGCCTGCCCGACGAGGATCGGCTGGAGTTCGTGATCAAGTCCTACCCCGAGCATGACGGCGTGACCGAGCAGATCGCCGATCTGGAGCCGGGCGACACCGTTCTGATCGGCGACCCCTGGGGCGCGATCGAGGACAAGGGTGACGGGGTCTTCATCGCCGGGGGCGCGGGTGTGACGCCGTTCATTTCCATCCTGCGCAAGAAGCTGGCCGAGAAAGGCACGCTGGAGGGCAACACTCTGGTGTTTTCCAACCAATGCGAGCAGGACATCATCATGCGCAACACGTTCGAGGCCATGCCGGGCCTGCGCTGTCACTGGACCGTGACCGAGGAAAAGGGCAGTCCGCTGGCACGGGGCCTGATCGACAAGGAGATGCTGGAGGACTTCGTCGATCCGGACCGGGACGTCTGCTATGTCTGTGGCCCCGATCCGATGGTCGAGGCGATGCCCGGCGAGCTTAAGAAGCTGGGTGTGCCAGAGCGGCAGATCGTGACCGAGGATTTCGGCTGAACCGGCCGCACGGTCCGGCGGTGGGGTGACGCCCGCCTGACGCCCCCGGGCCGGTTGTCAGAACCATTGACCCGGCTCCATCAGGCCGAGATCCAGCAATTGCCGCGAGTGCCATTCGAACGGGGCGGAATTGTGCCAGCGGAAGGTGCGGATGTCGAAGGTGGAGCCGGGGTTGCGTTTCAGGGCCTTGGCGGTGCGAAAGCTGACGATGGCGGCAGTCAGGTTGTTGTGCCAGGGGCAGGCGTAGGTGTTGTATTCCTCGTCGGTAAAGGTGTGATCCTCGCGCAGGGTCAGGCCGGGGTGGGCGCGAAAGATCCCGATCCGGTCGATCTTGCGCCGGTCAGGGGGGATGTGTTCCTCGAACCGCCAGCGCAGCCCCCCGAAGAAATCGAGTTGCCGTTCCTTGGGGTGGTTGTGGTGTTTCGGGTCAGGCCGGGCGAGCGCATGGTATCCCGACTTGTCCAGCCATGCGTCATCCAGTGAGACGGCGTCCGGGTGGCGCTGCAGGTCCCCGGCGTAGAGATCGACGACATAGGTCAGCATGGCGTCGCGGCGTTCCTCGGTGTGGAAGGCCAGCATCTCTGCCACGGTGCGGTTTTCCGAGAAGGGAAAGAACAGGTATTCGGCGTTGTAGCAGTAGTAGAGCCACTGGCCCTCGGCCGCCGGTATCAGGCGGTTGACCGCCGCCTGCAGCGCGCCGTCCCTGTGCATGTCATGGGCGACATGATGGACCTTGCCGCGCAGGTCCTCGGGCGGGGCAAGCTCCTCCGCGCCGAAGAGGATCACGCTGCGAAAGCCGCAATGGCGATGATGGCGCAGGGTGGTGTCCAGTTCGACGCCGTCTTCGGCAAAGATCAGCGCGACGGGCCCGCGTTGCAGCGCCCCGGCGCCGCGGGACAGGAAGTGATCTATGTCCTTGTAATACATGCTCGGCCTCTGGCGGGGCTTTTGCGGCAGAATCAGTGAAAATCTGGTGCATTGCAAGATGGGGGGATTCTGCGGTATCCGCAGCCCTCGTACCCGAGAGCAGGAGCGCGCGACATGGCCCCGAAGAAGCTTTATATCAAGACCTACGGCTGCCAGATGAATGTCTATGACAGCGAGCGCATGGCCGAGGCGATGGGCGGCGAGGGTTACGAGACCACCGAACGCCCCGAAGACGCGGACATGATCCTGCTGAACACCTGCCACATCCGCGAGAAGGCGGCGGAGAAGGTCTATTCCGAACTGGGCCGCTACAAGGGGCTGAAGTCCGCGCGCCCGGACCTGAAGATCGGCGTGGCGGGCTGCGTCGCCCAGGCCGAGGGCGAGGAGATCATGCGCCGCCAGCCGATGGTGGACCTGGTGGTTGGCCCGCAAAGCTATCACCGCCTGCCGGAGATGGAGGCCAAGGTGCGCGGCGGCGGCAAGGCGCTGGACACGGATTTCCCCGAGGAGGACAAGTTCGACCACCTCAAGGGGCGGCCCAAGGCGAAACGCGGGCCGACCGCCTTCCTGACCGTGCAGGAGGGCTGTGACAAGTTCTGCGCCTTCTGCGTGGTGCCCTATACGCGGGGCGCCGAGGTGTCGCGCCCGGCAGAGCGCGTGCTGCGCGAGGCGCGCGACCTGGTGGAGCGCGGGGTGCGCGAGATCACCTTGCTGGGGCAGAACGTGAATGCCTACCACGGCCACGCGGGCGGGTTGGCCGGCCTGATCCATGCCCTCGCCGAGGTCGACGGGCTGGAGCGGATCCGCTTTACCACGTCGCATCCCAACGACATGGACGAGGCGCTGATCGAGGCGCATGGCACCTGCGACAAGCTGATGCCCTACCTGCACCTGCCGGTGCAGGCGGGCAGCGACAAGATCCTGAAGCGGATGAACCGCCAGCACACGGCAGAGCAATACCTGCGGTTGATCGAACGGCTGCGCGCGGCGCGTCCCGACCTGCACCTGTCGGGCGATTTCATCGTCGGTTTTCCCGAAGAGACCGAGGCGGATTTCCAGGCCACGATGGACCTGATCGAGGCAGTGGAATACGGCAGCGCCTTTTCGTTCAAGTATTCCGAACGGCCCGGCACCCCTGCCGCCGAGCGCCCGCAGGTGCCCGAGGACGAAAAGGACGACCGGCTGCAACGGCTGCAAGCGCTGCTGACGAAACAGCAGCGCAGCCTGCAGGACGCGATGGTCGGCCGCGACGTGCATGTCCTGTTCGAAAAGCCCGGACGGCTGCCGGGGCAGATGGTGGGCAAATCGGAATACCTGCATGCCGTGCATGTGCAGGCCGAGGGGATCGCGCCCGGGGACCTGGCCCGAATCCGAATCGAATCCAGTGGCCCGAACTCGCTCAAAGGGGTGATGAACCCGCTCTAGCGCTGGCCCGGAACCCATTGTTTCAAAAAAAGGGTTCCGATTATCCACAGTGAATCAAGGTGGTTGCGAGAACTGTTTCCGATTTTGGGACAGTGTGCAGCGCTTTTCCCTTCACAGGGCAGGCAACTTTGCTAATGTGTTGTTTATAGTAAAAATGTTTGCGCGCGCTGCCAAACCGCGCGCAGGCATCAGGGGAAACTATAACCAAGGGACCAGGCTGTGGCGTATCGCATTACCAAGGCCATCGGCGCGATGGCGCTTGCGGCTCTCGTTGGTCTGTCGGCCGTCGCGCCGGCAATCGCCGAGGACGCTGGGAAAGAGCCGTTCATTTCCACGCAGAACACCCGCACCATCAAGGGTGAACAGTACATCCCGGGCATCTGGATCGATCCGGACGGCTGCGAACACTGGGTGATGGACGACGGCGTCGAAGGCTACATGAGCCCCCATGTCGACCGCAAGGGCATCCCGGTCTGCCGCCGTGCCAACACCTGCGGCGTGATGAATGCCGACCAGTTCTTTGCCACCGACAGCTACAAGATCTCCAGGCACGGCCAGGCGCGCATCGCGGAGTTCTTTCGCAGCGCCTCTGCCGTGGGATACGTGATTGCCGGTCACACCGACAGCCGCGCCTCGGACGAGTACAACATCAAGTTGAGCTACAACCGCGCGATGGCCGTGGCCCGGATCGCCCGTTCCGTCGGGGCCAACATCACCGACGTGCGCGGCTATGGCGAGCGGATGCCGATTGCCTCCAACCGGACGGCACAGGGCATGGCCAAGAACCGCCGTGTCGAAATTCTCTGCTTCCGGTAATCCAGAAGGGACAAGGACAATGAACTTCGTGAAACCGATCCTTCTGGTTGTCGCTGCCGCCGGCCTTGCCGCCTGCGACCCGGTCGGCCCGGACAAGAGTCGCGACCGCCAGTCCATCGACAGCAACGACCTGACCAGCATGAAGGCCGGCATCTGGGTCGATCCGAACGGCTGCGATCACTGGATCATCGACGACGGTGTCGAAGGCTATCTCTCGCAGCGCCTGGACAAATACGGCAAGCCGGTCTGCTCGGGCATCGCGCCCCCGACCGTCGCCACGGGCGACTTCAAGGGGGGCTCGACCTCGATCATCGGCGACCCGCTGTAATCCCGACCCTGAGAGGCACGCAGGGTCTAGATGGGCCGCGCGGCATCTGCCGCGCGGTCTGTTTTTGTGGCACTTGAATGACATTCCGCGCCAAGCCGCGACCGACACTTGCGCCATCGGACTGCCGGGTGCACCATATCTAGCAGAAACACGCGTCCGGATTCGGACGGCCCTGTGCAGGAGACGGGTTTGACAGCGGGCACATTGACCGAAGCCATCGTTGAATTTCCAGACAATCGACTGCTGATCGATCTTTGTGGAGAGTTCGATCGCAATCTGACAGACATCGAGGCCCGTACCGGGGTGCAGATCCTGCGCCGCGGCAACCAGCTGGCCATTCACGGCCCCGAGGACGCGGTGCCCGAGGCGGCGGAGGTGCTGCGCACGCTGTACGAGCGGCTGGAACAGGGCCGCGAGGTGGATCGCGGCGACATCGACCGTGCCTTTCGCATGGAGGACGAGGAACCCGACGAGCAGCTTGAGATGTTCAGCGGCGGCAAGGTCGAGATCAAGACCCGCAAGAAGCTGATCGAGCCGCGCACCGACGCGCAGAAGGCCTATGTCCAATCGCTCTACGCCAACGAAATGGCCTTTGGCATCGGTCCGGCGGGCACCGGCAAGACCTACCTGGCGGTTGCGGTCGGCGTGAACATGCTGATCACCGGCGAGGTCGACAAGATCATCCTCTGCCGCCCTGCCGTCGAGGCGGGCGAGCGGCTGGGCTTTCTGCCCGGCACGCAGGAGGAAAAGGTCGATCCCTACATGCAGCCCTTGATGGATGCGCTCAACGATTTCCTGCCGGGCAAGCAGCTTGCCAAGATGCGCGAGGAAAAGTCGGTCGAGATCGCGCCGCTGGCCTTCATGCGCGGGCGCACGCTGTCGAATGCCTTTGTCGTGCTGGACGAGGCGCAGAACGCGACCACCATGCAGATGAAGATGTTCCTGACCCGGCTTGGCGAAGGCTCGCGCATGGTGATCACCGGCGACCGGACACAGATCGACCTGCCGCGTGGCGTGCCATCGGGGCTGGCCGACGCGGAACGCCTGCTGAACCATGTGCCCGGCATCTCGTTCAACTATTTCACCGGCAAGGACGTGGTGCGCCACCCGCTTGTCGCGGCCATCATCGAAGCCTATGAGGCGGACGCGGAGGGCTGAGACCCGGCCTTCTGCTGCTTTGGTTTGAAAATTACCTCGGGGGTCCGGGGCA
>NZ_JASHJL010000039.1 GCF_030733205.1 Mameliella sp. MMSF_3455
AGGTCGTCTCTCCAGAGACCCACTCTCCCGCGATCAGATGACGACCGTGGGGGGTGAAGCTGCTTTTGTCCAGCATGATCTGTCCTTTCGTTAACCTGTGACCCCGATGGGCCAGGGAGCGAATTCCTCGGCGCCGACACCCAGCGCCTCGCTTTTCGATGTCTCGCCAGAGGCGATGGCCAGGATCCTGTCGAAGATCTCCTCTCCCATCGCGTCCAGCGTTGTCTCGCCGTCGATGACGGCGCCGCAGTTGATGTCCATGTCCCCCGACATGCGCAAGAACATCGGCGTGTTGGTCGCCAGCTTGATCGTCGGCGCCGGGAAGGACCCGAAACAACTGCCCCGACCGGTGGTGAAACAGACGAGGTTGGCGCCGCCTGCGATCTGGCCCGTGGCTGCCACCGGGTCGTACCCCGGCGTGTCCATGAAGACCAGCCCGCGCGCCGTGACCGGTTCGGCGTAGCGATAGACCGCCTCTATGCCGGTCATGCCGCCCTTCTTCGCCCCGCCCAGCGATTTCTCGATCACATTGGCCAACCCACCCGCCTGGTTGCCGGGGCCGACCACCCCCTGCATCTGGACATCCCTCCCGTCTGTATAGTCCAGCCACCACTTGATCCGGTCGAGAAGCGCGCGGCCCGTCTCCTCGTCCCGCGCCCGCGCCGTCAGGGTGTGTTCGATCCCGTAGAGTTCGGGCGTCTCCGACAGGATCGCGGTACCTCCGTGACGGGCCAGGATATCCACCGCCCTCCCCAGTGCCGGGTTTGCGCTGAGGCCGGAAAACCCGTCCGAGCCACCGCATTGCAGCCCGATCTTGAGATGCGCGGCGGGCTGCGGGCTGCGCTTGGCCTTGTTCGCCTCGGGCAGCATCTCGCGCACCGCCGCCTTGCCCGCCTCGATGGCTGCCGCCGTACCGCCGACGTCCTGCATCCGGACCGTGCGCAGCATAAGCCCGGTTTCCAGAGCGGTATCCGCAAAGAACCGTTCCAGCGAGTTGCGCTCGCACCCCAGCGAACAGACCACCGCGCCCGCCATGTTCGGATGCCGGATGTACCCGGCTAGCGTCCGGTGCAGCAGGTCCATCGGCTCACCCGTTGCCTCCATGCCGCATCCCTGATTGTGGATGAAGGGCGCGACGCCGTCGACATTGGGGAACTCGGCCAACCGTTCGTCGTCGAAATAGGCCGCGATCTTGCGCGCAACCGTGGCCGAACAGTTCACCGTGATGAAGACACCGATATAATTGCGCGTGCCTACCCGGCCATCCGCCCGTTCGAAACCCTGGAAGGTTGCGCGCTGATCCTCGGGCAGCAGTTCCGCCGCGATGTAGTCCTTGCCGAAGCGATAGTCTTTCTGGATCTCGTCCACCAGCACGTTGTGCCTGTGCATCCAGGTGCCGGGAGAGATGTCCTCTCCGGCGTAGCCGATCACCGTGGCATATTTCAGCACCGGCGCGCCCTTGGCGATGTGCGACGTGGCCAGCTTGTGGCCCGCCGGCACATCCTGCAGGGCGGTCACCCCTTCCTCCGGGATCTCGGTGCCTGCAGCCAGCGCGATCCGCGCGACAACCACATTGTCGCGCGGGTCAAGGCGGATGACCGGCGCGGCGGGCATCAGCGGTTGTTCGCCTTGCGCCACTCGGCGAACTTCTCGAGGTTTTCCTCCTGGGTGGCCGGGTAGAGGCCGATGATCGTCTGCCCGTTCTGGACCTGTTCGAGCGCGAAATCCTCGTAAGCGGTCATTTCGATGGCCTCGTCCGCGATCTCGTCCGCGAGATGCGCGGGGATGATGATGACGCTGTCATCGTCGCCCACCACGATGTCGCCGGGAAAGACCGGCGCATCGCCGCAGCCGATGGGGACGTTGATGTCGATGGCCTCGTTTGTGGTCAGGTTGGTCGGGCTGGAAGGGCGTGAATGATAAGCCGGCATGTCCAGTTTCGCGATGTTCATGGCGTCGCGAAAGCCACCATCGGTCACGACACCGGCACCGCCCCGCACCATCAGCCGGGTGATCAGGATGTCGCCCGCGCTCGCGGCCTGGGCCGATTTGCGGCTGTCCATGACCATGACGTGCCCGGGCGGGCAGGTCTCGATCGCCTTGCGCTGGGGATGGTCGGGGTTGCGGAACTCGACCAGCTGGTTGCGGTCCTCGCGGGCGGGCATGTAGCGCAGGGTAAACGCGGGCCCGACCATGTTGCGGCCCTTCTGGCCAAGGGGGCGCACGTCCTGGATGACCTGGTGGCGCAGGCCCCGCTTGTAAAGCGCGGTGGCCAGTGTTGCGACGGAAACCTGTTCCAGCTTGGACTTGGTTTCCGGGTTCATCGGGGTGTCACTCATGGATTTGGTCCTCAGATCAGGCCGTTGGTTGTCATGAAAGCGCGCAAGCGGGTCATCTGACTGTCGGTCAGGGGCCAGGCCGCGGGCGGGCGGGCGCTGCCGCAATCCTCGCCCATCAGTTGCAAAGCCGCCTTGACGCCAGGCACGTTGGCGCCGCCCTGGTCCTCGGCACGGATGTCCTCGAAGACCTGCATTTCCGCGATCAGGCGGCGCGCCTCGGCGTAGTCGCCGCCTTCCAGCGCGGTGTTGATCGCCACGGAGCGTTCCGGCCAGACGTTGATCAGGCCCGAGGTAAAGCCGCGCGCGCCCACGGCGTAGAAGGCAGGCGCCCAGACCTCGGCCAGGCCGCCGGTCCAGATGATGTGATCGGGACAGGCGGCGATAGCGGCCTTCAGCTTCATCGGGTTGGGCGTGGCCCATTTGACGCCGACGACGCCCTCGACGTTGCAGAGCGCGGCGATGGCATCGGTGCCGATGGCATCGTTGCGCAGGTAGAGGATGATCGGCAGCCCCTGCCCCGCCTCGCGAACCGCGAGGACATAATCGACAAGACCGCGGGGCGCGACGAAGGGATCGGGCGGCTGGTGGATCATCAAGGCCGCGGCGCCAGCGGCGTGCGAGGCCCCGGCCAGGCGCTCCGCATCGCGCACGCCACGACCGACACCCGCAACCATCGGCACCCGCCCCGCGATATGGGCCCCGGCGGCCGCGACCATCGCGCAGGCCTCGTCCACGGTGAGACCATAGAACTCGCCGGTGTTGCCATTGGCAGTCAGGACGTGCACGCCCGCGGCAACCGCCCGATCCACCACCGGCTTTTGCAGGTCCGGCGCGATCTCTCCGGCGCTGTCGAACGGGTTGACGAGAATTCCGGAGACGCCCGTCAGGGCCTGGCTCAATTCGGTCATGTCAAAGCTCCTGAGTCCCGGCCCCCGCCGGGATCGTCTGTCGGCAACAGCCCCGGAACAGGTCCGGGGCCATTGCAAGGGGAAAGGTCAGTTGATCTCCGGTTCCGGTACCGGTCCACCGAACTCGGAGCGCAGGAAGTCGAAGTCGCATCCCTTGTCGGCCTGCTCGATATGTTTCGAAAACATCCAGCCATAGCCGCGTTCAAAGCGTGGCTCGGGCGCCGTCCAGTTGGCACGGCGCGCGGTCAGCTCCTCGTCCGTGAGACGCACGTTCAGCGCCCGGTTGGGCACGTCGATCTCGATGATGTCGCCCGTCTCGATCAGGGCCAGCGGCCCGCCGACGAAGGCCTCGGGCGCGACGTGCAGGATACAAGCCCCGTAGGAAGTGCCCGACATGCGCGCATCCGACAGCCGCAGCATGTCGCGATGTCCCTGTTTCAACAGCGCCTTGGGCATCGGGATCATGCCCCATTCCGGCATCCCCGGTCCACCCTGCGGCCCCGCGTTGCGCAGGACCATAACATGGTCCGGCGTCATCGGGTAATCCTCGTCGTTGATGATCTCCTTGAGCTGGGCATAGCTGTCGGCAACGATGGCGGGTCCGGAATGTTTCTGGAACTTCGGGTCCATCGCCGCCGGCTTGATGACCGCGCCATCGGGGGCAAGGTTGCCCCGCAGCACCGCCAGCGATCCCTCGTGGTAGACCGGGTTGGACAGCGGACGGATCACGTCATCGTTGTAGTTGACCGCCTCGGCGATATTCTCGCCCATCGTCTTGCCGTTCACGGTCATGACCGACAGGTCCAGCTTGCCCCCCAGTTCCTTCATCAGTGCCGGCAGACCGCCCGCATAAAAGAAATCCTCCATCAGGTATTCCTTGCCCGAGGGACGGATGTTGGCGATCACCGGCGTGCCGTGGCCGATCTCGTCCAGGTCTTCCAGCGTCAACGGGATCCCGGCGCGGCGCGCCATCGCGATCAGGTGGATGATGGCATTGGTCGAACAGCCGGTGGCCATCGCCACGGTGACCGCGTTGCGCGTGGATTCCGGCGTCATGATCTTGTCCGGTGTCAGGTCTTCCCAAACCATTTCCACGGCGCGGCGGCCACAGGCGGCGGCCATGCGCTTGTGTCCCGCGTCCGGTGCCGGAATCGACGAGGCGCCCGGCAGGGTCAGGCCCCAGCCGTCGGCAATCGACATCATGGTGCTGGCGGTGCCCATGGTCATGCATGTGCCATAGCTGCGGGCGATACCGCCCTGCACGCCCATCCATTGCTCTTTGCCGATGGTGCCTGCGCGACGTTCGTCCCAGTACTTCCAGACATCCGTGCCAGAGCCCAGCTTCTGCCCGGCGTAGTTGCCGCGCAACATGGCACCTGCGGGCATGAAGATGAAGGGAAGCCCCATGCTGACCGCCCCCATGACCAGCGCCGGGGTGGACTTGTCACAGCCACCAAGCAAGACCACGCCATCAATGGGGTGGGCGCGCAGAGTCTCCTCCACCTCCAGCGCGCCCATGTTCCTGTAGAGCATCGAAGTCGGCTTCAGGAACTGTTCCGAAAAGCTGTGTACCGGCATTTCGACCGGCATGCCACCCGCTTGATAGACGCCCTTCTTCACGAACTCGGCGCGGTCGCGAAGGTGGTGGTGGCAGGGCGACAAGTCGGACCATGTGTTGATGATGGCGATGACCGGCTTGCCTTCCCAGTCTTCGCCGTCCAGCCCCATCTGCATCGCGCGTGACCGGTGCCCCATCGAACGCAGGTCATCCGGCGCGAACCAGCGGGCAGAGCGGAGGTCTTCGGGTTTCTTGGTCATTGTCCGGTCTTTCTCAGGAAATCGGTTGTGCGTACTGGAACATCAGGAAGACGATCAGCGCCGCAAGCGCAAGACCGAAGACCCAGGGCCAGATTCCGTAACCGTTGATGTCGTCGTGACTGTCGCGTCCGATCATTGGGTCTCTCCTCAGTTCAGGAATTCAGGCAGGAAAAGCGCGATCTGCGGGAAGAACATCACCAGCAGCAGGCCGACGACCTGCAACCCGATGAAGGGCAGCACCGCCAGAAAGATTTCCTGCAGGGTCACATCCTTGGGCGCCACGGATTTCAGCCAGAAACAGGCCGGTCCGAAAGGCGGCGACAGGAAGTAGATCTGGATGTTCATGACGAAAAGGATGCCGAACCAGATCTTGGCCTGATCCTCGGTCAGGCCAAGGTCGGGCGCCAGCGTCATGATCACCGGCGCAAAGACGGGAACGGTGATCAGCACGATGGCGATCCATTCCATGAACGTGCCCAGCACCATCAGGATCAGCATCATCACCAGCACCGTGCCCAGCGCCGACAGCCCGAGGTCAAGGAAGAGCGAGCGCATGAACTCTCCGCCGCCGACGAGATTGAAGATGCCGACAAAGCTGACCGCGCCCAGCACCAGCCAGATGATGGTGCCGACCGTGGTCATCGTGCCCAACATGGCGGCCGACAGCACGTCCCATTGGAACTTGTGGCGCACGGCGGCGATGAAGAGCGCCCCGATACAGCCCACGGCCGCGGCTTCCGTCACCGAGGCGATGCCGCCGTAGATCGACCCCATGACGGAGGCGATCAGCAGGATGCAGAGGATCACGGCCGTCAGGCGATCCTTGGACAGCTTCTGTTCCGATCCGGTGATCTCGGCCACTTCGGCGGCGGTGGGGGCCAGGCTGTGGTTCAGGTTCACCCGCAGCAGGACGTAGCCCGCGTAAAAGACCGCCAGCATGATCCCCGGAATGGCTCCGGCCATGAAGAGATCACCGATACCGACCTCCGCCGCCAGGCCGTAGACGATCATGATGATCGACGGCGGGATCAGCGTGGCCAACGCGCCCGAGGCGCAGATCAACCCGATGGACAGCTTGCGATCATAGCCAAGGCGGAACATCTGCGGCAGCGCCACGAGGCCCAGCATCACGATCTCGCCGCCCATGACGCCGGACATGGCGGCCAGGATCACGGCCACGACCGTGGTCTGCACCGCCACGCCGCCGCGCAGGTTGCCGGCAAAGATCGACATGGCATCGAACAAATCCTCGGCAATCCCCGCCCGTTCCAGGATCGAGGCCATGAGAACGAAGAAGGGCACGGCAACCAGGCTGTAGTGTTCCAGCAGGCCCACGGCGTTGGACGACACAAGGAACAGGCCGCGCGGACCGAAGAAGCCAATCGCCATGACCACCGAGACAAACAGCGTCACGATGCCCAGCGGCATGCCCGTCATCATCAGGGCGACAAGCAGCACCACCATGATGATCGAGATCGTGCCCAGATCCATCTCGCGCAGTTTCAGCGCCTTGGACGGGTCCATCGCCTTGCCGATCTCGGTGATGAAGTCCGAGAACATCACCGCGATCTGCACGTCCAGCACATGCGCCAGGAAAGCCGAGATGAAATAGACGATGAAATACCCGCCAACCACCTTGACCGCCAGCTTGGCGGGCTTGCTCGACAGGTGCCGATGCAGGTTCATCATCAATTGGGCAAGGTACATGAAACCGCCGATGACCATCAGGCTCTTCATCATCATCGGCATGGGCGAGTTGAAGGCAGAGCCCGATTTCTCGATCCGTCCGACGCTGTCATAGGCCCGGATCGAGGCATCGCTGAGCAGCATGTAGAGCGCGATGATACCGACGATCATCGCGAAAAGTTCCAGCCACCAGCGCTGCGCCTTGCTGGCCATGTTGTGGATCACCGTGATCGCGATATGGCGCTGTTTCATGGTGACGTAGCCCGCCGACAACATCCATGCGGCGGCGACGATGGTCATGACCGTTTCAAAGGCCCAGTAGGTGGGCGCGTGCAGGACATAACGGGAAAACACCTCCCAGAGGGTCGCAAGAGCCGCGACCATGTAGAAGGTGGAAATGGCGATGCCGGTGATGTGGCTGGTATGCTCGACCACCGTGTATTGCGAACGCGGCAGGTCCGCTTCTTCGTGCAGCGGGTCCTGGGCGCCGATCTCGATCTCGGTCTGGTCCAGGGCGTCGTCTAGGTTGCGCGTCATCGCTCGATGTTCCTATCCCGGCCGCCCCCGGGATGCGGGGCGGTCTTGTAGCGCGTCAATTGGTGTATTGGTCCGGTGTCTTGGGCGCGGCATGGCACGCCCGCGGCTGGCGGGCGTGCCCTTGTCAATTGCGGCGAACCTCAGAGCAGGCCGGCCTCCTTCATGAAGGCGACATGCGCGTCGTAGACTTCCCTGGCCAGGTCCGACCCGGCGGCAAAGTCTTCCCAGGCTTCCTGGGCGATCTTGCGGAACTTGTCGCGCTCTTCCTGCGGCCAGTCGATGACGGTAATCTCACCCTCGGCCTTGTCGCGGGCGACAAGCTGGCGGTCGAGGCGGTCGAAGTGCTGGCGCAGACCGTTGTAGGCAGCAAGATACCAGGTCTCGAGCGCAACCTGCTCTGCCTCAGTCAGCTCTTCCCAGACCTGCTCGGAGACGGTGAATTGCAGGATCGGTGTCGAGTGGATGCCGGGGTAGATCGGGTACTGGGCGATCTTGTGCATGCCGTTGGCATCGTTGTTGGCGTAGGCAGAGTTGTCCGCCGCGTCGATCACGCCCTTTTCGAGCGCGCCGTAGGTTTCCGACCCGGCCATCGAGACCGGCGCAGCGCCTGCGCGTTTGAACACGTCGGCAGCCAGCCCCTCGGGCGAGCGGATCTTCAGCCCCTCAAGATCGGCCACGCCGCGCACCGGCACCTTGGAGACGAAGGCCTCGCGCGCATAGGCGCCGCAGCCGACCACATGGACGCCCGGGAAATGTTCGTCATAGAGCTTTTGCAGCATTTCCTTGCCGCCGCCCTGCGCGCAAAAGGCCTGGATCTGGTCGGCGGAGTCGTACCCGGCGATCAAGTCACCCATCAGGGCAAAGGCGGGATCGACACCGGCGAAATAATTGATCGAGGTCAGATCGCCGTCAAGGATGCCGACACCGATGGCTTCGGGGGTTTCGCGGCGCGGCACAACCGCGTTGATCGGCAGCAGTTCGACCGTCAGCGACCCACCGGTCATGGTCTCCAGCTTGGGCACCCATTCCTCGTTCAGGTAGGCCAGCGAGGCGTGGCTGGCGTTGGACGAAGTCTGGATCTTCAGCACGCGGTCCGCGGCAGTGGCCGCGCTGGCCGTGGCCAGGGCTGCGACCGCCACGACCCCTGCCCTGGACAGCGTCTTGAGCATCTCGAATTTCATAAATTCCTCCCGTTCTTCGCTGCGCGTCACGCTTTCTCACGCGGGTATATCGGCAGCTGGCCAAACTAATATATTAGTTGATACAACCGGTCAATCTTGATTGAATACCAACGCCGCCCTGCTAGATCCTCGTCATTCGCAGGGTGGGCGCAGGGAGTGGTCCGATGATGGCCTCGATTGAACAAAGCTTTGGCGACACGGCAAAAAGCGCCCCGACCTCGGCTGCGGGGACGGTCTATGACGCGTTGCGCCGCAAGATCGTGTCGCTGGACTACCCGCCCGGCACCTCGCTCTCGCGGAACGCGCTTGCGCAGGAATACGGCGTCAGCCTGACCCCCGTGCGCGAGGCGATGCAGCGGCTGGAAGAGGACGGATTGCTGCGGATCATGCCTCAGTCGGGCACCGTGGTGAACCGGATCGACGTCGACCAACTGTACGAAACACAATTCCTGCGCATTGCCGTCGAAACCGAGGTGGTGCGCCGCCTCGCCCTGGCCCCGCAGCCGACGATCCAGGGCCGCGCCCGCGCCATCGTGCGGATGCAGGAGACCCTTGTCGGCGACACCGAACAGATGGGCATGTTCTACGAACTGGACCGTGCCTATCACCGGACGCTGTTCGCCGGCGTCGGCATGACCAACCTGCAGCAGATGCTGGTCCGGCGGATGGGCCACCTGCTGCGCTGCCAGAGGCTGGATCTCCCGTCCGAGGGAAAGATGGCCGACATCGTGGACCACCACAAACGCATCCTAACCGGGATCGAGACTGGCGATGCATTGGCGGCGACAGAGGCGATGCGCAGTCATCTTTCCGGCACGATCAGCCGCCTTGACGTGCTACGTGCCCGTTTTCCCGACCATTTCTCGGAGCCGGCCCCCGACGGCTGACGGCCTGTCCCACCGCGATTGCGCGGTCAGGGGAATGCGCCTAGGCTCGGCGGGAATGCGAAACCGCGCCGGAGGTCAGCGACGTGCCAGAGATCGAGCCAAACCCGTTCCGGGGCAAGGGGATTTTGCAGGATTGGCCCCTGCCCGCCTCTGATCCGGCACCCGTCTCGGCTCTTCTGGCGCGTTGCCCGAAACATGCGCCCACGCCGCTGCATGATGCGCCAGAACTGGCCTCTGCCTGCGGTGTGGCCGTGTTGAACATCAAGGACGAGAGCGGGCGCATGGGTCTGGGCAGTTTCAAGGCGCTTGGCGCCGCCTACGCCATCGCACGAGACGCCTGCGATGCGGGCGGCGACCCGCCCTCGGCCGCTGGCCGCACCTATGTCGCGGCCAGCGCGGGCAACCACGGTCTGTCGGTGGCCGCAGGGGCCGCCGTTTTTGGCGCCCGCGCGGTGATCTACCTGGCCGACTCCGTGCCAGAGGCCTTTGCCGACCGGCTACGTGCCAAGGGCGCCGAGGTCGTGCGCGCGGGCGCCACCTACGAGGACAGCATGGCCGCCGCCGAACAGGCCGCCGCCGACAAGGGATGGACCCTGCTGTCCGACAGTTCCTGGGAGGGCTACACCGATCCGCCGCTGGCGGTCATGGAGGGCTACCTGCAACTGGCCGCCGAGGCCGTGGATCAGGTACCCGAACCGCCCACGCATATCCTGTTGCAGGCCGGCGTCGGCGGTATGGCCGCAGCCCTCGCCGCGCATTTTCGCGCCGCCTGGGGGGATACCCTGCAGATCGTCGTCGTGGAACCGGATGCCGCCCCTGCCTTGCGGGACAGCATCCGCGCAGGCCGCGCCGTGACCGCACCGGGGCCGGTATCCTGCATGGGGCGCCTCGACTGCAAGACGCCTTCGATGATCGCCTTGGCCGGGCTGTCGCGGGATGCGGACAGATTTGCGACCATCGCCGAAGCCGAGGCGCAGGATGGTGTCGCCACGTTGGCCCGGGGCGGGCTGGCCACCACCCCCTCGGGCGGGGCGGGCCTGGCCGCGCTGATTGCCGGGCTGCCGGGGATCGGGACAGAGGCACGGGTGCTTGCGGTGCTCAGCGAAGGCCCCGAGGATGGCTGACGGGCGCCCCGGTTTCGGCGCGGGTGAATACCGCCGCCGCTGGACCGCGCTGCAGGCTCGCATGGCCGAGGCGGGCGAGGATGCGCTCTTGCTGACCGGCGCCGCGGATGTCTTCTACCTGACGGGCTTCCTGACCCGCTTCTGGGAAAGCCCGGCCCGTCCCTGGTTCATCGTGCTGCCCGCCAAGGGAGACCCCGTTGCGGTGATCCCGGAGATCGGCGCCCACCTGATGGGGCAGTGCCATCTGGGCGATATCCGCACCTGGCCCGCGCCTGACCCGGTGGACGACGGCATCGGCCTCTTGACCGACACGCTGGCCGCGCTGGTGCCGGAAAGGGGACGGATCGGACTGCCGATGGGATTGGAGACCAGCCTGCGGATGCCGCTGGCCGACTACCGCCGCCTGACCGCAGCGCTCGCCCCCCGCGCCTTTGCCGACGCAACGGACACGGTGCAGCGCGTCCGAGAGATCAAGTCCGAACTGGAAATCGCCGCCATCCGCGAGACCTGCACCCTCGCCGCGCGCGCCTTTGACGCCGTGCCCGCCCTCGTTGCCGCCGAGCGCAATCTTGACGCGATCTTTCGCGGCTTCCAGGGCGCCCTGCTGGAGGCCGGGGCCGATTGGGTCAGCTACACCGCAGGCGGTGCCGGTCCGGGCGGCTATGGCGACGTGATCTCGCCACCCTTGTCCGTCCCGGTCCAACGCGGCGACGTTCTGATGCTGGACACGGGCGCGGTGAAGAACGGGTATTTCTGCGACTTCGACCGGAATTTCAGCATCGGCCCCCCCGATGACGACACCCGCCGCACGCAAAACGCGCTGTACGAGGCGACAGAGGTTGCCCTGAACCGCCTGCGCCCCGGCATGACCGCACGGGATGCGCACCGGCTGCTGACCTGCGCCCTGTCCGAACGCGGCGCGACGCCCGGCGGCGGCAGGCTGGGGCACGGACTGGGCATCACGCTGACCGAATGGCCCTCTTTCACCGATCGGGACCGCACCCCCCTGCGCGAGAACATGGTGCTGACGCTGGAACCCTCTGTCGAGATCGCGCCGGGTCGGATCCTTGTCCACGAAGAGGATATCGTGCTGCGCGCCGACGGGCCGGAACTGTTGACGGAACGCGCGCCTTTCGACCTGCCAGAGATCGGGATATGACCGGCTTTCCCTTCGACCTCGACGCCCCCGAGACAATCCGCCTGGGCCTGATCGTCCTGCATGTGGACGAGACCATCGAAAGTGACTTCCGCCGCATCTTTCCCGGTGCAAACGTCGCCCTCCATGTAACGCGCATTCCCTCGGGGGCCGAGGCAACGCCGGAAACACTGGGCCGGATGGAGGCGGACCTGCCGCGCGTGACCGCGCTCTTGCCGCCCGCGGCGCAGTTTGCCGCCGTAGGATATGGCTGCACCTCGGGCACCACGATGATCGGCGCCGACCGCGTGACGGAACTGGTGAACGGTGCCTGCCGGACAGACGCCGTCTGCAATCCCTTGAGCGCCGCGCGCGACGCCTGCCGTCTCCTGGGCATCCATCGTCTGGGACTGGTATCGCCCTATCGCCCGGACGTGGCACAGCCCGTCTGCGATGCCCTGGCCGGCAGGGGGACAAATGTCACCCGCGCCGTGCATTTCGGCGAGGCGATCGAGGCCAACGTCGCACGTATCTCGGGAAACAGCGTCGTCGCCGCCGCGCGTCAGGTCGCCCGGCACGGGGACGTTGACGGAATATTCCTGTCCTGCACCAATCTGCGCACGCTGGACGTGATCGGACCGCTGGAACGGGAGTTGGGCCTGCCGGTCTTCGGCAGCAACCTCGCCCTTGCCTGGGCGATGGCACGGGCCGCCGGGTCGCATGTCCTCCCGACGCTGGATTGCCGGTTGATGCAGGCGGAACCGGCCTGACCGTCAGTCATCGCTGTCGCGGTAGCTCAAGGACTGGTCGCGCCTTTGGGCCGAAGTATCCAGCCGCCGCGTGGCACGCGTGCCCGGCACCAGCAGTTCGGCCTTACGGAAATAGGCGCGCAGCTCTTCCTTGACGATGCCGAAATGCCTGCGCACCTCGCGCACGGTCATCGACTGCCAGGGATCTTCCTCCAGCGGGACAAGGTGCAGATCCCGGTTCGGCAGGTTGTCGATGGAATAGCCCACCCCCAGCCGATAGCTGGGGATGTGCTCGGGGCTGAATTGCCAGACCTTGGGGTAAAGCGTCGTGGACACATGGATGAAGGTGTCGACCGCCTCATCCGTGATGTCCGAGGCCGCGCCCATCGTCGCCCCGATGATGAAGGCCTCGTCCTGGACATGCAGGCCCCGGCCCAGCAGGACATGGATGCAGTCATGCCGGGCAAGGCTGATGGCGCCGGGCAGCGCGTCAGGGCTCTCGGGATTTTCGTACTTCCGAATGATCTCCGGCACATCCTCGGCCTCGGCGGCGGGCATGGTCGCCAGCACCTCGGCCAGGGTCATGTCGTCGGTGTCCAGTCCCGGGTTCCATTCGTCCCATTGCAGCAGTGCGCGGCCCATGCCCTAGTTGCCCCCCTCGAAGGCGGTGATCGGATCGAAACTGGCGTTCTCGGCAACCGCTGCCTGCAGCGCCTGTGCCAGTTTGCCGACATCGTCCACCGCGACATAACTGGTGTGGCCCTCGGCGTTCAGGACGTGGCGCCGCCCGATGCCGATGCCGATGGTGGCGACCTGCACCGGAGTCTTGTTCACCGTTTCGATCACCTCGCGCACCAGCAGGTCGGGATCGTCCGCCGCGCCATCCGTTGTGACGATGATCCGGTAAGTGCCGAAAGAGCGCGAGCGCGCCGCCTCTTCGGACAGCAGGTCACGGGCGGCTGACAGGGCCGGCCCGAGCGGGGTCGAGCCGGTGGAGCGCAGTGGAGACAACCTGCCCGGAAGGATGTCTGCGGCATCCTCGACCGTCTCGAAGGGGAGGACCAACCCGGCGTTCAGCGCCAAGACCCCCACCCTGTCGTTGGTGTCCATCATGCGCACGGCCTGCAGCACGGCGGCCTTGGCCTGTTCCAGGTCGGACCCCATCGAACCGGAATCGTCCAGCACGATCATGGTAAAGATGCGGTCCGGGTCCGGCACGGTTTCCACGTCCGGCACCTCGATCAGCGGCGGCCAGGCGGCCAGCGCCTCCCAGTCCACGGTCCCCATGTCCTTCGAGGCGGCGTAGGTGGTCGGCTCCGACACCGTGTTGTAGATGAAAAAGCCGCTTGCAGCCACGACACCGGCCACGGCCACCAGAAGGGTTTTTGCCTTGCTCATGTCACCATCCCCCGTGTCATAGCGGATCGAAGGTGGTGGCTTCGGCCTGGGCCGTCAGCACCCGGAAAACGACGCGCATGTTCTGCCGCCACTCGGCCTCGGTGGTGGGCGGGTTGAACGCCGGGTTCGAAATGCCGACGCCATCGACGATGAACTGGTCGCGGATCAGCCGGATGCCATTGTCCTCGGCGTAGGTTTCCAGAGCATCGACCACGGCGATGGCCCGTTGCAGCGACAGGTTCTGCGTCGAGGTGCGGATGCCGCGCAGTTCCGATTTGGCCGCGCCGTCCTTTTGCCTGCGCAGGAAGTGCAGCGGGTCGGCATGACCCTCGACCGTGATGATCGCACCGGAATAGGTCGAGGCCAGGCGCAGGATCTCGGCGAAATCCTCGGCGTAGAGGTCGGCGGGGAAATCCGGCGTGTCCGGTTCGAAATAGACCTGGAAGTCGATCTTGGTGTTGGCGTCCAGCTGGCCGGTGCGGCGCAGGCGGTTGACGGCTTGGGCCGCCTTTTCCGGGTTGAAGGCCGCGACCTGGCGGTCGTCGAGGTTCTTCAGCCCTTCGGTCAGAGCGGTGTAGTCCCATTCCGCCGTGGCCAGTTCATGCGGGAAGTCGATCATGCCCGCGCCGCGCAGCGCCGTGGCCACCTCCTGGCTGAGCACGGCGAAGCGGCGCAGGTCCGCCGGGTCGGCGAAATGGCGGGCGTTGCCCGACCAGCCGTCGGTGATCGCGTCCATCCAGAGGAACACGCCCTCTTCCTGCGGCAGCCCGCCAAGGAACTCGTCAGCCATCAGCTGGGCCATCTGCGTACGGTCGGGGTGGCCCTCTTCGGCCATGAAGGCGCGCATTTCTTCCTCGCCCCGGAACAGCGCGTTGACCAGCCGGGCGACCTCGTCGCGGTGGGCATCGAAATAGTCCGCCCGCACCGCGATGTAGTCGGCCACCACCGAAGTGGCCTCCAGTGTCGAAATCAGGATCGTCGATCCCTTGACCGACCCTTCGGCCCCGGTGCCCACGGCCCCGCCGGAGGTCAGAAAGCGCGCATCCGGCAGGATCACCGCCGCCGCATCGGCCTTGCCATCGGCAAAGAGATTGGCCGGCGTGTCGCCATCGCCTGTCAGCGCCTCTGCCCAGACCACGGTCACGTCGTCAAAGCTGAGCCCCGCGTCCGAGAGCACCCGCCCCACGAAATCGACGTGCGGGCCATAGGCCTGGATCGCGATCCGCTTGCCCGCCAGATCGGCGGGGCGGCGGATGCCTTCGCCCGCGACGATGCCGTCACCGGCCGACCAGCTGTGCTTGAAGAATACGATCTGCTCGGTCCTTGGATCGGCCTCCGTCACCGGGGCGGCGGCCATCAGCATGCCCAGCGTGCCGCGCAGGAACGGGGTGTCGCAGGCAAGGTAGTCCTCGACCTGACCTGCGAACTTGTCCTTGACCGACAGCGTCAGTTCCCACCCCGCGTCCTGCAGCAACCCGCCGCGCGGGGTGAGGGAATTTCCGTTGGCATGGACGACGACACCATCCGCCCCCCAGGCGATCAACGGCATCTTCTGCGTGGTTCCGCCGGAACAGTCACGCACCGGGCTGGTGACGACCTGGGCCAGCGGATCTCCGGTCTCGGCCATCGCCGGCAGGCCTAGAACGGACAGAACCAGCACTGTGCAAAAGGATCGAAAGAGTTTCTTCATAACAAGTCCTTCGTCGTTGTCGGGAACCTGGCCCCGAAAAATCAGCGCCGCTCAGCGGCGCAGCAGGGTCTCTGCGGTCGAAGAGGCGACTTCGACCTTCTCAAGCAAAGATGTGATCGCCCGCGCCTCCAGCCCGTCCAGCGCGTCGTGCAGGCTCTGGATGCTGGTGCGCAGGTGCGCACGGCTGGTCTCGACATCCTTGCCATCACCGCCGGTGCGGGCGCGCAGGGCACCGTGGGTCTCGATCGCCTCGACCACCAGATCGGACCGTGCCAGCACCGCCTGTACCCGCGGCAGTTCGCCGGGTGCATAGAACAGGCTGCGCGCCAGGGCATCGAACCTGTCTGCCGTCCGGGTAAGCAGCGCGGCGATGTCCGCTTGTGTTCCGGGCACGATGCGACGGATGCGGCGGGCACGGTCATGGGTTTCGATCACGGTGGCCAGCGCCGTGGCATGGCGTCCGGACCGGGCGCCGTGCAATTGGCTGAAGGCATGGGACAGCAACGCCGCCTCGGAATGCAGCATCCGAGCGGGCAACAGCATCAGCGCCCCCAGCGACAGCGCCAGCCCCAGAACCAGGGCCATGACGACATGGGCGCCAGGAAACCACAGCGGCAGGCGCACGAAAGCCAGGTAGGCCAGTCCGGCCACAAGCACCGTCACCAGAACCAGCATCATTGGCAGGACCGGCGTACGCGCCGACAGGCTGCCCGCACGGAGAACACGGTCGTGCATGGTCATGGTCGCACCTGCCAGGACAGAGTCACCCGCGCGAGGCTGGACTGGTAGGCGCGATCGCCCGTCCCGTCCTCTCGTGGCAACGGATCACCCCCGCCGACGCCGCCGGTCCAATCGATACGACGTGGCGGGAAACCAGCGTCCAGCGCCACCTGCCGCGCGGTCTCGGCCCGCTCCTCGGAGAGTTTCAGGTTGGCGGCCTCGTCGCCCTGGGTGCCGCTGTGACCGGTGATCCGTATGACAATGCGGTCATCGGCGGCCAGCTGCGAAAACCTAGCTTTGAGGCGCGCCTCTTCGCCGGCGGCAAAGCCCGTTCCCCGGCTAAACACGAAATCCTCGCTGGCGGGTTTCAGCGCCGCGCCGGCGATTCCCAGCGCCGCGGCGCCGCCCAATGCCGCGGCAACCAGGACCGCACCGATGATCGCACGGCGAGGCAGACCCGGGCCAGAGCGGGACGACGGGCTGGCGGCATTCTGTGACGTCACGGGGCTGGCTCCATGCAATGACTTTATCAAACATGGGTAGCATAGCCGCGATTCGACGCGGAAACAGGTCTTGATAACCCCCGCTCTGACAGGTGTCTTGTGACGTGCAGATGCCTATTTTTTCATCAGGTTTCGGTGTCTATTGCCATCTCAGGCCAGTCGCGCAGGGGGAACGCAAGACCCGCCACCATCCCGCCCGCGGCCCGCCCCCTGGACTTTGCTCCGGATCGCGCCCCGGTGCCGAGGCACTGTCGCGCGGTCAAGCCCGCCCCCTGTCAGCAGGGCACGGGCCAGATCGAACCGGTCATCACGGCGAAATCACTGCATCACGCAGGCTCGAATGTCAGGTGCACCTTGACTGATTTCGTCCGGTCGCCGGCGACCGCAAAGGCCTGTGCTGCCTCTTCCAGCGGAAAGCGCGCGGTGATGATCGGGCCCACGTCGATGCTGCCAGATGTGATGGCCTCGACAGCCTGAGCGAACTCCTCGTGAAAGCGATGGGTGCCTTGAACGCGGATTTCCTTGGCGACCAATGCATTGATCGGCATAGGCGTGTCGCCAACGACGCCGACCTGCACCAGCGCACCGCGCGGGCGCAGGGTCGCGATGGCCGAGCGGATCGCAGGCGCGGCCGCGGAGCATTCGAAAACGATGTGAAAATGCCCCTTGTCGGCGGCATAGGCCTCCATCGCATCGGGGTCCCTGGCGACGTTGATCGTACGGGTCGCGCCCATTGCGCGGGCGACCTCCAGCGTGGCGTCCTGAAGATCGGTGACAACGATCTCCGCTGCGCCCTCGCGCGCCGCGATGGCCACGCAAAGCGCGCCGATGGGACCAGCGCCGGTGACCAGTACCCGCTTGCCTGCGATGTCTCCGGCCATGTGCGCGGCATGCAGGCAGACCGCCAGGGGTTCGGCACAGGCCACAGCACCCAGGTCAGCCCCCTCCGGCAAGGGGATGCATTGGGTGGCATCCACCACGATCCGGTCGCGGAACAAGCCCTGTTCATGCGGCAGACGGATGGCCGATCCGTTGAACCGCATATTCAGGCAATGCATGGGCAGGCCCTCGGCACAGTACGCGCACTCTCCGCAGGGGCGGCTGGGGTTCAGCGCCACCGGATCTCCCGGCGACAGATGCGACACCCCCTCGCCCACTGCCATCACCCTGCCCGAGGCCTCGTGGCCCAGGATGATCGGTTCGCGGACGCGGATGGTGCCGATTCCACCGTCGGACAGGTAGTGCATGTCCGAACCGCAGATCCCGCCTGCGGCGACGGCGACAAGCACCTCTCCCGCCCCCGGCGCGGCGACCTCCTCGGTTTCGATGCGCAGGTCATTGGCGCCGTAAAGACGGCAGACTCGGGTTTGCATGTCGGTCCTCCTCAGTTGGTCAGGACGGATGGCAGCCAGGTGGCCAGCGGCGGAAAGAACGAAACCGCCAGCAGCACGAGGATGTTGGTCAGAAGAAACGGCAGGATCGCGCGCACGACCGGTGCCAGAGGCAGCCGGGCAATATTGGCGCAGACGAACAGGCAGACCCCCACCGGAGGCGTGGTCAGGCCGATCATCAGGTTCAGCACCGCGAAGGTCGCGAAATGCAGCGGGTCGATGCCCACCGCGTTCGACAGCGACAAAAGCGGCACGAACAGGATGATCAACGCGGCGATGGTTTCCATGAACATGCCGACGAACAGCAGCAGGATGTTGATCAGCAGGATCACCAGGATCCTGTTCTCGGTCACCGACAGGACGGAATCGGCGATGGCCTGCGGGATGCGTTCCGACACCAGGATCCAGCCAAAGACATTGGCAAACCCCACCAGCGCCAGGATGCCCGCCGCGGACACCGCGCTGTCGGCGATGATGCCAGGCACCTTTCGCAGCGGCAGTTCACGATAGATGAAAGCGCCGACGATGAAGGCATAGACAGAGGCCACCACGGCGGTTTCGGTGGGCGTGGCGTAGCCCGACAGCAGCCCGTAGATGATCAGGAAGGTCATGGCGATGGCCCAGATCGCCCCGCCGAAACTGCGCGCGACCTCTCCCCAGCCTTGCCAGGGCTGGTGGGGATAGCCCCGCCGGACGGAGATGACGTAGCAGGTCACCATCATCGCAACGCCCATCAAGATGCCGGGAATAGCGCCCGCGAGGAACATCTTGCCGACCGAAATCCCCGACAGCGCGCCGACGATGATCATCGGAACAGAGGGCGGGATGATCGGCCCCACGGTCGAGGAGGCCGCGGTCACGGCGGCCGAGAAATCGGCCGGATAGCCCGCCTTCTTCATGCCCGGGATCAGAACGCCGCCAAGGCTGGCGGCATCGGCCACGGCGGTCCCCGTGATGCCACCAAACAGCATGGAGGCCGAGATATTCGTCAGGCCCAGCCCGCCCTTGATCCAGCCGACGATGGCGTTGGCAAAACGGATGATCCGCTGGGTGATCCCCCCCTGATTCATCAGGTTGCCTGCAAGGATGAATCCAGGAATCGACAGCAGGACAAAGACATCCATCCCCGCGTACATCTTTTGCGGCATGACGACCGGGGGCATCCCGGAAAACAGAAGGTAGGCCAGCGACGACAGGCCAAGGGTGATCGCGACGGGAATGCCCAGTGCAAGACCGGCCACGAAGACAGAGAAGAGGATAGCAACGTCCACGGATCACTCCTCCTCGGGACGGTGAGGTTTGCCGTCTTCGGTGCCGGACAGCATCCCGATGACACGAAGCACGGCAAAGACGGCCAGCCCGACCAGCATCAGCCAGACGGTGAAATGGACAAAATCCATGCGGATACCCAGCGCGGGAGAGGTCTGCATCTTGCCGATGGAGACATAGCGCCAGGCGTGCGACAGCAGGAAGATGGCCAGCCCGGCGGTGGCCACTGCTGCCAACAGGCGCAGCATCCACGGCAGCGGCGCGGGCAGCGCCTCGCTGATGACATCCACGTTCACCAGGTCGCCCGACCGCATCGCGGCCCCGGCGCCAAAGGCCACCATGTAAAGCAGCGCGTAGCGGGTCAGTTCCTCGGTCCAGACCGGCGAGGTGCCCGCCAGCCGCCCGATGACCTGGACCAGCACGGCCCCCATCAGCACCGCAAAGCCCAGCCCCGCCCCTATGCGGGCAAGCAGGACAACGGCCCGGATAAAGCGATCGACGTGTTTCACCGTATACCCCCTGTCAATCAGGCCGGCGCCACGCACCCGCGGCACCGGCCAGGTTTTCATGCGAACGCGCGGGTCTTACTGCGCGAACAGCTCTTCGACGATCGGCTTGATCTCGTCGTTGACGTTGGCCAGGACGGCATCCTTGGCCGCGGCCTGGAAGGCTGCCGCATCGACGTCGACAAAGGTCATGCCTTGCGACTCGAGGAAGGCGCGGTCATCTGCCAGGCTCTTCTCGAACAGCTCACGCTCGTAGGCCTGCGCACGCTTTGCCGCTTCCATGACGGCATCCTTGTCGGCATCCGACAGCTTGGCCCAGGTGGATTCCGCGATGGTCAGGTAGATCCATGACCGGACGTGGTCGGTCAGGTTGACGTGGCTCTGGACCTCGTAGAACGACGCCGAACGGATCAGGGCCAGCGGGTTTTCCTGCGCCTCGATGGTGCCGTTCTGGAGCGAGGTGAAGACCTCGGAGAAGGCCATCGGGCCGGGGTTGGCGCCCAGCGCCTTCCAGACGTCCACGAAGAGCGGCACGTTCGGAACGCGCATCTTGAGGCCGTCTAGGTCAGCGGGCGTGGTGATCGGCCGGTTCGAGGTCAGGTCGCGCGCGCCGCGGGCAAAATAGGCGATCGGGCGGATCTGCACCTTGTCGACGATCTGCGCCTTGATGTCGTCACCCACAGGGCCGGCGGCAAAGGCATCCATGTCCTCGATGGTCTGGAAGGCATAGGGAACTGCCAGCAGCGCGGCCATCGGCGCCCAGTTCTGCAGGCTTTCGCCGGTGATCGTCATGTCGACCGTGCCCAGCTGCATGCCGTTGATCAGGTCGATTTCCTTGCCCAGCGACTCGTTCGGGAACACCTCGACGGCGATGCGACCGTCGGTCAGCGCCGACAGTTCCTCGCCGAACTTGACGCTGGCCTTGTGCCACGAGTTGTCCTCGTTCGCGAGGTGGCCCAGCTTGAGCGTCATTTCCTGCGCCGCGACCGGGGCTGCGACCATGGCCGCCACGGCTGCGGCGATTGCGGTCATCCTGAAACCAAAAGTCATCCCTGTTCTCCTCCTTGGATGGGTGCGTTCACCGGTTGCGGCAAGTCGCCGTCCGGCAGTTCGAAATAGGCGGCATTGGCCGCCACGATCTGCGGCAGGTCGCTGAGAACCTCGCGCAGGTGATACCGGACCGCCGAGTTGGCGCCGGTGACGTCGCCCTGCTCGATCTGGTCCACGATGTCGTGATGCTGCGCGATCAGCTTGCGCAGCGGGAAATGACCCAGCGACAGGAAGCGGACCCGGTCCATCTGCGCCTTCAGCCCCTCGATCTGTTTCCAGGCGCCGCGCTTTCCGGCCGCTTCGGCCAGGGTGCGGTGAAACAGCTCGTCGAGATCGATGAAATCATTGGGGTCGCCGCCTTCGGCCTCTTCCTGCCTGGCCAGTTGCGCGCGCAGCTCGGCAATGACCGCAGGGTCGGGCGAGCGCGCAAGGATCTTGGCGATATCGGCTTCGATCGCCTCACGCAGGAACCGCGCGTCCAGCACCGCGGAATAGCCGATACGGCTGACGATGGTGCCGCGCTGCGGCAGGACGGCCAGCAACCCCAGGTCGGCGAGGCGGATAAAGGCCTCGCGGACGGGCTGACGACTGACGTCATAGGTGCGGGCGACCTCGGACTCGGACAGCCTGTCGCCGGGCTTCAGGTCGTTGTGGATGATCCGCTCGCGCAGAATCCGCAAGACCTGCCGCGAAATCGGCAATGTCGGATCAAGTTCCCAGGTTCCGCTGCCCTCGGCATTCATGATTCGCTGTCCTCCCGGGTGCTGACTACCATACTTCCATACTAGCCAGCAATCATGAAGGATGATAGAGAGCCGCAATACTTCAACGCGGGAGGACATCATGAAGCAGACCTGGCGCTGGTTTGGTCCCAAGGACCTTGTGACAACCGATGACGTGGCGCAGGCCGGGGCCGAAGGCATCGTATCGGCCCTGCACCACGTCCCCACCGGCACCGTCTGGAGCCGCGACGAGATCGCAAGACGACAGGCAGAGATCGCGCGCCTTTCCGATGGCAGCCCCTCGGGGCTGGACTGGGCCGTGGTGGAAAGCCTGCCGGTGTCCGAGGACATCAAGAAACAGCAGGGCGACTGGCGGCAGCACATCGCCAACTACAAGGAAAGCCTGCACAATCTGGCGGCCTCGGGGATCGAGGTGATCTGCTACAACTTCATGCCGGTGCTGGACTGGACCCGCACCGACCTGGCCTGGCGCCTGCCCAGCGGCGCCACCTGCATGCGGTTCGACCTGACCGATTTCGCGGCCTTCGACCTGCATATCCTGGCGCGTGACAACGCCAAGGAAGACTATGACGCCGAGCTGCAAGAGGCCGCCGCGCGCCGCTTTGCCGGGATGTCCGACGAGGCAAAGGAGGCGCTGGCCGGAAACGTCGTCTACGGTCTGCCCGGGGCGGCAGAGCGATTCTCGCTCGAGGACGTGCGCGCGCACCTGGCCGAATACGCCGCCATGAGCGAAGCCACCCTGCGCAACCACCTGGTCGACTTCCTCTCCGAGGTCGCACCAGTCGCACAAGAACTGGGGCTGCGGCTGTGCTGCCACCCGGACGACCCGCCTTTCCCGCTGTTGGGCCTGCCGCGCATCATGTCGACAGAACCGCAGTACCGCGCGGTGATGGAAGCGGTCGACCTGCCCGCCAACGGCATCACGCTGTGCTCCGGCTCGCTCGGGGCGCGCCCCGACAACGACCTGCCGGGCATGATGGAGCGGCTGGGCGACCGGGTGCACTTCCTGCACCTGCGCAACGTCAAACGCGAGACGCCGGACCTGCGTGGGTCCTTCCACGAGGCAGAGCACCTGGGCGGTGACACCGACATGGTGGCCCTTGTCGAGGCCGCCCTGAAGGAAGAGGCCCGCCGCAAGGCCGAGGGACGTGCCGACTGGTCCATCCCCTTCCGCCCCGACCACGGGCAGGACATCCTCGATGACCTAGGTCGCAAGGCACAGCCGGGCTATCCGTCGATCGGGCGCCTCAAGGGGCTGGCGGAACTGCGCGGCATCATCGCCGCGCTGTCGCCCCGGGTGGTGGCATGACCCGTCTCGGCACGCTTGACCAACTGGCACAGGGGGTCCGTCGGCCCGACTATGACCCGGCCGCCCACGGGCCCGGCATCGTCCACATCGGACTGGGCGCCTTTCACAAGGCGCATCAGGCGCTCTATACCGATGACGCCCTCGCGTCGGCGGGTGGCGACTGGCGCATCACCGGCGTCAGCCTGCGCAGCCTGGAACCGGCCGCGGAACTGAAACCGCAGAACGGGCTGTACACCCTCATCGAACGTGGCGTCGAAGGCAGTACGGCGCGGATCATCGGCGCCATCGACCGCGCGCTGAGCCTGTCCACCGACCGGCGCGCGGTGCTGGACGCGCTGTGCGATCCGGCCACGCGCATCGTTTCGCTGACCGTCACCGAAAAGGGCTATGGCATCGACCGGGCCACGGGCGGAATTGACCGCAGCCACCCGGCAATTGCCGCGGACCTCGCAGATCCGGATGATCCGCAGGGTGTCGCCGGCCTTCTGGTCTGGGCATTGGCGCAACGGCGGCAGGCCGGCGCGCCGCCCTTTACAGTGCTCTGCTGTGACAACCTTCCGGAAAACGGCACGCTCGTCCGGTCGCTGCTGGTTGATTTCGCCCGAGAAACTGCGCCGGATCTGGCCAATCACATAGCCAACGATGTCGCCTTCCCCTCGACGATGGTTGACCGCATCACCCCGGCCCGCACCGAGGCGACGCTGGCTTTGGCCCGCGAGATGACAGGGGTGGAGGATCGCGGCGCCATCGAATGCGAGAGCTTTCGCCAATGGGTGATCGAGGATCGCTTTCCCTATGGCCGCCCGGCGTGGGAGGCCGGCGGCGCGGTTTTTGTCGAGGATGTCCGTCCCTTCGAGAACATGAAGCTGAGGATGCTGAACGGCGCCCATTCCATGCTGGCTTATGCCGGTTTCTTGGCCGGTCACAGGTACGTCCGCGACGTGATGGGCGATCCCGCGCTGGCGGCTCTGATTCGGCGGCACCTGGCCGCCGCATCTGCCACCCTGCCGCCCCTGCCCGGCGTGGACCTGACTGTTTACGCCAAGGACCTGGCCGCGCGGTTCGCCAACCCGCACCTCGGGCATGAAACCTACCAGATCGCCATGGACGGGACCGAGAAGATGCCGCAGCGCATCTTTGCCGCCGCCTGCGACGCGACGGACCGCAAGCAGGGACTGGCCCCCTTCGCCTTCGCCACCGCTGCCTGGATGCGTTACACGCTGGGCCGCGACGAAGCGGGCAAGACCTATGACCTGCGCGACCCCAGGTCCGCCCTGCTGACCCCGCCGCCCGATGTTCCGGTCACGCCCGAGGGCCTCCACGACCGCTTGACTGCGATCCCCGACCTGATCCCCGCGCGCCTGACGGAGGCGCCCGGATGGCGCGATGCGGTGATCGCGCGGCTGGCTGTCATGCTGGATCAGGGAATGCGCCCGGCCATCGAGGCCGAAGCGTCGCGCTGACCGCCAAACGCGAAACGGCCCCGCCTTTCGGGCGGGGCCGTTGTCTTCAGGGCATCAGCCGTAGACCAGCCTTGGCAGCCAGGTGATGATCTCTGGCACCGTCATGCACAGCACCAGCCCGACGATCTGCAGGAACAGGAACGGCAGCGCCGACTTGAAGATGTCGGTCATCGGGATGTGATCCGGGGCCACCCCACGCAGGTAGAACAGCGCGTAACCGAAAGGCGGCGACAGGAACGACATCTGCATGTTCACCAGGTAGAGCACGCCGAACCACAGCACCAGGTCCTCGGGGCTGTCGAGGCCAAAGGCGGCCGCGCCGAGCGCCTTGATGATCGGGACGAAGATCGGCACGCAGAGCAGCAGGATGCCGACCCAGTCCAGGAACATCCCCAGGATCACCAGCAACACCTGCATCAGGATCAGGATGCCCCAAGGGCCCAGCCCCGTAGCCGCCAGCGCGTCCTGCACGAACTGTTGCCCGCCTTCCAGCACGTAGAGCCCGACAAAGATCGTCGCGCCGAACATGATCCAGATGACCATCGCGCTGGCCTTGAGCGTCGTGGTGCAGGCCTCGCGCACCGTTGGCCAGTCCAGCTTGCGGTGGATGGCGGCGACGATGAAGGCGCCGAAAGTGCCGATGCCCGCCGCCTCGACCGGGGTCGCCACGCCGGAAAAGATGATGCCCAGCACCACCACGACCAGCGTGATCGGCGCTGCCATCTTGCCGACGAGGCGCAGTTTCTCGGCGTTGGATACCCGCTCTTCGACCGGAATTGCCGGACCCAGCGCCGGATTGATATAGCACCGCAGTGTGACGTAGAGGATGTACATCCCCGACAGCAGCAGGCCCGGGATGACCGCGCCGATGAACAGCTCACCCACCGATTGTTCGGCGACCACCGCATAGATGATGGCCAGGATCGATGGCGGGATCAGGATACCCAGCGTGCCGCCGGCCATGATCGAGCCCATCGCGATCTTGGGGTCGTACTGGCGCTTCAGCATGGCCGGCAGGGCGATGATGCCCATCGTCACAACCGCCGCGCCGATCACGCCGACCATCGCCGCAAGGATCGTCGAGGCGATGATCGTGGCCGAGGCCAGCCCCCCCTTCACCCCGCCGAGGACCTTGTAGATCACGTCGAACATGTCGTTGATGATCCCTGCCCTCTCCAGCATCGCCGCCATGAAGATGAACAGGGGGATCGCCGAAAGCTGATAGTTGGTCATCAGCGGGAAGATCCGGCTGGGCACGATGTTCAGCGCCCGCGCGTCACCCAGGACAAAGAGGAAGACACAGGCCAGCCCCCCGGTGACGAAGGCCAGTGGCAGACCTGCCATGAGCAGCGCCAGAAGGCTGCCGAACATGATGAGCGTCAGCCACTCGATTCCGATTTCGATACCCATGCCTCAGTTCCCCCGCGCGATTTCACGGATGTCTTTCGAGACTTTCGAGATGCCCTGCAGCACCAGCAAAAGCCCACCCATCACCATGACCCATTTCATCGGCCATAGCGGCACTTCCCACTCGTTGAAGCTGATCTCGCCCCAGCGGATGTTCGGATCGGCCCATTGATCCAGACCAAAGCCGCCGACCATCTCGCCAAAGGAGATCTGTCCGCGCGCCCAGTCCGAGACCACCGCATTGCCGGAGGGCACCGCGATCGCGTCCATCGCAAAGATCCAGGACGTCACCAGCAGCGTGCCGGCGAAGATGAAGAAGAAGATCGAGGTCAGAAGATCGACCCAGGCCTTTTTCGGCTTGGTCAGCGGGGCATAAAAGATGTCGACCCGCACATGGCTTTCGGTCAGCATCGCGTAGGCACCCGCGATCAGGTATTGCATCCCGAACATCAGGTACATCGCCTCGTGCGCCCAGTTGGTCGGTGACCCGAAGACATAGCGCGCGATCACCTCGTAATAGTAGACGAAGACCGCGATCACCGCCCAGTAGGCGACGAACTCGCCGCAGAACAGCGACAGCCGGTCGATCCAGTTCTGCGCATAATCGCTGTCGTGCCTGGGCCCTTCCTCGGCCTCGGCGGCCATCAGCGCCTTTTCGGCTTCCGACATTTCCTCGTGCGGTGGCAGGGCCTCGTTCGCGCGCCGCACCAGCATGGGCATCAACACGAAATCCAGCGCCAGCAGGGCCAGGATGAGATACAGTCCGTACCCCGCCGCGCTATCCCAGAAGGCGCGGGTTTCGGCGGCCTCATCGCGCAGGGGGGTGATATCCTCTTGCGTCGCGCGGGCATCGGTCAGGCGCTCCTCGCCCTTGGACACCGTGTCCTGTGCCCTCTGCAGGCGGCGCTCGGCACTACGCTTGGCAAAGCTGCCTTCCTCCGCCTCGTCAAAGGCGTCCTGAAGGTCCGCCATTCCGGCCCGCGCCTCTTCGACACGGCTTTCTTCGCGGTCCAGCACCCGCTGCGCCACGCGCAACTGGTTCTCGTAGTCCGACAGGACCGAGCGTGCATCCTGCGTCTGCCCGTTCGCAAAGAGGATGAACAGGAAAATCGGGATATAGACCAGTCCCAGCAGGTTCTTGAGGTAGAAGCGATGCAGGCCAATGATTCCGCCGGTGACGCCGATCATGTAGGCCAGCGGCAAGGTATAGCGTTTCTCGGCCCTCTGGGGGCGTCGCGACAGGATCATCGCGATGATGGGAAAGACGATCAGCCCCACCCAGTAGAGCCAATGTGGAAGCGTGAAGCTGAGACCGGGCATTGACGGTCCTCATGGTTTGGCATGACAAGGAAAGCGCCCGGCACACGTCTGGCGCCGGGCGGAAACGATCTTTGCGGTCGAACCGATCAGAGCTTGAGTTCAAGCCCCTGGGTCAGCGCCGGGTCCACATAACCCAACGAGCCGGACATCATGTAGTCCAGCTGGATCTTGAAGACGCGCGCAGCCTGCGGATCGCGGTTCGCGTAGTCGAACCAGACCGGAACGGCGACCTCGGTCATCAATTCCACGTCGTCCTGCGTCAGGCGCGTGACCTCGGTGCCGTCGGCCTCGAACTTGGCCCATGCGTCCTGGTCGGCCTTCTGGATCGCGGCATGGTGCATGTCGGAATAGACATGCGTTTCCATTTCGACGAACTGCTTCATCTGCGGGCTAAGCGCGTCCCAGGCAGCCTGACCCACGGTGATGTCCATGATGTCGACCGGCTGGTACAGCGACATGAAACCCGGAGGGCCCATGACGATGTAATCCGTCACCTGGCTGAAACCGAGCGCGTAGTTGACCGCCGGCCCAACGTAGTCGGCCACGTCGATCGTGCCCTTTTCCAGCGCCGGGAAGATTTCCGAACCGGGCAGAACCGTGGTTTCGGCACCGATCTGGGTAAAGATCTCGGCCACCATGCCGCCGGGCAGACGCATCTTGCGGCCCGCGAAGTCGTCGATCGAGCGGATCGGCACCTTGGAGTGGATGATGTTCGGGCCGTGGTGGACGGGCCCCACGAAATGCATGCCCTGCGCGGCGTAAAGCTCGCGCGCGATGTCGATACCGCCGAGCCCGTAGTAAAAGACATCGAATTCATGCGGGTTGCGCAGGCCCAGAGGGATCGAGGTCAGGAACGTGGCCGCCGGAATGATGCCCTGCGCGTAGATCGTAAAGGGGTTCACCGCGTCCAGAACGCCGTTCTTGACCGCGTCGTACAGCTGAAAGTCCCCCACGACGTCATTTGCGCCAAAGGGCTGGAACGCCAGTTCGCCGCCGGTCTTTTCCTCGATGGTTGCGCACCAGTCCTTGAAAATCTGCAGGCCGGCGCCGCCGGGCCAGCTGGTCTGGATCTTCCAGGTGGTGGTCTGACCCTGCGCCGTTGCGAGATGCGGGGCCGCAAGAGTTGCCGCGCCGGCACCAGCCAAGGTGCGCAGCGCTGCGCGCCGCGTTGAGATATTTCGTGTCATCTTCGTCCTCCCATTTATCCAGGCGCCCGATCATGACGGAACCGGGCTCCCTAGGGGCAACTCTAAGTCCGCCCCATGAAATTGGTAATATTTTCTTTCCGAAACCGCAAAGAAATCTTCGACACATTCTGAATATCATAGGTATAGCTGCACCCCGGCAAGGGCTGCCCCACAACGGGCGGCGAAAAAATTCTAAAAATACCAACGGGTTAATCCTGGCCTGTCAGGCCACCCGAGACCGGCAAAGACAGCTTGCCCGGATCGGCACATCTGCCCGGGCGAGGGCGACGTCGAGCGCCGCCCTGACATGAGCACGCTCCACCGTCTCGCCGCGCCGGGCCAGGCATTCGTCCAAGCCATGCAGCGCCCAGACGTTGCGTGGATGCTGGCTTGGACGCGGCAAGGCACCGTCAAGACCAAGATCGGCCCGATAAACCGCCTCGGCCTCGGCGTAGTGTCCGGCATCCATCAGCAAGGCGCCCAACGCGTGCCGCGTGGGCTGCGGCCAGGACCAGGGCTCTTCGTATTGCAGCCCGTCATCCAGTGCGACCGCCTCGCGCAAGCGGGCCAGACCCTCCTCGTACCGTCCAGCCTTGTAGGCGACCTCGCCCAGCATCATCTGCTCGGCCACTGCCAGAACGTCGCGCGCGGTGTTGTTGAACAACATCCGCTCCTCCGGGACCAAGGCATAGGCATCGGCAAAGGCCTCTGTTGCGGCCGCCGCCGCGTCGTGCCGCCCCAGGTTGGCCAGCGCGACAGCCCGGGCGTAGAGGATCAAGGCATTGGTCGTCGTATAAAGTTCGGTGTCCTCGGGCAATTCCAGGTCCAGCACATGGGACCACATGCCGAAGCGGATGTAGACATGCGGCAGGGCCGCTACGAATGTCTCGAACAGGTCGGGATAGACCCGCACCACCTCGTCCGGCACCTCGGCGCGCAAGCGTGTGGCCGCGTCCAGGGCCGCCGCCTTCTGTCCCAGGAACATCGCCCCGTAGAGTGCAAAATGCAAATTGTGGATGCGGTAGAGCGCGTAGAAATTCGCGGCCCCCGACCGCCTCTTGAAGGTCTCGTCGACCCTTGCCGCGGCCAGGTTGCGCGACAGCACGTTCTGGTAATCGCCGCACAGCACGTCGATGTGCGTCGCCATATGCACCAGGTGCCCCGCGTCCGGCACCAACCCCGTCAGGCGGTCACCGTGGGGCAGCGCCCGTTCCGGATGCGGCGACATTTCCATCAGGTGGATATACATGTGCAGCAGCCCGGGATGGTCCCAGGCACCCGGCACCTGGTCAAAGGCCCTCTCCAGCACCGCCATCGCTTCGGTGGTCGATGCCTCCGGGTTTGGCTCACCGCGATGATGGTCCCAAAGCTGCCAGGGGGTACGGTTCATCATCGCTTCGGCATGCACAAAGATGACATCCAGATCGTCGGGAAACTGCGCATAGACCGGCTGCATCGCGGCGGAAAACTCGTCGTTGAACGGCTGGTAATCCTCGATGCCCGGGTCCTGCGGATAGCGCGCGGCCAACGCCTCCAGCAGGGCTCGCTCGACCGGCGTCGCCCCTTCCACCGCCAGCCCGGCGGCCAGTGCCGCATGGGCGCGGGCCAGGGCCGGCGCCTTTTCCTCGGGGGTAAAAACCTCCCACGGCTTGTTGTAATTCGGCCCTATGGCATAGGCGATGCCCCAATGGGCCAGCGCACACGCCGGGTCGGCCTCCAGCGCCCTTTCAAAGCAAAGAGTCGCCTCTTCGTGGTTGTAGGCAAACAGCCAGACCAGTCCCCGGTCCAGCCAAAGCTGCGCCTCTGGAACGGTCACGACCGGACGGCCATAGGTTCCGAGATCATAGTAATCCGACATGGCCCCTCCTGCTGCCGGATCATCATAACAGGATTCCCAGAAACCGGGACAAAGACGCGCCCCGACAGCCGCGGCGAAAAAATGAATTTTTTTCGGGATATCCACCAAGGACGCGGGCAGGTGATGCGTCGTAGACTCTGACCACGGCCTTTCAGCCGTCCGCGAATGACGAGGAGTCGACGACCATGACCAAATCCATTTTCCTGCCCGCCCTGCTGGCAACCACCTGTCTTGTTTCCACCGCCCTTGCCTCTCCGCAGATCACCCGGATCGAACTGGGACAAGCCGGGATCGCCCGTTACACTTTCATCGCGCCGACAGAGGGCAACACGCTGTCTTTTGACGTGCCGATGCGCGATTCCGACGACGTGCTTGCCTCGCTCGTCGTGCGAGATCCTTCGGGCGGCGTCATCGACCTGCAGACCGACACGCCCGGCAGCAGCCTTGCGGCGCTGGCGGACACCATCTTTGCCGGCGGTGTACCGCGCACGACAGAGGGGCTGGTGCGGGCCATGATCGGTGAGACGCTGGAGGTCACCACCGCCCGCGGCGCCTTCACCGGGCGCGTCATGGGCGTGGGCGAAACCCAGATCGTCGAAGAAGGCAAGGACGTGACCCGCACCACCGTCCTGATGCTGACCGAGGACGGCGTGCAGGACATCGTGCTGACACCCGGTGCCCAGGTCACCTTTTCCGAGGAGGTCGCGGCACAACTGGCCCGCGCGATGGATGCCGACCGGCGCGATAGCAAGACCCGGCGTTTCGACCTGACGCTGGAGGCCGCGGACGCTCGCGACGTGCACCTGTCCTATGTGACAGAGGTCGCGGCGTGGAAGAATTCCTGGCGGCTGCTGCTGGACGAAGGCCGGTTCCAGGGCTGGGCCACGGTCGAGAATGTCTCGGGGCAGGATTGGGACGACGTGGCACTGACGCTGACCACCGGCTCTCCCGTCGCCTACCGGCGCGAACTGATCGACCCGCTGTATATTGCGCGGAACGATCCCCCCTCGGGTCCGCGCCCGATCAAGGCGGCGCCCGACCTGGGCGTCCGGGCATTGGCCGCCCCCGCCGCAGAAGCCGCTTATGCCCCCGCGGTCAAGGAAATGCTGGCGCTCGATCTTGCCAAACCCTCTGGCACGGCCCGCGCAGGCGAGGCCCTGAGCGGCGCGGGCATCCTGCGCTATGCCATGCCGCAGCCCGTCGACCTCGAAGACGGGCGCACCGCCAACCTGATGTATTTCGACATGGCAATCGAACCCGAGATCCGGGCGCTGTACCGCCCGCAAAAGACCGGCAAACAGGTCCTGATGGCCGCTTCGCTGCAGGCCGATCAGGCACTGGCGCCGGGCCTGGTCTCTGTTCAGGATGCCAACGGTTTCGTGGGCGACGCGCCCTTTACCGGCATGTTGGCTGGACAAAGCCGCCTCTTGCCCTTTGCCGAGGCCACGGGCGCCGTGGTCAACACCGACCGCCGCCAGACCCAGCGCATTTCCGCGATGATTTCCGGCGGAGAGCAGGTGACCGTCAACCTGATCACCCTGCGCACGACCCGCTATGACGCCACTCTGCCGGAAGAAGCGACGCTCTTCTCGGTCGAGCATCCCGGCGGCTTCGGAGAACTCGACCGTGCGCCGGGCAAGGTGGAACAGGGCGACGGTTTCATCCGGGTGACCGTGCCCGTCGAGGCGGGCGAGGTCTCGTTGGACGTCGTGGAACGGTCCGTCAGCCGCCGCCAGTATTCGCTGGACTCGGGTGACTTCGAGCGGTTGGTGCTGGATGTGCGCGCCGGGCGGATCGCGGTCGACGCGCCCCTGGGCGAAAGCTTTGATGCCGCGCATGACCTGCTGCGCCGCGCCCGCGCCATCCAGCAGGAGATTTCCTCTCTGGAAGACCGCCAGCGCGAATTGTCGAGCGAACAGGGCCGCCTGCGCGCGAACCTCGACGCGGTCGAGGTCGAGAGCCTGCGCAATCGCTACATCGAGGCTCTGGACAGCACCGAGACGGAAATCGTCGCTGCGGCGGACAAGCTTGACACTTTGCGTGGCGAACTGCGGACGGTCGGGACAGATCTGATCGCGCTCTTCGATCCCAAGTAACGCAAAACGGCCGCCGGCCTCTTGCAGGGCCGGCGTCCGCCATCCCGCACGACGGCGTGATGCTTTTGCCGGGTTCCGGGCCGTTCCGGGGGTGGCAAGCGCGCCACGTCCGGACCGACCCCGCGCCCGGCACAAGGTTGCGCGGGGCGGCGCTGCAGGTTGGTGGAACGCGGCCCGCCGCGCCGCCAACCGAACGGATCGACTCATTGGCAAACCAAATGCAGGCCCATGCCAACAGCTGGCCTACCCCGGCACCGACCGACGCTCGTGCGGATCTACGTCAACCACTCCTACAGCCGCGAGGAACGCGATCGCGGCCTTACGCTAGCAGCCCCCGCTGACTTTGCGCGGCACTTGACCACTGCAACCGCCCACCCAGTTAGACAAGACAAGAGCTCTGCGCATCGGGTGACTGCGCAACTTGCGCCAATGGGCATAATCACCAGCCGAGCGCCGGTCGCGGCAGGATGCAAGATCCGTGGCGGGCAAGGTACCCTCCATCGGGCACATCCTCTGTTCGTCGCTACAGGCAAAAGAAAAAGGGGGCCTCGTGGCCCCCTTTTGTCCGAACATCCAGATCACCTTGTGGAAACGACTGGCGGACTGGACGTCATCGCGTCATGAACGGCCCGCTGGAAGGTTGCTTTCTTCCGGTCGATCAACTCGATCCGGGTCTTCCGGTTGCTGGGCTTTTCATTCTGGATCTGGACGATTTCGGCCAGCGTGTAGACGCCGGGCGGCAGGCCCAGTTGTTTTGCCATCAAGTCGACGGTTTCATTTGCGAATGCCGGTCCGGAAATGGCGAACATCGTGGCGATCAAAGCAGCTTTCGTGAACATTGTACTTCCTCCAGGCTTTTTGAGTTGGGTGACACACAGGCTTCTGCGCGTATCTCCATTCAACCATGGAGGCAGGAACGGACTGTCAAAGGGGTGTCAAACAGGTGTGAAAACAACGCGAAACGAGCCGTGAAAGAGATGAAAATGCCGATTTGGTGCGTTCTCAAGGGCAATAAGCGCGTCTCACCGGCCATTTGATCAAGACACCCGTTCTGAAACGTCAGTTGTCTCTGTGGGATGAACGGCCTTTGCCGGGCGATGGCCAAGGGACACCGCCCGGCAATCGCGCCGTCAAAGGGTCTACAGTGAGAGCAGCGCCTTACCCGAGACGATTTGCATGCCGTATCCGGCGTCCTGCGCGCCTTTTTCCATATCCGGCGCAGGCACCCGGGCTTTTTCAAGTTCTTCCCTAGCTTCTTTTCCGCTCAACAAACGCTCACCGGCATTACGCTGCTTTTGCTGCAGCAAGGCGAGCAAACCGGCGATCTGGCACGATGCGGCAGAGGTTCCGCCGAACACGGTGTAAAGCGACCGTGGCATGACCTCGGTGTGGTACGGGATCGGATCGTCCGGGTTGCGATCACCCGAAGTCCTGAGGACGGGGCGTTTGTCCGCCCCCTCTTCGGCAAAGTCGTCCTCTTCGCCCGCTTCGGCCGCATAACCATACTGACCGGGAATATCGATCGCAATCAGCCCGTAGGGCGAGTAAGGACCACGGTCGCCTGCCCCCTCCGGCACGCTCACGTCCATGTCCAGGTTGCGCCCGCGCCATGTGATGTCGTCGTATCGGTGGTACCGGTCGGAAACTTCCTGTGCATCGTCCGATGGCGCATAGAACAAGGTGCCTCTCGCGTCATAGCCTGCGCTGTAGGATGCGTGGGCGCCCCGGGCATTGACGGCCCCCACCACGATCAGGTTTTCGGCGACCGGACCGCCACCATTCTTGCCCGTCAAGACAAGGTTGGCCGGGTAGTCCAGCGTGTCCGACCCGCTGTTCCCTGCCGCCATCACGACCGGTATCTTTTCCGAAATGACGGACAGAAGTGTCTCGAACAGATGCTTTTCCGCGGAGCGCGCGCCACCGGCTAGCAGCCTCGTGCCTCTCAAGGACAGGTCCTCACGCAGTTCCTTCTCGCTCGGCGGGCGAGACTTTCCGCCGTCCTCTTCCGTCGCGGGCAGATCGGAAACGCCGCGCGGGATCAGGATCACGTCCGCGTCGTGCCCCACCGCCCAGAGCAGCGCCATGATCAGGGGCCAGTATTCGGTATTGTAGACGGTGCTGATCGGAATGATATTCGCCGTCGGATGAATGCCCGCGTAGCCGATGGCATTCGGATTGCGATTGGCGGACCTGTCCGCGCCACTTTCGAGTGGCCGTGAGGATCCGTTCTGGCGATCACGACCTTCACCCTGGGCGGGCTCGGGTGCGGCGGAGGGCTTCGCATCGGTTTGTGTCGCGGCGCCATCGTCGATGCACTCCTTTTTTCCGTATCCCCCAGGGCTGGCCGCAACCAGGCCGGCGCAAGCGGTACCGTGGGCCGCGAACCTGTCAGAGGGATCAGGCAGTTCAAGGTATTTGTGCGTCTTCAGGCAATTTCCCAAGATGTCGTGAAGAACCGACCTCAACGGGTCGCCGACCGCATCGAACGCGTCTAGCAAGTCCTGGTCGCCGGCGATCCACTCCTGTATACGAGGCCAGTCGTAGTCTCTCCCGGCATAGACCGCACCCTCGAGGAACCCGGTGAAATCCACCGGATGGATCAATCGCTCCGAGGCGAGATTCGGATGCTCGAAGTGGTTGGCCCCCTTGGAAGCGGCGGCCGGGCCGCTTCCGGCACAGCCATTGTCGATAATCGCCACCGTCACGGCCTTGAACTGGCCATCTGGGTCGAAAATCTTTTTCCACTCTTCCTTTGGCTTGCCTTCGTAAGGCTCCGCGCAGTCCTCTGAATCCACAGCTTCCCAAGGTTCTACAAGAAATCCAAGCGCCTGAAGGTGCCAGAGGTAGAATAGACCTTCGCGGTCCTCGCAGGTCGTGCAATCACCATCGGCCATGTCAACTCCTCCCCTCGTACCACTCGCGCTGAACGGCCCGCATCTGGTAGCGGCAGGCATAGAACAGGTAGGGTGCGAACTTTCCCGCAAGCTCGACCCCGGCCTCGGTGTCGGACTTGTAGTGCAAGCCGGCGTATTCGCGGTTCTCGCCGATGCGCTGCGCGACGTGGAACAGTTCCTGCGTCGCGGTGTATTCGGGAATGGCCCGCGACAGCACCAGCGCCACGCAGGTATCCTGGAACGCGTGGTTCGAAGGATAGGACGGGTGCGGCGGGATTCCGATGAACGGCCGCAGCGCATTGTCGACATGCGAAGGCCGGGGCCGTGTATAGCGGGTCTTGTAGACATAGCCGACCCGTTCGGACAGTTGCAGCACGGTGGAGATCAAAGCGCGCGTCGCCCGATAGCCCGCCAATTCCTCGATCCCGAGGCGCCGTAGCATGTCCGTCGGATTGTTTGCCGCGACCTGGCGGATGATCTCTTTCTGACGGAATTCATCCCCACGCAGACGGGTCTGTTTGCGGTGCAGTTCGCGCACTTCTTCGCGGGTTTCCTGCATGCCCGGCGGCGGCTGCAGCGGCAGACGCTCATACGCATAGACATTCTTGCTGAGTTTCTGTTTCGCTATGTTCGACACATAGGCGTTGTGGGCCTTTGCAAGACCGGCATCCTCGTTCTTTGCGGTATTGAGCGTGCCTTCAAACTCCGCAGCCGCCGTCGTTTCAATGGCGATGTCTCTCAATTGCACGAGGTCCCGCAATTCGCGCCAAGTCGAGATGACCTGATCACCGAATGCCGGAACCGGATCGCCGTTCAACGCCGGAGAGCCAGTCGGCGCCGTGCCCGCGCCCTGCGTGCTGGCGCTGAAATGGGCGTGCGCGTGGGCATGCGCGTTGAAATGCGCATGGGCATGGGCGTGGGCATGGGCGCTTGGCCCCGGCGTCGTGGCCCGCGCAAGCGGTGCAACATCCCTTTGTTCTTTTCCGTCATGGCGGAAGAGCTTCCCTCTCCGCCCAAGCCGAAGGCTGGGCCCGTCTAGGCGATGTTCTTCCGACATTGGTGGTTCCTCCGGTTTTGGGGGGGTCAACTGGCGGCCTTCTCGGCAGTGCGCAGGCCGGAAATCAGGAAGCGGCGCACATGGTCCGCGGGAACTGGCGCAGCCGGATCCTCAAGCCTGCGCCATGTGAAACCCGGGTCCCGCTTCTCGATCCTTCGATAGGTCGCTGCCGCCGAGACCAAATCCCCGGATTGGGCATAGTTTGCGGCCAGGTAGCGCAGTGTCGGCAAAAAAGGCTGTGTCCCCGGGATCTGCTGGGACAAGGACCTCGTCCCATATTGGATCGCCTTTTCGAAGCTGCCGGACAGGGAATGCGCCATTTGCCTGAGAGAGCCGAACAGATACTGGTAAGGGCTGTCGCGGCCGAAGCGAACTGCGCGCGCCGCTGCGACTTTCGCGGTGTCGTAGTCACCGGTGTAGCAGGCGAGCGTTCCTTTGGCGTAGTGATACAAGGCAAGGTCCGGAGGATCCGATTGAAGAGGCGCAATGAGGGCAGCGGCGCGTCCGAAGTCCCGGAAGACAAAGCTGTAGACATGCGAAAGCAGCGAGCGTGCCAGCGGATTGTGCGGATCAGCCTCGATCGCACGGGCGGCCCAGAAATCGGCCCGCGCCCGGATCTCGTTGAGGTCGAGCACTTTGGCCTCGAGAAGATGAGCCGAAGAATAGGCGCTCCAGGCGAAGTAAGACGCCTTTGGTTGCAGATCGCACGCTTTTTCAAGCGCATGGGTCGCTTCGGCAAGGGACCGCTCCGACCGCCGCATCAGGCGATCGACGCCTTCGATGAGGTTGCGTGCAGCCTCGCGCTCGGCGGTCATCCCGCCGAGCCCGGAATGAAGAAGCTTGTTGCAGATCTCGTCGACCAGTTGCGCCGTCATCTCTGACAGGAGTTCGGTTGCCAGAGATGCCGTTTCGAGCTGGCGTTGTTTGCTCCAGATTACAAACTGGTTCTCCACCTTGAAAATCTTGAACGACAGGCTTGTCGCCGCACCAAGAGACAGGGCCTGGACCTTCAGGAACAGATCCGCAGGACGGGCCCCGGCGGCGGCGACATCACGGAAATCATGGATGTCGAAAACTTCGTAGTACCTGAGGTTCGTCGCAATCTTGTCGATCACCAAGTTGGCAACCAGTTTCGCCGTATCATCGTTCACGGACGTTAATACCGGCAGGATACCCAGGCTCAGCCGTGGTCCGTTTTCGCAGTCGGTGCCGCTGGTATGGGATACCGTCGGCCTTGCATCGGATCCTTCCGAATTGACGCGCATTTCGGAGAGCCAGATATTGAATTGGGGATCCTTGATATCGATCCCTTCTAGGAATTCCCGTCGAGAGGCGGCATTTACGTCTGGATCGAAGTAGTCGATTTTCAGATGATCCCGGGCCAGGAGGACCGGCCCGCCATCCGTGAGCAAGATCCGCTTTGCGTCTTGCCGGAACATGCGCCGCAATTGAGACAGGGCTTGTCTAAGGCTGTTGCGGGCTTGTTGTTCCCCCCTGTCACTCCAGAGCTTGTCTTGAAGCATGGCCCTGGAACAGGGTCGGTCACCATAAATTGCGAGGATTGCCAGCAGTCCCTTGGCCTTCTCTCCGCACGTGCCCGTCAAAATATCCCTGCCCTCTCTGTCGAGAACCTGGATCGGTCCGAAGAGCTTCAGTTCATATGTCGGTGCCATGCTTTCGACGCCTGGAAACGCTTCAATCACCCTTAGTGTAGCGCATTTGCCACGGAGCCCGAACATTTTCGTTTGCCGCGGCGCGGAATTCACACCTTTTTCACATTCGACCTCGCCATCTCGCCTGCCCGCCGGCTCCAGAGGCAAAGCGCCGTCATCGGTTTGGGGAACAGGTCAATTGGTTCCGGGATTATCCCCCGGTTGCCACTGCCGCGGCGAGGCGCTACGGTGCCGCCAAATCCGTTGGGGTGCCCTGCAACAGGGCTGAGAGGCATCGCGCCGACCCATCGAACCTGATCCGGGCAATGCCGGCGTAGGGAACGGAGATCGCGCACGCAGGCAAACCGCCTGCCCGTTTTCCAGACTCTTCCCGCGTGCCCTTGTGCGGAGGAGAAAATGGAAAAGGTCGCGAAACTCCTGATCATTGCAGGCTCCGACAGCGGTGGAGGCGCTGGCATTCAGGCCGATCTCAAGGCCGCCTCGGCGCTTGGCGTCTACGGTGCCACGGCGATCACGGCCGTCACCGCACAGAACACGGTGGGCGTTCAATCCGTCGCGACGCTGGCCCAAGAGATGGTGGCGGCGCAGATCCGCTCGGTGCTCGACGACATTGACATCGACGCGGTGAAGATCGGGATGCTGGGCGCGGTCGAGATCATCGAGGCGGTGGCGCAGGCCTTGCAGGGCTTCGCCGGTCCGGTGGTCCTGGACCCGGTGATGGTTGCGAAGTCCGGGGATGCTCTGCTGGACGCGTCGGCGGTCACGGCGTTGCGCGATCACCTGCTGCCCCGCGCAACGATGCTGACCCCGAACTTGCCCGAGGCCGCCCGGCTTCTGGAACACGATCCCGCAACCACGTCTGAAAGGATGGAAGCGCAAGGCGCGGCGCTGCGAGCGCTCGGGCCGGACGCGGTGCTCATGAAAGGCGGCCACGCCGAAGGTGAAACCTGCCGCGACCTGCTGGTGACAGAGGCTGGTTTCACTGCTTTCGAGGCGCCGCGCCTGACCACGCGCAACACCCATGGCACGGGCTGCTCCCTGTCCTCGGCCATCGCGGCCGAAATGGCCAAGGGCGCTGCACCGGAGGCCGCTGTCCGCCGCGCGCATGGCTGGCTGCACGGGGCCATCGCCGCGGCGGACCGGCTGGAGGTCGGACGCGGTCACGGGCCAGTGCACCATTTCCACGAGGTCTGGGCATGAGCGCGGAAGTCACGATCCTGGGCGCCGGAGTCGCTGGGTTGTGCGTCGCGCATGAACTGGCGGACAGGGGCGCGGCGGTCCGCATCCTTGATCCCGCGGGCGGGCCCGGTCCTGAATGCTGTTCCTGGTGGGCTGGCGGAATGCTGGCCCCGTTCTGCGAAGGCGAAGCAGCGGAAGAGCCGGTGACACGTCTGGGCGCGCAAGCCGCGGACTGGTGGCAGGCGGCTGGCGTGCCGGTGGCGCGGGATGGAACGCTGGTGGTCGCCCTTGGCCGCGACCGGGGAGAGTTGGACCGTTTCGCCCGACGGACGGAGGGGCATCGGCGCCTTGATGGCGAGCAACTCGCCGCGCTTGAGCCGGTTCTTTCGGGGCGGGTCTCTGGCGGTCTTCACTTTGCCCAAGAGTCACATATTGATCCGCGGACCGCGCTGGGCACCTTGCGACAGGGCCTTGCTGCACGCGGTGTTTGTGTCGCGGCGAACGGCGACCTGAACGGCACCGTGATCGATTGCCGGGGCCTTGCCGCGCGCGACCGGCTGCCCCAGTTGCGTGGCGTTCGTGGCGAGATGGCGGTGCTGCGCGCGCCGGAGGTTACGCTGCGCCGGACGATGCGGATGCTGCATCCGCGCCACCCTCTCTATCTCGTGCCGCGAGGGGACGGTGTCTACATGCTGGGCGCCACCCAGGTCGAGAGCGACGGGCGTGGCCCCCCTACCCTGCGTTCGGTGGCGGAACTGCTGAACGCCGCCTATGCCCTGCACCCGGCCTTTGCCGAGGCCGAGGTGCTGGAAATCGGCGCCGATGCGCGCCCCGCCTTTCCCGACAACCTGCCGCGGATCGTCCCGCAAGGCGACCGCATCCATGTCAACGGCCTGTTCCGGCACGGCTTCCTGCTGGCCCCCGCGATGGCGCGGATGGTGGCAGGGCTGGTGCTGGACGGCGAGCACTCGGAGTTCCTGCAATGAAGATCATCTTGAACGGCGCACCCACAGATATCGCGGCGACCGACCTTGCCACGGCCCTGGACGAACTGGGCTACGGACAGGCGCGCGTCGCGACGGCGGTGAACGAGACCTTCGTGCCCACCGCCGCGCGCGCCCAGCATGCCTTGGCCGAAGGCGACCGGCTGGAAATCCTCGCACCCCGGCAGGGAGGCTGACATGCCCGTTTTCTACGGAACCGAAATCGCATCCCCCCTGATGCTGGGCACGGCTCAGTACCCCTCTCCCGCGGTGCTGGCCGAGGCGTTTCACCGCTCCGGCGCGGGCGTCGTGACGGTGTCGCTCCGGCGCGAGGCAGCGGGCGGTGACGGCCAGGGGTTCTGGGACTTGATCCGCGGTCTGGGTATCCCCGTCCTCCCCAACACCGCCGGCTGTCATTCCGCACATGAGGCGGTGACAACCGCCCATATGGCGCGCGAGATCTTCGGCACGGACTGGATCAAGCTCGAGGTGATCGGCCACGCGGACACACTGCAGCCCGATCCCTTCGAACTGGTCGAAGCGGCGCGGATCCTCTGCGCGGACGGCTTCAAGGTCTTTCCCTACACGACCGAGGACGGGATCCTTGGCGGTCGCCTGTTGGATGCGGGCTGCGAGGTCCTGATGCCCTGGGGCGCCCCCATCGGCACCGGGCTGGGTCTGAACAACGTCTACGGTCTGCGCACTCTGCGCGCGCAGTTTCCCGAGGTACCGATGGTGATCGATGCGGGGCTGGGCCTGCCCAGCCAGGCGGCACAGGCGATGGAGTTGGGCTTTGACGCCGTGCTGCTGAACACGGCGGTGGCCAAGGCCGGCGATCCTGCGGCCATGGCCGAGGGGTTCGCCCGCGCGCTGGAGGCCGGACGGCTGGCGCGCTCTGCCGATCCGATGGAACCGCGCGACATGGCCGCCCCCTCTACCCCCGTGCTGGGACTGGCGGTGCTGGAATGACGCTGGATCGCTTTTATCCGATTTTCGATCACCCCGACTGGCTGGAACGGGCGCTGCCCCTCGGCGTCAAGCTGGTGCAACTGCGTATGAAGGACCGCCCCGAGGCCGACCTCCGCGCGTTCATCCAACGATCGCGCGATCTCTGCCGGGCGGCGGGTGCGGTTCTGGTGGTCAACGACCACTGGCGGCTGGCGGCGGAGTTGGGCTGCGGCTGGGTGCACCTGGGGCAAGAGGACCTCGACACGGCCGACCTGCAAGCAATCCGCGGCGCCGGGCTGAAGCTGGGCATTTCCACCCATGACGAGGCCGAACTGACCCGCGCGCTGGAGTGCAGGCCGGATTACGTGGCCCTGGGTCCGGTCTGGCCGACCATCCTGAAGAAGATGAAGTGGCACGAACAAGGTCTGGACCGCGTGACAGACTGGAAGCGTAGGGTTGGCGATCTGCCGCTGGTGGCCATCGGCGGGCTGTCGACCGCCCGCGCGCCGCAGGCCTTCGCAGCCGGGGCCGACATAGTATCGGTCGTGACGGATATCACCCTGAACGCCGACCCCGAGGCGCGCATCCGCGAATGGATCGAGGTGACGCGATGACCCGCTACGTCCGGCAGATCGCGGTACCGGAACTGGGCGCGGCGGGACAGGATCGGCTACACGCGGCCTCTGTTCTGGTGGTGGGCGCCGGCGGGCTGGCGGCACCGGTTCTGCAATATCTTGCCGGTGCCGGTGTCGGGCATCTCCGGCTGGTTGATCCCGATCACGTGGACGAAAGCAACCTGCACCGGCAGACGGTCTTTCGCGCGGGGGACCTCGGCCAGCCAAAGGCCACAGCCGCCGCAAGGTCGCTGGACGGGCTGAACCCTGATTGCCGGATAGAACCGGTGACTGTCGCGCTTGATCCGGGCAACGCCGCGGCGCTGGCAGCGGGCGTGACTCTGGTGCTGGACTGCGCCGACAGTTTCGCCGCCAGCTACATCCTGTCGGAACTCTGCCAGGAACTCGGGTTGCCGCTCATCAGTGCTTCGGTCACCGGGACAGAAGGCTATTGCGGCGGTTTCTGCGGCGGGGCGCCCTCGTTGCGCGCGATCTTCCCCGACCTGCCCGAGCGGCTGGGCTCCTGCGCCGAAGACGGTGTGCTGGGCCCGGTCGTCGGGGTCATCGGCAGTCTGCAGGCCCAGATGGCGCTGACCGTGCTTGCAGGGATCGGTCCCTCACCTCTGGGCCGGGTCACAAGCTATGACGGGCGGGCGCATCGGTTCGGCGGGTTCTCGTTCGTCGGTGCGCCCGAACCGGACAACTGTTTCCGCTTCATCAGTCCCACCGCCATCGCAGCCGGCGATTTCGTCGTGGATTTGCGCGCGCCCGACGAAGGGCCGCTTGTCCGCGACGGTGCCTTGCGCCTTGCGGCCGATGACCTCGGCCCGGACGGCCCGGTGCCCGCCCCCGGCCAGCGCGCGGTGCTGTGCTGCCGCTCGGGCCAACGTTCCTGGACCGCGGCCGAACGGCTTTCGCGCGTCTGGGACGGAGAAATTACCCTTGTCGCCCTTGGCGACCAAACCGGAGCGACCTCATGAGAGTCCTGACCCTGCTGTTCTGCCTTTGCGCCGCGCCTGCCGCGGCTGCCGACAAGATGACCCTTGTTCTCGACTGGTTCGTGAACCCCGATCACGGGCCGATCATCATTGCCAAGGAAAAGGGCTATTTCGCCGATGCCGGTCTGGAGGTCGAGATCGTGGCCCCGGCCGACCCCGCCGACCCGCCCAAGATGGCGGCGGCCGGCAAGGCCGACCTCGCCATCTCCTACCAGCCGCAATTGCACCTGCAAGTGGCGGAAGGTCTGCCGCTGAAACGCGTCGGCACGCTGGTCGCCACGCCGCTGAACTGCCTGCTGGTCCTCGACAACGGTCCAATCGCGGAAATCGCGGACCTCAAGGGCCGCAAGGTCGGCTTCTCGGTCGCCGGTGTCGAAGAGGCGCTTTTGTCGGCCATGCTGGCCCCTGCCGGTCTCGGGATGCAGGATATCGAGCTGGTCAACGTCAACTGGGCGCTCTCGCCCTCTATCATGTCGGGCCAAGTGGACGCGGTCATCGGTGCTTTCCGGAATTTCGAACTGAACCAGATGGAGATCGAGGGCGTCGCCGGCCGCTGTTTCTACCCCGAGGAAGAAGGCGTCCCCGCCTACGACGAGTTGATCTACGTCGCCAATCCCAACCGGATGGATCCCGACATGATCGACCGGTTCCTGGCGGCCACCGAAGAGGCCGTGCAATACATCGTCAACCATCCGCAGGAAAGCTGGGAAATCTTCGCCGCCTCCTCTGCCGAACTCGACGACGAATTGAACGCGAAGGCCTGGCAGGACACGCTTCCGCGCTTTGCCCTGCGCCCTGCCGCGCTGGACACCGGCCGCTATGCCCGGTTCGAGCGGTTCCTGAAGTCGGTGGATCTGATCGAAGAGATCCGGCCTGTTTCGGACCTCGCCATCATGACGGATGCGGATCAATGAGTTACGGTCGTACCTTCCCCCTGTGGCGCGCCGCGTCGGGCGAGAACTGGCAGAACTATACCCGCCACGCCTTTGTCGAAGGGCTCTCTGACGGGAGCCTGCCGCGCGCTGCCTTTCTGCATTATCTTGTCCAGGACTACGTCTTTCTCGTCCATTTCGCACGGGCTTGGGGGCTGGCCGTCACCAAAGCCGGAACAATAGAAGAAATGCGCGCCTGTGCGGCGACAACACAGGCGCTGATCGACGAGGAAATGCGGCTGCACGTGCAGACCTGCGCCGCAGAAGGGATCGACGAGGCGACCCTGCAGGCCGCCGAGGAACGGCCGGAAAACCTCGCCTATACGCGCTACGTTCTGGACGCGGGTCACGCCGGTGACTTCGCAGATCTGTTGGCGGCCCTGGCGCCCTGCGTGCTGGGCTACGGCGAAATCGGGGCGCGGCTGGCCAACGAGGCCACATCGGACACCTATCGCGACTGGATCGGCACCTATGGCAGCGCCGAATACCAGGCGCTGTGCACCGAGGTCGGCGCGCTGATCGACGGCGCGGTGGCGCGCAGGCTGGGTCCCGCGCCCAAAGACAGCCCGCGCTGGACCGACCTCTGCCGCCGCTTTGCCACGGCAACGCGGCTGGAAATCGGGTTCTGGGACATGGGGTTGGCCCCGTGAAGCCACCGGGGCTTGCCTTCTCCGGTCGCGTCACTTTGGGCGATACGGTCCTGCTCGGCCCCGTTGCGATGCGGGCAGAGCCGGGACGCTGGACCTGCCTGCTGGGACCTTCGGGGATGGGCAAGTCCACCCTGCTGCACTGCCTGGCCGGCCTGACCGACGGCTTGACCCTCGACGGGCGGATCGAAGCCGGTGACGGGCGTCCCCTGGCCGGGCGCGTGGCCTTGATGGCGCAGTCCGACGGCCTGCTGCCCTGGCTCACCGTGGCCCAAAACGTGACGCTTGGCGCGCGAATGCGCCGCGAAGCGCCTGACCGGGACCGCGCCCGCACTCTTCTGGCCCGCGTCGGCCTGACCGATCTGGCAGGACGCAAGCCGCACGCTCTGTCCGGCGGGCAACGGCAACGCGCGGCCCTGGCCCGGACTCTATACGAGGACCGACCGGTGGTGCTGCTGGATGAGCCTTTCTCTGCGCTCGACGTGGCGACACGGGCGCGGATGCAGGACCTGGCCGCAGTCGAACTGGGCGGTCGGACGGTCCTACATGTCACCCACGACCCGGCAGAGGCCGCAAGGCTGGGTGAACGCATCCTGATCCTGACCGCAGGGGGCATCGAGACAATCGACCCGGAAGGCGCCGCACCGATCCCTCGTGTACCCGACGATCCGGACACCCTTTCAACAACCGGACGCCTCACCCGCCTGTTGCTGGAGGTCGCATGAACCTGTTGCGCATCGGCCTTCCGCTGTTGATCGGCCTCGCGCTCTGGCAAGGTATCATTCTTGCGCTCGACATGCCCTCTTTCATCCTGCCGGGGCCGCTGCGCGTGGCAGAGGCGCTATGGGACAATCGGGCATTGCTGGTCGAACATGCGCGCATCACGATTTCCGAGGTTCTGCTCGGGCTCTTGCTGGGTGCCGTTCTCGGCTGGATCTCCGCCACGCTGCTGGCCCTGTCGCCGGTCGCCGCGCGGGCGCTGAGGCCCTTGCTCGTCTTCAGCCAGGCCATTCCCGTCTTCGCCCTTGCGCCGATCTTTACCCTCTGGTTCGGCTACGGGCTGGGATCCAAGATCGCCATGGCGCTGCTCATTATCTATTTTCCGGTGACCTCGGCCTTCTACGATGCGCTGATCAAGACGCCGCCCGCCTGGGTCTCGCAGGCACGGATCATGGGGGCGGGTCGGACCCGCATCCTGTGGTGTGTTCGGATGCCCGCGGCGCTGCCCGGCCTGATGTCGGGGCTGCGGCTGGCGGCGGTCTACGCGCCGATCGGGGCGATCATCGGCGAATGGGTCGGCGCCTCGCGCGGGCTGGGCTACCTGATGTTGCTGGCCAACGGACGGGCCAAGATCGACCTGATGTTCGCCGCGGTTCTGGTGGTCGCGCTCCTGACCATCCTGCTGCACCGTGCTGTTGACGCGCTGGCGCATCAAGTGGAGATGCGCCAGCAGGGTATGAAAGGAAACGGCTGAAAGGGGACCGCACCAAACGCCAATCCGGGTTCAGAGCTCGGGATAGATCGGGAAGCGTTTGCAGAGGGCGTCGACCTCGGCGCGGACCTTGGCCTCGACCTTGGCGTTGCCGTCCTCGCCGTTGGCGGCCAGGCCGTCGACCACCTCGATGATCCAGTCGGCGATCTGGCGGAACTCGGCCTCGCCGAAGCCGCGGGTGGTGCCCGCCGGCGATCCCAGCCGGATGCCGCTGGTCACGGTGGGCTTTTCCGGATCGAAGGGCACGCCGTTCTTGTTGCAGGTGATATGCGCGCGGCCCAGCGCCTTTTCGGTGGCATTGCCCTTGACGCCCTTGGGCCGCAGGTCGACCAGCACCACATGCGTGTCGGTGCCATGCGTGACCGTGTCCAGCCCGCCCTTGATCAGCTGGTCCGACAGCGCCTGCGCGTTCCGGATCACGTTCTGCTGGTAGGTCTTGAAGTCCGGCCGCAGCGCCTCGCCGAAGGCCACCGCCTTGGCGGCGATCACATGCATCAGGGGGCCGCCCTGGATACCCGGGAAGATCGCCGAATTCACTTTCTTTGCGATATCTTCATCATTGGTCAGGATCATGCCCCCACGCGGCCCGCGCAGGGTCTTGTGCGTGGTGGTGGTGGCCACATGGGCATGCGGGAAAGGCGAGGGATGTTCGCCCGCGGCCACCAGACCGGCGAAATGCGCCATGTCGACGTGCAGCCAGGCGCCGACGCTGTCGGCGATCTCGCGCATGCGGGCGAAATCGATCTGCCGCGGGATGGCCGACCCGCCGGCGATGATCATCTTCGGCTGGTGCTCCTGCGCCAGCGCCGCGACCTGGTCGTAGTCCAGCGTGTTGTCCTGCTGGCGGACGCCGTATTGCACGGCGTTGAACCACTTGCCGGACTGGTTCGGTTTCGCACCGTGGGTCAGATGGCCGCCGGCGTCCAGGCTCATGCCCAGGATGGTGTCGCCGGGCTTCAGGAGCGCCTGGAAGACACCCTGGTTGGCCTGGCTGCCCGAGTTCGGCTGCACGTTGGCAAAGCCGCAGTCGAAGAGCTGTTTCGCCCGGTCGATGGCCAGGTTTTCGGCCACGTCGACCCACTGGCAGCCGCCATAGTAGCGCCGGCCGGGATAGCCTTCGGCGTATTTGTTCGTCATCACCGAACCCTGCGCCTCCATCACCGCGCGCGAGACGATGTTCTCGGAGGCGATCAGCTCGATCTCGTCGCGCTGCCGGCCAAGCTCGCCGGTGATCGCCTGCCGGATTTCCGGATCTCTGGACGACAGTTTTTCGGTAAAGAAAGGGGCAACAGGGGTTTGCACGGTCATGACAGTGTCCTCTCGCTGGGTCCGGCGTGCCGGGGGCAGCAGTGGGCCGGAGCGATGATCACGCTCCGGCCGGTCTGTTTGTTGGCCAGTTCGGGGGCCGGCTCAGGCCGCCGGAAGGGCGATGGCCCGGGCTGCCGCACCGTCGCGCGCGCCATAGTGGCCGAGCACGCTGGCCGCCAGCCCTGCGCCCATGCCTCCGGCCCGGTCCACCGGCAAGCCCTGAGCCAGCCCTGCAAGGAAGCCGCTGGCATAGGCGTCACCCGCGCCGGTGGTGTCGATCACCTGGGCGACAGGGGCCGCGGGCACATGATGCCGGCCATTCGCATCAGCCACCCACGAGCCCTTTTCGTGCTCGGTGACGGCGGCGACGGCGACCTTGGACATGGCCCAGTCCAGCGCCGCCTCGGCGTTGTCGTTCTCCGCCAGTGCACCGATTTCGGCATGATTGCCGATCAGTACGTCGACATAGCGCGAAACGGTGTTGCGCATCACCCCGATGTTGCGCTCCACGCAGCCTGCATCGGACGGCGTCAGCGCCACGGTCGCGCCCGCGGCCTTTGCCATCTGGGCCAGCGTTTCGATCACGGCGGCGCCATGCGGAGCGTCCCAGATATAGCCCTCGATGAAGAGGATATCGAACTCCTCCGGCAACGCCGCGCGTGCCTCGAAAGGCATCAGGGTCGTCGCCGCACCGAGGTAGGTGCTCATGGTACGTTCGCCATCCGGGGTCACAAGAACCACGCAGCGCCCGGTCCCGTGATCGTCGTTTTGGGCGACCGCGACAGGCGCGGCCAGTTCAAGACCGACCATCTCGTCGAGAAAGGTCGCGCCGAGATCGTCATCGGCGACCTTGCCGATGTAGGTGCCCCGCACCGGCGTATCGGCCAGATGCGCGATGGTATTGGCGACAGAGCCGCCGGACTGGCGCACGCCCGGTCCGACCTCCTTGAACAGGGCATGGGCGGCCTCGGCCTCGACCAGGTGCATCCCGCCCGGTGTCAGCCCGTGACGGCTGAGCACCTCGGGCGACACGGCGGCGACGACATCGACCAGGGCATTGCCCAGGCCGACGATATGCGGTGTGCGATTGCTCATTTCGCCCTCCCTCAATACCGGTAGTGTTCCGGCTTGAACGGTCCTTCGGGCGCGACGCCGATGTAGTCGGCCTGGTCCTTGGACAGTT
>NZ_JASHJL010000003.1 GCF_030733205.1 Mameliella sp. MMSF_3455
CGCAGCGCCATCAGCCCCGGCATCTCGGTTTCGGCAATGTCCAGTTCCTTGCGGCCGAACCCGGCCAGTGCAATGTCCTTGACGATGTAATCCTGGGTCATCTCGGTTCCTTCGAATGCGGTGGCGCGCCCCTTCTACGGGGCGGCAATGCTCCGGGCAGCAGGTAGCACCAGCGGCCTGCGCGCACAACGTCATACTCCGCCGCAGCGCCGTGACGTTCCGGCCAGCGCCCGATTTACAAGCAGGAATTCGCGTCTTAGTCAGGGCCGCGCAGCAAGACCCCGGGGAAGAGAATGGCGAAACAGACGCGAGCCTGGCAACGGATGCTTTCGGGGCGCAGGCTGGACCTGCTGGACCCGACCCCGGTGGACATCGAGATCGAGGACATCGCGCACGGGCTGGCCTTTGTCGCCCGATGGAACGGCCAGACACGGGGCGACTATGCCTATTCGGTGGCCGAACATTCGCTGCTGGTCGAGGTGATATTCGGCCGGCTTTGCCCCAAGGCGCGCCCGGCCGAGCGGCTGACCGCCCTGCTGCATGACGCGCCGGAATACGTCATCGGCGACATGATTTCCCCGGTGAAGGCCGCCGTCGGCCCGGGCTACGACGGCCTGGACAAGCGGCTCTCCGCCGCCATCCACATCCGCTTTGGCCTTCCCGCCATTACGCCCCAACGTCTGAAACGGCAGATCAAGAAGGCGGATCGCATCAGTGCCTGGATGGAGGCGACCCAGATCGCCGGGTTCACCCGCACCGAGGCGGACAGGTTCTTTGGGGCGCCCGACATGGACATGATCGCGGACCTGTCGATTCACCTGCGCCCCCCGGTCGAGGTTCGCGCCGATTTCACCGCGCGCCATGCGGCGCTATTGCAGGAAATGCCCAGTTGACGATCACGATCCGCCGGGCCGGGCCGCTGGATGCGCGTCCCCTTGCCGAATTGCTGAACGAGGTGATCGCCGCTGGCGGCGCCACCGCGATGACCCGTACCGTCGACGCTGCGGACCTGCGCGACTGGATGACACGCTGCCCCGACCGCACGGCCTGGCACCTGGCCGAGGATGACGCCGGCGAAATCATGGGAGTCCAATGGATCGAACCGGCGGACGATCTGCCCGATGAGGTGGCAGAAATCGCCACCTTTGCGCGCCACGGTCGGACCGGGCTTGGCATCGGCTCGGCGCTGTTTCGTGAAACCGAAAGGGCGGCTTCCGCGCTTGGCTATCGCTGGATCAATGCCAACATCCGGGCCGACAACATGGGCGGGCTGGCCTACTACCAGAGCAGGGGGTTCGAGGACTGCGGCATGAAACGGGATGTGCCGTTGGGAAACGGCAAGGCAGTCGACAAGGTGCTGAAACGCTACGAGCTGTAGCGACGGCGTGCCATTGTCACCGGCGACCGGTCAGTTGCTGACGTCCACACCCGGCGGCTCGGGGTAGTCGATCATCAGGTCGGTGCCGCTGGCCACGATGCAACTGCTCTTGTCGGCATTTGTGATCAGGACGGTGAATCGACCGTTATCCTCAGAGGCCCAGAGTTCCAGCATGGTCGTCTTCGACGTCAGGCCAATCAGGATCTGACGCTCGCCAAAACGATCATCGAGGCGCGTGATCACGGCATCGCGATCCGCACAGAAAACAGGTGTCTGGGCGGCAACGGGCGGCGCCAGAGCTGCGGCGCCAAGGACAAGTGAAGCGGTGAACAGACGTTTGAACATGATCTCTCCTTTCGCCGGAGAGATCGCTACCGGCGCTCTCGCCAGCGTTCATTGCATGTACCCAATATATGGGGATCAAGGCGCTGACACCACAAGGGAGAGCGCAACACGTTCGCGTGTCGACGCCGTCAGCGCGGCGAGCGCTTGGCCAGAATGCGTTGCAGGGTCCGGCGGTGCATGTTCAGCCGCCGCGCGGTTTCCGAGACATTGCGATCACATAGTTCGTAGACCCGCTGGATATGCTCCCAGCGCACGCGGTCCGCGCTCATCGGGTTTTCCGGCGGCGGCGGCAGATCATCGCCCTTGGCCAGTAGCGCGTTGGTGATATCGGTGGCATCCGCCGGTTTCGACAGATAGTCCGTCGCACCGATCTTGACCGCGGCAACGGCGGTGGCGATGGCGCCATAGCCGGTCAGCACGACCACGCGGCTGTCCGGGCGCTTTTCGCGCAGTACTTCGACCACGTCCAGGCCGTTGCCGTCCTCCAGCCGGAGATCGACCACCGCATAGGCCGGGGGGCGGGCGGTGGCGATGGCCGTGCCCGCCGCGACAGAGCCTGCCATCTCCACCTCGAAACCGCGTTTTTCCATGGCCTTGGCGAGGCGCCTCAGGAAAGGCTCGTCGTCATCGACCAGGAGCAACGAGCGGTCAGCCCCCAGTTCTTCGATGCTGCGTTCCGCCAATAGCCTTCCTCCCGCCACCACTGCGTGAACACGATTATTAGCTGGCTAAGTTCCGGCGGTCAAACGCATCCGGACAAGTCAAGATGCCTCGATGAAGCAGGCCGTGCGGTCGGCCATCTGCTCGGGCGTGACCTCGCGCCGGAAGAACTCGACAAAGCCATGCTCGGGCAGCACGAGGTAGGTGAAGGTCGAGTGGTCGACGAGATAGTATTCCGGGTCCGCGTCGGCCTCCTTGCGGTAGTAGGTGCGATAGGCCTGGCTGGCCGCCTTGACCTGTTCGGCAGAGCCGGTCAGCCCGATCATCTTGTCGTGCATCACCTCGGCGAACTCGCCCACCACCTCGGGTGTGTCCCGCTCGGGGTCGATGGAGATGAAGACAGGGGTCACGTCTTGGCCACGTTCCGCCAGCATGTCGACGGCATCAGCGTTGCGCGCGACATCAAAGGGGCACACATCGGGGCAGAAGGTGTAGCCGAAATACACCAGGCTGGGCTTGGTGATCACATCCTTGTCGGTCACCGTCTCGCCGTTCTTGTTCAACAGCTCGAATGGCCCACCAATGGTTTCCGCGCCACCGGCGATCTTGCTGGAGCGGCACTGGGCAAAGGGATCGGCCGAAGCGGACTGCTGTGTGTAGACCCAGACACCGGCGCTGATGGCGACGAGACCGGCGAAGGCGGCGATTGCGGCAAGACGCTGCATGACTTTCTTCCTCTGGAATGGTTTAGCTTTAGCTATCCGTTGAGGAGCGGGACGCAAGAGGGACGAAAGGGCGCAGATGGCGCAGGGGGATCTCGGACTGATCGGCGACGAACAGCGCAGCAACTGGATTCGTCTGCGCACGATGATCCTGTTGCGTTGGTTCGCCGTGATCGGCCAGCTGATCGCGATCACGCTGGCACAGCGTCTTTACAACCTGCAGCTGGAACTGGGCCTGTGCTACCTGGCCGTGGGAGTCTCGATCGTCGGCAACCTGATCGCGATCTCTGTTTTCCCCGAAAACAAACGCTTGAGCGAGACAGAGAACTTCATGATGGTGATGTTCGACCTCTTGCAGCTGTGTTTCCTGCTGTATCTGACGGGCGGGCTGCACAACCCGTTCTCGCTGCTGGTGCTGGCCCCTGTCACGGTCTCGGCGGCGGTACTCAGCCTCAGGTCGACCTTTCTGCTGGGCTTTACCGCCTTTGCGCTGGTCACGGGCATGGTCTATTACCACCTGCCCCTGCGGACCGAGCAGGGCTTCATCCTGCGCATCCCTGACATTTTCGTGTACGGCCAATGGGCGGCGATCTGCATTGCGCTAGTCTTTATCTCTGTTTACTCGCGCCGCATCACGCGCGAGATGAACTCGATGTCCGATGCCTTGGCCGCCACGCAGATGGCGCTGGCCCGGGCGCAAAAGCTGAACGATCTTGGCGGTGTGGTCGCCGCGGCGGCGCATGAACTGGGCACGCCGCTGGCCACGATCAAGCTGACCTCGTCGGAACTGGCCGAGGAACTGGATGATCACCCGGAGCTCGTCGATCTCAAGGAAGATGCCCTTTTGATCCGCGAACAGGCCGACCGCTGCCGCGATATCCTGCGCAGCATGGGACGGGCGGGCAAGGACGACCTGCACATGCGCCATGCGCCCCTGATTGAGGTGATCCGAGAGGCCGCGGAACCGCATCAGGACCGCGGAAAGGAAATCCTGATCGAAGAAGGGCCGGGTCCGGGGGGCGACTATACGCAGCCGCAGATCCTGCGCCGCCCCGAGGTCATTCACGGCTTGCGCAACCTGGTTCAGAACGCGGTCGATTTCGCCCGGACCAAGGTCTGGGTCGAGGCGATGTGGACCGATGACGTGATTTCCATCCGCATCGTCGATGATGGACGCGGCTTTCCCCAGCACCTGATCGGTCGCATCGGCGATCCTTTCGTGCGCCGCCGCCGCAGCGAAAGCGAAAAGCGTGCCCGGCCGGAATACGAGGGCATGGGGCTGGGGCTTTTCATTGCCAAGACCCTGCTTGAACGCACCGGGGCAGAGCTGAGCTTTGCCAATGGATCGGACCCCTACTCGGCAGCGCCCGACCAGTCCGAACGCCGTGGCGCCATCGTCGAGGTGGTCTGGCCGCACAGCAAGATCGTTGCCGACGCAGCAAAACCGGGCACCGGATTGGGAGAAAACCGCCCCATCGAAGTTTAAGGTGAATTTAAAGTTAATGTTTTCTGCTTAACGCGAAATTAACCAAACTGAATTCAACCTGAAGACTAATCCGCGGGACAGGGGCAAGAGGCAAAATCTTGGAGGATCTCTTATTTCTGGCAATCGGGGCTGGCGCCGCGGCGGCATTCATGGCCGCGGTCCTGATCCTGTTCACGCTGCGCCCGCGCCGCTCGCAATTGCAGTACTCCGGCACGCCTGAAACCGTGCTTCTGTTCCGAAACGGCGAAGTGGTCGACTCGACCCAGGACGCTGCAGAGCTGTTTGATCGCACGGTCCTGACCGGCATGGGCTGGGACGAGGTGCGCGAAACGCTGTTGCCCGGCTTTCCCGATCTGCCCGAAGACCTGCCGTATCGCCCTGGGCACTGGCGCTCACCCAATGTGTCCAATGCCGAGTTGTGGGCAGACCCCGCGGGCAACATGCTGCACCTGCGCCTGCAATGCACGCCCGAAGGTGCGGCCACCCTTTTTCGCGCCCGTTGCCAGAGCGGCGAATACCACCGCCTTTCGGAGATGTCGCGCAATGCGCCGGATGCGCTCTGGCAGACCGATGAGGACGGGCGGCTGATCTGGTACAACGAGGCCTATGAACTGCTGTGCGAAAGCACCGGGTGCGAAATCGACGACACCTGCCCCATCAACATCGAACTGCCTGCCAAACGGGTCGAGCGCAGCACCCGCATCAACATCCAGCCCGAGGGCCAGCCGCAGCGCTGGCTCGAGGTCGTCTCGCGTCCGGTCGAACACGGCTGGGTCCATTACGCCACCAGCATCGACAGCCTCGTGCACGCGGAGATGGCGCAGCGCAACTTTGTCCAGACGCTGACCAAGACCTTTGCCCATCTGCCGATCGGGCTTGCCGTCTTTGACCGCGACCGGCAGCTGGTACTGTTCAACCCCGCGCTGGTGGATTTGACGCATCTGCCTGTGGATTTCCTTTCGGCCAAGCCCAACCTGCTGTCCTTCTTCGATCACATGCGGGAAAACCGCATGATGCCCGAACCCAAGAACTATGCCTCTTGGCGGGACAAGCTGTACGACGTGGTCTCTGCTGCGCGCGAAGACCGATATTGCGAGACCTGGAACCTGCCCTCGGGCCTGACCTACAAGATCACCGGCCGCCCGCATCCGGACGGCGCCGTCGCCTTCCTGATCGAGGACATCAGCGCCGAGATATCGCTCACCCGCCGCTTCCGGTCGGAACTGGAACTGACGCAATCGGTGCTGGACTGTTTCGATGACGCGGTGGCCGTCTTCTCTCGTCTGGGCGTGCTGACCTTTTCCAATGCCGCCTACCGGGCACAGTGGAAATGCGACCCCGACAGCGCCTTTGCCGAGATCACCATCGTCGATGCCACCAAGGAATGGCAGCAGGACTGCCAACCCAGCCCGATCTGGGCCGACCTGCGCGAATTTGTCCTGACCCTGCGCGACCGCCAGGGCTGGGAGGCGCAATTGACCCGCAAGTCCGGTGAACAACTGCGCTGCATGGTGCAGCCGGTGGCCGCCGGGGCGACCCTGGTCCGCTTTACCAGCCTGCCCGTTCAGGCCGGGGAAACGCCCCAGCCCGACAATCGCCAGAAGGTGGTTGGATAGCCGCTTGCAGCTCCCCGCGCGGCGCCGGTATCCTCGCCGCCATGACAGCCCGCCAAACCGCCCTCACCCTGCCCACGCCAGAGGCCACCTGTACCTTGGCCCGCCGAATCGGCGCCGGTCTCCGGCCCGGCGACGTGCTGCTGTTGACGGGTGAGATCGGCGCCGGAAAGACCCATTTCGCTCGTTGCCTGATCCAGTCCCTGCTGGAGGAACCAGAGGATGTTCCCTCTCCCACCTTTACCCTCGTCCAGACCTATGACACCGCCGCCGGAGAGCTGTGGCACGCGGATCTCTACCGGCTCACCGGCCCGGATGAGAGCGTCGAGCTGGGCCTGACAGAGGCATTCGAAACCGCGATCTGCCTTGTCGAATGGCCGGACCGGCTGGAGGATCAGTCCCCACACGACGCCCTGCGGCTGAGCTTTGCCGCCGGACCGTCCGAGGACGCCCGCGCGCTGGTGCTGGACTGGGAGGTGCCGCGCTGGGACGCGCTGATCGCGGAGCAGGCGGCGTGAACGATTTTCTCAACGCTGCCGGATGGGGTGCTGCCCGACAAGAGGCGCTGGCCGGGGATGCTTCGGCCCGGAGCTATTCGCGGCTGTTCCTAGACGGCCAGACCGCCATCCTGATGCAGGACCCAGAGGGCGACGTGGCGCTCTTCGCTCGCCTAGCACGACACCTGACGGGCGCGGGGCTCAGCGCGCCACGCATCCTGGCCGAGGATAGCGCCAAGGGCCTGTTGCTGATCGAGGATCTGGGTGACGGGCTGGTCGCGCGTCTTGCGGAGACACCCGCTGCCGAGCGCGAGTTGTACCTTCTGGCCACCGACGCACTGATCGACGTGCAGCGACATCAGCCACCGGCCGACCTGCCCATCGCCACGCCGGATCACCTGGCCCGGCAGATCGACCTGGCCTTTATCAACTACACGCCCGCGGCAGAGGCTCTGCCCCGTGCCATCGCCGCCTTCCGCCCCCTGCTGGAGTCGCACGCGCAGCCCGCCGATGTCATGGTGCTGCGCGATTACCACGCCGAGAACATTCTGCTTCTACCCGATCGCGTGGGCACCGCCCGCGCCGGTCTGCTGGATTTCCAGGACGCGCTGCTGGGGCACCGCGCCTATGATCTCGTCTCGCTGATCCAGGACGCGCGCCGCGACGTGAGGCCGGAGACCGCCGAGGCCTGTGTCGCGCATTACTGCGCCGCCACGGCGCAGGCGGAAGGGCCGTTCCGTGCCGCACTTGCCGTGCTGGGCGCCCAGCGCAACCTGCGCATCCTGGGGGTCTTTGCCCGTCTCGCCGCGACCCGGGGCAAGCCGCATTACATCGACCTCATCCCTCGCGTCTGGGCACACCTGCAGGCCGACCTTTCACATCCCCTGCTGGCCCCGGTGAAAGAGGTCCTCGACCCTGCCCTGCCCGCGCCAACTTCCGACCACCTGACAAGATTGAAGTCCCCATGCCCGACGCCGTAATGCTATTTGCTGCGGGGTTCGGCACCCGCATGGGCGCGCTGACAGCCACCCGACCCAAACCCCTGATCGAAGTCGCCGGGAAGCCTCTGCTGGATCACGCGCTGGACCTGACCACCGGCATCCCGACCCGCGTGGTGAATGCCCATTACCTTTCGGACCAGATCGTATCGCACCTGAGCGGGACCGGCATCCATGTCTCCGTGGAGCAGCCCGAGATCCTGGACACCGGCGGGGGCTTGCGGTTCGCCTTGCCGAAACTGGGTACACAACCAGTATACACATTGAACACAGATGCGGTCTGGAACGGTCCGAACCCCCTGGACCTGCTCGTCGCCGCATGGGAGCCCGACCGGATGGATGCGCTTCTGCTCTGCGTGCCACTGGCCCGGGCCGTGGGCCGCAAGACCCCCGGCGACTTCAGCCTGCAGCCGGACGGGCAACTGACCCGCAGGGGCGATCTGGTCTACACCGGCGCGCAGATCATCAAGACCGAGGGGCTGCACGCGATCCCCGACCAGGTGTTTTCGCTCAATCGCCTGTGGAACGCACAGGCGGAAAAGGGCCGTCTTTTCGGCCTGACCTATCGAGGTCAATGGTGCGATGTGGGCCACCCCGAAGGCATCGCGCTGGCCGAAGGACTATTGCATGTTTGACGACACGGGACCGCGCCTGTTCGGCCTGCCTCCGGGTGCCGATTTTGCCAGTGAACTTGTCGCGGGCCTGCGCGCCCGTCTGCGCGACACCCCTCCCGAGGCGCTGGCGCAGGTGGAAATCTACGTCAACTCCGACCGCATGGCGCGGCGCCTGCGCGAGGTGTTCGACAAGGGCCCCGCCTGCCTGCTGCCGCGCATCCGACTTGTGACGGACCTGGCCGATCCGCTGACCAAGGCCGCCCTGCCCGCCCCGGTGCCGCCACTGCGCCGGCGGCTGGAACTGACGGGCCTGGTGTCGAAACTGCTGGACCAGGCGCCCGACCTTGCCCCGCGTGCGGCGCTCTTTGACCTGGCTGACAGTCTGGCGACATTAATGGAGGAAATGCAGGGCGAGGGCGTGGCACCCGAGGTAATCGAGAACCTCGACGTCTCGGACCAGTCGGGTCACTGGCAACGGGCACTGACCTTCCTGCGTATCGTGCAACAGTATTTCGAGGTCGACAGCGACCCCGACCCGCAGGCCTATGCCCGTCGCGCGCTGGATCTGCGCTTGCAGAAATGGCGGGACACCCCGCCGCAGCACCCGATCCTCGTTGCAGGGTCGACCGGGTCGCGCGGAACCACCGCGGCCTTCATGGAGGCGGTGGCGCGACTGCCGCAGGGGGCGGTGGTCCTGCCCGGTTTTGACAGCGACACGCCGGATCACGTCTGGGACCGGCTGGACACCGCGCTGACCGGCGAGGATCACCCGCAGTTCCGCTTTGCCCGGCTGATGCAGGCGCTGGACATGGCGCCCGGCGATATCCGCCCCTGGACCGAGACACCGCCACCCAGCCCGGTGCGCAACCGCGTGCTGTCGCTGGCCTTGCGGCCGGCGCCGGTCACCCACCAATGGCTTTCCGAAGGACCGTCCCTGCCGCCGCGGGACACGGCGATGCAGGATGTGACCCTGCTGGAGGCGCCCAGCCAGCGGGACGAGGCGCTGGCCATCGCGCTGCGCCTGCGGCAAGCGGTGGCGGACGGCCAGCGCGCCGCCGTCATCACGCCGGACCGGATGCTGACCCGCCGCGTGACCTCGGCGCTGGACCGCTGGAACATCCTGCCCGACGACAGCGGCGGCACACCGGCGCAGCTGACCCCGCCGGGGCGGCTCTTGCGCCATGTGGCGGAACTCTTCGTCAAACCCCTGACGGCCGAGATGCTGCTGACCCTGCTCAAGCATCCGCTGGTTCACAGCGGCGCCGATCGGGGACCGCACCTGCTGAACACCCGTGAACTGGAACTGTTCATCCGCCGCAACGGCATGCCCTACCCCCAGCCCGAGCCGCTGGCGCTCTGGGGTCAAAAGCGGTCGCAGGGCGACTGGGCGGCCTGGGTGGGGGCGCAGTTCTGCGAGCAACGGCGCGACGGCAAGCGCCCCCTGGCCGACTGGCTCGCCGACCTGCTGACACTGGCGGGCGCGATCTGCGCCGGACCGGGAACCGAAGGCACCGGCGGACTGTGGCAAGAGGCGGCGGGTCGCAAGCTGCAAGGCGTCATGGCAAGCCTGGAACGAGAGGCGGAACATGGTGCCGAGATGAGCGCCCGCGATTTCGCCGACCTGCTGGGCGCGCTCATGTCGCGCGAAGAGGTCCGCGACCGCGACGCGCCCCACCCCGACATCCTGATCTGGGGCACGCTGGAGGCACGGGTCATGGACGCCGACCTGGTGATCCTGGCGGGCCTGAACGAAGGCGCCTGGCCGGAACTGCCCGGCGCCGACCCCTGGCTGAACCGGCAGATGCGCGCCAAGGCGGGGTTGCTGCTACCGGAACGGCGCATCGGCCTGTCGGCGCATGACTTTCAACAGGCGGCGGGCGCGCCCGAGGTCTGGTTGTCGCGGTCGCTGAAATCGGACGAGGCGGAAACCGTGCCCTCGCGCTGGGTCAACCGACTGTTGAACCTGATGCGCGGGCTGGAGGCGCAGGGCGGCAAGGACACCATCGCGGCGATGCAGGCGCGCGGCAACCGCTGGTTGGCGCTGGCGCGTGCCTCGGAAACGCCGATCGAGGCCACGCCGGTGCCGCGCCCCTCTCCGGCACCGCCCGCCGGGACGCGGCCCGCAAAACTCTCGGTCACGGAAATCAAGCGGCTGGTGCGCGACCCCTACGCGATCTACGCCAAACATGTCCTGCGACTGCGCCCGCTGGATCCGCTGATGCAGGCGCCCGACGCGCTGATGCGCGGCATCCTCACCCACAAGGTGCTGGAGGATTTCGTGAAGGCCACGCAGGAAGAGCCGCTGGACCTGCGGCCCGATCGCCTGATGGCCCTGGCCGAACAGATCATCGGCGACCCGGACCAGGTGCCCTTTCCCACCGTCCGCGCCCTGTGGCAGGCGCGCATGGCCCGCATCGCACCCTGGTTCGTGGAAACAGAGATGGAACGGCAGGGCCGCGCCACCCCCAGCAAGTACGAGATCAAGGGCGAACGCCAGATCCCGGCGCTGGGCTTTACCCTGAGTGCGACCGCCGACCGGATCGACATCGACGGGCGCGGCGGCGCGCATATCTACGACTACAAGACCGGTGCCGCGCCTTCGGCCAAGGAACAGCGCTCCTTCGACAAGCAGTTACTTCTGGAGGCGGCGATGCTGGACGACGGCGGATTTCCCCCGTTGGACCCGCCCCATGTCGAACGCGCGGTTTTCATTTCCTTGCAGCCGTCCAATCCGAAAGAGGTGCTGGCCCCGCTGGAGGACGCCCCGCCCGAGCAGGTCTGGCAGGAGTTTGTCGCCCTCATCAGCGCCTATCACGCGGCAGAGACCGGCTTTACCGCTCGCCGTGCCCTGCAAAAGGACAGCGATGCCGGGGACTTCGACCACCTCGCACGTTACGGCGAATGGGACGTGACCGACGCGCCGGTCAAGGAGGTGCTGACATGAGGCGCGACGACGCGACAGAGGCGCAGGTCCGCGCCGCCGAGCCGGGGCATTCCACATGGCTGGCTGCCAATGCGGGGTCGGGCAAGACCCGCGTGCTGACCGACCGGGTGGCGCGGCTGCTGCTGGACGGGGTGGACCCTTCGCACATCCTCTGCCTGACCTATACCAAGGCCGCCGCCAGCGAGATGCAGAACCGCCTGTTCAAGCGGCTGGGCGGCTGGGCGATGCTGGACGAAGCTGCGCTGCGGGATGAGCTGCGCGAACTGGGAGTCGAGACCGACCTGACCGGCGATTTCCTGCGCGAGGCGCGCACGCTTTTCGCCCGCGCCATCGAGACCCCCGGCGGTTTGCGCATCCAGACGATCCACTCTTTCTGCGCCTCGCTGTTGCGGCGGTTCCCGCTGGAGGCCCGCGTCACGCCGCAGTTCCAGGAGATGGAGGATCGCGCCGCCGAGCTGTTGCGGGCCGAAGTGCTGGACCGGCTGGCCGAAGGGCCGGAGGCACATCTGGTCCGCGCCATCGCGCCCTATGTCTCGGGCGATGACGTGGACACGATCGCCGCACAGGTCTGCCGCCACCGTGATGCCTTTTCGCCGCCAAAGGGCCCGGGCGAGATCCGCGCCGCCTACGGATTGCGCGAAACGGATGACGCGGACACGTTGCTGGACCAGGTCTTTCTGGGGTCCGAACTCGATCTTTTCGGGGCGCTGGCCGAGATCCTCGCCACAGGTGGCAAGACCGATCAGGCCCTGTCCAGTCAGTTGGGCGCCATCGAGTCACCGGACCGCACCGGGCTGGCACAGCTACAGGCCGCACTGCTGACACAGGCCGGAACCATCCGCAAGACGCTGGGCACCAAGGGCGTGCGCAAGTCCGCTGCTGACCTTTTCGAGGCGCTGGATCAATTGGCGGCGCGGGTCGAGGACGCGCTTGCGATGCAACGCGCGCTGGCCGCTGCCGACCGCGACACTGCCCTGCACGGCTTTGCCCATGCCTTTCTGCGCGACTACGACGCCGAGAAACAGCGGCGCGGCTGGCTGGATTTCGATGATCTCATCACCCGCGCGCGCGACCTGCTCAGCGATCCCGGTGTGGCGGAATGGGTGCTCTACCGGCTGGACGGCGGCATCGACCATATCCTCGTCGACGAGGCCCAGGACACCTCGCCCGTGCAATGGCAGGTGATCGAGCGGCTGGCGCAGGAATTCACCGCCGGCGAAGGCGCACGGGCCGATGTGCGGCGCACGATCTTTGTCGTCGGAGACAAGAAACAGTCGATCTATTCCTTCCAGGGCGCCGACCCGTCCGAGTTCGACCGGATGCGCGACGATTTCGCGGACCGGCTTGCCCGGACCGATGCGCCGCTGGTGCCCGCCAGCCTTGACTACAGCTTTCGCTCCGCCGAGCCGATCCTGCGGCTGGTCGACAATACCTTTCGCGGCGCCGAGGCCTCGGGTTTTGTCGGGGACGGGCACCGCGCCTTCAAGGACGCCATGCCGGGGCGGGTCGATCTCTGGCCCCTGGTGGACAAGGTCGGCGACGAGGAGGATGGCGCCTGGCACGAACCCGTCGACCGGCCAAGTGCCATGCATCACACCGTGCAGCTGGCGCAACGCATCGCGCATTTCATCAAGGAGAGCATCGAGACCGGCACCCCCTTGCCAGAGGAGGTCGGCCATACCGGCACCTACCGGGCGCGGTCCGTCCAAGCGGGGGATTTCCTGATCCTCGTGCAGAAGCGCGGGCGCCTGTTCAAGGAGATCATCCGCGCCTGCAAGCAGCAGGACCTGCCCATTGCCGGGGCCGACGTGCTCAAGGTCATGGCGGAACTGGCGGTCAAGGACATCATCGCCCTGCTCAGTTTCCTTGCCACGCCAGAGGACGACCTGTCGCTGGCGACGCTGCTGCGTTCGCCGCTCTTCGGCCTCACAGAACAGGCGATGTTTGATCTCGCCCACCGGCGTCAGAAAAAATATCTCTGGGAGGAACTGCGCGCGCGGCGCGCGGAGTTCCCCGACGTTCTGCGCGTTCTGGACGATCTGCGCGGGCAGACCGATTTCCTGCGCCCCTATGACCTGATCGACCGCATCCTGACCCGCCACGAGGGCCGCCGCCTGCTGATCGGGCGGCTGGGACCAGAGGCCGAGGACGGGATCAACGCGCTGCTGCAACAGGCACTGGCCTATGAGCAAAGCGCCGTGCCTTCCCTGACCGGATTTCTGGAATGGGCGCGGTCGGACAACCTGAAAATCAAGCGCGCCCCGGACAGCGCGGGCGAAACCCTCCGGGTGATGACTGTGCATGGCTCCAAGGGTCTGGAGGCGCCCATCGTCATCCTGCCCGACAGTGCCGAGCCGGACACCAAGCTGCGCGACGATCTGTTCACCGACGATGACGGCCCGATGTGGAAGGCGGGCGCCGACGCCATGCCGCCGCGCCAGCAGGCCGTGGTCGAAGCGGCCAAGGAAAAAGCGGCGCAGGAAAAGGATCGGCTGTTGTATGTCGCCATGACGCGGGCCGAGAAATGGCTGATCGTGGCGGCGGCAGGCGAGCTTGGGAAATCCGGCGAGGCGTGGTACGACAAGGTTGCGCGCGGGATGGAGGCCTCCGGCCCGGAACAGGTGATGTTCGATTTCGGTGACCTGGGCGGCGGCGAAGGGCTGCGGCTGGGCCTATCGGACTGGTCTCACCTGCCACTGGACACCTACGACACGCCACGGCCCGCGCCGGTCGATCTGCCTGCCGCATTGCTGGCCCCCGCGCCGGACCCCGTGGCCGCCGCAAAGGCCCTGTCCCCTTCCGACCTTGGCGGCGCCAAGGCCCTGCCCGGGGCCGCCGGCGATACCGAGGACATGGCCAAGGCCCGCGGCACGGCGCTGCATCACCTGCTGGAAAACCTCGCGCCCTTGCCTGCGGAACATCGCGCCGCAGCGGCTGAAGCGCTCTGCACCCAGATGGAAACGGACCCGGACCTGATCCTTGTCACCGAACATCTGCCCGCGATCCGGGACGAGGCGCTGGCGGTGCTGGAGGCGCCCGCGCTGGCGCATGTCTTTGCCCCCGATGCGCTGGCAGAGGTGCCCGTGACAGCCGACCTGCCGGGGCTGGGGCGGATACATGGCATCATCGACCGGCTGCTGATCGCGCCCGACCGGATCACCGCCGTCGATTTCAAATCCAACCGCACGGTGCCTGCCAATGCCGCAGAAGTGCCCGACGGACTCTTGCGGCAGATGGGGGCCTATGCCGCCGCCCTGGCGCAGGTCTATCCCGGTCGGGAAATCGAAACCGCCCTGATCTGGACCGCCAGTGCACACTATATGCCGCTGCCGCACGATGTTGTGACACAAGCTCTCGGTCGGGCCGCCGCATCTTGACGTGCTGGCGGCCCCTCCATACCTTCCCACACCTGAACAGGCTGCCTCAAATCTCAGGAGAATCCCCTATGGCCACCGTCGCCGTCACCGATGACACCTTCGACGCCGAAGTGAAGAATTCCGACATCCCCGTCGTCGTCGATTTCTGGGCCGAGTGGTGCGGCCCCTGCAAGCAGATCGGCCCCGCGCTCGAAGAGCTGTCCGCCGAGATGGAAGGCAAGGTCAAGATCGCCAAGGTCGACGTTGACCAGAACCCCAACACCGCCGCGGCAATGGGCGTGCGCGGCATCCCCGCGCTCTTCGTCTTCAAGGACGGCCAGGCGGTGTCGAACCTTGCCGGTGCGCGCCCCAAGGCCGCACTGCAAAGCTGGATCGAAGAATCGATCTGAGCCGCGTAACCAGTTGAATTCGCAAGGGCGCCTTCGGGCGCCCTTGTCGTTTTGCGCGGCATGGCCCATATCGGGCCACAACCGACAAGGAGCGTTCTCATGTCCGACGAGTTTCCCGGCTGGCACGGCACCACGATCATCGGCGTCCGCAAGGGCGGGCAGGTGGTCATCGCAGGTGACGGGCAGGTCAGCCTTGGCCAGACCGTGATAAAGGGCACCGCGCGCAAGGTGCGCCGCCTGTCTCCGGGCGGTCATGACGTGCTCTGCGGCTTCGCCGGATCCACGGCGGATGCCTTTACCCTGCTGGAACGGCTGGAGAAAAAGCTGGAGGCTGCGCCGGGACAGTTGCAGCGTGCCAGCGTCGAGCTGGCCAAGGACTGGCGCACCGACAAGTACCTCCAGAAACTCGAGGCGATGCTGATCGTGACCGACGGCAAGGATCTTTATGTTATCACGGGCGCCGGCGACGTTCTTGAACCGGAACATGACGTGGCGGCCATTGGCTCGGGCGGGAATTTCGCCCTGGCAGCAGCGCGTGCCATGATGGACACCGACAAGTCCGCCGAAGAGGTGGCACGCACCGCGATGGCCATTGCCTCCGACATCTGCGTCTACACCAACGGCAATCTGACCGTGGAAACGCTGGGCTGACCTCGGTTCAGCCCGTTCGGTTCCAGACGCCGTCACGCCTCACATAGCTGACGGCGTCGCTTTCGACGAATCGCGTTCCTTCAGCTGCCCAGCGCCCGATCCGCACGCCCGGTCCGTCGAGATCGAGCAGGTTGAAGGTATTGGGCTCACCCCGCACCCGGCTGGACAGGCAGGTGCCCGCCTGCACGAACAGCAATTCGGGCCAGGCCCGCATCGGGGCAACCACCGTGTTGTGCAGATGGCCGGACAGGACGATCTGCGCACCGCATTGCGCAAACCCCCTCAGCCCCGCGTCTGCCCCCCGCATCAGCCGTTTCCGCACCCCGGCACCGTGTTGCAGGGGATGATGCAACACCGCGACGCGCGCCCGGTCACCAGCGGCATCGAAGCCCTTGCAGGCCCGTTCGATCCGCCGCGACGACAGCCGCCCGCGTTGCCAGGAAAAGCGGTTCACCGTGTTCACGCCGACCACCACCAAGCCGTCATCGGCGTATCGCGGTTCCAGGTCCTGATGGACCGCGCGCCTATAGCGCCGCCACGGCGCGACCATCCGCAGCCAGAGATTGTCGAGCGGCGTGTCATGGTTACCCGGCACCGCCAGCCACGGCGCATCGAGGCGGTCCAGAAAGGCCCGCGCCCGTGCGAATTGGCCCAGGCGCGCGCGCTGGGTGAAATCGCCCGAGATCACCACCAGATTTGGCGCCAACCGGCCGATCGTATCCAGCAGCGGCTGTTCCAGGTCTTCCCGCGCGCGCCCGTAGTGCAGGTCCGACAGGTGAAGAATTCGCTTCATTGTCTCTCCTGCGGCATGACCAGCCGCAATTCCTCCTCCGTCATGGCAAAGCGCAACGGCCCCTCCATCTTGCGCTTTTCACCATCATAGGCCAGCAGCATCCGCCGTTTCCCGAGCAGGTCGAGATCCAGCCGGTCGCCCCGGATCAGGTCGTAGTCCACGCCTTCCTCGACCGCGCCCGCGGCCAGGCGAGCCACCCTGCGGAACAGTTCTCCGCGACTTTCTGCGCGGACAACCAGTACCGCGAAACCGCCGGCCTTGATCGCCTCGCCCCCGGCCAGACCAAACCGCGCCAGTTGAAAGCCCGAACGTCCGACAAACACGAGGGCCGTCTTGCGGACCTGACTGCCATCGCCGGTGCCAAGGCGAACCCGCATAGGACGGCGAAAGCGCAGGAAACTGCGGACGACCGACCAATGCGCCATCAGGCGCCGGCGGCCCCAGCGGCGATAGATCTCCTCGCGCTCTTTCAGGATGCGGGGATAGACGCCGACGCTGGCGTTGTTGAGAAAGATCTGCCCGTTCACCTGGCCCAACCGCCTTGGCTCGATCCGGCCGGCCGCGATCTGGCGAGCGGCCTCGGCCGGGTCCGGGTGCAGCCCAAGACCCCGTGCGAAATAGTTGAAGGTCCCTAAGGGCAGGACCCCCATCGCGATCCCGGTCCCCAGCAGCTTGCCCGCGGAGGCGACCGCGGTGCCGTCGCCTCCGGCTGAGACGATCATATCGGGCTGCAGGGCCACGGCCTTGTCCAGCGTCGCACCCAGTTGATCGGGGCGGGTGCAGGCCAGAACCTCCGCCCCCAGAACCTGCGCGGCCGCGTCAACCGCCGCTGCATCGCGCGAGTTGCGCCCGGATTTCAGGTTGGCGACGATGCAGATCCGCCCGGTCGCCCCGATTTTCATGCCGTCCTGCATCGTGCCCGTATCCCGCATGGCGCCCTCGCTTTCGTTGACGGGAACCCCCAGCGACGAAGGCGGTTCCCGGAAAGGGCTTGGATTCTGGCGTCACATGTATATCTCACGGCGAAACCCACGCCCACTGGCGCGGCACAAGGAACAAGACGCATGACCGACCTCACCCCCCGCGAAATCGTCTCGGAACTCGACCGTTTCATCATCGGCCAGAAAGAGGCCAAGCGCGCCGTCGCCGTGGCCCTGCGCAACCGCTGGCGGCGCAAGCAACTGTCGGACGATCTGCGTGACGAGGTTTATCCCAAGAACATCCTGATGATCGGCCCCACCGGCGTCGGCAAGACCGAGATCAGCCGACGCTTGGCGAAACTGGCCCGCGCGCCCTTCATCAAGGTCGAGGCGACCAAGTTCACCGAAGTGGGCTATGTTGGCCGCGACGTGGAACAGATCATCCGGGACCTGGTGGACACCGCCATCGTCGACACCCGCGAACACATGCGCGAAGAGGTCAAGGCACGCGCCCATGAGGCCGCCGAGGACCGGGTCATCACCGCCATCGCCGGCACCGATGCGCGCGAAGGCACGCGTGAGATGTTCCGCCGGAAACTCAAGAACGGCGAACTGGACGACACCGAAATCGAGCTGGACGTGGCCGAGACGGGCTCGCCCTTTCCAATGATGGAGATCCCCGGCCAGCCCGGCGGAAACATGGGCATGATGAACCTCGGAGAAATGTTCGGAAAGGCCTTTGGCGGGCGCACTACCCGCAAGCGGATGACCGTTGCCGAAAGCTACGAGGTGCTGATTTCCGAAGAGGCGGACAAGCTTCTGGACGACGAGGTCGTCAAGACGGCGGCCCTGGAGACGGTCGAACAGAACGGCATCGTCTTCCTGGACGAGATCGACAAGGTGGCCGCACGGCAAGAGGCACGCGGTGGCGATGTCTCCCGCGAGGGCGTGCAGCGTGACCTGTTGCCGCTGATCGAGGGCACGACCGTCAGCACCAAGCACGGCGCGGTCAAGACCGACCACATCCTGTTCATCGCCTCGGGTGCCTTCCACATCGCCAAGCCGTCGGACCTGTTGCCGGAGCTGCAGGGGCGTCTGCCGATCCGCGTCAACCTGCGTGCCCTGACCGAAGAGGATTTCGTGCGCATCCTGACCGAAACGGACAATGCCCTGACCCGCCAGTACACGGCGCTGATGGCGACCGAAGAGGTCACGGTGACCTTTACCGATGAGGGCATCGCCGCGCTGGCCAAGATCGCCGCCGAGGTAAACACCAGCGTCGAGAATATCGGCGCGCGGCGGCTCTATACGGTGATGGAGCGTGTGTTCGAAGAACTGAGCTTTACCGCGCCGGATCAAGCCGGGACTGAGGTCACGGTGGATGCGGATTTCGTCGAGCAGCACCTGGGCGAACTGACACGCTCGACCGACCTGAGCCGCTACGTTCTCTGAATTTCGGCGGATCGCGAGGGGCTGGGCCCTCGCGCCACCAAGGGAATTCTTCGGCCCAAGAAATATGGGCCGTCCCCGGAAAAGGAAACGCCCCGCAGATCCTGCGGGGCGTTTCGTTTCGGTAGAAGTCCCGGGTCAGACCCGGGACAAGGTCATGCTCAGGCCGTCCACCAACGCTCGGCCATGCGGGCGTTGTCCATCTGCCAGAGGTTGCCCACCTTTTCCGGGTTGGCAATCTTGTTGGAAACCGCCTGCACGTAGTTGGCGAACATCGGCAGGACCACGCCGCCATCGGTGCGCAGGATCTGCTGCATCTCCGTGTACATCTCGCGGCGCTTGGTCGGGTCCAGCTCGGCGCGGGCCTCGACCAGAAGGTCCTGGAAGCGTTCGCTGTCTTCGCGTCCCCACTGGGTGTCGTTCCACGGCACGCCTTCCTCGTAGGCGCTGGAGAACATCCAGTCCTCGGTCGCACGGCCCGACCAGTAGCAGGCGCAGAAGGGCTTTTTCAGCCAGACGTTCGACCAGTAGCCATCTGCCGGCTCCTGGACCACGTTGATGTTGATGCCCGCCGACTTGGCCGAGGCCTGGTACAGCTGCGCCGCGTCGACGGCACCCTCGAAGGCCGCGCTGGAGGCGGAAAGGTCGATATCCAGCGAGGAAAGGCCCGCCTCCTTGAGGTAGAACTTCGCCTTGTCCGGATCGTAGCTGTTCTGCTCCATGTCGGCGGCGAAATACTGGTTTGCGGGACCGATGGGCGTGTCGTTGCCCACGCGGCCGTGGCCCAGCAGGATCTTGTCGACCATCTCCTGGCGGTTGATGGCGAATTTCAGCGCCCGGCGCACGTTGACGTCGTTGAAGGGCGCCACGTCGGTCAGCATCGGGAAGGTGTACTGCTGGTTGCAGGACACTTCCTGGATGCGCACCATCGGGTTCGCCTTGAGCAGCGACTCTGTCTTGAGGTCGATGCGGTTGATCGCGTCGACCTGACCGGTCAGCAGCGCATTCATCCGCGCGGTGTTGTCGTTGACCGCGATGTACTCGATCTCGTCAAAGAACCCGGCGTCACCATCCTTGTAGTGGCTGTCGACCCGCGTCGCGACCATGCGCACGCCCGGTTCAAAGCTCTGGACCTTGTACAGCCCGGTGCCGATGCCCTTGGCGATGGCCTCTTCGATCTGACCCGCCGGGTAGATCAGCAGGTGATAATCCGACAGCAGGTAGGGGAAGTCGGCGTTGCCGGCCTCCAGCGTGAACTGCACCTGGTGGTCGGTGATCTTCTTCATCTCGGTGATGGATTCGATGATCGGCTTGGCCGCCGATTTCGCACCCTCGGCAACGTGCATCTGCAACGAGGCGATCACGTCATCCGCGCCAAAGGCCTTGCCATTGTGGAAGGTCACGCCCTGGCGCAGGTTGAAGGTCCAGGTCTTGGCGTCCGGCGTCGCCTCCCAGGAGGTTGCCAGCTCACCCTTGAGCGTGCCGTCGGCGCCGACCTCGGTGAGGTTGTCAAAGACCGACCCCTGGGCCGATGCGATCATGAACAGGTCGGAATGCGTGCGGGCATCCCAGCTGTCCGAGGTGTTGGCCCCCGACAGAGCGGCGCGCAGGCGGCCGCCCCGCTTGGCCTGGGCACGCAGCGGCAGGCCGCTGGCGGCGAGCACACCGGCAGCGGCGCCGGTGGTCAGAAGTCCGCGTCTGCTAATTCTGGTCATGTCAGTCTCCCTTGGTCATTTCCCGCCCCGGTTCGGTTTCGGGACAGGTTTGTCGCTTTTTGGCGATTCCTACGACATTTTATCAACGGCGGCATCGCCTATGTTATCAACTCCGCGTTCTTTCAGCAGATTTGTCAGCCAATCCGGGTCCATCTCGGGGACGGAGGACAGCAGCAGATCGGTGTAGGCGTGGTGAGGCGGCTTGAACATGTCGCGTTTCGGCCCCTGTTCGACCACCAGCCCGTCCTTCATCACCACCACCTCGTCCGCGATGGCACGCACGGTTGCCAGGTCATGAGTGATGAACATGTAGCTCAGGCCAAGTTCGTCCTGCAGCCGGGCCAGCAACTTGAGGATACCCTCGGCAACCAGTTGGTCCAGCGCGCTGGTGACTTCGTCGCAGATGATGAACTTCGGCTCGGCGGCCAGGGCGCGGGCGATGCCGATGCGTTGTTTCTGCCCGCCCGACAGCTCCGAGGGCAGACGGTCGATATACTGGTCGGCGGGCAGCTCGATCTGGTCCATCAGCTCGGCCACGCGTTTCCGCTTGGCCGACCCGCGCAGGCCCATGTAAAATTCGACCGGGCGGCCGATGATCTCTCCGATGGTCTTGCGCGGGTTCAGTGCGGTGTCCGCCATCTGATAGATCATCTGGACCTGGCGCAGCTGTTCCTTGCTGCGCTTGCGATAGTCCAGCGGCAGCGGCTCGCCATCCAGCTCGATCGTGCCAATGCGCGGCGGCAAGAGCCCAGTGATACAGCGCGCGGTGGTCGATTTGCCGGAACCGGATTCGCCCACCACAGCCACCGTACGACCCGCATGGATGTCAAAGCTGACGTCGTGCAGAACGTCCACCGTCCCGTAGGCCGCCGTCACCCCCTGGACAGAGATCACCGGCGTCGCATCGGTGGCGACAGGCGGTTTGTCGGGCCGTTCAAAGGCGCGCACGGCCCATAGGCTTTTCGTGTACTCCTGCGTCGGCGTGCTGAGCATCGTGCGGGTATCGGCCTCTTCGACCTCGTCGCCCTTCAGCAGCACCTTGATGCGGTCGGCCATCTGCGCGACCACGGCCAGGTCATGGGTGATGTAGATCGCGGCGGTGTCGAATTCCTCGACAATCTGCCGGATGCTGGCCAGCACCTCGATCTGGGTGGTCACGTCCAGCGCGGTGGTCGGCTCGTCAAAGATGATCAGGTCGGGACGGCAGGCCATGGCCATCGCGGTCATGGCCCGCTGCAACTGGCCGCCAGAGACCTGGTGCGGATAGCGAAAACCGATCTCGTCCGGGTTGGGCAACCGCAGCTTGCGGTACAGTTCAATCCCGTCGGCGGCGCTTTCGGACTTGCCGGATACGCCATGCTGTACCGGCGCCTCCGTGTGCTGGTCGATCAGCTTGTGCGCGGGGTTGAAACTGGCCGCGGCGGATTGCGCCACATAGGCGATGCGCTTGCCAAGCAGCTGGCGCTTTTGTTCGGCGCTGGCGGACAGCAGGTCGATGCCGTCGAACGTCACGCTGCCGCCCGAGATGCGCACGCCGTCGCGGCAAAAACCCATCGCGGCCAGGCCCAGCGTCGACTTGCCGGCACCGGATTCACCGATGAGTCCCAGCACCTCGCCCTTTTTCAGGGTCAGGTCGACGCCGTTGATGATCGGCATCCAGGTTTCGTCCGAGCGACCCTCGATCCGCACGTCGCGCATTTCGACCAGAAAGTCAGACATGGCTCAATCCTTCAGCCCCGAGGAGCGGTTCAGCATCCAGTCGACCACGAAGTTCACGGCGACCGTCAGCAGGGCGATGGCGCCGGCGGCCAGCAGCGGCACGCTGGCCGCAAGCGGCGCGAAACTGGCGTAGTTGATGAAGGCCGAGAGGTCCTTGACCATCGTACCCCAATCCGCCAGCGGCGGCTGGATGCCAAGGCCGAGGAAGCTGAGTGCGGAAATCGTCAGGAAGACGAAACAGAACCGCAACCCGAACTCTGCCAGCAGCGGCGCGGTCGCGTTGGGCAGGATCTCTCGGAAGATGAGATAGGGCAGTCCCTCGCCGCGCAGCTTGGCCGCCTCGATGTAATCCATCACGACGATGTTCATGCCCACGGCGCGCGCCAGGCGAAAGACCCGCGTCGAATCGATTACCGCGATGATCACCACCATCGCCACCGTCAGGCCAAAGCCGGACACCCAGGCCGAGGCCACGGTGATCAGCAAGAGCGAGAAGATCAGCGAGGGGATCGCCATCAGCACATCGACCATCCGGCTCAGGACCTGGTCCATCCAGCCGCGCAAGGTGGCGGCCAGGAATCCGAAGGTGCCACCGAGGACGAAGGCCAGCACCGTCGTGGCAAAGGCGATGCCCACGGTGTTCTGGGCGCCGTAGATCAGGCGGGACAGGATGTCCCGGCCGATCTGGTCGGTGCCAAGCGGGAAATCCGGGTTGCCGCCCAGCGCCGGGTTGCCGCCGGGCACGATGTTGGCCTGACCGAAGACCTCTTCCTGTCCGTGTGGGGCCAGCGCCGGGGCAAAGATCGCCAAAAGTGCATAGATCAGGATGACCAGCACGCCGAAGGCGGCGGTCAGCGGCATCTGGCGGAACATCTTGCGGCTGCCCGCGGTGCCCACGGTGCGCCCGATCAGGCGAAAGACAAAGGCCGCCGCCGCGCCGATCAGCACGCCCTGCACCGCCCAGCGGAAGAACTGGACCGAGGCCACGGGCACGCCATCGGCCGTCACGGCCGGCTGGAAGTAGTACCAGATGCCGAACAGCAACAGCGCCGCGCCCAGAACGTAGCCAAAGGCCACTGCCAGCGGCATGTCGCGGAAAAAGGGCTTGTTTCCGGTCAGGGTCTGCCCGGCCAGGCGCATGACCCATCCGCCCGCCAGCAAGACCACGATGGCGCCGAGAATCCAGAGTACGGTGCTCATTTCGGATGCCTCAACCGCGGGTTGGACAGGATCGACAGGATGTCGGCTGTCAGGTTCAGCAGGATATAGGCGGCGGCAAAGATCAGGCAGCAGGCCTGCACCACCGGGATGTCACGGATCTTGACGCTATCCACGAAAAGCTGGCCGATGCCGGGATAGACAAAGACAACCTCGACCACCACGACGCCGGTGATGAGATAGGCCAGGTTCAGCGCGATCACGTTGATGATCGGCGCCAGCGCGTTGGGCAGCGCATGGTGCACGATCACCCGCATCGGCTTGATGCCTTTCAGGCGCGCCATCTCGATATAGGGGCTGGCAAGCAGGTTGATGATCGCCGCGCGGGTCATGCGCATCATGTGCGCAGTCACCACCAGCGTCAGCGTCAGTGCCGGCAACAGCGTCTTTTGCAGCCGCTCGCCAAAGCCCATGTCCGCATAGATGTTGGACAAGGACGGCAGCAGCGGGTTCAGCACTGCCAGGAAGAGGATCAGCACATAGGCCAGAAAGAACTCGGGGCTGGAAATCGAGGTCAGCGTCGAGATGTTCGCCACCTTGTCGAAGACGGAGTTCCGATAAAGCGCCGCAAGGACCCCAAGCGTCACCGCAAAGGGCACCGCGATGGCGGCAGTGACACCGGCAAGGAACATCGTGTTCGCAAAGCGCGGTGCGATCTGCTGGGCCACGGTGGTCCGCACACCCGAATCGTCACCGACGAAGCTGGCAAAATTCGCCTGGGCAAAGGAATTGCCCAGATCGCCCTGCAACGCACCGGCCAGCCATTGAAGGTAGCGCGTCACCGGGTCCTGATCGAGCCCGAGATCCCGACGGATGGCCGCCACGGCCTCGGGTGTGGCCCCCTGCCCCAGGATCGCCTCGGCGAAATCCCCCGGCAGCATGTTCACCGCCGCAAAGATCACGATTGAAACGATGAACAGAGTCAAAAGGCCCAGCGCAAGTCGCTGGAGGATGATTTTGATTACCGGATTCAAGATCCCTGTCGTTTTCTTGTTTTCGTTACAGTTAGGTTAGCGCCTGAAATCGGTGTGTAAACCCTGCGTCTGGACCGTTTCAGTCCCTCAGGCTGGCCAGATCGTCCATGACGCGCACCAATTCGGCGCTGATCCCGGGTTCCGAAAGCGCGTGACCCGCGTTCCGGATCATCCGCAGGTCGGCCCCCGGCCAGGCCTGCGCCAGGTCCCAGGCGCGGCGCGGCGGGCAGATCATGTCATAGCGGCCCTGCACGATGACCCCCGGCACATCGGCCAGCCGGCCGATGTTGTTCAGGATCCAGCCGTCCTCGTCCAGGAAGCCCGCGTTGATGAAATAGTGATTCTCGAGCCGGGCAAAGGCGCGCGCGTATTCACCGGGCGCCTCGCCGCCGATCCCGTTGGAATAGACAGAGGCCAGCGCGTTTTCCCAGGACGACCACGCCTGCGCAAAGCGCGTCTCGGTCCGAAGGTCGCCGCTGAAAAGACGCTTGTGATAGGCGCCGATCAGGTCGCCGCGCTCGTCCTCGGGAACCATGTCGGCAAATCGCGCCCAGGGCTCTGGCCAGAATTGCCCGGCGCCACCGCCATAGAACCAGTCCAGTTCTGTGCGGGTCATCAGGAAGACCCCGCGCAGCACCAGCTGGGACACGGCCTCGGGGTGGCTGATGGCATAGATCAGCGCCAGCGTGGCGCCCCAGCTGCCGCCAAAGACCACGGCACGGTCGATTTCCAGCTCGGCGCGGATCAACTCGATGTCGGCGACGAGGTTCCAGGTGGTATTGGCGACCACGCTGGCATGGGGCCGCGAGCGACCGCAGCCGCGCTGATCGAACAGGATGACGCGATAGTGCCTTGGGTCGAAATAGCGTCGCATCGCCGGGCTGCAGCCGCCGCCGGGGCCCCCGTGCAACACGATGACGGGCTGGCCTTCGGGATTGCCGCATTGTTCGACATAGATCCTGTGCCCGTCGCCCACGTCCAGCATACGCTGGTCGAACGGGTCGATCGCCGGATAGAGATATTGCACTGCGCGCTTTTGGCCCGGGATTTTGTCCATGCCCTACCTATATTGCGCCTCAAGGGCAAAAGACCATGAGGAAATTCATGACGACCACCGTGGACGCATCCGAGATCGCCAAGTTCGAAGCGATGGCCGCCGAATGGTGGGATCCGCACGGCAAGTTCAAGCCGCTGCACATGATGAATCCCGTGCGGCTGGACTATATCACCAGCCAGATCGCGGCGGAATTCGACCGCGACCTGACCGGCGCGCAACCCTTTGCGGGCCTGCGCATCATGGACATCGGGTGTGGCGGCGGGCTGCTCAGCGAACCGATGGCGCGGCTGGGCGCCGATGTTGTCGGCGTGGATGCCGCCGAGCGCAACATCCCCGTGGCCCAGACCCACGCGGCGCAATCCGGCCTGCAGATCGACTATCGTCACACCACGGCCGAGGCCATGGCCGAGGCGGGCGAACGGTTCGACGTGGTGCTGAACATGGAAGTGGTGGAACACGTCGCCGACCCGCTGGCCTACCTGACGGCCTGCCGGCAGTTGCTGAAACCCGGCGGTCTGCACATCTGTTCGACCATAAACCGCAACCCCAAGAGTTTCGCGGTGGCCATCGTGGGCGCGGAATATGTGATGCGCTGGCTGCCAAAGGGCACCCATGAATGGGCCAAGTTCATCACGCCGGACGAGTTGTACGAGTTGATGCGCCAGGCCGGGCTGGAGCCGGTGGACCGCAAGGGATTCGTCTTCAACCCGATCAGCTGGGCGTGGAGCGTGTCGGACCGCGACCTCAGCGTGAACTATGTCACTGCCGCGCTGAACCCGGTCTGAGGAGGGGGGCGCTGCCCCCCGTCTCCCTCCGGTCGGCTCCCCCGGAGGTATTTTTGGCCCAAAGAAACACGGGCGCGCCCTGCGACTTTCCTGTGAGCTGAAGACCTGCGGGGAATGATAGCGAGGACGGGCTTCTAATCCTCCAGCCGCAGCCGCAATTCCCGCAGGACGGGCAAGGCGGCGCGCACGCGGTCCTCGCCCAGGTCGCCCAGCATCTCGTCGATGAGCGGCGTGATCGCGGCAAGCGCCGCCTCGCGGGCAGACCGGCCCGCAGGCGAGATCGAGACCAGCTTGCGCCGTGCATCGTCCCAATCCGGGCGGATGTGGACGTAGCCCGCGATTTCCAGTTTCGACAAGGTGTTGGTCATCGCGCCACGGGTGACGTGAAAGGCGCGCGCCAGTTGTGCCGGGGTCTTCTCTCCGCCCCGGGCAAGATGGTTAAGCACGGAGAAATGCGAGATTTCCATGCGGTTCGGCAGGACCTTGGTCAGCCGCGCACGCAACAGCTGATCCGCCGTCAGCAGTTCCGAGAAAAGCGAGATGGCAAGGCCGCTGGCGTCGCTCATGCCGGTCCCTCGAAACTGCGATCGTGGGTCAGCGCGGGCACCTTGCGGCGCGCCTCGTCGACCGCGCCCATGTCGAGATCGACGCAAAAAACGCCCGGTTCCGTGCCCGCGTCCAACAGCACCTCGCCCCAGGGAGAAATCGCCATCGAATGGCCATGAGTCTTACGCGCGCGGCCCTCCTTGGCCCTGTGCCGGCCCGTCTGCGCCGGGGCCAGGACGTAACAGCCGGTCTCGATTGCGCGGGCCTGCAAGAGCGGCTGCCAATGCATGGGACCGGTGCCCGGCGAAAAGGCCGCCGGAACGGTGAGCACCTGCGCGCCCGCTTGCGCCAGCGCGCGATAGAGATAGGCGAAGCGGATGTCGTAGCAGATGCTAAGGCCCAGCTTGCCCAGTGGCGTGTGCGCCAGAACCGCCTGCCCGCCCGGCGCAAAGCCCGAGGATTCGCGGTAGGTCTCCGTCTCGGAGACCTGCACGTCGAACATATGCATCTTGTCATAGCGCGCCGCGATGCTGCCATCGGGCGCGATCAGGACCGACCGGTTTACGAAACGCGTTTCCGGCGGCTCTGCCTTCAGCGCAAGCGATCCGGCCAGTACCCAGATCCCCAGGTCCGCAGCCGCATCCCGCAGACCGGCCAGTGTCGGGTCCGCGTTCTCGGGATGCAGCACTTCGGCCTGGTGGGCACGGTCCATCGAGACGCAATTGCAGACCTCGGGCGTCAGCGCGATCTGCGCACCGTCGCCCTGTGCACGGGACAACATCCCCCGCATCGTGGCCAGGTTGCCCGCCGGATCATCCGACGAGGTCATCTGCAGCAATGCGGCCCGCATCAGCCGGCCAGCAAGGCGTCCAGCTTGCCCTGCTGTTCCAGTGCCGCGAGTTCATCGTAGCCGCCCACGTGGGTCTCTCCGATGAAGATCTGCGGCACGGTGTGGCGGCCGTGGGCGCGGTCCATCATCTCGGACCGGCGGTTCGGCTCTTCGAGCACGTTGACGCCGGCATAGTCGACACCCTTGCTGTCCAGCAGGCGTTTGGCCGCGTGGCAGTAGCCGCAGAGCGGCGAATAGTACATCTCGACCGGTTGCATCTCGGTCCTCCAGATCGTTCGTTCACTTCCCGCAGGACTTATGCGTCTTTGGCCGCGCGCGCCAGTACGCTGACACAAACCTCCGTTGCGCCGGCTGCAAGACAGGCCTCTGACGCGGTGGCCAGGGTCGCCCCGCTGGTCATGACATCGTCAACGATCAACACCGGCCGCCCCTTGATCATCGGGGTGCGCCAGTCCGGCACGCGGATCATGCCGGACAGCGCGCTGAAGCGTTCCTCGCGGCTTTTGCCTTCGAGACTGGGCGTGGCCCTGACCCGGTGCAATGCGTCAGGGCACCAATCCAGGCTCAGATCCCGCGCCAAGGCCTCTGCCAGAAGGGCGGACTGGTTGTAGCGCCGTTTCAAGTGACGTTTGACATGCAGGGGCACCGGCACCACCAACATGTTGTCCCTGATCACCCCGCGCGAAACCCGGGCCATCCATTTTGCCGCCGGGCGCGCGATATCGTGGCGGTCGCCGTGTTTCAGCGCCAGCACCATCCGCCGACCCCGGTCGCGATAGACCAGCGCGGCGCGCCCGTGGCTCCAGGGGCGTGCAATGGTGAGACAATCGTCGCAATGTTCCGTCCGGTCGGACTGGCCGGGCAGGGGTACACCGCATAGATCACAGGACAGGCCTGATATGAATGGCGTATCCCGCCAGCAGGTTCCGCACAGGCCAAAGTCCGTCTCCACCAGCCCGCCGCAGGCCAGGCAACGCGGCGGATAGACCATCTGCACCAGGGTTTGCATCCCCGTCGACCACAGCCTATGAGCCAACATATGCCCAATCCTCCCCGCCTTACCGACCGGCACGCCCTGACCCTGCACCGCGCCCGTGCGCGCATGGACGCGCTGTTCCTGCACGAGGCCGCGCGGGACGACGCGCAGGATCGTCTCTCGATGGTTAACAAGGGGTTTACGGACATCGCCGTGGTGACGCCTTTCCCGCAGGTCTGGCAGCCGCATTTCGCCTCGGCGAAGTGCCTCGCCGACGCCGAGGTTCTGGACCTCGACGAAGGCGCGCATGACCTGGTGATCCACGCGCTGTGCCTGCACTGGGCAGATGACCCCGTGGGCCAGTTGATCCAGTGCCGACGCGCGCTGCGGCCCGACGGGTTGTGCCTGGTGCTGACACTGGGCGGGCAGACGCTGCAAGAGTTGCGGGCCGCGCTGGCCCAGGCCGAAACCGAAGTCACCGGCGGGCTGTCGCCGCGGGTGGCCCCGATGGGCGAGATCCGCGACCTGGGCGCCCTGTTGCAACGCGCGGGGCTGGCTCTGCCGGTAGCTGATTCCGCGCCATTGACCGCCAGCTACGCCACGCCGCTGCACCTGATGCACGAACTGCGCGCGATGGGAGAAGGCAACGCCCTGGAAGGCCGGTTGCGGCACCCCACGCGGCGCGCCGTCCTGCTGCGCGCGGCCGAGATCTATGCCCGGGAGTTCGCGCTGCCCGACGGGCGGGTGCCCGCGACATTCGAGATCATCACACTGACCGGATGGGCGCCCGATGCCTCGCAGCCAAAGCCGCTGCGCCCCGGATCCGCCGCCCAGCGCCTGGCCGATGCGCTGAATACCTCGGAAACGCCTTTGAAAGATTGACGCATTGCAAAACGACGATACATCCAGCCAAACGCGTGATCACGGGACAGACATCATGCTTGACGCCTCTTCTGCTGCCGAACGTCCGGCGCATGCCCCCGACGACCATCCCAGCCTCCCGCGCGAACGCGTGGGCGTGCTGCTGGCCAACCTTGGGACGCCGGACAACTACGACTACTGGTCGATGCGCCGCTACCTGAACGAGTTCCTCTCGGACCAGCGGGTGATCGACTATCCCAAGTGGAAATGGCAGCCGTTGCTGCAACTCATCATCCTGACCAAACGCCCTTTCAGCTCGGGCGAGGCCTACAAGTCGATCTGGAACGAAGAGGCGGGGGAAAGCCCGCTGATGACGATCACCAAGGACCAGACCGCGGCCATCGCCCGCAAGTTGGCCGACCGCTACGGCGACCAGGTCCGGGTCGATTTCTGCATGCGCTACGGCAATCCCTCGACCCAGTCCAAGGTGCGCGAGATGGTCGAGGCCGGATGCCACAAGATCCTGTTTTTCCCGCTGTATCCGCATTACGCCGGCGCCACCTCGGCCACCGCGAACGATCAGTTCTTTCGCGCGCTGATGCAGGAGAAATGGCAGCCGACCGCGCGGGTCGTCGATCCCTATTTTGGCCATCCGATGTACATCGATGCACTGGCCCAGTCGATCGAACGTGCCTACGCCCAGGCCGAATCGCGCCCCGACATCCTCGTTTGTTCCTACCACGGGGTGCCGAAACGCTACCTGCTGGAAGGCGACCCCTACCACTGCCAGTGCCAGAAGACGACACGCCTGCTGCGCGAGCGTCTGGGCTGGGACAAGACCGAGATCACCACCACCTTCCAGAGTCGATTCGGCCCCGAGGAGTGGTTGAAACCCTACACGGTGGACGAGGTCGCCCGGCTGGCGAAGGAGGACGGCAAGAAGCACATCGCCGTCTGTGCCCCTGCCTTCTCGGCCGATTGCATCGAGACGCTCGAAGAGATCAACGAAGAGATCAAGGAGAGCTTTGAAGAGGCGGGCGGCGAGAAATTCACCTATATTCCCTGCCTCAACGACGACCCGGCGCATATCGACGCCCTGTCGCAACTGATCGAGGAGAACCTGGGCGGCTGGGTCTCCTGACCCGGCCAAGCTCACGGTTTCGTTGGTGAAAACCGGCGAGTGGCCGCGCGATACCTGGGTCCGGAAATGAAAAAGGCGGTGCCGTTGCACCGCCTTTTTGCATGATCTTGCGACCGTCGACGATTAGTCGGCGGCAACAGCTGCGATGATCGCGATGAGCAGCAGCGGGATCAGGAGACCAGCGGAGGACGATGCCTCTTGGGTTTCTTCCACGACCACGACGGGCTCCATGACCACTTCGTCCTTGGCGTACGACTTGTACGAACCGGCGAATGCGGTGGTTGCTGCACCAGCGAAAACGGCTGCGAGAGCGAGTTTTTTCATGTTTCTTCTCCAGATATTCGCCTACCGTGGCCACTATTGAACACACGACAGGCACCCAAGACTTACCTCGTAACCCTGTCTAAGCAGTAATTCAGAGGCTTTGCAATTGGTTCTTGGGCGCCCGATTTTGAGGCCCACCCCCATGTCGTCAAATTAGCAACACCTGCGTTCCGACGTAGGCCATCTCGTACAGTTGCTCGATATGTTCGTTGTACAGACCGATGCATCCGTTGGACGATCGACGCCCGATCTTGCGGGTGTCGTGGGTGCCGTGAATCCGGTAATACGTCCAGCTGAGGTGCAGGGCGCGGGTGCCCAGCGGGTTGTCCGGACCGGGACCGACATAGTCCGGCCATTCCGGGTTGCGACGCTTCATCGCCGGGGTCGGACGCCAGTCGGGCTCGGGGTCCTTCAGGATGACGCGGGTGCGGCCCCGCCGGGTCAGGTCCTCCGTCAGGGGGACGGACGACGGGTACAGGTAATAGCTGCCGTCCTCACGCCAGAAGTGCAGCGCCCGCGACGAGATGTCGACAAGGATCGCGCCCTTGTTGAGGTTGCTGAAGTAGTCCTTCCACTCCAGCGTGCGAAAGCTCGAGATGTTGCGGCGCACGACATTCGTCACGTTGCGCTCGATCTCGGTGGTGCCGTCATTCACGTTCTGTGCCAGCGCGGGTGTGCCGATCAGCGCCGCTCCGCCGGCGAGGAACGCGCGGCGGTCAAAGGGTCTTCCTGCCGGTTTCGTCATGCTGCATTGTCCTCGGGGGTATGAATACTGTTGCACATAATATGGCTCGAATGCCTCAGTCGCAATTCAAACACCTGTCAATATGCCGACTCACGCCGATGTGGGTTTGATCGGCAACGCGTCCTTCGCTAAGGCAGGGTCAAATGAAGAGTCCAAGAGCAGCCAGATGAACCGTCGCGCCTTTATCGCCCTGTCCGCCTCCGCCGCAGCGGCGGCCTGCACCACGACCCCGACCGGCACCTCCGAACCGCGCCTGGGGCCGGACGGCAAGCCGTTGCCGCAGGTCTATCGGATCTCTTCGGTCGGGCGCGGCCGTATCCAGTACCGGATGCTCGACTCGGTCAATGCCCTGCGCAAGAGCGCCGGCGCCCCCGAGCTGCAACTGGACTCCAAACTCAACGCCGCCGCAGAGACGCATGCCCGCGACATGTCGGTCCAGAACCGGCCCTGGCATTTCGGCTCGGACGGGTCCTCTCCGATCGACCGCGTGCGCCGCGTCGGCTACGAGGGCAGCCTGGTGGGCGAAACCCTGTCCGAAACCTACGAATCCGAGCTGGAAACCTTGGCCGCCTGGATGGAACAGGAAAGCACGCGCAACGTGATCCTCGATCCTGCCGCGCGCGACCTCGGTTTTGCCTGGCATCAGGAATCCAACGGCAAGATCTGGTGGACGATGGTGCTTGGCGCCCCCGGCACCGCAGGTCCGGTCCCCAGCGCGACACCCCCTGCCGCAAGCTGACGCACCGAGTATCGCCCGGCTTTCGGGCCCGGCGGCGACTGCCGCCGATCCGGTCCCAGGCGTGACCCGGGACCTCTGGCACCGCCTTACGGCGTGATCGTGATGGGTGTGCCGTTCTTTACCATCGAATAGATCTGGCGCATTTCACGGTTGGTCACGGCGATACAGCCCGCCGTCCAGTCCTGTCCGCCCTGGCGGTACTTTCGCGGGCGGCCATGGATAAAGATGTCGCCCCCCGGGCTCTTGCCCAGTTCCCTGGCCTCTGCCCGGTCTTCCTGGTTGGGATAGGACACGCCGATCGACAGGTAGAACTGGCTGTTCGGATTGCGCCGGTCGATGATGTAGCTGCCTTCGGGCGTCTTGCCGTCGCCCTCTATCTTCTTGTCACCCTGCGGCGCGAATCCCAGCCCGATGTCATAGGATTCCAGCACCTCCTGGTCATGAATCAGGTACATTCTGCGTTCGCCCTTGTTCACAAGGACATGGGTCACCGCCGGTCCGTTGTAGGTGGGAAACTTTCCGCATCCCGCCACCGTCAGACCCAGGGCCACCAACAGGACCAGCCTGAGAATCGTCATTTCACTGCCTCGTTTTGTTTTGCGGCAGTCTATCTCAGTCGCCCTGTTTTGCGTAGCTCACGTTTTCGCCATCATCCGTCCTTTCGGCCAGGCGCCGCTCAATCGCGTCCAGCCGGGCCAGCACCTCGTCACGGTAGGCATCGGTGGCTATCGTATCCTCCTCGTGGTGGGCGTCCTGCATCGAGTTCACGATCAGGCCGACCAGCAGGTTCACCACCGCAAAGGTGGTGACCATTATGAAAGGCACGAAGAACACCCAGGCATAGGGGTAGACCTCCATCACCGGGCGCACGATCCCCATCGACCAGCTTTCCAGCGTCATGATCTGGAACAGCGAATAGGCCGACAGTCCCAGGTCGCCGAACCAGTCCGGGAAACTGTCGCCAAAGAGCTTTGTCGCCATGACACTACCGATGTAGAAGATGATCGCCATCAGCAGAAAGACGCTGCCCATGCCCGGCAACGCGGTGACGAACCCCTCGACCACCCGGCGCAGACGCGGCGCCACGGAAATCACCCGCAACACCCGCAGGATGCGCAGCGCCCGAAGGACGGACAGCCCCTGCCCGCCCGGCACCAGCGCGATGCCCACGATCAGGAAATCGAAGACGTTCCAGCCATTGCGAAAGAACCCGGCCCCGCGGGCCAGCAGTTTTGCCGCGATCTCGACGACAAAGACCGCAAGACAGAGCTTGTCCAGCGCGATGATCAGCGGGCCGTACTGACCCATCAGGACCTCTGAGGTCTCCATGCCCAGGACCACGGCGTTCAGGATGATGACGGCGATGATGGCATTCTGCACGCGGGGCGCATCGACGATGGCCCCGACGCGGGCGCGAAAACTCATGGGTTCAATTCTCCAGCTGCAATGCGGCGACCAGTTCCACATGGGTGGACCAGCGGAACTGGTCAACCACCCTCACCCAGTCGAGGCGATAGCCCGCCGCCACCAGCCGCGCACAGTCGCGCGCAAAGGTCACGGGGTTGCACGAAACATGGGCGATGCGCGGCACCCGCGCGCGCGCCAGTTCGGCTACCTGTGCCTCGGCCCCCGCGCGCGGCGGGTCGATGACCACCCCGTCAAAACGTTTCAATTCGTCTGGCAGCAAAGGGTTGCGGAACAGGTCGCGCACCTCTGTCGTGACATGGCGCAGCCCCTGCCCCTGTCGCCACCCCTTGTCCAGCGCGGCGGTCATGGCCCTGTCCCCCTCGACCGCGTGCACCCGGGCCTTTTCCGCCAGCGGCAGGGCAAAGGTACCGCAACCTGCGAACAGATCGGCAACGTGCTTTGCCCCCTCCAGCGCCTCCAGCACACCCGCCAGCAGAGCCTCCTGCCCGGTCTGTGTCGCCTGCAGAAAGGCGCCCGGCGGCGGTGTCCCCAGGGCCGTGCCGAATTGCTGGTGCGGTGGCCTCAGGGTCAGCACCTCATCGTCCCAGGCCAGCCGGGCCAGCCCGTCACCCTGCGCGATATTGGCCAGTTCGACCCTCAGAGCGTCATCCACAGACTTGCCGCCCTTCACCATGACATCCAGCCCCGACAGGCTCTCGGTCACCAGGACCGACATCTCTCCCTTGCGCGAGGCGCCGGCCACCGCCAGCCTTTCCACCATCGGCAGCGCGGCCGACAATGCGGGCGTCACCAACTGGCAGTCCGGCACCGCGACAATCACGTCAGAGGCCTTCTGGTGAAAGCCCGCCAGGGCGCCCTTCTTGGTGCGACGTACGGAAAACGCCGCCCGCCGCCGCGACCGCGCAGGGGAAGTCACCGTCTCGCGCATCGGACAGCCCAGCCCCTGTGCCTCCAGCGCGCGGCGCACCACCTCTTCCTTCCAGCCGGTGACGAAACCGTCGGCGGCATGTTGCAACTGGCAGCCGCCACAGGATTTCGCGTGCCGACAGGGCGGTGACACCCGCTGATCCGAGGGCGTCACGATGCGCGGCGCCGCCATGACCGAATTGACCACCTCGCCACAAACCACTTCACCCGGCAGGACACCGGGCACATAGATCGGGCCCGGCGCGATCCCGTCGCCGTGATGGCCCAGACGCTCGATGGTCACTTCCTGCGCGCCGTCCGACATGCGCGACCCCCTGCTGCTTCTTCTCTCTGAAAATACTCACTATCCGGCACCGGCCAGACAGGCCAGAGCCCGGTGTTACTCGGCCGCCTCTGCACCGATGAAACCGCCGGACTGCCGCTCCCAGTAGCGGGCGTATAGCCCACCTTTCGCCAACAGCGCCTCGTGGCTGCCTTCCTCGACGATACGCCCCTGGTCCAGCACCAGGATCCGGTCCATCTGGGCGATGGTGGACAATCGGTGCGCGATGGCCAGAACGGTCTTGCCGCGCATGACCTCGCCCAGCGCATCCTGGATTTCCGCCTCGATCTCGCTGTCCAGCGCGCTGGTCGCCTCGTCCAGCACCAGCACCGGCGCGTCCTTGAGGATGGCACGAGCCAACGCAATACGCTGCCGCTGCCCGCCCGAGAGCTTTACCCCCCGTTCACCCAGCCGCGCGGCATAACCCCGATTGCCCTTGTGGTCCGTCAGATCGAGAATGAAGTCATGCGCCGAGGCACGGCGCGCGGCCTCATAGACCTCTTCGTCGCTTGCCTCAGCGCGACCGTAACGGATGTTTTCCAGCGCCGAGCGGTTGAACATGGCGGTTTCCTGGCGGACGACAGAGATCTGCCGCCGCAGCGCCTGCTGGGTCAGGTCACGGATATCCGTGCCGCCCATCAGGATGCGCCCCTTTTCGACGTCGTAAAGCCGCAACAGCAGCGAGACGGCGGTGGATTTCCCGGCGCCCGAGGCGCCCACCAATGCCACCTTTTCCCCCGGCGCGATGGTCAGGTCGAACCCGGCCAGCGCGCGGCCCTCGCCGCCATAGGCAAAGCCCACGTTGTCAAAACGGATCTCACCCACCGGCGCCTGCGGCAGGGCCTCGGGCCTGTTGGTGATCTCGTGCCCGGGCGTCAACGTGCCGATCCCGTCCTGCATCTCTCCGATGTTGGTAAAGATCGACATGGCCACGCGGCCCAGCCGGTTGGTCAGCATCGACAGCCGGGTCGTGACCATGGCCGTTACCGCGATGTCGCCCGCCGTCGCCGTTCCGATGCTGTAGAGGTAGAGCGCGCCCAGGATCGACACCACGGGCAGGATGCCCCCCAGCGTCATCAACACCATGCGAAAGACCGCCGACAGCTCGCCAAAATCCAGCGCGCGGGCACGGTAATGATCCAGCGCCGCGTGGGTCGCCGCGTCCTCGTCATCGTCGCGGGCGAACAGCTTGACCGTGGCGATGTTGGAATAGGTGTCGACGATCTGCCCGGTCACGGCGGTCCGCGCCCCCGCCCGTGCCGCCGACAGGCGCCGCACCCGCGGGATGAAATAGCGCAGCGCCATCGCATAGAGCACCGCCCAAAGCGCAAAGACCCCCAGCAGCCAGGGGTCGATCGCCCCCAGCAGGAAAAAGGCCCCTACGAACATCGCCAGCGCGTAGACCACCACATCCGTGGTTTCCAGCACCAGGTCGGTCAGCGCGCGCGCAACCTGCAGCGCCTTCTGGCTGAGCCGCCCGGCAAAATCGTTCTCGAAGAAGCGCATCGAATGGCCAAGGACATGGCTGTTCAGCCGTTGCAGGACCATCGGAAACAGGTTCGGCCCCAGCATCACGCCGGAAACCCCGGCGTCAAAGACGAAGATCAGCGGGCGGATCAGCAGGAAAAAGGCCAGGCCAAAGAGGATCAACCACCAGAACGGCTCCCAGAAGGCACCCGGGCCGGTGGCCTCTGCGCCGTCGATCACCCAGCCGGTAAAGCGCGCTGCGACCAGTTCGGAAACCCCGGTCATCGCGGTCACGAAGACGGCCAGCAGGATCGGCTTTTCCGCACCCTTCAGCGCCCAGCGGGCAAAGGCCCACAGGCCCTGCGGCGGCGCACCGTCCGCGGGTTGGAACGGGTCGATCCTGGGCAGCAGGCGTCGGATCATTCTGCCGCCTCCACCGCGTCCTCGCCCAGGAACCCACCGGACTGCCGATCCCAGTAGCGGGCATAAAGGCCCTTCTTCTCCAGCAGCTCGTCATGGGTGCCCTGTTCGGCGATGCGGCCCTCATGCAGCACCACGATCCGGTCCATGCTGGAAATGGTCGACAGCCGGTGCGCAATGGCCAGCACGGTCTTGCCCTCCATCACCCGGCCCAGTGCCTCCTGGATGGCGGCCTCGACCTCGGAATCCAGCGCGCTGGTCGCCTCGTCCAGCACCAGGATCGGCGCATCCTTGAGGATGGCACGGGCCAACGCGATCCGCTGGCGCTGGCCGCCGGACAGCTTGACCCCGCGTTCGCCCAGGTAGGCGCCATAGCCGGTCCGGCCACGGAAATCCTCCAATTCCAGGATGAATTCATGCGCCTCGGCCCGTTTCGCGGCCTCGATCACCTCGGCCTCGGTGGCGCCGGGGCGGCCATAGCGGATATTGTCCAGCGCCGAACGGTTGAACATGGCCGTTTCCTGCGTGACCATGCCGATCTGGCTGCGAAGGCTGGTCTGCGTGACGCCCGACACGTCGGTGCCGTCGATCCGCACCTGCCCGCTTTCGCTGTCGTATAGCCGCAAGAGCAACGACAGCAGCGTGGACTTGCCCGCGCCCGAGGCGCCGACAATGGCCAGCTTTTCGCCCGGATGAATGGTCAGGTCGATGCCGGATACGCCCCCGGTCCTGCCGCCATAGGCGAAATGCACATCGTCAAAAATAATCTCGCCCTCTGTCACCTGCAGGTCAGTCGCGCCGGGCTTGTCCGTCAGCGCGTGCGAGACGCTGAGCGTGGTCATCCCGTCCTCGACCTCGCCCACATGGCCGTAGATCACCATCAGGGTGAAGCTGATCCAGCCGGTCATCTGCGCCAGCCGGATCGTGACCGCGCCCACCGCGGCGATGTCGCCCGGCGACACGCCCGCGCTGCGCATGGCGATGGCCGTGCCCACCATGATGACGGGCAGCATCCCGGCAATGAAGATCAGGCCAAGGCGAAAGGCCGTGGTCGCCTCGCCGAAATCCAGCGTTTTGCCCCGCAGGCTTTCCATCGCGCCCAGCGCGCGGCGGTCCTCGTGCATGTCGCCGGCAAACAGCTTGACCGTCTTGATGTTGGAAATCGTGTCGACCACCTGGCCCGTCACCATCGCCTGCGCCTCGGCCCGGGCGGCGGACCGGCGGCGGATGATCGGCAGCATCACCCGCAGAAAGGCCAGGTAAAGCGCGAACCATCCCGCCAGCAGCACCAGCATCCCCGGGTGGATCGCGGCCAGCAACACGGCGGTGCCGATCATGGTCGCCAGCCCGAAAGTCACGGCATTGACCGTCTCGATCACGATTTCCGTCAACGAGCGCGCGGCCTGCACCATCTTCTGCGCGATACGGCCCGCGTAATCGTCGTCAAAAAAGGTGACCGACTGACCGATGGTCCAGCGGTACAGCCGCGCCAGCACCAGCTTGAAGATGTTGGGCCCGATCATCACGGATTGAGTCAGCGCCAGACCGCCGAACAACAGCGGACGTGCAACCAGCAGGATGCCGACCGCCAAGGCAATCAACCCCATGTGATCGGAAAGGAAACCGTCCTGCACGGGACCGCTGACCGCGTCGACCACCCGGCCCAGCAGGTACATCGACAGCACCTCCGTCACACCGGCCAGCACCGAGATCGCGATGCCCAGCCAGATGATGACGCCACCGCCTTTCAGGGCCCATGAAATGAAGGGGCGCAGACGGTCGGGCGGCATGCCTTCGGCTTGCCGCTCCGGGTCGATCATGTTGCCCGCGCGTGCGATCAGTTTCTGGAAAATTGCCTGCATTACTCCGCTGCCTGCGTGTCCGGATCAAGAAAACCGCCCGATTGGCGTGCCCAGAAACTGGCATATAGCCCGCCCTTGGCCAAAAGCGCGTCATGACTGCCTTCTTCGGCGATCCGCCCTTCGTCCATGACCAGGATGCGGTCCATCTGGGCGATGGTCGACAGGCGGTGCGCGATGGCGATCACCGTCTTGCCCTGCATCATGCCGTAAAGCGTGTCCTGGATCGCGGCCTCGACCTCGGAGTCCAGCGCGCTTGTCGCCTCGTCCAGCAGCAGGATCGGCGCGTCCTTGAGGATCACCCGCGCCAGCGTCACCCGCTGTCTTTGGCCGCCGGACAGTTTCACGCCGCGTTCGCCCACATGGGCGTCATAGCCGGTGCGCCCCTGCGGATCTTCGAGATCCAGGATGAAGTCATGCGCCTGTGCCTGTTGCGCCGCCTCCAGCATCTCTGCCTCGGTCGCGTCGGGGCGCCCGTACAGGATGTTGTCACGGACCGAACGGTGCAACAGCGCCGAGTCCTGCTGGACCATCCCGATATTCAGCCGCAGGCTGTCCTGCGTGACGGAGGAAATCTCCTGCCCGTCGATCAGGATCCGGCCCTGTTCCACGTCGTAAAAGCGCAACAACAGTTTCACCAGGGTCGACTTGCCCGCGCCCGATCGCCCGACAAGGCCGATCTTTTCGCCCGGTGCGATGGTCAGAGATATGTCGTCCAGACCGCCGGTCCCGCGTCCGTAATGGTGGCTGAGGTGCTCGATACGAATTTCGCCCTGTGTCAGCTTGAGCGGCTTTGCCTCCGGCGAATCCACAAGGGTGATCGGCTGGGCAATCGTCTCCATCCCCTCGGCCACGACGCCAAGCTGGCGAAAGAACGTGGTCAGCGCCCACATGATCCAGCCGGTCATGGCGTTCAGCCGCAGGGTCAGCGCGGTGGCCGCCGCCACGGCCCCGGTCGAGGCCGCGCCCTGCATCCACAGGGCAATCGCCCATCCGACAACGCCGACGATCAGCACGCCGTTCAGGATCATCAGCGCAAGGTCCATGATCGTGTATAGCCGCATCTCGACCTGGAAGGTCTGGCGCGTGTCCTCGATCGCCTCCTTGGCGTAGTCCAACTCGCGCGAATGATGCGCGAACATCTTGACCGAATGGATGTTGGTATAGCTGTCCACCACCCGGCCCGTGACCTTGGACCGCGCGTCAGAGGCCGCCTTGGACGCCGGGCCGACGCGCAGGATGATCCAGCGCATCAGAACGGCATAGAGACCGAACCAGACCACCAGCGGGATCATCAGCCGCGGATCCGCATCGCCCAGCAGGACCATCGCGCCGACCAGGTAAGCCAGCGAAAAGGTGATCGCGTCAAAGACCTGGAACACTGCCTCGCCCGCCGCCGGGGGCGTCTGCATGATGCGGTTGGCGATGCGTCCGGCAAAATCGTTCTCGAACCAGCCCACCGACTGCCGCAGCACATGCGCATGTGACCGCCAGCGGATCAAGGTCCCGAAATTCGGCATCACCGCGTTGTTGAGCAAGAGCACGTCCAGCACCTGGATCGCGGGCCGAAGCAGCAGGATGAAGATGGCCAGCCAGATCAGCGCCGTGCCGTGCGACTCCCAGACCTGGGCCGGATTGCCGGACAGGATGTCGACCACCCAGCCCATCGCCCAGATCAAGCCGACCTCGACCGCCGCCACGACAACCGACATGAAAGCGGTCAGCATGAACAGCCGCCTGAACGGCTGGGCATAGTCCATCAGGAACGGCAGCAGGCGCTGCGGCGGGGCGTCCTTTTGCGTGTAGGGGACGTAGGGATCGACGAGGTTTTCAAAGAAACGGAACATACCGGGCGCTCCTTGGAGCATTTTGACAATGATAAGGGTAAAGCGGGGCTGCCTCTGGCCGACCCGCGCGTGCAGGTCGGCTCAGGCGAAGCTGATCAGGATCCTGTCACGCACCATCATGTCTCCCGGGAATTACATGAGTCGAACATGTATTAGGCCAGAAATCCCGGCCTGTCACCCCTCGTCGAGCCAGTTGCGCAGGGTCGGGCCATCAGGCGCGAAATCCTGCGCAATCCACTGATCTTCGGCCCGGTTCAGCGCCTCACCCAGCGCGGCGCCTTGATAGGCTGGCATCAAGTGCTTGGCTTTCAATGGAAATTTGGCCTGCGCCCCGCGCGACAGCTCTGCCGCCAGATCGCTCGGCACGGGCATCCCCAGGCTGGCAGCCCGCAGGATCATCACGGTCTGCGCCGCCTTTGGTCCGTGGCGATAAGCCAGTTCTGCCGGGCCCTCGGTCCCGGACATGAGCCTGTGGAACAGGTCCAGTTCGCGCTGTTGAGCCCGGGACAGGCGCAACGCCGCCCCGTCGAAATACCCCATGACCGCCATGCGGGCCATCGGATCGGGCGCCGCGCCCTGTTCCGCCTCCAGCAGCAGGTAGGGACCCAGCGCCGTAATACTAGCCCCCGGCAGGACATGCGCCAGCACACTCAGCCGCTCCATCACCGCAACCGACACCAGCGGATCGGGTGCCTTCAGCAGCTTGACCAGTTCCACGCCGACCCGCTCACGCGACAACACGTCCAGCCCGTCGATGTTGGCAGCAATGGCGGCCAGCGCCTCGGGGTCCATCCCGGCCTCGGGATCCCCGTACCAGGCACTGAACCGGAAAAAGCGCAGGATGCGCAGGTAATCCTCGCGGATGCGGGTGTCGGCATCCAGGATAAAGCGGAAGTGCCGTGCCTCGAGGTCCGGCAATCCGTTCAGCGGGTCGACCAGCGTGCCCCTCCGATCGGCATAAAGCGCGTTCATGGTGAAATCGCGTCGCACCGCGTCCTCATGCACGTCATCGGCAAAGCGCACCACGGCCCGCCGGCCATCGGTTTCCACGTCGGCACGGAAGGTCGTGACCTCGAACCCCTCGCCATCGGCGACCACCGTCACGGTGCCGTGGTCGATCCCCGTGGGCACGACCTTGAGCCCGGCGTCCCGTGCGAGTTCCATCACCCGCTCCGGGCGCGCATCCGTGGAAATATCCACGTCGCTGACCGGCACACCCAAAAGCGCGTTGCGCACGCAGCCACCGACCGCGTAGGCAAGGTGCCCCCCCTCTTCGAGCAGGCCCATGACCGTCTGGGTCGCGGGCGATTCCAGCCAGTCTCCGGTGACCCGGGTCACGGCTGCACCCGCTCGGCAAGGGCGCGCAGCATCCGCGCCGTCGCACCCCAGATGTAATAGGGCCCATAGGGCACCGTGTAATACAGCCGCCGCTGCCCGCGCCAGCGACGCCATTGCACGGAATAGCGTTCCGGGTCCGTGACATGGGCGTAGGGCACGGTGAACACCTCTTCGACCTCACCGGGTTCTGGAACCGGGGTGAAGTCACCATGCACCAGACCGATGGCCGGCGTCACCACGAAGCCGGTCACCGTCTCATGCGGCGGCAGCGTGCCCAGCACCTCGACCTGACCCGGATCCAGCGCCACTTCCTCATGCGCCTCGCGCAGGGCGGCGGCCACCTCGTCGGCATCGCCCGGATCGACCTTGCCCCCGGGAAAGGCGATCTGGCCGGGATGGTGTTTCAACCGGCTGGACCGCTTGGTCAGGATCAGGTCCAATCCATCTGCGCCGGGGCGAAAGGCCGCCAGCACACCCGCCGGGCGCAGCTTGCGGCCTTCGGGCAGGACAACCTTGGGATTCAGGTCGAAATCCGACGAGGGCGCGCCTGGCGCATCCGGCGCCCGGCGCAGCAGCGCTTCCTGTTCAGTGCGTCTCATTGGGCCTTGTCGTCGGAATCGCCGGCCTCGAACCCGACCGTGGCCGGGTCCAGCGTGTAATGCGCGCCGCAGAACTGGCAATCCGCCGTCACCAGTCCCTCGTCCGTGGTCATCTTTTCGATGTCCCGGGCCGAGTAGATCGACAGGCTCTGGCGCACGCGGTCCTCCGAGCAGGTACATCCGAACCTGACCGGCTGCGTATCGTAGACGCGCGGCTGTTCCTCGTGGAACAGGCGCAGCAGCAGCTCGGTCGGCGGCACGGTCGGGCCGATCAGTTCCATTTCCTCCAGCGTGTGCAGGTGGCTGTTCACCCGGGTCCAGTTTTCCTCGTTGTCACCGCTGAGCAGATCCTCGGCCTGCAACAGCCCTTCTTCGCCGGACCCACCCTCGCCACTGGCAAAGGGCGAGGCCTTGGGCATGTGCTGCAGCATGATCCCGCCCGCGCGCCAGTGTTCGGCCACGCCCGGTTCGGTCGACCGGCCATAGGACAGGGCAAAGGTGGTCGGCAGCTGTTCGGACTGGGCGAAATAGGCGGCGGCACAATCCGACAGGCTGCTGCCCGCGATGGGCGTGATGCCCTGATAGGGCTGCATGCCCTGGCCCTGGTCGATCAGGATCGCGAAGTAACCGGTGCCCAGCTGCTGGAACGGCGGCGCGTCGGTGATACGGTCGCGGTCGAAACTGGCGTAGGCGCGGATGCGCGCAGGCTGGCCCTCTTCCTCGGGGCCGAAATAGTCGGTGGCGATCATCCGCACCGGACCGTTCGTCTGCACCTGCAGCGACAGTTTCCAGCGCAGCTTGATGGTTTGGCCGATCAGCGCGGTCAGCAGCGCCATTTCGGCCACCAGTGCTTCGACCGGGGCGGGATAGTCGTGCTGTTTCAGAACGCCCGACAGCACGCCGTCAAGCCGGGCGACCCGGCCACGCATGTCCGAACGGTCAAGCTGAAAGGGCAGGACGGTGTCGTCCCAGGCGAGTTTGTTGCCGATGCTCATGGGGTTTCCTTGTCTGCCTTTGGCTGGCATATCGCGTCCATATAAGAGGAATGAACCCGGACGCAAAGGGGGCCAGGGATGACACCCAGGATCGGGACGCCGCCGGAACCCGGGCGGCGCTACACGCTGCGGCCCGGTGTCTATGCGATCCTGCCCCGCAACGGGCGCCTGTTGCTGACCCTGCAGGCTGATCCGGGACCAGAGGTGCAGCTGCCCGGTGGCGGGATCGACCCGGGGGAACATCCGCTGTCAGCCCTGCACCGCGAGGTGTTCGAGGAAACCGGCTGGCGAATCGCCCGGCCCCGCAGGCTGGGCGCCTTTCGGCGGTTCACCTTCATGCCGGAATATGACCTCTGGGCGGAAAAGCTGTGCGTGATCTACATGGCGCAGCCCGTCCGCCCGCATGGCCCCCCGATAGAGGCCGGACACACCGCGATCTGGCGCAGCCCCGACGTGGCGGTCCAAGAGCTTGGCAATCGTGGTGACAGCGGTTTTGTCCGGCAATTCTGCCTGCGGGACGTCAGGGCCTGGCGTCCCTGAGCACGTCGAATTCCAGCAGCGCAGCAGAGACATCGTCGCCCAGCTTGGCGGCACTTTCCATCTGCTGGGTCAGGCGCCAGAACATGTCTTCCAGCAGGTCGGGCCCGCTGCCATAGCGGGCGCTTTCGCGAAAGATCTCGACCAGGCCATCGTCACCTAGCATCTCGCCGTTCTTCATCACCGCTTCGGTGAAACCGTCGGAGTAAAGCAGCAGGCGGTCCCCGGACTGTAGCTGGAACTCATGCTGGTCATAGCTGACCTCGTTGACCAGCCCGATGGGCAGCCCGCCATTCCCGATGAAATCATGGCTGCCGTCCGCCCGCAGCAAGAGCGGCGGCGAATGCCCGGCCTGGACCATCCGCATCCGCCCCGAGGCAAGATCGGCGGCCACATAGGCCATCGTCAGGTATTCCTCGACCCCCGGATCGGCCGCCAGACGCTGGTTCAGCATCTGTGCCGTCTCTGCCGGTTCGCGCATGGCGTAGAAACGCTCGAACCGGCGTTCCAGCGCGACATTCTGTTCCGGGAATGTCGACGAGAGATACCCCGCCACGCGCGCCGTCACCATCGCCGAGGTGATGCCGTGGCCGGAGACATCGATACTGTAGAGACCCAGCCGCCCGAATCCCGGCTTGAACAGGCCCACCAGATCGCCGCCGACATGGCCGCAGGGCCGCAGCAGCAGGCTGACGCGTGAGGTCAGCACTTCGCAGATGCGTTCGGGCACCAGCGATTGCTGGATCGTGCGCGCCTGGCGCAGGTCGTTGTCTATCGCCGTGTGGATCTCGCGCAGTTCCTCCAACGCGTCAGAGACCTGGCGGTTCTTTTCCGACAACTGCCTTTCCATCGACACGATACGTTCGCCCGCCGTGATCCGGGCGCGCAGCTCGTGGGCATTGACCGGCTTGGTCAGGAAATCATCGGCGCCCGCGTCCAGTCCCTTGGCAATGTCGCCCTTTTCGCTTTTCGAGGTGAGCAGGATGAAATAGCCATAGCCGTTCTGCGACAGGGCCCTGAAATGACGGCAGAATTCCAAACCCGTCATGCCCGGCATCATCCAATCTGACAGGATCAGATCGGGCGGCGTGTTGCGCACGATTTCCAGCGCCCGGTGCCCGGAATCCGCGGTCATCACCTCGTACCCCCAGCGGCGGACCATGGTTTCGACCATCTTCAACTGGGCGCGGCTGTCATCGACCACCAGCACGCGCTGAATAGCGCCTGTCAGCCCGGACGGGATACTGGTGCTTTGGGTCTGCAAATCATGCCCCTGCTGGCGTTTCCAATGCAGCGGGTTCTAAGGTCAGTTCCTTAACGGGACCTGAAAGATAAAATGTCCCACATTCCCTCCCCGCAGCGGCAGGAACGGAAAGGCTGCCTTTACCTGCTCCGCATACACAGGGCACACAAAGGGGCCACGGCCTCTTTCGCCGCTCCGCAACCAAGGGGTGCATGTCGCAGGAGGTCGGGAAATGATTGATTGGTCGCGTGTCGACGAATTGGTGGAAGAAATCGGCGCCGAGGATTTCGCCGAGGTGGTCGAGCTGTTTCTGGACGAGGTCGAAACCGCCATCGTCGCGTTGGAAAAAAGCGAGGGCAATCCGGTGGTGACAGAGGAACAGATGCACTTCCTCAAGGGCGCATCGCTGAACTTGGGGTTCGCCGACCTGGCCCAACTGTGCCTGAAGGGTGAGAAATCCGCCGCATCGAACGATCCGGAGGCGGTCAGCCCTGCGCAGGTGCGACAAACCTTCGAAGTATCGCGCCGCAAGTTCGAACAGGATCTGCCCGGCCGGCTGGCCGCCTGACAGGCGAAATTGATCCGGTCCGCTCAGATCAGGCGGTGCAGCTCTGACAGGTCACGCGGCGTGCCATCGGAAAAGGCCTCGCGCCGCAACCGATGCATTCCTTCTATCCAACGGTCCATATCTGCCGCACGGCGCCGGGCAAACTCCGCGGCCTCGGGATGCGGCAGGATCAGGAAACGCTGTTCTCTCATTCCCTGTAAGACCCGGTCCGCAACCTCCTCGGGTGTCAGGACGCCCACGGGCCTGTCCTCTTCGCCAGCCTCGTAGCCCAAAAGCGGCGTGGCGACGTAAAGCGGACAGACGACAGAGACATGGATACCCTCGTCGCCATGTTCGATCGCCAGGGATTGCGCCAGGCTGACGGCGGCGTGTTTGCTGGCCGAATAGGGGGCATCGCCGATCTGCGACAACAACCCTGCCGCCGAGGCGACATTGATCAGCCAGCCCTCGCCCCGGTCCCGCATCTGGGGCAGGACAAGCCGCGCGGCGCGCAGATGTGCCATGACATGCAGGTCCCAGCTGTCCTGCCACTGGTCGTCGGGGGCGCTGCAGGGTCCCTCCATCGCGCCCCGCGCAAACCCTGCGTTCGAGATCAGCATGTCGACCCCGCCCAGCGCGTCCTGCGCGCCGGACACCAGCGCTTCGATCTGCCCGGGGTCGCGCAGATCGGCGGCAAAGGTCCCTGCGCCCAAATCCCGCGCAACATCGTCCAGATCCGAACCCGCCCTGTCCGTCAGAAACAGCCGCGCGTCTTCGGCCGCCAGGGCCCGGGCCAACGCAAGGCCGATCCCCTGCGCAGCACCGGTCAGCAGAATACGCCGCCCGGCAAACATCAGATCACGAACTGGGCGAGGATCTCGTCCTCGGTGATGTCCTGGTAGGTAAACCCATGCGAATCCAGTTGGCCGAAGAGCTTGGCGAAATTCTCGGGTGACGAGGTTTCGATCCCGATCAGGACAGAGCCGAAGTTGCGCGCCGATTTCTTGAGGTATTCAAAGCGCGCGATGTCATCTTCGGGACCGAGCAAACCCAGGAAATCCTTGAGCGCGCCGGGCCGCTGCGGCAGGCGCAGGATGAAATACTTCTTCACCCCGGAATAGCGCTGCCCGCGTTCCTTGACCTCTGGCAGGCGTTCGAAATCGAAATTCCCGCCCGAGGTGATGCAGACCACGGTCCGCCCGGAGATCCCCTGCCCCAGGTCCTGCAGCGCATCGACCGACAGGGCGCCGGCCGGTTCCAGAACGATCCCCTCGACGTTCAGCATTTCCAGGATGGTCAGACACAGCCTGTCCTCGTTGATGGTCAGCGTGTTGGCAAGGCCCACGCCCTTGAGCCGGTCAAAGGTCCGCGCGCCGATCCGTGCCACGGCGGCGCCATCGGCAAAGGTGTTGACCTGCGGCAAGGCGACGGGGCGCCCGGCCTGCAGCGCCGCGCGCAGGCAGGCCCCGCCGGAAGGTTCGACAAAGGTATATTGCACCGAATTGCCGAAATAGCTGAGCACACCCGAGGACAACCCCCCGCCGCCCACCGGGATCACCAGATGGTCGGGTGCGCGCCCCAGCTGCTGTTCGATCTCGACCGCGACACTGGCCTGCCCCTCGATCACGTCGTCATCGTCGAAGGGCGACAGGAAATGCCCGCCTTCCTGCGCGCAGAATGCCTGCGCCGCCTTCAGGCAATCGTCGAAATAATCCCCGACCAGGCGGATCTCGATACTGTCGCCGCCGAACATCCGCGTCTTCTGGATCTTCTGCTGTGGCGTCGTCACGGGCATGAAGATCACGCCCTGCACCCCGAAGTGACGGCACATGTAGGCCACACCCTGCGCGTGGTTGCCGGCAGAGGCGCAGACGAACAGGATCTCGCCCTCGGCCTTGCGCATGGCATTGAACGCCCCGCGCAGCTTGTAACTGCGCACCGGGCTGAGATCCTCGCGTTTCAGCAGCACCTCGGCGCCGAACCGTTCGGATAGATGGGCATTGCGCAACAGCGGCGTCGGCGGAAAGACGTCGCGCATGGCGGCCTCGGCGGCGCGGGCCTGGTCCTGGAAACTGGTCATGGTCCAGAAGTGACCCAAGCCCCGCGCCGACGCAAGTCAGGGAATGTCGCGCCCTTCGACATACACGCCGTAGAGCGTGGTCATGCAAGTGATCGACACAAGGCTGAAGAGCCAGCCAGAACCGATCGTCCACACCATTCCCAGGAACGGTGAAATGGCGGCAAAGATCATTGATACGAACATCAGCATCGCAACGACGACGGCGACAATCGCGGACAAGCCCAGAACCGCGCCGGCGTCGGTCCCCGTGGCATCCCAGGACGCAAGAAGCTTCATCCGTTTCTCCATCGCGACTGCGGGCAGGATCAGCGACAGGCGGAAAAACACGAAAAGCCCAAAGGCAAGGTAGACCACCATCGCCGGCAGCATCAGCAGCGGCAGAAAGGCAATGATGAAGCCCAGCGGAATGCCCAGCACGACAAAGGCCAGGATGCTCAGAAGGCCCAGCAGGATGGTCCGGCCCAGGTAGCCAAGCACAAGCCGCGGACGCCAGATTGGCAGCCAGGTGCCGGATTGTTCGCCGGTCAGCACGTATCGGTGCCACGCCACCGCCATCCAGATCCCGGCAACCAGCGCCACGATCGCCCAGAGCAAGAACAGAAGCGACCCGCCCATCGCGACGTCCACGCTGGCATCCAGGTTGTTCTGGTCGGTCTGTGACATCAGCCAGATCTGCGGCACCATTTGTATCGCAAACAACAGTCCTGTCACCTTCAGCGCGGTGTTCAGGTTGTTCCAGACCATGCGAAATGCGTGGCGAAACAGGCGCCAACCCTTCATATTGCTCTCCCCTTCGGTGGCAAAGGGCTATCATGCCCGGTCGACCCGTCAATCCCCCTTCCTTGCAGGCCCCTTGAAAACAGGCTAATCCGCCCGCCAAACTGCCCCAGAGGACATGATCCATGACAGCGCCCAAGAAAGTTGTGCTCGCCTATTCCGGCGGCCTCGACACCTCGATCATCCTGAAATGGCTGCAAACGGAATACGGCTGCGAAGTGGTGACCTTCACCGCGGACCTGGGCCAGGGCGAAGAGCTGGAGCCCGCGCGCGAAAAGGCGCTGATGCTGGGGATCAAGCCCGAGAACATCTACATCGAGGACGTGCGCGAGGAATTCGTGCGGGATTTCGTCTTTCCGATGTTCCGCGCCAACGCCGTCTACGAGGGGCTCTACCTGCTGGGCACCTCCATCGCCCGCCCGCTGATCTCCAAGCGGCTGGTCGAGATCGCCGAGGAAACCGGCGCCGACGCCGTGGCCCACGGCGCCACCGGCAAGGGCAATGACCAGGTGCGCTTCGAACTCAGCGCGGCTGCGCTGAACCCCGACATCAAGGTGATCGCGCCCTGGCGCGAATGGAACCTGAACTCGCGCACCGCGCTGCTGGACTTCGCCGAAAAGAACCAGATCCCGATCGCCAAGGACAAGCGTGGCGAGGCACCCTTTTCTGTCGATGCGAACCTGCTGCACACCTCTTCCGAGGGCCGCGTGCTGGAAGATCCCGCCGAAGAGGCGCCCGAGTACGTCCACCTGCGCACCGTGAACCCCGAGGACGCCCCCGACACGCCCGAAGTGATCGAGATCACCTTTGACAAGGGCGATGCCGTGGCAATCAACGGCGAGGCCATGTCGCCGGCGACGATCCTGACCGCGCTGAACGACTATGGCCGCACCCACGGCATCGGGCGGCTCGATTTTGTCGAGAACCGTTTTGTCGGCATGAAGTCCCGCGGCATCTACGAAACCCCCGGCGGCACCATCCTGCTGGAGGCGCACCGCGGCATCGAACAGATCACGCTGGACAGCGGCGCGGGCCACCTCAAGGACAGCCTGATGCCGCGCTACGCGGAACTGATCTACAACGGCTTCTGGTATTCGCCCGAACGCGAGATGCTGCAGGCGGCCATCGACACCTCGCAGGAACTGGTCTCGGGCACCGTCAAACTGAAACTCTACAAGGGTTCGGTCCGCTGCATCGGCCGCTGGTCGGAACAGTCGCTCTACTCCGAGGCGCATGTGACCTTCGAAGATGACGCCGGCGCCTACGACCAGAAAGACGCTGCGGGCTTCATCACCCTCAACGCCCTGCGCCTGCGCCTGCTGGCGGCACGCAAGCGGCGTCTTGGCTGAGCTATCCGAGTTCGTCTCGTCCCAGGCCCCGGTCTGGGACGACGTGCTGCGCGAGATGCGCGCGGGGCGCAAGACTTCGCACTGGATCTGGTGGGTCTTTCCGCAACTGGCCATCCTGGGCCGGTCGCACCGCGCGCGGCATTTCGGCCTTTCCGGACTGGATGAGGCCGGCACCTACCTCGACCATCCGGTGCTTGGTCCCCGGCTGGTCGAGGTCTCGCAGATCCTGCTGAGCCATGCCGACACCGATCCAGAAACGATCCTTGGCACCGTCGATGCGCTCAAGGTGCGGTCCTGCATGACCCTGTTCGAGGCGGTCCCAAAGGCGCCCAGTGTCTTTGCCGAGGTTCTGGACCGCATGTATGGCGGCACCCGTTGTCCGATCACGCGCATGGCCATCGCGGGATCTGTATCCTGAAACATATGAAGACCGCCCAGATCCGGGAAACCGGGACCTGGGCGGCCGTTCACCGTGCCAATTACGCAGGCACGTGCCTGCCGCGTAACCTGCGACAGGCGCCGGGTCGGGTAGAGACGGGGTGACCCGGCCGAACTCTTTACTGGGCGGTGATCGTCGTCATCACCAGGTTCCCGTCCTGACGGATCGGGCCGTCTTCCTTGGCGCCCAGCGTGTATTCGAAGATACCGGTGGTCATGCCACCGTCTTCGCCGTGAACCATCAGCATCAACATGTCACCCGCGGCGACCTCTTCGGTCAGGATCGCGGCAACATCCATGTTCTCGCCCTTGCGCAGCGGCGCGTGGCCGACAACCGGACCCGGCTTCATGTCTTCGCCGGTGCGGTGGACAACAAGCCAGCCGTTGGCGGGCGCGACGACCTTGGAGGCGGAAACTGTGCCCTCGGCAACGCTCTGGTCGGCGGCTTCGACCATCGGCGCCATGCCGTGGCCCCCGGCAAAGGCAGTGCCTGCGGCACAAATGAGGGCGGCGGTCATAATCTTGAAATTCATACATTTTCTCCCAGTTCTGCTCAACGCCGGAAAGGTTTTTTCGGCGTGTCGTGCCCTCAATCACGAACCGTCTCTGATAAAGTTTCAGATCGGATGAATTTTTTGCCAAAAATCACGTCACGCTCACCTTCGGGTGAGGCCGAGCCACGGCGGATTGCCAGGCAGGGGGGCACCGGGGCAGGCTTTGCCAAAAGGAGGACCCGCCATGCCCCGTCTTGTATCCATCCGTCCCGCCCTGCTCTGCCTTGTTCTTGCGCTTGGCCTGGGCATCCAGTCCCAGACCGCCCGCGCGGCCGAGATCATCGTGGCCGGCGGCTGTTTCTGGTGCGTCGAGGCGGATTTCGAGAAAGTCCGCGGGGTGCGTGAGGCGGTGTCCGGCTACACAGGCGGGCGCACCGCCAATCCGACCTACAAGCAGGTCAGCCGCGGCGGCACCGGCCACTACGAGGCCGTCAGGATCAGTTTCAATCCCGGCACAGTCTCCGCCCGCCAACTTTACGATCTGTTCTTCCGCTCGGTCGATCCGACCGACGCGGGCGGCCAGTTCTGTGACCGTGGCGAAAGCTATCGCACCGCGATTTTCTACACCGATGCCGCACAGAAATCTGCCGCAACAGCGGCCAAGGCAGATGCGGAAAAAGCACTGGGCCGAAAGATCGTCACGCCGATCCTGCCCGCCAACACCTTTTACAAGGCCGAGGATTACCACCAGGACTATTACAAGGGCAGCAAACGCGTCGTGACCCGCTTTGGTATCGTCAAGCAGCGCGACGCCTACAAACGCTATCGCGACGGATGCGGACGCGACGCCCGGGTGAAACAGCTTTGGGGCAGTGCCGCACCCTTCGTGAACTGAGGCCCCGAACCTGCAAGGGCGGCGCTTTCCTTCCGCTCACATGACGCGTGACAAGGCCCGAAGCGGATCGCAGTGCAGATCCGTGCCACCGGTGTGTCGAGGCTGACAGGGGTTGGCTTTGCGCCTTAGCCGCCAAAGTCCTGCACGTCGCGCAGGTCGGGGATCACGTCCGCCGTGCCCTCGCGCGTGACCATGATAGCCCCGGCGATCATTGCCTGCCCGATGGCCTGCTCCATCGGAAGACCCCGGTCCAGCCCGGCAAGCACGTAGCCGGTAAATGTGTCCCCTGCCCCGGTCGTATCCACCGGCGTGACCGGCACGGCGGGAAAGCTTCGCGTCTCTCCGGTGTCCGTGTTGTGCCAGCGCGCGCCGTCACCCCCAAGCGTCACGATCACGTCGCGTACCGGCAGCGCCTCGGGGGCCAGGCCCGTTGCCTCTTGCAGTTGCCGGGCTTCGACCGCGTTCAGGAACAACAGGTCCAGCAGTGGCAAGACCGCCTTTACCGCATCGGCGTCAAAGGGCGCGGCCGCATAGGCCACCCGCATCCCCTTGGCAGAGGCCAGTTCCGCCGCCTCGCGTTGGGCGTTCGTCTCGTTCTGGGTCAGGAAGATGTCCGTGGACCCTGCCCCTTCCAGTGCTTCGGCCAGATGATCCATTGAAATTGCGTGGTTGGCACCGGGATACAGGATGATCGTGTTCTCTCCGGCATCGTCGACGGCAATCAACGCGTTTCCGGTTCCGTCGGATACAGTCGAAATATGCTGTGTATACACGCCGTATTCCATCAGCCGATCGACCGCCCAGGCCCCGTCCGCGCCCACTGCCCCGATATGCACACAGCGCGCCGCCGCGCGGGCGGCGGCCACCGACATGTTGGCGCCTTTTCCGCCGAGGCCCCGAGTAAAGGACCGCGCGGCCAGGGTTTCCCCCGGCGCAGGCAGATGCGGGACATGATAGAAAAGGTCCGCGTTGATAGAGCCGAGATTGAAGATCGTCATCAGGCACCTCCCTTGCCGGTCTCTTGCCGGGCAACCGCCCCCTGTCCGTCTAGCTGATCTTGGCCGCGGCCAGGACTGCCATGTTCAGGATGTCATTCGCGGTCATCGAGGTGGAACAGATCTGGATCGACTTGTCGACACCGGCCAGGATCGGCCCGATCACCGTGGCTCCTGCCATCTCCTGCATCAGCTTGACAGAGATCGAGGCCGAGTGCCGCGCCGGCACCACCAGGATATTGGCCGGTCCGGTCAGGCGCTGGAACGGGTAATGCTCCTGTGCCTTGACGTTCAGCGCCACGTCCACTGTCATCTCGCCTTCGTATTCGAAGTTCACCCCGCGCTGGTCCAGAACGCGCGGCGCAAAGTGCATCTTTTCCGCCCGTTCCGACACCGGATAGCCGAAGGTCGAGAAGCTGACAAAGGCGACCCGCGGCTCCAGCCCAAGGTGCCGTGCCACGCCCGCCGCGCGTTCGGCAATGGTGGCAAGATCCTCCTGGTCGGGCCATTCGTGCACCAGCGTATCGGCGATCATCACGATCCGCCCCTTGTGCAACAGGGCCGTGACCCCGGCCGCCCCATGTGCCGCGTCGGCGTCGAAGACGTGGTTGATCAACTGCATCACATGGGCCGATTTTCGCGTCGCTCCGGTGACAAGCCCATCGCCATGCCCATGCTCCAGCATCAGCGAGGCAAAAACGTGCCGGTCCCGCGCCGCAAGCCGGTGGATGTCCTGCCGGTCCATGCCACGCCGCTGCAACCGTTCGTAGAGGAAGGTCTTGTAGGTTTCCAGGTGGCGCGTGTTGGCGGCGTTCACTACCTCCAGCTCGCGCACCGCATCGGGCAGGCCCGCCTCTTCGAGTTTCTGTTTAACGTCCGCATCGCGCCCGACGACCAGCGCCTTGCCCAGTCCGGACCGCTGGTACATGACGGCGGCGCGCAGCACGCGCGGATCGTCGCCCTCGGCAAAGATCATCCGCGCCTGCGCCGACCGCGCCCGCGCGTTGATCGACCGCAGGATCGAGGCCGTCGGATCCATGCGCGTCTGCAACATGTGCTCGTAGGCTTCCATGTCGACGATGGGCCGCCGTGCCGCGCCCGTGTCCATGCCCGCCTTGGCCACGGCCGGCGGAATGCGGTGGATCAGGCGGGGGTCGAACGGCGTCGGAATGATGTAGTCGCGGCCAAAGGTCAGCGTCTTGCCATAGGCCAGCGCCACCTCGTCGGGTACGTCCTCGCGCGCCAGTTCGGCCAGGGCCTGCGCGCAGGCGATCTTCATCTCGTCGTTGATGGCGCGGGCGTGAATATCCAGCGCCCCACGGAAGAGATAGGGAAAGCCCAGCACGTTGTTGACCTGGTTGGGATAGTCGCTGCGCCCGGTGGCGACGATGGCATCCACCCGCACCTCATGCGCGTCCTCTGGCGTGATTTCCGGGTCGGGGTTGGCCATGGCAAAGATCACCGGGTTGTCGGCCATGCTGGCGACCATGTCCTGCGTGACGGCGCCCTTGGCGGACACGCCCAGAAAGACATCCGCGCCCTTCATCGCATCTTCCAGCGTGCGCGCATCGGTCACGACCGCATGCGCCGATTTCCACTGATTCATGCCCTCGGTGCGGCCCTGGTAGATCACGCCCTTGGTGTCGCACATGATGCAGTTTTCATGCCGCGCGCCCATCGACTTGACCAGTTCCAGGCAGGCGATGCCCGCCGCGCCGGCGCCGTTCAGGACAATCCGGCAATCCTCGATCTTTTTCCCCGACAGGTGCAGCGCGTTGATCAGACCCGCGGCACAGATCACCGCCGTGCCGTGCTGGTCGTCGTGAAAGACCGGGATGTCCATCTCTTCCTTGAGCCGCTGCTCGATGATGAAACACTCGGGCGCCTTGATATCCTCGAGGTTGATGCCGCCAAAGGTCGGCCCCATCAGCTTGACCGCCTTGCAGAACTCGTCCGGGTCCTCGGTGTCCAGCTCGATGTCGATCGAGTTCACGTCGGCAAAACGCTTGAACAACACCGACTTGCCTTCCATCACCGGCTTGGATCCCAGCGCGCCGAGGTTTCCAAGACCAAGCACCGCCGTCCCGTTCGAGATCACGGCCACAAGGTTGCCCTTGTTGGTATAGTCGTAGGCGACCTCGGGGTTGGCGGCGATTTCCTCGCAGGGCACGGCCACGCCAGGGGAATAGGCCAGGCTCAGGTCGCGCTGCGTGGTCATGGGGACGGTGGCCTGCACCTCCCATTTGCCGGGCGAGGGTTCAAGGTGAAAGGCAAGGGCCTCTTCGCGGGTGAATCTGGCTTTGGACATGTCCCCTCCATCCGGCAGAATTTGCGGTTTTCCCCGCTCTTTACCCGTCTTAATGTCACGCGAAATCGCCGGGGGGAAGCTAAGTGAGCGCTAACAACGCGGGAAAGAGTACACCACGGGATACTGCTGTCACACCGATGATGGCGCAGTACCTCGAGATCAAGTCAAACCATCCCGATGCGCTGTTGTTCTACCGCATGGGGGATTTCTACGAACTGTTCTTCGACGACGCGGTTGCGGCCAGCGCCGCGCTGGATATCGCCCTGACCAAACGCGGCAAACACGCGGGTGAGGATATCCCGATGTGCGGTGTGCCGGTGCATTCCGCCGAAAGCTACCTGCTGACCCTGATCCGCAAGGGATTCCGCGTCGCCGTGGGCGAACAGATGGAAACCCCGGAAGAGGCGAAAAAGCGCGGCTCGAAATCCGTGGTCAAGCGCGACGTGGTGCGGCTGGTCACGCCGGGCACGCTGATCGAGGATTCGCTGCTGGAGGCGCGGCGGCACAACTTCCTGGCTGCCCTGGGCCACGTCCGCGGCGACTGGGCCCTGGCCTGGGCGGATATCTCGACCGGGGCGTTTCACGTGATGCCCCTGGGCAGGGCGCGGATTGGCGCCGAACTTGCGCGGCTGGCGCCCTCGGAACTGCTGTGTTCCGACACGACAGAGGACACCCTGCGCGAGGTGCTGGGTGACCTCGGGATCGACCCCACGGTGCTGGGCGCGGCCAGCTTTGAATCCGGCGCTGCCGAAGGGCGGCTGTGCAAGCTGTTCAAGGTGCAGACCCTGACCGGCTTTGGCAGTTTCGACAGGGCGGAACTGTCGGCGATGGGCGCGCTGGTCGACTACCTCGACATCACCCAGAAGGGCCGCCTGCCGCTGCTGCGCCCGCCACGGCAGGAACAGGTCAGCCGCATCCTTCAGATCGACGCCGCCACGCGGCGCAATCTCGAACTGACCGAGAGCCTGCAAGGCGGGCGCAAGGGATCGCTCCTGTCGGTGATCGACATGACCGTGACCTCGGCCGGGGCACGGCTGCTGGAACGGCGCGTCGCCTCTCCCTCACGCGATCTCGACGTGATCCGAGAACGGCTGGAGGCAGTGCGCTGGGGCGTGGAGGGACCGATGGCCGACACGCTGCGCGGCGCCTTGAAAGAGGTGCCCGACATCGACCGCGCACTGTCGCGGTTGGGACTGGACCGGGGCGGCCCGCGCGACCTGGCAGCCGTGCGCACAGCGCTGGCCCAGGCCGGGCAGATCGCGGACCGGCTGTCGGGAATCGAACTGCCGGACCTCGTGGGGCGGTCCTGCGCCGCCCTGTCGGGGCAGGATGCGCTGCTGGACAGGCTGGACGAGGCACTGGTGGCGGAACCGGGCCTGCGGGTCAGTGACGGCGGCTTTGTGGCGCCGGGGTTCGACGCCGCGTTGGACGAGGCACGCAAGCTGCGTGACGAGGGCAGGGGCGTCATCGCCCGGATGCAGGGGGAATACGCGCAGGAAACCGGTGTCGGCTCGCTCAAGATCAAGCACAACAACGTGCTGGGGTACTTCATCGAGACGACCGCGGTGCACGCGGACAAGATGTTCGCCCTGTCAGAGCGTTTCATCCACCGCCAGACGACGGCAAACCAGGTGCGGTTCACCACCGTCGAACTGTCGGAACTCGAACGCCGGATCCTGAACGCCGGCACCGAGGCGCTGGAAATCGAGCGCCGCATCTACGAGGAGTTGCGGGCAGAGATCATGGAGCAGGCGCCCACGCTGTCCGACCTGGCACTGGGCCTGGCCGAGATCGACCTGGCGCTGGCCCTGGCGGAACTGGCCCGGCAACGGGACTGGTGCCTGCCAAAGGTCGATGACAGCCGGGCCTTTGCGGTTCAGGGTGGGCGGCACCCGGTGGTCGAGGCCGCCTTGGCCGTGACCGGCGAACCCTTCATCGCCAATGACTGCAATCTGAGCGCAGAGGGGCAGGGGGCCGCCGTCACCCTGCTGACCGGGCCGAACATGGCCGGTAAGTCGACATACCTGCGGCAGAACGCGCTGATCGCCCTCCTGGCGCAGATCGGGTCCTACGTTCCGGCACAATCGGCGCATGTCGGTCTGGTCAGCCAGATCTTCAGCCGCGTCGGCGCCAGCGACGATCTGGCGCGCGGGCGATCGACCTTCATGGTGGAAATGGTCGAAACGGCCACCATCCTGAACCAGGCTGACGAGTGCGCCCTGGTGATCCTTGATGAGATCGGCCGCGGCACAGCCACCTACGACGGCTTGTCCATCGCCTGGGCAACGCTGGAACACCTGCAGGCGGTCAACCGCGTCCGCGGGCTCTTTGCCACGCATTATCATGAGCTTACCGCCCTGGCGGGCAAGCTGGACGGGGTCCGCAATGCCACGGTGGCGGTCAAGGAATGGGATGGCGAGGTGATATTCCTGCACGAGGTGCACGAGGGCGCCGCCGACCGTTCCTACGGCGTGCAGGTCGCACAACTGGCCGGCTTGCCTGCGGCGGTCATCTCCCGCGCGCGCGACGTTCTGGAGGCGCTGGAAAAGGGCGAGCGGGAACGCACTTCCCCCAAGGCGCTGATCGACGATCTTCCGTTGTTCTCTGCCGCCGCCCGCGCACCGGAACCGCCGGTTTCACGGGAAACATCCCCGGTCGAGGAACAATTGCGCGACATGATGCTGGACGACATGAGCCCGCGTCAGGCAATGAACGCGCTCTATGAGCTCAAGGCGCTGCTGGGCAAGGAATGACACCTTTCCCGCGCGCCCTGTTTCTTCTCTCCGAAAATACCTCCGGGGGGTCTGGGGGGCTGGCCCCCCAGCCTGTGCCACCTGCAAGGCATCTGATCAGGGCATAGGGCGAGGGTCACCCCGCCAATCACCTGTTTTCAGGATGCGGGCATCGAGCTGACGCCGACCTGCGCGGGACGCAACAGACGGTCGTACAGCATGAACCCCTCGGCAGAGACCTGGATGATCTCACCCGCCTTGGTGCCGGGCACCGGGGCCTCGAACATGGCCTCGTGCTGTTGCGGGTCGAACCGCTCACCAACCTCGGGGGTGATCCGGGTCACGCCGTGGCGCTCGAACACCTTGAGCAGCTCTTTCAGCGTCAGTTCCACGCCTTCGACCAACGCAACCGAGGCCTGGCTGTCATCATCCTGGGCCGCCGTCAGGGCCCGGTTGAGGTTGTCGTAGACCGGCAACAGGTCGCGCGCGATCCGGGTGCCGCCGTAGGCCTGTGCCTCGCGCCGGTCCTTGTCGGCGCGCTTGCGGGCGTTTTCCGCATCCGCCAGCGCCCGCATGAACTTGTCCTTGTAGTCGTCCCGCTCGGCGCGCAGGGCGTCAATTTCCATCGCGATATCGTCGATTTCCTCGCTCAACCCGGCCTGCTCCTCGGCTTCGGCCGCTTCGATATCGTCGAGAAAATCATCCTTCTTCGGGTCTGCCATGCCTTCCACCTCTAACTCCGGTCGGCGATCATCCGCCCGACCAGCTGCGCCGTGTAGTCCACGATCGGAACGATCCGGCCATAGTTCAACCGGGTCGGGCCGATCACGCCCACCGCGCCAATGATCTTTCGGTCCGCGTTCATATAAGGAGAGACCACCAGAGAGGAACCCGAAAGTGAGAAAAGTTTGTTCTCGGAGCCGATAAAAATGCGCACCCCTTCGCCTTCGTCGGTCAGTTCGAGGAACTCGGCGATGTCGCGCTTGCGCTCGAGGTCGTCAAACAGGCTCCGGATTCGCTCAAGTTCCTCCTGCGCGGAATCCTCTTCGAGCAGATTCGCCCGGCCGCGCACGATCAATCGTTCGCTGCTGTCGCCGCTGCCATCCCAGACCGCGATCCCGGCATCGATCAGCGCGGCGGCAAGGCTGTCGATTTCCTGACGGCGCTTGGAAATCTCGGCCTGCATCGCCTTGCGCAACTCGGTCAGGGTGCGGCCCTCGGCCAGAGCATTGGTGAAATTCGCCGCCTCCCGCATGGCGCTGGGGGTCAGCCCCGGCGGCGGCGTGAAGACACGGTTTTCGACGTGACCATCGGCAAAGACGATCACCACCAGAGCCCGGTCCTGCGCCAGGCTGACAAACTCGATATGTTTCAGCGGCGCCTCGTGCTTCGGCGTCAACACCAGCGAGGCGCCATGCGTCACACCCGACAGGGCCGAGCCCACCGCATCCAGCAGGCCCGAGACATCGCCGGCGTTGCGCCCCAGCGTGGCATCCAGCTTTTCCCGGTCCTGGTCGTCGAGGTCGCGGACCTCCAGCAGACCATCGACGAACATCCGCAGGCCCTGCTGCGTCGGGATACGCCCGGCGGATACATGCGGGCTGTCCAGCAAGCCAAGATATTCCAGGTCCTGCATCACGTTGCGGATGGTCGCGGCCGAGACCTTTTCCGACAGGGTACGGGTCAGCGTGCGCGAGCCCACCGGTTCGCCGCTGGCCAGGTATCCCTCGACCACACGCCGAAAAACCTCGCGCGAGCGGTCGTTCATCTGGGACAGGAGTTCGCGTGCCTCATTCATCTTCTTGCCCTCTACGGCGCCATTAAAGAGCCTCTGGCCAGAACGTCAATCGGGGTTGCATCCATGGGCTGCCGCTGTCTATCCCCTGCGTGACCATCAGGAAGGGATATCTATGCGACCGTCGGGACGAGATTTAAGCGAAATGCGCGCCGTTTCAATTGAAACGGGTGTGACCAAACATGCCGAGGGCTCGTGCCTGATCCGCATGGGCGACACCCATGTTCTGTGCACCGCCTCGCTGGAAGAACGTGTACCGCCCTTTATCAAGGGGTCGGGTCAGGGCTGGGTGACAGCGGAATACGGCATGCTCCCGCGCTCGACCTCGTCGCGCATGCGGCGCGAGGCACAGGCGGGCAAGCAGGGCGGCCGCACGGTGGAAATCCAGCGTTTGATCGGGCGCGCGCTGCGCGCCGGTGTCGACCGCAACGCGCTGGGTGAACGGCAGATCACCGTGGACTGCGACGTGATCCAGGCCGATGGCGGCACGCGCTGCGCCTCGATCACCGGCGGCTGGGTCGCGCTGCGGCTGGCGGTCAACAAGCTGATGAAGGCGGGCGACGTGATCACCGATCCGCTGGTTTCCGAGGTCGCCGCCGTCAGTTGCGGGATCTACGCCGGGCAGCCGGTGCTTGACCTGGACTATCCCGAGGACAGCGAGGCGGGCACCGACGGAAATTTCATCCTGCGCGGCGACGGCCGCCTGATCGAGGTCCAGATGAGCGCCGAGGGATCGACCTTTTCCCGCGACGAGATGGGCCGCCTGATGGACCTGGCGGAGAAAGGTGTCTCGGAACTGGTCGCGGCACAGCGGGCTGCCGTGGCATGACCCGACGCTTCGAAGGTGACAAGCTGCTGGTGGCCACGCACAACCAGGGCAAGCTGGACGAGATCGCGCATCTCTTGGAACCCTTCGGCGTGGCCTGCGTGGGAGCCGCCGAAATGGGTCTGCCTGAACCCGAGGAGACCGGGACGACATTTGTCGAGAACGCCCGCATCAAGGCCCATGCGGCGGCCAAGGCCACCGGCCTGCCGGCGCTGGCCGATGACAGCGGGATCGAGATCGACGCGCTGGACAAGGCGCCCGGTGTCTATACCGCCGATTGGGCCGAAACCCCGCATGGGCGCAATTTCATCATGGCGATGGGAAAGGCCCATGACCGCCTGCAGGAAACGGGTATTCCAGAACCCTGGACCGCGCGGTTCTGCTGCACGCTGGTGCTGGCCTGGCCGGATGGCGAGGACATGGTCTTTCCGGGCGTGATGGAGGGCAGGGTGGTCTGGCCGATGCGCGGCTCGCAGGGCCACGGATACGACCCGATTTTTCAGCCGCAAGGGTATGACATGACCTTTGGTGAAATGGACCGCTGGGAGAAAAACAAGATCTCGCACCGGGCGGATGCCTTCCGCAAGTTCGTGGCGGGATGCTTTGACGCGTAGGGCCCCGGAAAACTGGCAGATCGGCGGGTTCGGGCTTTATGTCCACTGGCCGTTCTGCGAGGCGAAATGTCCCTATTGCGACTTCAACAGCCATGTCGTCAGGGACATCGACCAGACACGCTGGGCCAAGGCCCTGGCCGAGGAGATCCGGCGGGCAGGGACCGAAACCCCGGATCGGGTGCTCAACTCCATCTTTTTCGGCGGCGGGACGCCCTCTCTGATGGCACCGGAAACGGTGGCTGCGGTGATCGAGGCAGCGCGCGACTGCTGGACCTTTGCCAACGATATCGAGATCACGCTGGAGGCCAATCCGCGGTCCGTCGAGGCAGGGCGCTTTGAGGGGTACGCGATGGCCGGTGTGAACCGCGTGTCCCTGGGCGTACAATCCTTGCGAGCGGAGGACTTGCGGCGATTGGGGCGCCTACACGACGTCGAGGAGGCCCGTGCCGCCTTCGGCATTGCGCGGTCGGTTTTTGATCGGGTCAGTTTCGACCTGATCTATGCGCGCCAGAACCAGTCCCTGGAGGACTGGCGGGTTGAACTGTCCGAGGCGCTGGACATGGCCGTCGATCACATGTCCCTGTACCAGTTGACGGTCGAAGAAGGCACGGCCTTCTGGGATCGGGCACGGGCCGGGGGCCTGCGTGGACTGCCGGAAGAAGACCTGGCGGCGGACATGTTCGAACTGACGCAGAAACTGTGCCAGGCCGCCGGATTCGAAGCCTACGAGGTGTCGAACCATGCGCGGCCCGGGGCGCAATCCCGGCACAACCTCGTGTACTGGCACTACGGCGATTGGGTGGGTGTCGGACCCGGCGCCCACGGGCGGGTCGGCAGCGGTGCCGCGCGTCAGGCCACCGTGGCCTGGTCTGCGCCCGGCAAGTGGCTGCAACATGCAGAAGCCGGGAGCGGGTTGGAAAGCCGGAACGTGTTATCCTTGGAAGATCAGGCCGGGGAATACCTCATGATGGGGTTGCGCCTGACAGAAGGACTAGATCTTGAGAGATTGCATGCGCTGGACAGCAGAATAGCGCCGGAAACTGCCATCCGCGACCTGCAGGATCTGGGCCTTGTCGAGACGAGCGGCCCGATGCTGCGGGCAACGGGGCAGGGGCGGCTTGTACTCAATTCCGTAATCGCCGCCCTCTTGCCCTGACGCCTACCGCGAGGTGCTGAGCAACCCGCACAGCGCGTCCAGTTGTTCCAGCGTATCGTAGGAGACCGTCAAGCGCCCGCCATCATCGCCGGGCTTGTGGTCTATCCGGACCTTCATGCCAAGCGCGGCGCTGAGATCCCCCTCGAGCGCGCGCGTGTCCGCATCCTTGTCCATCTGGAATCCACCTTCGGGCGCCTTCTTGCGCGGCTTGCCTTCGGGGGTCATCTGCTTGGCCAGCTTCTCGGTTTCGCGCACCGACAGCCCTTTGGCCAGAACCGTCTTTGCCAGACCGTCCGGATCGGTTGCGGTGATCAAGGCGCGAGCGTGGCCGGCGCTGAGTTGGCCCTCGGAAACCATCTCCTGCACGCCTTCGGGCAGGTTCAGAAGACGCATCAGGTTGGCGATATGACTACGGCTCTTGCCCAGGGCCTCGGCCAGTTTTTCCTGCGTATGCCCAAACTTGAACATCAGCTGACGATAGCCCGCCGCTTCTTCGATGGCGTTCAGGTCCGCCCGCTGGATGTTCTCGATGATCGCAACTTCGAGCACCTCGGTATCGTCGAAATCCCGCACAAGGACTGGGATCTCATGGCGTTGCGCCATCTGCGACGCACGCCAGCGGCGCTCACCGGCAACGATTTCGAACTTGCCTTCCTCATGCGGGGAAGGGCGAACGATCAGCGGTTGCAGCACACCCTTGGTCCGGATCGACGCGGCGAGTTCCTCCAGTTGGGCCTGGGTAAAGCTGCGCCGGGGCTGGTCCGGATTGGGGATCAAGGATTCGATCGGGACCATGCGGTCTGCCCGTCTGGGGCTTTCCGCCTGGGGGGTTTCCTCTGCCGGACCCACGTCCGCCATCAGTGCCGAGAGGCCGCGGCCCAGGCCGCGGCGCGTGTCTTTCTTGGGTTTCTCTACCATGCCCGTCCTCTGTTGCCGCCGTTCAGGCGGCCCGTTTGTCGTTTTTCTTCAGCAATTCCTCGGCCAGGGCGCGATAGGCCTGCGCCCCCTTCGAGGACGTGTCGTAGGCCAGCACCGGCAGCGCGTAAGAAGGCGCCTCGGACACGCGCACGTTCCGGGGGATCACCGTCGAGAACACGAGATCGCCGAGGTTTGCCCGCGCATCCGCCTCGACATGCTGGGACAGGTTGTTGCGGGCGTCGTACATCGTCAGGACGATGCCTTCGATTCTCAGCGACGGATTGGCACTCTGCCGGACTTCGCGGATCGTCAACATGAGTTGCGACAGGCCTTCGAGGGCGAAGAACTCGCTTTGCAGGGGGACGAGAACCGAATGCGCGGCGACCATCGCGTTGACGGTCAACAGGTTCAGGGAAGGGGGGCAATCGACCAGGATCACGTCGAACCCGTAGTCGTCCAGGGCTGGATGGCGCAACGCATCATGCAGAAGAAAGCTGCGTTTCTCGTTGGAATAGAGTTCGATATCGGCCGAGCTGAGGTCCACGGTGGCCGGGACCAGTGAGAGATTCTCGGTCGATGTTTTCAGGATGACGTCACCCGGCGGCACGTCGCCCAAAAGCAGATCATAAGTCGTCAACTCGCGGTCATCGGGTTCGATTCCCAGCCCGGTCGAGGCGTTCCCCTGCGGATCGAGATCCACCACCAGGACCTTGTGTCCTTGCTCGCAAAGCGCGGCCCCAAGGTTGATCGTCGTCGTGGTCTTGCCCACGCCGCCTTTCTGGTTGGCGATTGCGATGATTTTGGGACCCGGGGGGCGAGTCGGATCAGACATGGACGAGGTCTCCGATTTCCAGGACAACTGCGTTGGGGTTGGTTCTACTTGTATGCGGGGTGCAAGAGAATTGCCATTGGCTGCGTGCGTCTTCGAGCTCTTTTCCCCAGCTTTCGCCCTTCATGAACAATGCCGTCCCTCCCGGGGAGAGGTGGCGGGCCGCAAATTCCATCAGTTTCGCCAAGGGGGCGAGGGCTCGGGCGGAAAGGATCGCGGCCTCTTGCGGGGTACAGGCTTCTATTCGTTGCGCGTAGACCCTGGCCGAAAGGCCCGTCTCACGGATGACACTGCGCAGAAAGGTTGCCTTGCGGGTATCCGATTCGATCAAGCTGACCTGGACATCCGGCGCGCGTTCCGCCAGAAGGATCGCAACAACCAGCCCCGGAAAACCCCCGCCACTGCCGATATCGACCCAATGGCCAAATGGCTGGCGGAGGACTGTCACCAGCTGCGCAGAATCGACGAAATGCCGGTCTACAGCCTCTGCCAAAGTGGCCCGCGCCACGAGGTTGATGCGCGGATTCCACTTGTTCAGCAATGCGAGGTAGTGAGTCAGGCGCTCCAGTGTTTCACGTGAAACATCGAGGCCAAGCGTTTCGGGCGTGATCATACAGCGTTCTTACGCAGATTCTGGCGCAGTTTGGCAAGGATCAAGGTCAAAGCCGCCGGAGTCATCCCATCTATGCGACCCGCCTGTGCGATGGTTTCGGGCCTGGTCCGGGACAGCTTCAGCTTCAATTCGTTGGACAGACCATGCAAAGAGTCGAAATCGAAATCCGATGGAATCTCGACTGCTTCGTCCTTCTTGAGGATCTCAACATCCCGCGCCTGTCTTTCCAGGTAATTCGCGTACAGCGCCTCACGCTCCAATTGGGCCACCGTCTCGTCGTCAAGAGTCCCCAGATCTTTCTCAAGTTGCACAAGTGTTTGCAGGGTGACGTCCTTGAACGACAACATCTGGAACCCACTTCTGCGTGCACCATCCTGGTTGACGTTGATCCCGATGGAACGCAACTGATTGGGGCTGAAAGTGAGCGCATCCAGCTTTTCTCGCCCAGCGGCAAGCCTTTCCATCTTGTCATCAAAGGCCTTGCGCCGATGCTCGGAAACAGTGCCAAGGCCCATCGCTTTGGGCGTAAGGCGCTGGTCCGCATTGTCCGCCCGCAGAGACAGGCGGAACTCCGCACGGCTGGTAAACATCCGGTACGGTTCGCTGACGCCCCGCGTGGTCAGATCATCCAGCATCACCCCGATATAGCTTTCCGTCCGCGAGAACTTGATGGCGTCGCGGCCCTGCGCCTGCGCCGCCGCATTCAGACCGGCCACAAGACCCTGCGCCGCCGCTTCCTCATACCCGGTTGTCCCGTTGATCTGCCCGGCCAGGTACAGACCCTCGACATCACGCAGAGCCAACGTCCCCGCCAAGGCGCGGGGATCGACATAATCGTATTCGATGGCGTAACCGGGCTGCATGATCTCGACCTGTTCGAGACCGGGAATGCTCCGGACATAAGCCTCCTGGATGTCCTGGGGCAGGGAGGTCGAAATCCCGTTGGGATAGATCGTCGGAACATCCAGACCCTCTGGTTCCAGGAAGACTTGGTGAGACGTCTTGTCGGCGAAACGCACCACCTTGTCCTCGATCGAGGGGCAATAGCGGGGCCCGACCCCCTCGATATGACCGCCATACATGGCAGACCGGGACAGGTTGTCCCGAATGATTTCATGGGTGCGTTCCGTGGTATGGGTAATCCCGCAAGAGATCTGCCGTGCCTTCGGGGCAGGGGAGAGGAACGAAAACATCACCGGGTTATCGTCCCCGGGCTGCATGTCCAACCCGCTCCAGTCGATGGTGCGCCCGTCGAGACGCGGCGGTGTTCCCGTCTTCAACCGACCAATCGGCAGATCCATGTCCTTGATCCGATCCGCAAGGCGAACAGAGGGACGATCACCCATTCGTCCGCCCGGCTTTTGAACATCGCCGATATGAATGATGCCGCGCAGGAAAGTGCCACTGGTCAGCACTGTCGAAACCGCCCGAATCTCCGACCCATCCCCCAGCGCAACGCCTTCGACACGGCCACCGGACATGAGGAAATCCACGACCTCACCCTCGATCACTTGCAGTTTCTCTGTACCTGCGATCTCGGCCTGCATCGCCTCGGCGTATAGCCGGCGATCTGCCTGGGCACGGGGGCCTTGCACCGCTGGTCCCTTGCGCCGGTTCAGCAGGCGGAACTGGATCCCTGCCGCATCGGCGATCCGCCCCATGATTCCGTCCATCGCGTCGATTTCGCGGACAAGATGGCCTTTGCCCAACCCACCAATCGCCGGGTTGCAGGACATGACCCCAAGATCTTGAAGGCGCAGTGTCACAAGCGCCGTGCGCGCGCCCATCCGGGCCGAGGCCGCAGCCGCCTCGGTTCCTGCATGTCCGCCACCGACGACGACCACGTCAAAGGCTTCATGTTTCACGTGAAACACTCCTCACTTGCCAATGCAGAAGCTGGAAAAGATCTGGTCCAGAACCTGTTCAACATCTACGTGACCCACCAGCTGTTCCAAAGCCCGCAAGGCGATACGGACTTCCTCGCTGGTCACATCGTACACGTCGATGCCATCTTCCAAAAGCACCTGCGCCTGTTCCAGATGGATCAGCCCCTCGGCCAGCGCAACCCTGTGCCGTTCGCGCGAGGCCAACCCGGCGCCTTGCACCTCTTCGATCAGCCGCGCTTCGATCGCCGACAGCAGTTCGGGAACGCCAAGACCCGTCAGCCCGGAAACACCCTGGCCCGCCCTGTCACCCTTCGCAGTAACGACGATGTCCCCCTCGGACACCGCCAACATGGGGCTGTCCCCCTCGGGCACAAGATGAACCCGCAGGTCCGCCGCGCCGGCCCGTTCCCGGGCCCGCGCCACGCCGATCTGTTCGACACTGTCATCCGAGTCGCGCAGCCCGGCCGTATCCAGAAGGGTGACAGCCAATCCGCCTATATCCATGCGCACCTCGATCACGTCCCGGGTGGTGCCGGCAACATCCGAGGTGATCGCCGCATCTCGACCGGCAAGGTAGTTCAACAGGGTCGACTTGCCCGCGTTCGGCGGACCGACAATCGCGACCTCGAATCCCAACCGCACCCGCTCTGCCGACTCAAGGCCACGCAGTTCGCGCCGGATATCATCGCTGACAGCCCGCAACAGATCCCGAACCTCGTCCGAAACATCGACAGGCACCTCTTCATCGACAAAGTCGATCGTGACTTCCAACAAGGAAACGGCACGCAGGATCTTCTGCCGCCATTCCCCCACACGCGTTCCCAAAGCCCCGGTCAGCATCCGCAAGGCCTGCCGCCGTTGCTGCTCGGTCTCGGAGTCGATCAGATCCGCCAAGGCCTCGACCTGGCTCAGGTCCAGCCTCTCATTCTCCAACGCCCGTCGGGTAAATTCCCCGGGCTCCGCCCCGCGCAGGTCAGGCATCTCTCCCAGCTCGCGCAACAGCGCCTGGACAACGGCCACGCTGCCATGCACCTGGAACTCGGCCACGCGCTCCCCGGTAAAGCTCGCCCCATCCTCGAAGATCAGGACCAATGCCTCGTCAAGGAAATCCCCGTTGCCCGACATCAACCGCCGGACAGAGGCCATGCGCGGGCGGGGCAGGGGGCCGCTCAGGCGTTCCACTGCCTCCCAGGCAAGGGGTCCGGACACGCGCACAACCGAAACGCCCGCTTTCCCGACCGCGCTTGCCAGGGCAAAGATCGTGTCCATGCCAGGATCAACTGTTCATTGAGTCGAAGAACTCGGTGTTCGTCTTGGTCTGTTTCAGCTTGGAAATCAGGAACTCGATGGCATCAGTCGTGCCCATCGGGTTCAGGATGCGACGCAGGACAAAGGTCTTCTGCAGATCGACCTTGTCCACCAGCAGGTCCTCTTTCCGGGTGCCGGACTTGAGAATATCCAGCGCCGGGAAGACCCGCTTGTCCGCCACCTTGCGGTCCAGCACGATCTCGCTGTTGCCGGTGCCCTTGAATTCCTCAAAGATCACCTCGTCCATCCGGCTGCCGGTATCCACCAGCGCCGTCGCGATGATCGTCAGCGATCCGCCTTCCTCGATGTTCCGCGCCGCACCGAAGAACCGTTTGGGTCGCTGCAGCGCATTCGCGTCCACACCGCCTGTCAGGACCTTTCCCGAAGAAGGCACCACGGTGTTGAAGGCTCTACCAAGTCTGGTGATCGAGTCCAAAAGGATCACAACATCTCGTTTGTGTTCGACCAGGCGTTTGGCCTTTTCGATCACCATCTCCGAGACTGCGACGTGCCGCGTTGCCGGTTCGTCGAAGGTCGAGGAAATCACCTCGCCTTTCACTGACCGCTGCATGTCCGTCACCTCTTCGGGACGTTCGTCGATCAGCAGGACGATCAGGTAGCACTCCGGGTGGTTCCGCTCGATGCTCGTCGCGATGTTCTGCAGCAGCACCGTCTTACCCGTCCGCGGCGGCGCCACGATCAGGCTCCGCTGGCCCTTGCCGATCGGGGCCACCAGGTCGATGATCCGGGCCGAGCGATCCTTGATGGTCGGATCCTCGATCTCCATCTTCAGGCGCTCGTCCGGGTACAGCGGCGTCAGGTTGTCAAAGGCGATCTTGTGCCGGGCCTTTTCAGGTTCCTGGAAGTTGATCTCTGACACGGAAACAAGCGCGAAATACCGCTCTTCCCCGTCCGGCGCCTTCATCTCGCCCTGGATCGAATCCCCGGTGCGCAGCGAGTATTTCCGGATCATGTCCGGCGAGACATAGATATCGTCCGGACCGGGCAGATAGTTCGCCTCGGGCGAGCGCAGAAAACCGAACCCGTCCTGCAGCACTTCCAGCACCCCGTCGCCGAAAATGGTCCATCCCTCGTCCGCGCGTTCCCGCAGGATCTGGAACATCATCTCGCCCTTCCGCATGGTCGAGGCGTTTTCGATTTCCAGTTCCTCGGCCATCGCCAGAAGATCCTTCGGGCTCTTCGCCTTCAGGTCGGACAGGTTAAGCTTTTCTTCGCTCATGGCACATAACGTGGTGCCCGGAGGCCCACACATCCTTTGTCTAACGGGAAAGTTCGCCTTCGGACGAAGGCTGACGGTGCGTATCGCATTGCCGGGGTTCCCGTCAATGAAGTTCGCGGAACACCCTTCCTTTAATAAATAGATAAAAGAAAAGGATTATGAAGTGTTAGGGGCCTTCGGATCTGTGGATTATCGAATTGTCCCCAGCCTTCCGAACAGGGAAACACCTTGGGAAAACTCGCGGGATAGTACCGTGACGGTTTCGAACATCTTGCGATAGAATTTGTGTTTTCAGTCAGTTAGGCGTCATTTTCCAAGGGTATCCTGTTCGGGATAACTCTTTTGACAAACCGGTCTCTGTTCATCTTCGCACCGGACGCGCGTTGTTCTTTCACACAGCCGGATGAGTGCTGCGCTGCATGGGAAGAGCCTGTGTTTCGCCACCAGCCTTGCATGTGCCGCGCTTTTTCCTCAGAAACATCGACAAGCCTGCGCACCGAATTTTCCCCGGTTTCATCCCCATGCCTGCCGACCTTCTTCTCGCCTCCAGCTCCGCGATCCGCGCTGACATGCTCCGCGCGGCCGGACTCGTGATCGAAACCGAATCGCCGAGGGTGGACGAGGACAGCCTCAAGGCCGCCCTGACCCTCGAAGAGGCCAGCCCGCGCGACATCGCCGACACCCTGGCAGAGGCAAAGGCCCGCAAGCTGGGGCAACGCTACCCCGAGAAACTCGTGCTTGGCTGCGACCAGGTACTGGATTTCAAGGGAACCACCCTGTCCAAGCCGCAAAGCCGCGAAGAGGCACGCGACCAGCTCTGCCGGTTGCGCGGGGAAACCCACCGCCTGCTCTCCGCCGCCGTCCTCTACCACGAGGCGCAGCCGGTCTGGCGCCACGTCGGGACCGCCCGGTTGACGATGCGCCCTTTCTCGGACAGCTACCTCGATGACTACCTCGACCGGAACTGGCCGGATGTCGGCACCTCGGTTGGCGGGTACAAGCTCGAATCCGAAGGCGTCCGCCTTTTTGCCCGGGTCGAGGGCAACCATTTCACCATTCTTGGCCTGCCGTTGCTGGAACTGCTGGCCTACCTGACGAACAGAGGAACCATCGCCGCATGAGCCTCGCACGCATCCCGCTTGCCGCCGTCATCGGGTCCCCCGTGGCCCATTCCCGCTCTCCGCGCCTCTTCGCACACTGGCTGCAGACGCACGGTCTGCCCGGACACTACGTCCCCATCGACGTGCCCGAGGACAAGCTGACGGAAACCCTGCGACTCTTGCCGCAACTCGGGTTTGTTGGCCTCAACGTCACCGTGCCCTACAAGGAAAAGGTGATGCAGATCGCCGACAGCGTCTCCGACCGCGCCCGGCTGATCGGGGCCGCGAACACGCTGATCTTCCGCGAGGACGGGCGTATCCACGCCGACAATACCGACGGCTACGGCTTCATGCAGAACCTGCAGCAGAACGCGCCGGACTGGGACCCGGCCTCAGGGCCTGCGACGGTCTTCGGGGCAGGGGGCGCGGCCCGGGCGGTGATCGCATCCCTGCTGGACGTGGGCGTGCCGGAAATCCGACTGACCAACCGCACCCGACCGCGGGCGGAACAGCTGTGCGAGGATTTCGGCGACAAGGTGCAGGTCTTTGACTGGGTGCAGGCCGGCAATATCGTCGAGGGCTGCGCGACAGTGGTGAACACGACGTCGCTGGGCATGACGGGTAAACCCCGGTTCCGCGTGCCGCTGGACGCCCTCACCCCGGACATGCTGGTGACGGACCTCGTCTATTCACCCTTGGAAACCCGCCTGCTGGGAGAGGCCCGGGCCCAAGGTTGCACCGTTGTCGACGGGCTGGGGATGCTCCTGCACCAGGCGGTGCCCGGTTTCGAACGCTGGTTCGGCGCCCGCCCCGAGGTCGACGAGGCCACCCGGCAGATCGTTCTGGCATGAGATTCAAGCTTGGCCTGACCGGGTCTATCGGCATGGGCAAATCGACCACGGCGCAGATGTTCGCCGAGGCGGGCTGCGCCGTCTGGGATGCGGATGCCGCCGTTCACCGCCTGTACGGGCCGGGGGGTGCCTCGGTTGCGCCCATCGGGGAGATATATCCTCAAGCCGTTGAAAACGATCAGGTGTCCCGCGATGCCTTGCGCGGGATCATCGCCGATGACAGCAGCGCGCTGAAACGGATAGAACAGATCGTGCACCCGCTGGTTCAACAGGATCGAGAGGCCTTCATCGCCGCCAACCCGCAGGCCATCGGGGTCTTCGACATCCCGCTCCTTTTCGAAACCGGGGGCGATGCCGCGATGGATGCCACCGCCTGCGTGAATGTTTCCCGTGAAACGCAAGAGGCCCGCGTGCTGGATCGAGGCACCATGAGCGCCGATGACTTGGCCCGCATCCTCGCCCGCCAGATGCCCAACGCGGAAAAATGCGCCCGCGCCACCTATGTCATCGAAACCGACACGCTTGAGCACGCCCGCGCCCAGGTGCAGGATGTGCTGAAGGACATCGAACAAAGGTTGCAACATGCGTGAGATCGTTCTCGATACGGAAACCACCGGGTTCGAGCCGGAACAGGGCGACCGCATCGTCGAAATCGGGGCGCTGGAACTGTACAACCACGTTCCAACCGGCCGCACCTATCACCAGTACATCAACCCCGAGCGGGGCATGCCGGACGAGGCCTTTGGCGTGCACGGCATCGGGCCGGACCTGCTCGAACCGCCGCGCCCGGCCAAACCCGGTGAAATCACGCTGCGGGACAAGCCGGTATTCGCCAAGATCGTGGACGAGTTCCGCGCCTTCATCGGCGAGGATGCCAAGCTGGTCATTCACAATGCCAGCTTCGACGTGAAATTCCTCAACGCCGAGCTGCGCTGGGCTAACCGCCCGCCTCTGGCCAAGGATTGCGCCATCGACACGCTGGACATGGCGCGGCGCCGCTTTCCCGGGTCACCGGCCTCGCTGGACGCGCTCTGCCGCCGTTTCAACATCGACAACTCCTCGCGGACCTTGCACGGCGCACTTCTCGACTCCGAAATCCTGGCCGAGGTCTACCTTGAACTGATCGGTGGAAAGCAGCCGGACTTCGGCCTGTCGTCGCATGGATCCAGCGGCGGCGGCGTCGATGCCGAACCGCTCTGGCGTCCGCGCCCGCGCAGCACACCGCTGCCCAGCCGCCTGACGGAAAAGGAAAAGGCGGCTCACGCCGCCTTTGTCGAAAATCTCGGGGACGAGGCGCTCTGGCTCAAGACCTGAGCGCCGGGTTTCCTCAGGCCGGGGCCTGCGTGTCCTGCTGGGCCGCCTGGCGACGGGCGATCTCGTTGCGGTACAGCGCGAGAAAGTCGATCGTTTCCAGGTTCAGCGGCGGGAAGCCACCGTCGCGCGACACGTCCGAAACGATCCGGCGCACGAAGGGGAAGAGCATCCGCGGGCATTCGATCAGCAGGAAGGGGTGCAGCTGGTCCTCGGGTACGTTCTCGATCGAGAAGACGCCGGCATAGTCCAGCTCCAGCAGGAACAGCATGTCGCCGGTCGACTTGGCCTTGGACTCGACCTTCAGCTTCATGACGACTTCGTACTGGTTCTCGGCGGTGCGCTTCTTGGCGTCCAGGTTCACTTGCACCTGCACATCGGGCTGCACCTCGCCGCTGACACCTTTCTGCGAAAGAATGTTCTCGAAGGACAGGTCGCGAATGAATTGGGCCAGAATGCTCATCTTGGGCGGCTGAGGTGCCTGCCCGTTGCCGTTGGTTTCTGCCATGTCGGGTCTCCCGTGAAAATCTCAGCGCGAGGCATAGCAGCGCCCGCGCAAAGCCTCAATGCCTCGTCCAGCCCGAACCCGGGTGATTGGGCGCCTTGTCCTTGGGAACTTCGGTGTACTCGCCTTCGATCACGTCACCTTGGCCGGAGCGGGGCCCCGGTCGGGGCCCGGCCCGCGGGTCCCGATGGACCGGCCCGCGCGGATCCGGTCCCATCTGGAACTGCGTCACATGCACCCGCCGCCGCAGCCAGGCAAAGACCGCCGCGCGCACCGGCGGCGCAAGCAGGGCGAACCCGACCGCATCGGTGAAGAACCCGGGCGTCAGCAGCAACACGCCTGATACCAGGATCATCGCGCCATGCGCCAGCGGCTCTCCGGGATCGTTCAATTCGGAAAAGCTGCGGCGCAGGTTCTCCATCGCCAGCCGCCCCTGTGCCTTGACCATCCAGGTCCCGATGATTGCCGTCAGGACGACCACGGCCAGCGTCGGCCACAGGCCGATCAGACCGCCAACCTGGATGAACAGGGCGATTTCGATCAGCGGGACCATGAGAAAGGCCAGGAACAGCCACATGCGAAGATCCTCCATATCAGGGCGGGGCAGGTAGACTAACCCCAACGCCTCACCTACATAAGGATGCAAGCAAGATCTTTAAACGCTGCCTGCAAAGAGGTGCCGATGAACTCTCCCATCCTCCAGCTTCTGGTCCTGGCCGGAATTGCCATCTTTCTCGTTCTGCGCTTGCGGAGCGTGTTGGGCACCCGGGAGGGGTTCGAAAAACCGCCGGCTCCGGCGTCCAGCGACGATCGCCGCCGGTCGGCGCGCGACTTCGAGGTGATCGAAGGCGGCCCGGACCATGACATCATCGACCACGTCGCCGAGGACAGCGACGCCGCCAAGGCGCTCGCCGCGATGAAACGGATCGAGCCGCATTTCTCGGTGTCCGAGTTCCTCTCGGGCGCGCGGGGGGCCTATGAAATGATCCTCATGGGTTTTGAACGCGGCAATATCGAAGAGCTGCGGCCATTTCTCGCGGATGACGTCTATCAGACCTTCGCCGAGGTCGTGGAACAGCGCGAACAGCAGGGGCTGACCATCGAGGCCGAATTCATCGGCGTCCGTGAACTCACCCTGGCCGATGCCACCTTCGACGAAGGTTCGCGCCTGGCCGAGATCTCGGTCCGCTACGTCGGCGAGCTGACCTCGGTCGTGAAGAACGCCGAAGGCGAGGTGGTCGAAGGATCGCCCACCGCCGTCAAGCGTCAGAAAGACGTCTGGACCTATGCCCGCAACATGGGCAGCGATGATCCCAACTGGCAGCTTGTCGCCACGGACGAATGACGCGCCTACTCCTTGCGATCACATTTGCGATATCCATCATGACCGGCCCCGCCTCCACAGAGACGGGGCCGCGTTACGACATCCTGGATTTTGCCGATCTGCAGGGATGGGCCGAGGACGACCATGCCGCGGCCCTTGCCGCCTTTCTTGAAACCTGCGGCGATCTCGACGATCCGGACTGGTCCGCGCTGTGCGGACTGGCGCGTGAAACCGACGACGCGCGCGGGTTCTTTGAACTGCTGTTCCGTCCGGTCCTGATCCGCGACGGGGCGGACATGCTTTTCACCGGCTATTTCGAACCGGAACTGAACGGCGCGCCCTACCGCAGCAGCACCTACCGTTACCCGGTCTACAAGATGCCGCCAGAGGCACGCCTGCGCCGTCCCTGGCTCACCCGGCGGCAATTGCTCACCTCCGGCGTGATGGAGGGCAGGGGCCTTGAAATCGCCTGGGTCGATGATCCGGTAGAATTGTTCTTCCTGCAAATCCAGGGCTCCGGCCGCATCCGTTTTCCGGACGGGCGGGTGATCCGCGTGGGCTATGGCGGCGCCAACGGTCATCCCTACAGGTCCATCGGGCGGGAACTCGTGCGGCGCGGTGTCTATACCGCGCACCAGGTTTCGATGCAGGTGATCGCTAACTGGGTGCGGCGCAACCCGGTCGCGGGGCGGGAACTGCTTTTTCACAACGCGGCCTACGTCTTTTTCCGCGAGGTCAACGAGGTGCCGCCCGAAAAAGGCCCGCTGGGCGCGATGAACCGTTCGATCACGCCGCTGCGCTCGGTGGCCGTCGATCCCCGCTATACGCCGCTGGGCGCGCCGGTCTGGATCGAAAAGGCAGGTGCCGACCCGATGAACCGCCTTATGATCGCCCAGGACACCGGGTCTGCCATCAAGGGCGCGCAACGGGCTGATATTTTCTATGGAACGGGGGACGAGGCGGGCCGCATCGCCGGGCGGACCAAGGACGGCGGGCGCATGGTTGTCCTCATGCCCATCCAGCGCGCCTATGCGCTCTTGCCCGAAGCGGTACAATGACCCGGCGGCGCAAGCTACGACCCGAAGAGCAGGAGCTCTGGCAGCAGGTCGCCCGGACCGCAGATCCGCTGCACAAGCGGCCCGCCCGCAAGACGGACGAGGCCAAGCCCGCGCCGAAACCCCGGTCACCCGCGAAAGAGACGTCGCGCGATCCGCTGTCGCCCTTCGCGATGGGAGAGAAATCCGCGCCGCGCACCCAGACCCATGTCTTTCCCAAGACCACGGCCGACCACCTGCATGACGCCCCGGTGCGCATGGACGCCAAGGCCTTTACCCGGCTCAAGCGCGGCAAGCTGGTGCCGGAGGCGCGCATCGACCTGCACGGGATGACTGTGGACCGGGCGCATGGCGCCCTGGCGCAGTTCATCCTGAATGCCCAGGCCCGCGGGTTTCGCCTTGTGTTGGTCATCACCGGCAAGGGCCAGCGAGAAGACCCCTATGATCCGATGCCCCGCCGCCGCGGGGTATTGAAGACACAGGTGCCGATGTGGTTGCAAATGCCTCCCTTGGCCGGGGCTGTCCTGCAGGTCTCGCAGTCGCACCGCAAACACGGCGGCGAAGGGGCCTATTACGTCTATCTCAAGCGGCGGCGGTGATCGGCGCGAAAGACGCGGGTTAACGATGTCTTGCCGCTTTGTACAAAATGCTGAAAACGGCGTACAAAACGTACGTTTTGTACAAATGTCCGGGTGGTGTCAGAGCATCTTCCGCGCCCGCGAAACGCCCACCCACATCATCGCCGTGGCGAAGAGAAAGTAGAGCGCGACGCCGATATACTGCGTCTCGATACCGATACCGAAGTCGATCAGGAAACCGGTGATCCCCGGCCCGATGGCCGAACCGAAGACCATGACCGCCGCCGCCATCGCCTTGATCGCACCCAGGCTGCGAGTGCCGTAGAACTCGGCCCAGAAGGCATTGGGCAGGGTATGCGTGGCCCCCGTCGTCATTGCCACGAACAGCAGCCCGACCAGGGTCCAGCCCAGGCTATCCCCCAAGGCAAAGCAGAAAAATCCAATGAACATGGGCAGTTGCGACCATGGAATCAGCCGCCCTGTGCCCAGCTTGTCCAATAGTCCACCGGCCATGACCATCGCGCCGACCGCTGCCGCCGTGTAGATCGGGAACAGGGCGGTCAGCTCCAGATGGGACCATCCCTTGACCTCGGCGAAATGCACCTGCTGAAAGAAAAAGGCGGTGTTGAAGGCCGGCGGCCCCAGCAAGGCCGGCACCATGAACCAGAATAGCCAGTGTTTCAGCACCTCTGGCCGCGCCCAGTGCCTCTGCTCCATGCCCACCGAATGATCCGCCTCCGCATGGCTCTGCGGCGTCCGTTCCTTCCGCAATAGCAACAACAGAACCGGGATCGCCCCGAGGCTGACACAGGCCACCGCCACCCAAAGCCAGCGCCAGTCCATCACCAGCATGAGTGAAACGAAACTGACCGGCAACAGCGCCTCTCCCAGCGCAAAGCCGAGGCCGGCAATCGAAAGCGCCTTGCCCCGTGTCGCCACGAACCAGCGCGACATCGAGACGACGGCCGTGTGGCTGGCCATGCCTTGGCCGCAGAAGCGCAGGGCGAAGATCACCAACGGCAGCAGGGCCGCCCAAGCGTTCAAGGCCATGAACAGGCAGGAACTTGCCAGAAATATCAATACGATGGACCCGATCACCCGGGTTCTGAACCGATCCGTCAGCGCGCCGGCCCAGACCATGACCACCGCCGAGGCGCTGGTGCCGATCGTGTAGATGCCGCCCCATTGGCCGTGGCTGAGGTCAAACCCTTCGCGGATTTCCCCCGCAAAGATCGAGATGAAGAATGTCTGGCCGAAACTCGACAAAAACGTGAGCAGTGCGCCGGCCGACAGCCAGCGGGCGTTTTCGGCGAGAAAGCGAAAGAGACTCATGCCCCGCCCTTATCCCGCGATGTGTGAGTAAGCGGACGCTGAACGCGTCCGCCAAAGGTCAGTTCGAGATGGCGTTCGCCTGGGCCGAAACGCCCAGCACCGACCCCACCAGCCTAAAGATCGTCTGGGCCGCCGTGACCGGGCTTTCGGTGGCAAGCACAGTGTCACCCGGCTGGATCTGGAACTTGCGCGCGGCAAAGAGACCGTCGGCGCTGGTCAGGTCCAGGGTGAACACGACTTGCTGCATCTTGGGCCCGTTGCCTGCGGGGCTAATGGCCTTGACTGGATATTCCCGCAGCACGAGGACACCCTTTGGATCGGCGCGCGTATCCGACAGGCCGCCCATCATCGATACAGCCTCAAGCGCGGTGACGTAATCCTTTGGGAAATAGATCAGGTTCTCGATCCCGCTGGCACCTAGGGCCGTAAAGCTGCGTTCGTCCTGTTCGATGACCACCGTGTCACGCGGCAAGAGAAGCGCGTTCTTGGACCCGTCCGACAGCAGTTGCGATACCGAGATCTCGTAGGTTTTCGAGCCGCGCAGCAGCCGGACACGGGGGTTGCGCAGGTCGGGCATGACGCCGCCGGCATCCGCCAACAGGTTGAGGACCTTGTAGTTTCTCGAGGGCAGCGGGTAGGCACCGGGCTTGCCGACACCACCCACCACGTCAACCGTGTGATCGCGGCCTTGCTGCAGGATCAACTGAACCTGTGCCGAGGGCAGGATCGGTGCGAGCCGCTCTTGCACCTTGGCGCGGGCGCCGGTCGCGGTCAGTCCACGCACGCCGACCTTGTTGACATAGGGCAGGAAGATGGATCCCTGCGCGTCGACCTCGACTCCCTTGATCTCGGCAAAGCGTTCGCCGGGGCTGGTCAAAAGGGAATTGTCCTGACTGTCCCATATGATGATGTCGATCCGGTCGCCGGTCCGGATGACCGAGGAACTGCTGCCGTGGCTGGTATTCGGCCAATGGTAGTGGCCGTGCCAGCCGCTGGCGGACCATGTGGCAAGACCTGGAACGTTTTCACGCGTGACTTCGATCACCTGAAAGGTCGGCTGATCCGCATCCTTCTGGTTGAGTACCTCGGACTGGATCGCCGCGCCGCGCGGCAGGCTGCACGCCGCCAAGGCAAGGAAGGCGGCCAACAGGGTGATAACTCTTACTTTTGCAGACACTCCAGTCTCCCACCCGGTGTTTGTCACTTTCTAGTGGTTCAATCCGCTGATAGACAGTTTGACGGTCGAATGAAAGCGAATTGAGGGTCAAACCGTGGCAGGAACACAGCAATCCCGCAAGGTCCTGCTGTTGGGTGCCAGCGGTAAACTGGGCCGAATGCTAGGCGCTTTGTGGCAATCCCAGCGCTTTACGCTGATCCCGGTATACCGTTCAGGAGGGCAGGGCGGGCTTGCCTGGAAAGTGGGCGATCCCACGCCAAAGGTTGATGACGTGTCCGCCGTGATCGCTTTCTGGGGAGTGACACCGGGACAGGGATGCAACCTGAACGATAATTCGCGGCTTGCCCTGGCTGCAATGGAACTGGGCCAGTCTTTGGGCGCCAGGATGGTGGTGCATTGTTCCAGCGGCGCGGTCTATCGGTCAGGAGACAGACCGCTTTCGGAAACCGGGCCGGCCTGTCCCATGTCGGACTATGGCCGTGCCAAACTGGCAATGGAAAAGGCGATCGAGGAGTCCGGATCTAACCCGGGGATGCGCAATGTCATCCTTCGGATCGGAAACGTGGCCGGGGCTGACAGCCTCTTTGCGAACATGCGTCCGGGCGGGCGGATCACGTTGGATCGGTTTCCGGACGGTTCCAGCCCGTCCCGCAGTTACATCAGTCCGCTTGACCTCGTGCGCCTTGTCGAGACCCTGGTCGCGGATGGTTCGGTCTCGGGCATTTACAATGTCGCCGCGCCCGTGCCCACGGCGATGGGCGACATCGCCCGCGCAGCCGGGTGCCAAATCGACTGGCGCGAGGCCCCCGACACGGCACTGCCGATGGTCTGGCTTGATACCTCGCGGTTGTCCTCGATCTTTCCCTTGCCACCGGAGGCAGCCGCGCCGGATCACCTGCTCGAAGGCGCGCGTGCCGGGGGCACATGGCCATGAGGACAAGGCGGCCACTGCTGCACGCCCTTGATTTCCTGTACGCAATCGGGATGACGGTGCTCTTGTCGCCGCTCATCGTATATGTGGCTGTCGTGGTCTGGCGCAACGATGGCTGGCCGATCATCTATCGGTCGGAGCGGATGAAGAGCCCGACCCAGTCCTTCATGCTGTGGAAGTTCAGGACAATGAAGACCGATCCGGCCGACGCGGGCGTTACCGGCCCGTCCAAGTCCGGACGCATCACGCCGACAGGCGCCTGGCTACGGCGCAAGCGACTGGATGAGCTGCCGCAGCTCTGGAATATCCTGCGGGGGGACATGGGCTTTGTCGGTCCCCGCGCGCCCCTGCGCCGTTACGTCGAGAAATATCCCGAGATCTATGCAGAGGTGCTGAAGGAACGGCCCGGCATCACGGGTATGGCCTCGATGGCCTATCACAAGACAGAGGAACGTCTCTTGGCGCGGACCGAAAGCGCGGAAGAAACCGAAGAGGTCTACTGCCGTCGTTGCATTCCGCGCAAGGCCCGTCTGGACCAACTGTACGCGGCGCGGCGCAATCCCTGCACGGATCAAAGGCTGATGTGGGCGACGGTGTTCCGGAGGGTGTCGATGCACCGGCGCCGCTGAGGATCAGCGGCGCAGGACCTGCGAGTTCACATAGCCGATGTAGCTGCCCAACCAGTGCTTGCCGCTGTAGATATAGCCGTCGGAGCCCACGATATAGGCATTGGTGAAATCGGGCGACACGCCATCGGCGGCGGTACATTTCGCCGTCACAAGCTGCCCGCTGGCGCGGACAAGACCCGCTGCAACCGGTACGGTGCCGCCTGTCGTGAGATGGCAGGTATACCTGCGTACTTCGGTCACGTCCTCGGGCGTGAGGAAACGCTGGTCATAGCTGACCCGGCCCTGACGGCGCGCCTTGACGTAGGAAATCAGCTGATCCTCTTCCGAGGACATAAGGTCACCGCCGAGGCCACGGGTCGAGGTGATCATGCCATCACGCAGGACAATCACCTGACGGGCCGAGTTGCCGTAGGTCTGGTAGGGACCATTGCGCTGGATATCCTGCAGGAGAACCTGAGCCTTGTCGCGCCCTTCCAGCTCAAAGAGGTAGACGGATTCCGTCGTGGACCCAAGCGCTTTGGCGATCTGCTGCGGTGTCAGCGGCTTGGGGGCTTCCTTCTTGGAAAAGAGTGCCTTGGGCGCCTGCTTGAGCAGTGCCGTGGTGTCCTTGTTTGCGTTGCCGCAGGAAACCAGGGCCAAGGCCGCCGTCAGGGCCAGGCCGATGCGTGTAATGCTGCGCCGGGTCATCGCCAGAACCTTCCCCAAGAATTGACAGCGTCCGGTTTGTGGTAGTCGCGCACCTGTTCGTAGAGACGCCCGTTGACTTTCAGACGCGCGCCACCGTCCCGCGACAGCGACTGGATCAGGACATCGTTCCGGCGCCGTGAAGGTTGGCCAAAGAAGGTTGCCAGCGGCATGGTAAAGCGGATGCCCTTGTCGAACGAGCCTTCGCCGAAGTCGTCAAAAGAGGCATCGGTGAAGGTGGCATAGGCACCCACGCGCCAACCATTCGCGAACTCGCGGTCCAGCGAGACTGTCGCGCCGTAGTCGCCCGCCAGGTACCGGCCCACGTCAAGCTGCCCGTGAAACCCGTTGCCGAAGGCATAGTAGGCCGAGACATGGCCGTTGACGTTGGGGATCTCGCGTTTGGCGCCGGTCACCGGGTCTGTTGTCGTCATGGACTGCAGACCGAAGAGCTGGTCGAAATCGCGGCGTTGAACGTAGTTCAGCTCGGCCCCAAGCGCGAGGCGGCTGTCGACCGGTTTCCACAGCAGTTCCGCCGAGGCGCCGGCGTACATCTGTTCCAGATAGCCCAGCGTGACGCGGGAATAGATGTTCTTGGCCGGGCGGCCGTAGTGCGCCAGATGCAGGTACTCGATCGCGGGATCGCCTTCCGCCGAGTAGCGTGCATGGTCGGTCCGTACGCGCGGCAGGTTCGACTCGTCCAGGCGCTTTACCTTGTCGAGGTTGCCGGTGAGTTTCTTGGTGACCGAGCCGCTTGCGATCAGGTTTGGCGTGATCTCGTATTCCGCCGAGGCCCGAATCCCCGCGTCGAACCGCACGGGGTTGTCAGGATCAAAGACCGAGAGCTGCACGAAAGGCGAAATGGCCCAAGTGAACTTTGGATATATGCCCTCGTCCGGGGGCGGGGCCTTGCCAAAGCCGTCGCCGAAGTTTGTCCGGGCCAGCATCTCGTTGGCAGCGTCGTGTTCCAGCCGCTCCAGGTCGGACCGGCGGAAGGTGACGGCAGACATGGGCATGCCGTTGACCACCGGGACGATCTCGAACACTTCGACCGAGGCGGGCATGACGCGGGTCATGACGCGGACAAGTCGGCCGAAGGCCTGCGACGGTGCACCATACCTGGGGTTCACCAAGCGCACGGTGGCACGATTTCTTTGCAGGTCGACGCCCTCGACCTCCAGTCCTTCCTTGGCGGCGAGGTTCTTGAGCGAGGCCGTAACAGAGGCCGTGCGCTGGGAATCCAGCGTCCAGCCAAGGTCCGCTGCAGATCCGGGCGCGCGAGGCGAAACCGGAAGGCCCGACGGCTCGGCTCCACCCGGCACACCCAGCGTCTTGGGATTGGTGACAAAGGTGAATTGCGCGCCGACCTCTGTTCCCAGGACATGGTACAGGGACAGCTGGCCGCCGTTTCTGAACCGATAATCCACGCCGAAGTTCCAGGGGCTGGATTTCTCATTCGTGCCACGGCTGACCTCTTCGACGTAGTCGTCCGAGGAGTATTCCACCTTGAAGGTAAAGCGGTCGTTGGGCGAGTAGGAGACCCCGCCAAAAGCTGCCACGTCACCCTGGAAGAAGCGGTCGATCTCTGGCAGGCCGCCGCGACCGGTAAAGCCCCCGGGCCGCGTCCCCATTTCCGCGAAGGGTTGGTAGGAACCCAGACGACCCCAGCCGAGGCCGCCGGTGACCGTCAGGCCGGGCATCAGCGATTTGCTCGCGACCAGATATTCGCTGCTGTAGATCCCGGTGCCGATGAAATCCTGGATGCCGACAACCACCGAAGGGCGCCGGTCCGTTTCCGTCAGGAGCTGGTAGCGCAGGTCGAAACTGCGGTCGAAAAGCGTTGCTGTTCCACTGGCAGAAAAGTTGGGGATCGACGAGTAGCGGAAGCTGCCCGATAGGCGTGGCAGGATCTGGAAGTAAAGCGTTGTTCGCGACGTTCCGCCGAAATTGGCATAGGTGCCGGCGAGCGTCGCGTCAGGCGGCACCTGGGCCGTCGGCATGTCGATCAGGCCAGGAGAGCCGTACAGGTTGAACGGAAGGCTGTTGACCCCCTCCTCTGCCCGGGCGACGCCACCGAGCGCGGACAGAATGGTGCCCGCAAGCGCGACGCGCTTTACGAGGCCCGATTTTCCGTTGTGAAAACCCGGCATGGTCCCCCACCTCGTTGCCAACACTGTTTCCCGACCCTTGCTAATGTGTTCGCCTTGCCCTGTCCATTCGAAGGCGGTGACCTTGGAAACATTGTGGGAAATTCGGCACGCCCTTGCGGTTTTGTCCACAAGATGTGCGGGTGCCGCGCTTTAACGGTACATTTTGAAACGTTAATCGAGTGGTAAGCCGCGCGCCCCTAAACCTGTACCCAGGTGAGAGAAAGGTGGGAATGATGAGTGGCGACAGCAATGTCGCGCCAGTCATCATCAAACGCAAAAAGGTGATTGCGGGCGAAGGGCATCATGGGGGTGCCTGGAAGGTGGCCTATGCCGACTTCGTGACCGCGATGATGGCCTTTTTCATGTTGATGTGGCTGCTGAACGCGACAACGGAAAAACAACGCAAGGGGATCGCGGATTACTTCAGTCCGACGATTGCCATGGCCCGTGTATCGGGCGGTGGCAACGGTGCATTGGGCGGGGACTCCGTCTTTGCCGAAAACACGCTGCCCAGGGTCGGTACCGGGGCGACCAGCCTTCGGCCACAGGCCGAACACAGCCGTGACCCGGGACTGGACGGTAAAGCGTCCGAAGGGCCGGAAACAGCGGAGTTCAAGAAAGTCGAAGACCTGCTGATGGGCCGAGGCGGCGAAAGCATGGTCGCCGACGAGCTTCTGAAACACATCGTCACTCAAGTCACGGACGAAGGCCTGGTGATCGAGTTCTTCGAAACCGCGCAGGCCCGGCTTTTCGACGATCAGGCCCGGCCGACACAATTGCTGAAGGACCTTGCTTTGGTATTGGCGCGCGCATCCGACGTCGTGACCAATCCCGTCGCGATCGAGACCCATACAACCAGCTACCCGATTGTTCTGGCCAAGAACCCGGCCTGGAAAATATCGCGCGACCGGGCTGAGGTCTTTCGAGAACTGGTCATTGCCCGTGGTCTGGAGGAAGAGCGTGTGCGGCGCCTGACGGCCTATGCGGATCGGGAACCCAGCACATCCAACCTGCTGGACCCGCGCAACAGCCGGATCGAAGTCGTCTTCCTGCGAAGAAAATGACTCAGTTTTCGTGGGATTTTACCTGTTAGGCCCGCGTTAAACCCACGCCTTTATCTGTTGTCGTGAATTCGGAGCGACAGCAGAAAGGCTAGTCCATGACAATCTCCTCTTCCCTCAATGCAGGTGTTGCGGGTCTCGCCGCCAATGCGACGCGGCTGGGAACCATTTCCGACAACATCGCGAACTCTGCGACCAAGGGGTACAAGCGGGTCGAGACGGATTTCTCCTCGATGGTGATCGCGTCCAACGGATCGGGCTATACCGCCGGCGGCGTGCGCACGACCACCACGCGGATTATCGACCAGAGCGGGGCGCTGGTTGGCACCAGCAACGCAACCGACATCGCGGTGCGCGGTAATGGTTTCATCCCGGTGGCCGAAGCGACGGAATTCGCGGCAACCGGCGATCCGCAGATGTTCCTGACGACTACGGGGTCGTTCCGGGTCGATGCAGACGGCTACCTGCGCACCGAGTCGGGTCTGATGCTGATGGGATGGCCGGCCAACTCCGATGGGTCTCTCGCCACCTATGCACGGGATACCGCCGAAAGCCTTGAGCCGGTCCGGATCAATCGCAATCAGGTCACGTCGGAACCAACGACGACAGTCACGCTTGGCGCCAACCTTGCGGCCTCGGCGACCGATTTCGATGCCACTGGCGCGCCCGAAGTTCTGCCGATCGAATACATCGACAACCTGGGCCGGTCCGAAACACTGACGGTGACATTCACGCCGACGATTCCCGCAAGCGGTTCTTCGAACGAATGGACGATGACCATCGTCGATTCAGCCACCGCCGCCGGCGGCAACCCGGTTGGCGAATACACCGTGACCTTCAACACGGGCGCTGCGGACGGCGGTACGTTGTCCACGGTCACGACCACAACAGGCGGGACCTACAACGCCACCGACGGCACGATCATTGTGACCACCAACGGTGGCCCGGTCGAAATCACCATCGGTGCGCCCGGAACCAGCGGCGGGCTGACCCAGGTCGGCGATAGCTTCAAGGCGCTCAACATCTCAAAGGATGGTTCGGCAGCTGGTTCCATGACGACGGTCGAGATCGACGAGAACGGCTTTGTCCACGCGTTGTTCGATACCGGCGCTTCGCGGGTGATCTACCAGGTGCCGCTGGTCGATGTGCCGAACCCCAACGGACTGATCTCGATGGACAAGCAGATCTACATGCCCTCGCCGGAAAGCGGCAGTTTCTTCCTCTGGGACGCGGGCGACGGGCCGGTCGGTGACGTTGTGCCCTTCGCGCGCGAGGAAAGCTCGACCGATGTGGCCAACGAACTGACGGCGATGATCCAGACCCAGCGGGCCTATTCGTCGAACGCCAAGGTCATCCAGACCGTCGACGAGATGCTGCAGGAAACCACCAATATCAAGCGCTGACGGATTTTCCGTCAGCTTTTCAGAGGGTCGCTAGATGTCTCTTTCCGGTGCACTGTACAATGCCTTCAGCGGGCTCAAGGCCAATTCACGGGCTGCGGGCCTGGTGTCGACGAATATCTCGAACGCCACCACCGAGGGCTACGGCCGGCGGACATTGGGACTTGTGCCCGGCGCCGTCGGGACCACCGGCGGCGTGCGCATCACCGGAACGGTGCGCCATTCCGATCCGGTGCTGACCGGGGACAGGATGGTGTCGGACGCAACCCTTGCCCATGCGACGGTCGGTTTCGAATTCGCCAGCCGGATCGACGACCTGGTGGGCGAGTCCGGTACGCCGGGATCGCTGACCGACCGCGTGAACGCCTTCGAGAACGCGCTGCTGACTGCCTCGTCAAACCCGGCCTCGACCCAACGGCTGGAGCTGGTGGCGAACACGGCGGATTCGCTGGCCCGGGCGCTCAACGGCCTCAGCAATGAAGTCCAGTCCGCGCGGCAGACAGCGGACAACCGTATTGCAGCCCAGGTCGACACCCTGAATTCCGCCCTATCCCGGCTGGATTCACTGAATGACAATATCGTCCGGGCCGGTTCGACCGGGACCGACCCGACAAGCTTTTACGACGAACGGCAAAGGGTGCTGGACAGCATTGCCGAAATCGTGCCCTTGCGTGTTGTCGAAAGAGAAAAAGGCGACATCGCGGTCTTTACCCGGGGAGGCGCCGTCCTGCTGGATGGACGCCCGTTCGAGGTTGGGTTTGAACCGAACGCTGCCATCGGACCGGGCATGACCTTCGCCAACGGCGACCTGTCAGGCCTGACGCTGAACGGGGTTTCCGTCGACACCCAAGGCATGAGCATGTTCGCCGGCGGCAGTCTTGCCGCCCAGTTCGAGATCCGCGACGTCGACGCGGTCGCACGCCAGGCACAACTGGACGGGATCGCCCGCGACCTGATCGAACGGCTTGGTCCCGGCGGGCCGGATGCCACATTGGCCGCAACCGATCCGGGGCTTTTCACCGATGGCGGCGGTACTTTCGCAGCTGCGGATGAAACCGGCCTTGCGGGGCGGATCGAGATCAACGGTCTCGTCGCGCCCGACAGCGGTGGGGCATGGCGCTTGCGGGACGGCCTTGGTGCGGCCACGCAAGGCGACGTGGGTGATGCCCGTCTGCTGCAGGGGATTTCGGATGCGCTGGGCGCCTCGACTGTTCCGGCCTCCGGCGGTCTGACCGCCATCGCGCGCACTTTTGCGGACCATATCTCGGAATTCGCCTCCTCCGCCGTGGGGGAGCGCGTGCGCGCCGAAAACGCCCAGACCTTTGTGTCGATCCAGAACACGGCCGTGTCCGAGCTGGAACTGTCCAAGGGCGTCGACACCGATCAGGAACTGCAACGGTTGATGCAGATCGAACAACACTACGCCGCCAACGCCAAGGTCATGTCGACGGTCGACAGCCTGCTTGAGCGGTTGATGTCCATTTAAGGAGGGCCCGACATGGAAGTTATCGGGGATATGGCACGCGCGCTGGTGCTGCGTGCCAACCAGGTACGTCTGCGCCAGGAAATGGACCAGCTGGCGGTCGAGGTCGCCACCGGGTTCGTCAAGGACGCGGGGCAGCATCTCCACGGTGACCTGACCGGCCTGCAATCCATCGACCGCTCGCTGGCACGACTGGACACCTACCGGGTCAACACGACCGAGGCGACTTTCCTGTCCGGAACAATGCAGACAGCCCTGAACGAGATCCAGGATCGCAGCGAAACCCTGTCGCAATCGCTGATCGCCGCCGAGCTGACGCCGAACTCGGCCTTGTTGAACACGATGTCGGATGATGCGGAAAATGCGTTGGGACAGGTTCTGAACGGGTTGAACCGTTCGGTTGCCGGACGCTACCTGTTTTCCGGTACGGCGACCGACCGCGCCGCCGTTCAGGGCGTCGAGGATGTTCTGAACGCGGCCCGCACAGCGCTGGCCGGCCAGACCGACATGGCCGGGATAGAGGCGGCCCTGGACACGTTCTTTGGCGCAGGCGGCATTTATGAAACCACCGTCTACGAGGGGTCGAACACCGGTCTCGCCCCGCTGAAGCTGAGCGAGACCGAGAGCGCGAACCTCGATATCCGCGCCACCGACCCCGTGTTCCGCGAAGTCCTGAAACCGATGATCATGGCGGCCCTGGCCACCGATGCAACGCTGGGCCTGTCGCAAGACGTGCAGATCGAGATGCTGACAAACGCCGGCGAAGACTTGCTCGCCGCTCAACAGAATGTGGTCGAATTGCGTGCCGGGCTCGGCGCGCTGGAGGCGCGCGTCGAAGAGACCACTGCACGCAACTCGGCCGAGCATACGGCCACCAATATCGCGCGCCTCGACCTGGTCGGGACCGACCAGTACCACACAGCGTCGCGCTACGAGAACATCCGGACCCAACTGGAAAGCCTATACACTATTACCGCGCGGTCACAGCGACTGTCGCTTGCGGAGTTCCTCTGATGCTGACACGTTTCCTTGCCGCCCTCGTGCTTGCGGTTTCCTGCGCCCTCCCGGCGGCCTCGCAATCGGTCCGGATAAAAGATCTTGTCGAGGTCGACGGCGTGCGTTCGAACGACCTGGTCGGATATGGCCTGGTCGTGGGCCTGAATGGCACCGGCGACGGTCTGCGCAATTCGCCCTTCACCGAAGAGATCATGTCCAACATCCTGGAACGGCTGGGCGTGAACGTGACCGGCGAACAGTTCCGTCCACGCAATGTTGCCGCGGTCCTTGTCACGGGCAAGCTGCCGCCATTTGCGCGGATCGGCAGCCAGATCGACATCACGGTTTCGGCCATTGGCGATGCCAAGAGCCTGTTGGGCGGGACATTGATCATGACCCCGCTGAACGCCGCGGACGGACAGATCTATGCCGTGGCCCAAGGCACCATCATCGCCGGCGGCGTCGAGGCCGAGGGTGAGGCGGCGCGCGTCGTGCAGGGTGTGCCCACGGCGGGGGTCATCCCTTCGGGTGCACGTGTCGAACGCGAAGTGCCCTTTGATTTCACGCAATTGTCCACACTTCGCCTTGCCCTGCGCGAGCCGGATTTCACCACGGCAGCGCGGATCGAGGACGTGATCAACCGGGCCGTCGGTCGCCGGGCGGCCACCATGCTGGACGCCGGGACGGTCCAGGTCGATCTGCAGCGCAGCGGCGCCCGGTCTCCGGCGCGGGCTGTTGTCGCCATCGAGAATCTGGCGGTCGAACCACAGCGTCGTGCGCGTGTCGTTGTCGATCAGCGTTCGGGCACCATCGTCATGGGTGCGGATGTGCGGATTTCCCGCGTTGCCGTCTCGCAGGGCAACCTGACCCTCCGGATCGAGGAAGCGCCGCTTGCGATCCAGCCCAATCCCTTCAGCGACGGTGACACCGTGGTGGTGCCGCGTACCGGTGCCCTGATCGAGGAAGATCCCGGCATCGGCCTCGCCGAAGTGCCGACAGGAACCAACCTGTCCGAAGTCATCGCCGGTCTCAATGCCCTGGGTGTCAGCCCACGTGACATGATCGACATCCTGAAAAGCATCAAGGCCGCCGGGGCCCTGCATGCGGATTTCGTCGTGATGTGAAGAGCTTGCTGAGGCTTTGTTAACAGCTCGCTGGCAGGCTGGCGGCACAAGAGCGGGAGAGCGCAAATGCTCGGAATCATTGGTATCGTGGTGATCTTTGCGATGGTCTTCGGCGGCTATCTCGCGGCTGGGGGCAAGCTGGCGATCATCCTCAAGGCGTTGCCCTTCGAATTCATGATGATCGGGGGTGCGGCGACGGGCGCCTTCCTCATCAGCAATGATGGGTCGACGGTCAAGCACACGATCAAGGACGTCGCCAAGGTGTTCAAGGGTGCCAAGTGGAAACCCGAAGACTATCGCGACCTTCTCTGTCTGTTGTTCGAGCTGATCCGGCTGGCGCGTCAGAATCCGGTTGCCATCGAGGAACATGTGGAATCGCCCTCGGAATCGACGATTTTTGCCAAGTATCCCAAGATCCTGGCTGATACCCACGCGATCGATTTGATCTGCGACACGATGCGGTCGGTCTCGATGAACTACGACGATCCTCACCAGGTCGAAGAGGTGCTGGACAAGCGTCTGGACGCGATGCAGCACCATGCCTTGATGCCCAGCCACGCCCTGCAAAGCATGGCGGACGCACTGCCCGCGCTGGGAATCGTCGCGGCGGTCCTGGGCGTGATCAAGACGATGGCATCGATCGATCAGCCGCCTGAGGTGCTGGGCAAGCTGATCGGCGGCGCGTTGGTCGGCACCTTTCTCGGCGTGTTCCTGGCCTACGGTCTGGTCGGGCCCTTCGCGGCCAAGGTCAAGAGTGTGGCCGAAGAGGACTTGCATTTCTACCACCTGATCCGCGAGGTTCTTGTCGCGAACCTGCACAACCACGCAACGAACATCTGCATCGAGGTCGGCCGCCAGAACACCCCGGATCACTACCGGCCAAGCTTCGAGGACCTCGAAGATGCGTTGAAGTCCGTAAAGCAGGAGGCGGCATGATCCGTATCGCCTTCCTTCTCCTTCTTGCGGTGTGGCCCCTCGCCCTCTCGGCCCAGACCGTGACCGTGCGCAGCGGTGAACATGGAGAGTTCACGCGCCTGGTGTTGACGGTCCCTGGGGGCACGAAATGGGCGCTGTCACCGGACGCCGAGCGCAACCGTCTGGCGTTGGAATTGGACGGGGGACCCTATGACTTCGACACTTCGTCGGTCTTCGATCGTATTGGAAACGGACGTATCCGTGATCTCGTGGTGGCAGAGGGCGGTCGCCAGTTGGACATCGCGCTGGCCTGTCAGTGCGCTGGCGAGGCATTCGTCCTGCAGGATACCATGCTGGTTGTCGATATCTCCGCCTCCGAGGTGCCGCTGGCGCAGGCGAGTCGAACCGGTCCGAAACCGGCCGAGCCTAGAGGAAAAAAACCGTCTTCGGTTGTGCTGGATCTGTCCCGTGTGCGCATCGCCGACGTTCCCCGGATCGGACCGGAACTCGTCCGCGACCCCGGTCTTCCCCATCTTGCACGGCGCGTGGACGTGAATCCTGCAACTTCTGCGCTTGATCGTGGCGATCACGATCCCTCTGCCGCGCGGGGCCTGGGCGACCAGATTGCGGCCGACTTGGCGATCGCGGCAACCCAGGGTCTGCTGGACCCGGCGTTGACACCGCTCCCGACGCCCGCTCCGGAACCTGTGGGGCCGGCAGCCAAGAAGTCCCCGAGCGTTTCTTCTCCTGTTGATATCGGCGAACCGGCGCGCCGGCTGGCCGCTGGCATGTCCGGACTGGATCACAAGGATTTGCAGAATGGGCGCATCTCTATCGGCGGGGAAATGTGCGTGCCGGATGGCAGGCTGGCGATTACGGCCTGGGCAGATCCCGACGACGATCCCAACCTGGCGCTGGCAATGCGGCGCAGCGCCGTCTTTGGCGAGTTCGATCGCGTCGGAGAGGAGGCCCTGTTGAATTATGCCAAGGCGCTGGTTTTCTATGGCTTCGGCGCCGAGGCGCGCAGCGTCCTGTCGCTACAGCCAGAACTGGACGCCCCGGTCGTGGCGGCATTGTCATATCTGGTGGACGGTGATGGCGATCCCCTGGCCCAGTTTTCACAACAAGCAAATTGTGAAGGACCAGCCGCACTCTGGTCCGTTCTTGGCGGTGCCCCTTCAGGCAGTTCTCCTCAAATCGCCGATGCAGCGATCCTCCGCGGTTTCGAGGCATTGCCGAAACACCTCAGAACCCATTTGGGACCGATCCTTGTCGAGAACTTGGCCGCGGCGGGATATTCCGAAACGGCAGGCGATGTCCTGCGTCGAATGCAACGCATGGAAGGGCATGAAACGGACAGCATCGCGCTGGGAAAAGCGCAACTTGCGCTTCGCGACGGAGATCCTGCGGAAGCGGGCAAAAGACTGCGGGATCTGTCCATTGCCGGGGGACCCGAGGCGGCAAAGGCCGTGGCTGCGGCGATCGACTTGGCCGATGTGACGGATGCGCCGGTGCCGACACGGATTGTCGAACTTTCGGATGCCTTTGCAACGGAACTGCGCAACAGCGGGGATGGCCCGAAACTCTGGCAGGCGCATGTGCGCTCTTTGCTGATCAACGGGCATTTTGAGACCGCTTTCGACGAGTTGGCCTCGGCGCACGGGATGCCTGAGGAAATTGCCGAGAAAATGCAGCAGACAGCCATGCGCTTTCTTGTCGACAAGGCAGAAGAGGTCACTTTCCTGAAATTCGCGACGCGTGCACTTGCCGACGGAGAAGCGCCAAGTCAGGACGCCCTCGGGATCGCGATTGCCGAGAGATTTCTCGATCTGGGCCTGGCAGAGACTGCCTTGCAGCAACTTGATACCCTGTCCGACCCGACCAGCGCGCCGGAGGCACGTCTCGCGCGGGCGCGCGGATTGTTGGCCCTGGGCCGGCCCGAAGAGGCCGAAATCATCCTGATCGGCCAGCGCGGCGACGATGTCGCGCGCCTTAGGGCCGAGGCCCGCAGCCAGATGGGCGACCATATCTTTGCAAAATCGATCTTTGCAGATGCGGGCAAGACCCGCGAGGCGGTGACCTCTGCCTGGCTCTCTGGCGATTGGCAGGACGTTGCGGAAAGCGACACAGTCTTGGCTCCCGCAGCCGATTTGATGCAACAGGAGCCACCTGCATTCGATCCGGCCCGGGTCAGCCTGGCCGGTGTGGACGCTGTCTTTGACGCCAGCGCCCATTCGCGCGAGACCCTTCGCGCGCTTCTTGATGCAACCGCCATACCCAACCCCTAAAATTCGTTACGGTTTCTCAATTCTTCTGCCTTAGCCAGATTGCAGGGCATAAGGATTGGAGAGGCCGGAAGATGGCGCGTTCTTGCAAGCAGGCAGAATTCCGAACCGACCAGGACGCTGAACGCGATGCCGGCCCAAGGCCGGTGCCGCACATATGCGCCGTGTCGAAAAAGCGGGGTCACTGATCATGTCGGTCTCGACCCTTTTCAAACCCACCATCCTTATGGCGGTCGCGCTCATGGCGGTGATCGTCATAATGATCCTGCCAATGCCGTCTTGGGTACTGGACGTGGGCCTGGCGGCATCTTTCGGCCTGGCGATCCTGATCTTCACCGTCACGCTGTTCATCGAGCGCCCACTGGATTTCTCGGCCTTTCCGACGATTCTGCTGACCTCCCTGATGCTGCGGCTCTCTCTCAATGTCAGTTCGACCAAGCTGATCATTGGTCAGGGTCACACCGGAACCCACGCGGCGGGCGAGGTGATCGAAGGATTCGCCAGCTTCGTCATGGGCGGCAGCGTCTTTCTCGGGCTTGTCGTCTTCGGCGTCCTGATGATCGTCAACTTCGCGGTCATCACCAAGGGGTCGGCCCGGATGGCAGAGGTTTCGGCACGGTTTGCACTGGACGGAATGCCGGGCAAGCAGCTGGCCATCGACGCCGACATGTCCGCAGGTGCGATCGACCATGCAGAGGCCAAGCGCCGCCGCGAAGTCGAACAGCAGGAAACCACCTTTTTCGGGTCGCTCGACGGTGCATCGAAATTCGTCAAGGGCGACGCGGTTGCGGGCCTTTTGATCACGCTTCTGAACCTCGTCATGGGGATCATCATGGGGTGGTCGTGCATGACATGCAGCTGTCGAACGCGCTGGAAACCTATGCCATCCTGACGGTCGGCGACGGGCTGGTTTCGCAGATCCCCGCCGTGATCATCTCGATTGCAGCGGGCCTGCTGCTGGCCCGCGGCGGGGCGACCGGAGCGACCGATGTGGCGCTGGCGGCCCAGCTGGGTCGCCACCCGTCGGCCCTATTGGCGGTGGCGGTTCTCATGGTCTTGTTCGCGCTGGTCCCCGGCCTGCCGTTCGTGCCGTTCATCCTTGGCGCCGCCGTCCTGGGGGCGACCGCATGGTGGCTCGCCAAGCGCCCGCCAGAACCCGAGAATGTCGACGACGAGGCAGAGGAAGAGGCGGCCCTTCCGGTCCAGCACATGGGGGATGTCCTGGACCTGGACGATATTCACGTCGAATTCGCTCCGGACCTGGTGAACATGGTGCTCGACCCGGGCACCGGCCTCGACGTTCGCATTGCCAACATGCGCCGGCACATCGCCTCGCATTTCGGATTGATCCTGCCCGAGATCCGGCTGACCGACGCGGCGTCCCTGCCCACGGGCACCTATGTCGTCCGTATCCACGGTGTCGAGATGACGCGCGGCGAACTGAACCCGGATTTCGTGCTGGCGCTTGTGCCCGAGAACAGCGGCGCGTTGCCGAACGGCAAGGATGTGACCGAACCTGTCTACGGCGCGCCGGCGCGCTGGATCCGTCCCGAGGACCAGGAAAAAGCGGCCATCACCGGGGCCACGATCGTTGCCCCGACAGAAGTGCTTGCAACGCATCTTCTGGAGGTCATCAGGCGCAACTTTGGCCGCCTTTTGACGCTCAAGGCCTTGCGCCGCCTGTTGGACGAGATGGTCTCTCTCAGCAATCAGAGCCGGGCCGAAGCCAACAAGAAACTGCTGGACGAGCTGATCCCCGACAAGGTGCAGATTGACACGCTGCTGCAGGTTCTGCGGCTCTTGCTGGATGAACAGGTGTCGATCCGCAACCTGCCGCTGATCCTGGAAACCATCGCCGAGATGCGGGGCCAACAGACCCAACCCGAGGTCATCTGCGAACATGTTCGCCAGCGTCTGGGGTTTCAGCTGGTGGCCGGCATGCGGCGCGACGACGGCACCATCCCGTTGGTGCAACTGGCGCCCGAATGGGAAGAGACGTTCAACTCTTACCAGGTGGAAAACAGCCAGGGTGCGCTGGATGTGGCCCTGCCGCCGGAGAAATTCGAGGCGCTGACCAGCGGCCTGGCCGACACCATCGGCGAGGCCAGTCAGCGCGGCGTGTCGCCCGCCATCGTGACCTCGGCCCGGCGTCGTCGTTTCTTGCGTACCGTCATGGTGGCCAAGGGTCTGAGCAACCCGGTCATGTCCTACGAAGAGATCGGTCTGGAAGCGCGGCCGGCGCTGGTCGGCGTGGTGGCTGCATGATTGCGGTCCAGCCCTTGCTGGACCTCCTGGGTGGCACGCTCTGGACCGCGCTCGTGGTTTTCCTGCGGGTCGGCGCGGCGCTGGCCACGCTTCCCGGACTGGGCGAACAGGTGATTTCGGTTCGGGTCCGGTTGATCCTGGCGCTAATGCTGACGGCCGTCGTCGTGCCTGCCGTCGGCGCCGGGCTGGACCTTCCGCCACCCGGGCTGGGCAGTTTCCTGCGTGCCCTCGTCACCGAAACCCTGTCGGGCCTCTTTCTCGGCATCATGCTACGCCTGTTCATTCTGGCGATCCAGACCGCGGGCGCCATCGCGGCGCAATCGACCTCTCTGTCGCAGCTCATGGGCCAGTCCGGCCTCGATCCGCTGCCGGCCATCGGCCATATCCTGACCACCGCGGCCCTGGCGCTGATGATGGCAACCGGGTTTCACGTGAAGGCTGCGGCCTTCCTGGTGCTGTCTTACGACCTGCTGCCGGTGATGCAGTTCCCCAACCCGGCCGATGTGGCCGAGGCCGGCCGCCACCGCGTCGGGCAAAGTTTCGCGCTGGCCTTCAGCCTGGCTGCGCCTTTTGTCCTTATGTCGGTGATTTACAACCTGACGCTGGGCGTCATCAACAAGGCCATGCCACAGCTCATGGTGGCCTTTGTCGGCGCCCCAGTCATTACCTTCGGCGCCATCGCGCTTTTGCTTGTCTCGGCGCCGCTTCTGCTCGTGGTCTGGTTACAGGCCTTCGAGGCCTTCCTGGCCGCGCCTTTCCGGTAGGTGAGCGATGGCAGAGCAGGACGAATCCTCTGAAAAAAGCCACGAACCATCGCAGCGCAAGCTCGACGAGGCGCGCAAGAAAGGCGAAATCGCGCGCGCCCCGGACCTGCTCACCGCGATGGCCTACCTGGGGATGCTGGTCTGCATGACGGCTGCGGGCGGGTACAGCCTGGCCAGTTTTGCCGAGGCGCTCTTGCCGCTGATCGAACAGCCCGACCGGCTGGAGACCCTTTTTTTTCGCGATGGTGCGCCTTCGATCGCTGGTTCACTGATCTCGGAGAGTCTTGGCCCGGCGCTGCCATTCCTTTTCGCGCCGGGGGTGCTGGTATTGCTGGCGCTCTTTGCGACGCGCGGCATCGTTTTCACAGGGTCGAAACTGGCGCCCAAGATCTCACGCATCAACCCGATCGAGAATGCCAAGAACAAGTTCGGGCGCCGGGGGCTGTTTGAGTTCTTCAAGAGTTTCGTCAAGCTGACCGTTTATTCCGTGCTGCTTGCGGTGTTCCTTGGCGGCCAGTTGGACGTGATCGTCGGCACGGCGATGGCCACGCCAGGTGAGGCGGTGCTGCGCATGACCGACCTGATGAAACACTTTTTGCTGATCGTCGTGCTGATCGCCGCCGTGATCGGCGGGATCGACCTGTTCTGGCAGCGCGCGGAACATATCCGCAAGAACCGCATGACCCAGAAGGAACTGCGCGACGAGATGAAGGAATCCGAGGGTGATCCGCATCTCAAGCAGCACCGCCGGATGCGGGCGCAGGAGATGGCGCTGAGCCAGATGATGGGCGATGTGCCGACGGCGGATGTCGTGATCGTCAACCCGACCCACTATGCCGTCGCTCTCAGCTGGAGCCGTCTGCCCGGGTCCGCCCCGGTCTGCGTTGCCAAGGGCACTGACGAGGTGGCGGCGCGCATTCGTGAAACCGCGAAAGAGGCAGATGTCCCGATCCATTCGGATCCACCCACCGCCCGCGCGCTGTTTGCCACAACGAAGATCGGCGAGGAAATCGCGCCGGATCACTATCGGCCGGTCGCGGCGGCGATCCGGTTCGCGGACAGCATGCGACGCAAAGCAAAGGAGAAAGGCTGGTGACGAGCCAATTCGACGACCTGATCGCAGCGACGGATCTGATGCTGGAACGCGAACTAGAGGCGCATCGCCGGAACATGGCGGCAAGCGCCCGGGCGGCCGGGGAACTTGCGCAGATCGACGCCATGCGCCGCGCCGCCCAGGCCGACCAGGGGGCAGTGGGGGCGCGCCAGTTGCTGGGGGCGGATACGCTCTGGCAGGGTTGGCTGGTGGGCAAGCGGGCCGAGGCCCTGCGCCAGAGCGCGATTGCCCGTGCCCGCGAGGGCGAGAGCCTTGCCCGTGCCCGCACGGCATTTTCCCGAGCGCAGGCGGCAGAGGCGCTTGCCAGCGACGAAAGGGAGGCCCGAAAGAGGCGCAGGCTCAAGGCCGAGGCCGAGGCTATCGATGCCTTGGGCGTGTTGCGCGAGGCCAAGGCGCGCGGTCTGGGTTGACCGGTGACACGACAAGACCCGCCCGGTTTTCGGGCGGGTCCTTTCCAATCAGGCAACTGCGCCTGGTGTCAGGCAGCGTCCTGGCGGGCAATCTCGGTGATCAGCACGTCCTTTACATCCGCCCCCAGCACCGAACGCGCGGCGTCCAGCAGGGCAGACCGTAGGATATCCATGCGTTGCCCGGCGGTGAAGGTGCCTTCGAACCCGCCGATATTGGCATGATCGAACATCACCTGCAGAAAGACGTCGCGCAGTTTGGGCTCTCTTTCGTAGACCGCCTGCGAACCGCCGCTGGTCACTTCGAGGCTTAGCGATGCGACAACCAGTGCCTCGACGCGCTCGGCGCTCATCACCGGTATGACGAACTGGTTGTTCATCTTGACGTATTCGTTGCCGCTGCCGGCGTGGTCATCGTCCTTGTGGCTCTCGGCCGCAGGCGGTTCGGCAAGGGTCTTTTTGCCATCGGGATCCGCGGCGATGGCCTTGGGATCCTTGTCCGTGGGCGCGAGGAACAGCCCGGCGCCCACGCCGGCGCCGGTTCCCACCAGCGCCAGGATCAGGGGAAAAAGTTTCTTGAGCATGAACCGGCCTCAGAAGGGCAGGATCGCGTCCAGCACCTGCTGGCCGACCCTGGGTTGTTGCACATCGGTGATCTGCCCGCGGCCGCCATAGGAAATCCGGGCCGAGGCGATCTTGTCATAGGTGATCTCGTTCTGGCGCGAGATGTCCTCGGGGCGGACGTAGCCCGTCACCAGCAACTCGCGCAGTTCAAAGTTCACCCGAACCTCCTGGCTGCCCTCGATGGCCAGCACGCCGTTCGGCAGGACGTCGATCACGGTGGCCGCCACACGCAGGGTCAGGCTCTCGCTGCGGCGCACCGATCCGTCGCCGCTGGCATCGCTGGAGGACTTGATCGAGACGGCATCGTCCAGGCTGGCTCCGTCGGTGATGCCCTGGTTGATCCGTTGCGGCACTCCGAAGAGGTGCGGAATTCCAAGGCTTTCCGAGCCCGAGCGCGAGCGCGAGGTCTTGTTCTGGATCTCGGCCTTTTCGTCGATCTCGATCACCACGGTCATGATATCGCCGCGTTTCATCGCGCGCCGATCGCCCAGCAACGAGGTCTGGCCCCCGCGCCAGAGCGAGGCACGGTCAGCGCCAAGGCGGGTCGCGTCATCCTGCGGAAGGCCGGACGCGATCATCGCCACCCGTTCCGGGCTGCTCGTGTCCGGAGTGAAATCGGGCGTCTTGCCGATGTGGTTCACCCGCGCGCAGGCGCCAAGGGTCAAGGCCAGCCCGATCAGGCCGATGTATCGCAGCATATCTGTCCTCATTTGTTCACCAAGATGGCGCCCTCGGGCGAAATGGTGCCGAAGAGCACGGTCCGCGAGTCCACATTCATGACGCGAATCCGTTCTCCGGCCGCGCCACGCCCGAGGGCGCGACCCTCGGCCTTTATCCGCAGCCCGCCCTGCACGTAGACCAGTTCGACCGCCTGGTTCCGGTCAACGAGGGCTGGCTGTCCGACCACACCGCGCATGACGGCGCGACCGGGATAGATGGCGGTCCGGGCCTCCTGCCCGACAACCGCGTCGAGCGTCGCATAGGCCCCCCGGACCTCCGCCGGGTCCAGCCGCACCGCGTCGGCGGTGATGATCTGTTGCGGGCGGATGGTCTGTGTGGCGACCACCGTGTCGGCAGCCGCCGCCCTGGGGACAAGCGCAAGGAGGACCAGCCAGCGCATCAGCGCACCTGCGCCGTGGCGCCCATCATCTGGTCGGCGGCAGAGATCACCTTCGAATTGAGCTCGTAGCCGCGCTGCGCCTCGATCAGGTCGGTAATCTCCTTGACCGCGTCGACGGAACTGTCCTCCAGGTAGCCTTGCCTCACCGTGCCAAGGCCGTCCTGGCCCGGTGTCGACTGGATCGCCGGCCCCGAGGCCTCGGTCTCGACAAAGAGGTTGGAGCCGATTGCCTCCAGCCCCTTGGGGTTGGAAAAACCGGCCATCGTGAACTGGCCCAGAAGCTGCCCCTGGGGCTGGTCGGGGAAATAGGCATAGACCTCGCCGTCGGCATTGATCGAGATGCTGCGCGCATCGGCGGGAATCACGATCTCGGGCGAGACCGGATAGCCTTCGGAGGTGACGATCAGCCCCTCGCCGCTGCGTTTCAGCCCGCCGTCGCGGGTATAACCCAGCTGGCCGGAGGGCAGAACCACCTCGAGGTAGCCGTTGCCCTCGATGGCCAGGTCCAGGTCGCCGCCGGTAGCTGACAGCGCCCCTTGCTGAAGCTGCATCGAGACGGCGGCGGGCCGAACACCCAGCCCCAGCTGGACGCCGGTGGGCAGCACGGTACCGTCCGAGGCGCTGACGGAACCCGCGCGGGCAAGCTGTTGATAGTGAAGGTCCGCGAACTCGGCCCGGCGGGCGTTGTATCCCGTGGTGCTCATGTTCGAGAGGTTGTTCGAGATGACCTCGACCCGCATCTGCTGGGCGGTCATGCCTGTGGCGGCGATCTTGAGGGCGCGCATGCGACGGCTCCTATTTTATGACGTTTTTCAGGACGCTGCGGATGCGTTCATCCTCGCGTTCCATAAAGCTCTGGCCCAGTTCATAGGCGCGCTGGACCTCGACCATGCGGGCCACCTGCAGGATCGGATCGACGTTCGAGGCCTCGACGAACCCCTGCATGACGCGCGGCGCCTCGACCGGTTCGAAACCCGCATCGCTTCGGAACATCTGGCCGCCCTCGCGGATCATCGACTTGGGGTCTAGCGGTTGCACGACGCCGACCTGCCCGATCGGGCGGCCCTCGGTGCTGATCGTGCCGTCTCGGGCGATCGACAGGTCGACGGCCTGCGGTGGGACAAAGATCGGCGCCCCGCCCGCGTCCAGAACCGGGTAGCCGTCCGGCGTCACCAGAGTGCCTTCGGCGCTGGGCGAAAAGGCCCCGGCGCGGGTAAGCCGGGGCCCCTCGGGCGATTCCACGAGGAAGAATCCGTCTCCCTCGATGGCCATGTCGTACATGCCGCCTGTCTGTTCCAGCGTGCCCTGTTTGAGCGAGGTGGTGCCGATCCGGCCGGCGCCCATTGCGACGGCAGCCGAGCCATCGCCTTCGGCCACGTATTCGGAAAAGATCACGCCTTCCTGACGGTATCCGGTGGTGTTGGCGTTTGCGATGTTGTTGGCGATGACTTGCATTTCGCGCATCAGGCTTGTCTGGCGCGAAAGGGCGGCGTAGCCGGCAGTTTCCATGTCAGCCTCCGGTGATGAGGGGAATGATCTGCCCCTGGAAGAATTCCACGAGCGTCCGGGTCATGAAGCTCATCGACATCCAGAAGACGGCGACGATGGCCAGGAGTTTCGGCACGAAGGTCAGGGTCATTTCCTGGATCGAGGTGAGCGCCTGGAAAAGGCCCACGCCGACCCCGGCGACCAGAGCCGCCGTCAGGATCGGGACCGAGGTGATCGTGGCGATCCACAGGCCCATGCGCAGGGTGTCGAAGAAGATGACCTCTGTCAGCATGGCGTCAGACCGGCATCCGCAGGATTTCCTGGTAGGCCTCGACCACCTTGTTGCGCACGGCAACGACCGTCTCGACCGCCAGTTCCGACTGCGCCAGCGCCTCGACCAGGGCATGCGGGTCCGCATTGCTGGTCATGGCGGCCTTTGCGGTATCCTCCGCGGCTTTGAGCTGCTGGGTGAAGTCCTCCGTGACTCGGGCAAATTCCTTTTCCAGAGGCGCTTTTGCGGTCTCCGGTTCGGGTTGCATGGCGGGACGGGAGGCCGCGTATTTCTGTGCGGCATAAAGCGAACGGACGTCCATTCTGGATTCCTTTCAGGTTTCAAATCAGGGGATTAGCGACGCAGGAGGTCCATCAGGCTGGTCGACATCTGGCGTGTCTGGTCGAACATCTTGAGGTTGGCTTCGTAGGAGCGCTGCGCCTCGCGCGCGTCGGCGATCTCGATGATCAGGTCGACATTGGAGCCAAGGTAATTGCCTGTCGCATCGGCCAGTGGGTGCGAGGGATCGTGGATCACCTCCAGCTCGCTGCGGTCCAGCCGCACGTCGCCGGGTTTCACGCCGGTGACATCCGACAGGGTCGGCTCTGCCTCGAATGGCACGGTCTTGCGCCGGTAGCCGGGCGTGTCGACGTTGGCAATGTTCTCGGACAGGATGCGCAGGCGCGTGGCCTGCGCCTGCAGGCCGGTGGTGGTGACCTTCAGGGCATTGGAAAAATCGCTCATCTCTCTCTCCGGTTATCCGCGGCCCAGGCTGGCGCGGAGGATGCTGAGGTTGCTGCGGTAAATGGCCAGGGCGCGGTCGTGCTGCCGTTTCGCACCGGCGGCGTTGACCATTTCCTCTTCCAGCGAAACGGAATTTCCGTTCGGGTCCAGTACGTTGCGCCGTTCCCGGATATCGACATCGCGGCCGATACTGCCATTGAGGTGGTTTTCCCGCGTGGCACGCTGGCCCATCATCGCATCGCGTAGCGTGTCCTGGAACTCGGGCAGCGCGCGGGCCCGGTAACCGGGTGTATCCGCGTTCGCGATATTCTGGGCGCTGTAGGCCTGTTGCGTGCCGGCGTGCCGCGCCATTGCCATCGCCGTTCTGAAGACGTCCAAATTCTGGAACATCGGGGTTTCTCCCTCGATTGCTTCAATCAAGGCTTAACGCTGATTCCTTTAGATATGGTTTGCGAGGAATGAACGGAGCGTACGATGGACGAAGACATCAGCGGCCTCAGGGCCAGGATCGCGCAGATGCAGCCGGTGCGCGCGGTCGGCCGCGTGCAATCGGTGGATGGGACGATCATCTGGGTGCGCGGGCTGGCAGAGGATGCCTGTATCGGTGACCGGCTGCGGCTGATGCATCCGGGAAACGTGCTGGGCGGTGAGGTCCTGCGCATACGCGATGATCTCGTTGCGATGCTGCCGGACGAGTCGGCCGATGGCGTGTCGCGTGGTGACCGTGTTGCCGTTCTGGGCCCGCCGACGCTGGCGCCCTGTGACAGTTGGATCGGCCGGGTGATCGACGCCTATGGCCGGCCGCTGGATGGCGCACCCATTGGCCCGGGCGCTCAGCGACGCCCGTTCCGCGCCAGCCCGCCACCTGCGGCGGCGCGGCGGCGCCTGGGCGAGCGGTTGCGCACCGGCCTCTCGGTTTTCGATACGTTGCTCCCTATCGTGACGGGCCAGCGTGTCGGCCTGTTTGCCGGCTCCGGAGTGGGCAAATCCAGCCTGTTGGCGCAGCTTGCCCAGGGGATGGAGGCGGATGTCGTCGTTCTTGCGCTTGTCGGTGAACGCGGGCGCGAGGTCCTGGATTTCGTGACCTCGGTGCTGGGTCCGGAGGGCATGGCGCGCAGTGTCGTGGTTGCTGCAACTTCCGATCGCTCGCCATTGGAGCGTCGGCGCTGTCCGCTGGCGGCCATGACCATCGCCGAGCATTTCCGCGACCAAGGCAAACATGTGCTTTACCTCGCCGATTCGATCACCCGTTTTGCGGAGGCGCACCGCGAAGTTGCGATTGCCTCCGGTGAACTCCCGGCGTTGCGCGGTCATCCGCCTTCGGTGGCTCATCAGATCATGCGTCTGGCGGAACGGGCCGGACCCGGGATGCAGGGAACGGGCGACATCACGGCGGTGTTCAGCGTGCTTGTCGCCGGGTCCGATATGGACGAACCGGTCGCGGATATCCTGCGCGGGGTGTTGGACGGACACGTGGTGCTGGACCGGCAAATCGCCGAACGTGGCCGGTTCCCGGCGATCGACCTCCTTAGGTCTGTCTCACGCAGCTTGCCCGAGGCGGCAAGCGACCACGAAAATGCGTTGATCCAGCGGGTCCGTGGCCTGCTGGGCGCCTACGCGAAGTCCGAAACCATGGTGCGCGCGGGTTTGTACCGGGAAGGCGAGGATCCGTTGCTGGACCAGGCGATTAAAGTCTGGCCGGACCTGGACGGGTATCTGGCCGAGAAATCTCCGGATGGGCCGGAGGGCGCCTTTCAAAAGCTGGAACTGATCCTGCGTCGTGCTCAGGCCGGAGTGCTGCAGGGTCGCCCGGCTCCGGGGCGTGGTAGCCAGATGCCGGTGGCGCGCAAGATGTGAGGGATTTGCACGGCGTTCATTGCCGCACATTTCACCCATAAAGGGATTGGCGCGGAATGGACGAAAGAAGCGTCAGCGCGATCTGGTTCGACCCGGCATTTGCCGTCTGGTTGATCTGGTTCTGCAACAGGTAGGTGTTGATGACCCGGTTCAGCACGTCCGGTTCGGCCATTTCCGAGAAGGACTTGACGCCATAGCGGCTGTTGACCTTGTCCTTCAGCATCTCGACTTGCTTGTCGACGTCGATCTGGCTGAACCCCGAGGGCAGGCCCAGCGCCGCCTGGAAGACATTGCGCAGCGAAGTTGTCCCAAGGACCGAGAACCACTTGGTATTGTCCGATGAATCCCGCCCGGCCAGTTCGGGAATGGCGCGCTCGAAATTCAGCGCAGTGCGAAGGCTTTCATCCACGTCGCCAACCGCGACCTCAAATTCATGGAGATAGAAATCGGAAACGATTTCATCCGCGAAGCCCTCTCTCTGGATAGCGGAGACCGGATCGCGGTCGAATTCAAAGGCTTTGGCCAATTCGACATACCGGCTGTCGCCCAGGACATTGGCCAGGTCGCGGGGATCGTCGGTGCCTTGTTCCAAGACCCTCTGCATCAGCTTGGGACTGCCGGCCTTTTCGCCGAGGTCAAAGGCGACCAGGGCATAGGTGAGAAGGCGTGGATTCTTGATCATCCCCTCGGCCGAGGTGACAGCGCCGATATTGTCCCGAAAGAACTGCGTTTCCGTCTCTATGTTCAGAGAGACTTGCGCGCGCACGGATTCGCCATAAGGCGTGTCCGTATCGCCCGTTTCGGCCAACCCGGCCTCCATGTTGGCCAGCACGGCTTCGCGGTATCGATCCGCGATCGGATCCGCAAAACCGGCTTCCCGGGTCTTGGGTTCCAGGATCTTTTCGAAACTGAAGGCATTGGCCAAGGCAACGAACCGCCCGTCTGACAGGCGATTGGCGAGTGCATCGTCGTCTTCCGTTCCGTCTTCCAGAACTTTCTGGATCAGGAACTTGCTGTCGATCTTGTCTTCAAGCCCGAAGGCCGACAGCGCGACACGCATGACCCTGCGGTCGGATACGAATTCCTCCGCGCTGGTGATTTCGCCGATGCGGGACGCGAAATATTCGGCATCGCGCGCAAGCGTCGGTGATTTGTCGAAATTCGCGCGTTGTGTGTCCTGCGTCGCCTTCAGGAATTGCCAGGCGGTCAGACCGGAGCCGACGACAATCGGTTGAAAGCTCATTGTGACCTCGTTGCCAGCAACCTGTCCTCGCGCGGGATCAAGGCTCTCAGAGCCTTGAGGCATTGGTAGAACTGCTCTCCCAGCAAGGCTTCGGTTGCCTGTCCCAGCAAGCGCCTGCTGTCCGGATCGGTGAGGATCTGGCTCAGCTCCTCGATCCGGGGAAGGAGTTTCAGGCGCGCCTCTTCGGCATCAGCATCCCCGGTCAGGATCAGTTGTGCATGATAGCAAAGCCGGCGTACGGGCGTCTTCGCCTCTTCCGGGTGGATGGCATCGCGCAGGCGAAGGACGTTCGCGTTCGGGGTGACGATTGACAGGCGGCTGCGGCGATCGCCGTTCTCGATTACCGCACCGTTGATCAACACGCGCTCTCGCGGGCCGAGTTTCAGGACAAGTCCACTCATTTTCGTGTGCTCCTGCCGCTCAATCCTTTCAGGATCGCGGCGTTGATTTCCAGAAGCGGTCTGACGCGCGCTTTCTTCGTCAGCACCTGCGAGGTGTGTTGCTGCACAAATTCCGCAAGGTAGAAGATCCGCGCCCGCAACTCGGCGGGAAGGCCATTGTCGCTGTCGGCGACATCGACGGCCAGAGCGGTCCAGAGACGCTGGTTGTCGGAAAGTGCTTCGACCAGCCTTGGATAGGCCCGAGGACCGGCCTCGGCGGCGGCCTTGATGCGGTGCGTGACCTTTGCGATCAGCTCGTATTCGGTGCCGCGGGGGGTCTGGGTCGAGCGGGCGTTTTGGGCATAGGCCCGTTGCGCGAGAGTATGGGCGTTCACTTCAGAACCTTCTGGTTATGAGGATCAAGGGGTATGACCCGAAGGGCCGGTTGCCCGGCCCCCCGGAGTGGCTTGGTTTAGCGGAACAGCGACAGCAGCGACTGCGGGGCCTGGTTGGCGATGGACAGCGCCTGGACACCCAGCTGCTGCTGCACCTGCAGCGCCTGCAGACGGGCCGAGGCCTCTTCCATGTCGGCATCGACCAGCGTGCCGATGCCGGATTTTAGCGCATCGGTCAGGCTGCCCACGAAATCCGCCTGGGTTTCGATACGGCCCTGCGCCGAACCGAATGCCGAGGCCGAGTCGATGGCCGTCTGGATCAGGCCCTCGATCGATTCCAGCGCGGCGTCAGCGCCGGCCTGGGTGGTCACGTCGATGTCCGACAGGTCTTCCAGGCGGCCACCAATGGTGGCATCCCCGACATCATAGCTGCGGACCTGGACCGAGAAGTTGTCACCCGCGTTGTTGGCGCCGGTAAAGTCGATCTGGTTCGCGTTGGTGCCGTTCACCGCCGCACCGATACCGAGACCGTCGGTGATGTCCGAGTTGTCGGCCACGTACTTGTTGAAGGCGTCGGCAAGAGCGGCGGTCACGTCGGCCTGTGTATCACCGTCGCGGGCGACATAGGTGATTTCCTGTGCGCCGGCGGTGGCGGTGGTGTTGAAGGTCGCCAGACCTGCCGCGCCGCCCGTGATCTCGATCGAGAAACCGGTGCCGGCGGCCACGGTCGCCGTGCCTGCACCGGCGGTCTGGCCGACGACGGCAGCCGTGGTTGGCTGTGTCGCGTTGCCGGTCAGGGCGACGGCGGCGGTGTTGGCCGCACCCGACAGTTCGTCAGAGGCCGCGGCGGTGGCGGATGCCGATGCCACGTCGATCGACGATGCCCCGGTGCCGAGGTCCTGCTTGGCCACGGTGATGTCCGAGGCGGTCACGCCGGTACCCGACCGATCCAGCGAGGCCAGCACGTTGATGCTGCCCGAACCGGCGGCGGTGTCGGTGTTCGACAGCAGGTTCAGACCGTTGAACTGTGCGGCACCGACGACTGCACTGATCTGGTTGCGCAGGGCGTCGATGTCGGTCTGGATCTTGGCCCGGTCGACGTTCTCTTCCTGGGCGGCAACGATCTTGCCCTTGATCTCGGTCAGCAGTTCGGTGGTCGTTTCCGCCGCCTGGCGGGCGACGGCGACGGTGGACTGGCCAAGGTTGAGGCTGTCGGAGATGCCCTTGAAACCCTTGACGTCCGCTTCCATCACCTTGGAGATGGCCCAGACGGCGGAGTTGTCCTTGGCGTTTGCGACGCTCTTGCCGGTTGAGATCTGGGACTGTGTGTCCGCCAGGCTGGAGTTGATGGACTTGAGGGTCTGCAGCGCGACCATCGCGCCATTGTTCGTCAGGATGCTAGACATAGGTTGTCCTTGCTTTCAAAAGGCGCTTTTGCGCCGGTTTGCATTTGCCGCGAACGGCATCTCTGACGCCTTCTGACGTATGCAGTCCGACCCCTTTGTCGGCCTGCGCCACCCGTCTTGGTGCGCGACCAACCTGGCCTTTCGAGTCCTAACGTCGCCCTAATCCCTCCATTGCCGTTTCAGCGGATTTGTCACAAATGCTCAGGCACGTCGTTCCAGGCGTTTCGAGGCGGGGGCATCTATGGTCTGGAGGCGCCCCTTGGCATCATAGGTATCGGTTGCCTTGCGCACGCGGTTGAGGTCGCCAATTCGGGCGGCCACGTTGCGCAATCCTGCCAGGGCCTGGTCAAAGAGTTCCTGATTGCGGCGCAGCCCGTCCTTGATTGGCGCAACCTCTTCGGCCCGAAGCGGTGCATTCTCCAGATCTTCGGCAAGGTTCTGTTTCTCCGCCATCAATTCGGCCAGGCGATCGAAGTCACCTTCAAGCAAGGCCTCCCGTTCGCTCTCGAGCAGGGATTTCAGGCGGTTTGTCAGTGTCTGCTCAGTCATCGACTCTCTCCTTCAGGGCGTTGAACAACGATTCGGCCAACCCGATTCCGCCGCCTTCGGTCATCTGTCTGGCCTGTTCCAGGCGCATGAACGAGGCGAACTGGTTTTCACCTGCGCCCCCGCCGAAGGCCTGCGGCGCCTCTCCGAGTTTTGCCGATTTCAGCATCTCTGCCAGAAAGTTGGTTTCCAGTTCCTTGGCGGCTTCGCGCAGGGCCCGGTCCTGTGGCGTTGGGGTGCTTGCGGCTGTAATGGGAATTTCCATCTGGTTTGTCTCCAATTCGACTCGCTCTTCGCGATTTGGCCAGATCGCGGTAAAGAAGTGGTAAGGAGCTGCGCCCTAGGGTGCCCCCGTGGAAGAATTCCCGGAGCACTCATGCTGAGCCAGTTGACCAGCCTATTGGGCCTTGTCCCGACGAAATCCGCGCCCGAGGGCAGCAAGGATGCGCCGCCCGACGCCGATTTCGCCAAGTTCTTCGCCGAAGCGGAGGATGATTCCCAGACTTTTCATCCGGATCCCGGGCCCCTCACGGATGTAGATGAGATTGATCAGGCAGACCCCGTGGATCATCCGAAGGAAGTCGATCCGGACTCGGAAACGGGTTGGCGTGATGATGTTGATCTTTCGCAGGACGACTTGGACGAAACGCGCGATGTGAATTCGCCGGGCCGGTGGCTGGACACGGATCCGGACTTGAAGGGAACCGCCACGTCAGGTGAGTTTCAACCCGATGCTCCCGCGAAACAGACGGACGGCTGGCTGCAACGTGCAGAAGAGCTGCTACCTAAAAGAGGGCCTATCGATGGTCAGCCCAGCATTGACCCTTATGCAGAACAGGAGCCTGGGTTCGGGTCTTCCACGGTGTTGGACGGGCCAAATGCCAGAGGCTGGATAGAGGGTACGTCCTCCGATAGATCCCATGCGCCGGGAGCGGTCACCGGTGCCCTTGATCATTCTCGCATTGATGATCCGACGCGCGACCTGAAAAGGGCTGAAGCGCAAGGTCCAGAGGCGCCGCATCTCGTTCAAGCTTCTGAAACTGATGTAAAAAAACTTGAGGCCGCGGCCCGAGTTCTCGGCCTTGCTGTGCCTGCATCACCGGCTTTCTCGCAAAGTGCCATGCGCACTGATCCGGCGGACCGGGTTCGTGCCGATCAAGGACCAACCGACCCCAAAACAAACCAGGAGATGGCGAAACCTGTTTCGGATCCGGTATCGTCAGACATTCCGGTCTTTCGTTTCGGCCTGTCTCAACCGGCTCGAGAGGAAACCTGGCCGCGCTCTGTCGAGCCACCGGTTTCCATGTCGAACAGGGACGTGATGTCTGCCGGGCAAGACGCGCGTGGCACGTCCGCTACCATCGGTTTGACTGCTGCCGGTCCCGAAGGCCTCGTTGAAGGGGCGTTTCGAGCGCGAGAACACCCGGTCCTGCCATCGACGCCCAGAATGTCCGAAGATCGTCCTCAAGGTTTCGCACCCGAACAGTTGGCAGCAGGCCTGCGTCGTTCTGCGCCGAGTGGCGAGACCGTGACCGTGCAACCGAAAACGGTCGAGGCTGGCGTTGACCCGCACGCGACACTGCAACGATTCAACGACCTTTTGGTGGCAGCCAAATCCGCCACCGATACCGCTGGCAAGCCGGGGCAAGCTGATACAGTTCCGAGAAGCCCTTTGGAAAGCGCCGATGTTTTCCGCCAATGGATGAAGCCGGAGGGAGGGGCAGTTTCCGCACAAATCGTTCCCGCTGCCTCGGATGGACGGGGTCCCGCATTGACGTTCCACGACGTGCGGCCGGGTTTGAACGGAAACGCGCGCCCCTTGGCAGAGCGATCTGGCCAGGGCCTTGTTGAGCCCAACGAGTTGTCTGTCGCGACGAGGGACATGACCTTGGCCGGGACGCGGCCGGAGTCTGTCAATCAGCCCTTGGTGACAAGTGCTGCGGATGAATTGAAACAGGACCAATCGCGCAATGATCCGCATGCCCTGCCGCGCCCTGACCGGCTTGTCATGGAAAACATGACGCAGTTGCGGTCTGACGTTCGGGCAGGGGCCGCAGGCTCGGTCGACACGGTCAAGGTTGCGACCCCGGCTTTGGCGGGCTTTCCCGTGCCGGGAACATCGGCGCGCGTGACGTCTCCCTTCCTTGATGACCTCGTTGAGGATCTCTTGCCACAGGACAGCCAGCCCGTGAGCGGGGTGCCGGGGGTTCAATCGTCGCCTGTCCATACCGCGGCGATGCCGCAAACCATTCACCGTACGGATGCCGCGGCAATCCTCCGACAGGTGTCGGATGGAATGGCGCGCCTGGGGGAAGGCTCGGTAGAGATCCGCCTTTCACCTGAGGAACTTGGACAGGTACGCATGCAAATGATGCCATCCGATGGTGGCATGACGGTGCATATCACCGCCGACCGCCCCGAAACGCTTGATCTCATGCGGCGCCATATCGACCAGCTTGCAGGCGATTTGGCCGATGCCGGCTACGAAAGCGCCTCGTTCAGTTTCGGCGAAGGCGGGGAGGGCGGTCAGGAGTCGTCCGCCCGCCACGACAGGCCCGACAAGGCGCCGAATGACCACACGCCAGCCACAAAGCCGCGCAATGCCGCCGCCGCTTCGGACGGACTTGACCTCAGATTCTAGGACAGACCATGACAGAAATCACTTCGCCGCCGCCGCTTTACAGCAGTACTCAATCCTCCTCTGCCACGGGGTTGGATGACAAGGGGGTGCTCAGTTCGGACTTTGACACCTTTCTCAAGATGTTGACCGTCCAGGTCCAGAACCAGGACCCGCTCAACCCCGTGGACTCGACGGATTATGCGACCCAGCTTGCCACGTTTTCATCGGTCGAACAGCAGGTTCTGACCAATGACCTGTTGCGGGAGGTCAGCGCCTCGCTCACCGGGAGTGCCCTGCAAGAACTCAGCAGCTGGATCGGAATGGAGGCGCTGGTTCGCGCGCCCGTCCTGTTCACCGGGACGCCAATCGCCGTCCGACCGGAGTTCGCAGAGGACGCGGACGCGGCGAGTCTGGTGGTCAGGGATGCCAACGGCGATGCCATCCAGCGGTTCGACCTCGATCTGTCGCAGGACGAGGTCTACTGGACCGGGACCGACGACACCGGGGCCGCCCTGCCTGCCGGGATCTACAAGTTTGAGGTAGAAAGCTACAAGGGCGAGGCCAAGCTCGATACGATCGCGGCCCAAGCCTATAGCCGGGTGGCAGAGGTGAGGCAGGACGGTGAAACTCTTGTTCTGCGCATGGCGGACGGTACGGAACTCGACCCAGGTCAGATCGATGGATTGCGCGCCCCGATGAATTGATCGACCCGGTCACGATGATTGTTCGGCGCAGCAGGCGAAACCTGCTGCTTTGCGATGGGCCAAGATCATGCTTGGCCATCTGAACGTGAATTGGGTGGTCTTTTCGGCTACATCTGGCGAATCGTTGCCGATCAGGATAGCCGGTGGCTTCGTGAACGGCACGCCAAATCCAAGCACCTGAAAAAAATTAAAAAATTGTGGTCGTGTTAGAAAGATACGATTAGGCTCAGTCCAGTCTCAACCGTGCCATTTCAGGCTGTTGTTGCTGATTTGACGCGCATTTGCGCAGACGCAGCACCGATTTCAGGTTCTTCGGATATTTGTCATTTGAACGCGAAATAGTTTGTGTGTACGTTCGCTCATGTCGGGCGCGCCGCGTCCAAGCCTGTACAGATTTGGAGAGACACATGAAAAAGCTTTCGATCCTTGCTGCCGCGGCAGCGATCGCAGCTGCAGCAGCCGCCCCGGTGGCCGCTCAGGGCAACACTCAGGACCCGTTCGTTTCGACGATGGACGATGATGATATTCTCACGCCGCTGTTCATCATCGGCGGCATTGCCGGGATCATCGCCATCGCTTCGGCTTCGGGCACTGACTGATCCCGTCAGACAGAGTTTCATGGAAAACGGCGGCCTTCTGGCCGCCGTTTTTCGTTTCCGCGTTTTTCTGATCGATGCTGTGTCAGCCCTTGATCAACTGGCAGCCAAAGTCAGGCAAGCAGTGTCCAGCCCAAAACCGTCGCCGCGCCAATCAGCGTGCCGACTCCGGTCCAGCCAAGGCGTGCGGGCCAGGGATTTCGCGCCGGCGTCGGTTCAGGCTGTGATTGACGGATAAGGGCGGCCTCTACAAGCGTCGGCAACCTCGGGCCGAACCGGGCCATGACCAGTGCGGTTTTCCAAAGATCCTTGGCTGCGGCGCGCGGGCCGATCGATTTCTTGATGTAGGCCTCGACGACAGGCTGCGCGACCTTCCAGATGTTCATGCGCGGGTCGAGAGACCGCGCAACGCCCTCGACCACAACCATTGTCCGCTGCAGGAGGATCAGCTCGGTCCTCGTTTCCATCCCGAACCGCTCGGTCACCTCAAAGAGATAGGCCAGCAGTTTGCCCATCGAGATCCGCGTGGCATCCATGCCGAAAATCGGCTCTCCGACCGCGCGCAGGGCGCGGGCGAACTCATCCACGTCGCGGTCTGCGGGGACATAGCCGGCCTCGAAATGCACCTCGGCAACGCGCTGGTAATCGCGCTGGATAAAGCCGAAGAGGATCTCGGCGTAGACCCGGCGGGTGTATTCGTCGATATGCCCCATGATGCCGAAGTCATAGGCAATGATGTCCCCGTTCGGTGCGACCTTGAGGTTGCCCTGGTGCATGTCGGCATGAAAGAAACCGTCGCGCAGCGCGTGGTTCAGGAACAGCTGCAACACCCGTTCCGACAGGTTCACCCGGTTGTGTCCGGCGGCGTCCAAGGCGTCGTTGTCGCCCAGTGCCACGCCTTCGACCCAGCCCATCGTCATCACGCGGCGGCCGGACCAGGCCCATTTGATCTCGGGCAGGGCAAAGCCCTCGTCATCCTTGGTATTGGCCTCGAACTCGCTGGCCGCCGCGGATTCCAGGCGCAGGTCCAACTCGCCCATGACGACGCCCTCGAAATGGGCGATCACGTCGGTCGGCCGCAGGCGCCGTGAGGCAGGCGACAGCAGCTCGATCATGTTGGCGGCAAAGTAGAAGGCGTCGATGTCCTTGCGGAAAGCCCGTTCGATCCCCGGGCGCAGAACCTTGACGGCCACTGTTTCGCCAGTGTCTGCCAGTGTTGCCTTGTGGACCTGCGCGATCGAAGCCGCGGCGACAGGTTCGCTGAAGGCGGAGAATACCTCGTCCACCGGCTGACCCAGCTCGGCTTCGACCTGTGTCTTGGCGGCATCGACGGAGAAGGGGGGCAGCTTGTCCTGAAGGACGCGCAACTGTTGGGCCATCTCGTCGCCGACCACGTCGGGCCGGGTTGACAGGATCTGGCCGAACTTGATGTAGGCGGGGCCAAGCGCCGTCAGCGCGCGGACCACCGGGGGCATGGACGGATCGCCCTCGTCACCCAGCCAGCGGAAAGGCCGCCCAAGGACCCGGGCGGCCACGCGCAGCGGCGCGGGTGCCTCGAGCGCGTCCAGCACGGCGCGCATTGCACCGGTGCGTTCCAGCGTGGCGCCGGTGCGGATCAGACGCCAGATGTTGTGGGGGCCACGCAACTCAGATCTTCCAGCCGGAGTGCAGACAGGCGACGCCCATCGTCAGGTTGCGGTACTTGGCGTTTTCGAATCCGGCGGCCTTGACCATGTCCAGGAAGGTATCCTGGTCGGGAAAGCGCCGGATCGATTCCACCAGGTACTGATAGCTGTCACGGTCCTGAGCGATCACCTGGCCCATGCGCGGGATGATGTTGAACGAGTACAGGTCATAGGCCCATTGCATCAGGTCATTGGGAATCTGGGAAAATTCCAGCACCATCAGACGCCCGCCGGGTTTCAGCACGCGGAAGGCCTCGTTCAGGGCCTCTTGCGGGCGGGTCACGTTCCGGATGCCGAAAGAGATCGTGTAGACGTCGAAGGTGTTGTCGGAAAAAGGCAGGGCCATCGCGTCGCCCACCACCCAGTCGAGCGAGTCGACCATCGCCTCGGCCTCGGCTCGCTTGCGGCCCTCGACCAACATGGGTTCGGTGAGGTCCAGCACGGTGGCGTGTCCGCTGCCGGCGCGTTTGAGGAAGCGAAACGAGATGTCGCCGGTCCCGCCGGCCACGTCCAGAAGGCGCTGTCCCGGACGCGGTGCCAGCCAGTCCATCATGGCATCCTTCCAGATCCGGTGGATGCCAAAGGACATGGCGTCGTTCATCACGTCATACTTGGAGGCGACAGAACTGAAGACTCCCTGGACCCGTCCGGCCTTTTCGCTCTCGGGCACCTCGGCATATCCGAAATGCGTCGTTTTTCCGGTCTCTTCGCTCATGGCCCTTGCCGTCCTCGATTGCATTGCTTTCTTATAGGGCGCCGCCGGGGCGATACAACGCGAAGGACCATGCCCGATGCCCGAATTGCCCGAAGTCGAGACAGTCCGTCGCGGGCTGGCCCCGGTCATGGAGGGGCAGGTGATCGCACAGGCCCGCGTCAACCGCCCCGATCTGCGCTGGCCCTTCCCCGAGAACATGGCGGATCGGCTGACAGGCACCCGGGTCGAGCGTCTGCGGCGGCGGTCGAAATACATCCTCGCCGACCTGTCGAGTGGTGAGACGCTGCTCATCCATCTGGGCATGTCGGGGCGCATGCTGGTTTCGGGTGATCCGCTGGGCAATTTCGTGCACGATCACCCGGCGCCGGAGAAACACGACCATGTTGTCCTGGACATGGGGCAGGGCGCGCGGGTCACCTTCAACGATCCGCGCCGCTTTGGCGCGATGGACCTGATGACGACCGCAGAGGTTGAGCGGCATCCACTGCTGGTCAGCCTTGGTCCCGAGCCGCTGGGCAACGAATTCAGCGAATCCTACCTGACGGGCATGCTGAAGGGCCGCCGGACGCCGGTCAAATCGGCCCTGCTCGATCAGAAAATCATCGCCGGGCTGGGAAACATATACGTTTGCGAGGCTCTCTACCGCGCGCGCATCCATCCGGCACGCAAGGTCAACCGGATCTCCGAAGCGCGGCTGGGGGCCCTGGTTCCGATCATCCGCGAGGTGTTGCAGGATGCCATCGCGGCAGGCGGGTCATCCCTGCGGGATTTCCGCCAAGCCGATGGAGAACTTGGATATTTCCAGCACAGTTTTGATGTCTACGGACGCGAGGGTGCACCGTGTCGCAGCGAGGGCTGCGCCGATAGCGTGCGCCGGATCGTGCAGTCCGGGCGGTCGTCCTTCTACTGTGCAAGCTGTCAAAGATAACTTGAACCATGTGAATGAAATGCTAAGGCTTGGCCCTTGACGGAACCGGACGGAGCCCAAACACATGGCCTATGAGACGATCATCGTCGAAATAGAAGACCACGTCGCCACCATCAAACTGAACCGCCCCGACGCCATGAATGCGCTCAATTCTCACCTTCTGGGAGAGTTGTCCGAGGCGCTGGCCGAGGCGGACAAGAACGACAAGGTGCGCTGCATCATCATCACCGGCTCGGCCAAGGCCTTTGCCGCCGGTGCCGACATCAAGGAGATGTCGGAGAAAAGCTACGTCGAGATGTTCCTGTCGGACTTCTTCGGCCGCGAGGGCAATGCCATCACGTCGACCCGCAAGCCGATCATCGCGGCCGTCGCGGGCTATGCGCTCGGCGGTGGTTGCGAGCTGGCCATGATGTGCGATTTCATCATCGCCGCCGACAATGCCAAGTTCGGCCAGCCCGAGATCAACCTGGGGGTCATGCCGGGCCTGGGCGGTACGCAGCGCCTGACGCGCTTTATCGGCAAGTCCAAGGCGATGGACATGAACCTGACCGGTCGCTTCATGGACGCCGAAGAGGCAGAGCGCGCCGGTCTGGTCAGCCGGGTCGTTCCCGCAAAGCAGCTGATGGAAGAAACGCGGAACGCGGCCGAAAAGGTCGCCGAGAAGTCGATGATCTCTGCCATTGCCTGCAAGGAATCGGTGAACCGGGCCTACGAGACGACCCTCTCCGAGGGACTGCTTTTCGAGCGTCGCCTGTTTCACGCGCTTTTCGCGACCGAAGACCAGTCCGAGGGCATGGCGGCCTTCGCCGAAAAGCGCACCGCGCAATTCCGCGACCGCTGAGTCGCGCATTGCCCGATTCGCCCGGGAAACGGGCAATCGGGAAGAAAGACCTTGCCCGATGACGGGCGCTCTTGTATAGGCGCCCGTCATACATGCGCGTGATGCCCGCTTTGGCAAGAATCGGTTCGGCACGGGATGCCGTTCGTCGGCGTTGCGCATTTCTTGAACACTTCATCGTCGGCAGACGACAAACAGCAGGATCGATCACATGGCAAACACGCCCCAGGCCAAGAAACGCGCCCGTCAGAACGAAAAACGCTTCGCCGTCAACAAGGCACGCCGTTCGCGCATCCGCACCTATCTGCGCAAGGTTGAAGAGGCCATCGCATCGGGTGATCGCGAGGCGGCAACCGCTGCCCTGAAGGCTGCCCAGCCCGAGCTCATGCGCGGTGTGACCAAAGGCGTTTTCCACAAGAACACCGCCTCGCGGAAGATTTCCCGCCTTGCATCGCGGGTCAAGGCACTGGGCTGAGCACAATCACTATCTGGTATGTCTTTGCATGGGCGCCACTATATGTGGCGCCCTTTTTGCATATATAACCATTTGATCACACACCGGATTCTTTTCGGCGAAAGACCGAGTCAAGCTGTAGTTTCGGTTGCCGGTTCTTCACGAAGATTGCTAATTTCACCAAGCGAGCACGACTCGCAGGGGGGACAAGGCTGCCGGTTGCACTACGCCGAAAGGGGTGTGCAAACCTGTTTGTCAGGGCGTTGGGTCGCTTCTGTCAAACGCTCGGGGGAAAACCCCGGCCGTGTCCAAGGAATAGACATTGCGGGTCGCTGCACTGCGCGCCGAACGGGACTGCCGGAGCGTCGCTGCGACCAAGACCAGGGGTCACTCCCTCACCTTTGCGTCTGCGCAAGGGACGGTCTCGCTGTTCCTCCTGCAAGGAAGCCCGCCGCCGCCAGGCGTTCGGTGTGGGGATTGAGGAACGAGGACAAAACGGCAGATGACCGAAGAGCAATGGGGGGTCTTGCAGGACCAGATCTGCAAGGCTATCGGGCAAAATAATCATAAGACATGGATCGAACCGCTGCGTTTCGCGGGGTCGACCCCGGAAGGAACGGTGACGCTGCAGGCGCCCACCAATTTCTTCAGCACCTATGTCACGCAGAACTATGGCGACCAACTGTTGGAGCACATCATGTCGGTGTCGCCCCGCGTGCGCCGTCTGGATATTAAGGTGGCCTCGGCAATGACCGAGAGCGAAACCCGCGCCGTTGCGCAACAGGCGCCCGCCAGCCCCGAGCCGGCCGCCGCGCCCCAGCCTGCGGCCCGTGGCCATCTGCCCGGTGCGCCCCTGGATGCGCGGTTCACCTTTGACACCTTTGTGGTCGGCAAGCCGAACGAGCTGGCCCATGCCGCGGCAAAGCGGGTGTCCGAAGGCGGCCCGGTGACCTTCAACCCGTTGTTCCTCTATGGTGGCGTCGGCCTTGGTAAGACGCACCTCATGCATGCGATTGCCCACGAGCTGACCCAGCGCAATCCGCACCTGGCCGTTCTCTATCTTTCGGCGGAACAGTTCATGTACCGCTTCGTGCAGGCCCTGCGCGAACGCAAGATGATGGACTTCAAGGAGATGTTCCGCTCTGTCGACGTGCTCATGGTCGACGACGTGCAGTTCATCGCCGGCAAGGATTCGACCCAGGAAGAGTTCTTTCACACCTTCAACGCGCTGGTGGACCAGAACAAGCAGATCATCATTTCGGCCGACCGCGCCCCGGATGAGATCAAGGACCTGGAAAACCGCATTCGCAGCCGTCTGCAGTCCGGCCTTGTCGTGGACCTGCATCCGACTGACTACGAACTCCGCCTCGGCATTCTGCAGTCCAAGGTCGAAGGCTATCGCGCCATGCACCCCGACCTGGTGATCGACGATGGCGTTCTGGAATTCCTCGCCCACCGGATCAGCACCAACGTCCGCGTTCTCGAAGGTGCGCTGACCCGCCTGTTCGCCTTTGCCAGCCTCGTGGGCAAACCGATCAACATGGACCTGGTTCAGGACAGCCTGGCCGACGTGCTGCGCGCTTCCGAACGCAAGATTTCGATCGACGAGATTCAGCGCAAGGTGGCCGAGCATTACAATATCCGTCTGTCGGACATGATCGGGCCCAAGCGCGTGCGCAACTTTGCCCGTCCGCGGCAGGTGGCGATGTACCTGTGCAAGCAGCTGACCTCGCGGTCGCTGCCGGAAATCGGTCGCCGGTTCGGCGGGCGCGACCACACCACGGTAATGCACGGCGTCAAGCGGATCGAAGAACTGCGCCTGCAGGATGGGCAGATCGACGAGGACGTCGAGATGCTGCGTCGGGCGCTCGAAGCCTGACAGGCTGTGGAAAAAATGCGGCGTGCCGGAACTGGTACGTCGCAACGCCTTGACGCCTAGGCAAAAGCACAAGACAAATCGTGAAAACCGACTTGGAGTGCGGGCCGGCGCAGGCTAGGCTGCGCCCCCGGGCGTTGCGGAGAGGGTAGGGCGATGAAATTCAGCATGGAACGGGCGGCGCTCTTGCGCGCGGTCGCGCAAGCGCAATCGGTCGTGGAGCGGCGCAACACGATCCCGATCCTGGCCAATGTCCTGATCGAGGCCGAGGGTGAAAACGTAACCTTTCGCGCCACCGATCTGGATATCGAGGTGCTGGACCGCGCTTTGGCGCAGGTCGAAAAGGCGGGCGGCACCACGGTTTCCGCCGTGACCCTGCACGAAATCGTCCGCAAGCTGCCCGACGGAGCGCTGGTGACGCTTGCCGCCGATCCCGGTTCGGGCCGCCTGTCGGTCTCTGCCGGCCGGTCGCATTTCTCTTTGGCCACCCTGCCCAAAGAAGACTTCCCGGTCATGGCGACCTCGGAATACGACTGCAACTTCTCGGCCAAGGCCGAGGTGCTGCGTCGTCTCTTCGACAAATCGAAATTCGCGATTTCCACCGAGGAAACCCGCTATTACCTGAACGGCGTTTACATGCATGTCGCGGATACCGCGGATGGTAAATCGCTGCGCTGTGTCGCGACAGACGGGCACCGGCTGGCCCGGATAGACGCGCCGCTGCCCTCCGGTGCCGAAGAGATGCCCGGCGTCATCGTTCCGCGCAAGACCGTGGGCGAGTTGCGCAAGCTGGTGGACCAGGACGACATGGACATCGCCGTTTCGGTCTCGGAAACCAAGGTGCGTTTCGCCACGCCGGACATCACCCTGACGTCCAAGGTCATCGACGGAACCTTTCCGGATTACACCCGCGTGATTCCCAGCGGCAACACCCGGCAGTTGGAGGTCGACGCTTCGGAATTCGCCAAGGCCGTGGACCGTGTGGCCACCGTGTCTTCGGAGCGTTCGCGCGCGGTCAAGATGCAGCTGGACGAGGATCGGCTGATCCTGTCCGTCAACGCACCGGACAGCGGCGCCGCCGAGGAAGAACTGGCCGTTGCCTATGGCGACGAACGGTTGGAAATCGGCTTCAACGCGAAGTACCTGCTGGAAATCGCCAGCCAGGTGGACCGCGAGAATGCCGTCTTCCTGTTCAATTCCTCCGGCGACCCGACCCTGATGCGCGAAGGCGGCGACGAAAGCGCGGTCTACGTCGTCATGCCGATGCGGGTCTGACCAGAGACGATTTTTCGCCGAAAAATCGTCTCGTCTCATGCCGCTCGCCCTGACCCAGCTGACCCTGTCGCATTTCCGCTCGCACCGCATGGCGCGGGTGGCGGTTGATCCACGACCGGTGGCGATCTTTGGCCCGAACGGCGCAGGCAAGACCAACCTGATCGAGGCGGTCTCGTTGTTTTCTCCAGGCCGCGGGATGCGCCGGGCGTCGGCCGCGGAAATGGCGCGGCGACCGGAAAGCCTGGGGTGGAAGATCACCGGGCAGTTGACCGGCCCCGAAGGCCAGCACGAGATCGCCTTCGCCTCGGAAAACGGCGGCGCGCGTCAGGTCACGATCAACGACAAATCCGCCAGTCAGATTGCGCTGGGCCGCATCGCCCGCACCGTCTGGCTGATCCCGGCGATGGACCGGCTGTGGATCGAGGGGGCCGAAGGGCGACGGCGGTTTCTCGACCGACTCACCCTGTCTTTCTATCCCGATCATGCGCAGGCATCGCTGGACTATGAAAAGGCCATGCGCGAACGCAACCGTCTGCTCAAGGAAGAGGTCCGCGACCCGCATTGGTACGTCGCGCTTGAATCGCAGATGGCCCGCGCCGGGGCGTTGCTGACAGCCAACCGGAAGGAGGCCCTGGCCCGCTTGCAGGCCGCGCAAGCCGAGGCAGAGACCGCCTTTCCCGCCGCCGACCTGGAGTTGGTGCAGTCAGAGGGCAGCCTGCCGCAGGCCGAGGAAGACCTGCGCGATGCCCTGGCCGAAAGCCGGTTCCGCGACATGGGGGCGGGGCGCGCGCTGGTTGGCCCCCATCGAAGCGATCTCTACGGGGTTTTCGCTGCCAAGGCTGTGCCCGCCTCCGAATGTTCGACCGGTGAACAGAAGGCCCTGCTGATTTCGCTGATCCTGTCCAATGCGCGCGCCCTGGCACAGGATTTTGGCGCCGCGCCGATCCTCTTGCTGGACGAAGTTGCGGCCCATCTGGACGCGACCCGTCGCGCCGCGCTCTACGACGAAATCTGCGGCTTGGGTGCGCAGGCCTGGATGACGGGAACGGGGGCGGAACTCTTTGCGGAACTGGGCAACCGGGCACAGCATTTCGAAGTGACCGAAGAGGGTGGCGAAAGCCACGTCCGGCGCCATGATTGAGGTGATCCCTGAACATGCGCTGACTGCCGAAGACGAGGCGCAGGTGGCAGAGTTGCTGCGGGCCTCTTTTCCCACGGATTTTGGCGGTCGCAGCTTCTATCAGCAGCGGCCTCATCTGCGGGTCGTCTGGCGCAATGGCACGATCCTGGGCCATATCGCGCTGTTCTACCGCGCCGTGCGCATCGACGGACAACTGATCGATGTTATCGGGTTGGGCGATATCGCAACCGCCCCACGGGCGCGTGGGCAGGGCATCGCCACCGCCCTGCTGGATCGCACGCTTGCCATCGGCAAGGACAGCAATGCCAAATTCGCGCTGCTCTTTGGTCAACGCACGCTTTATGACCGGGCCGGATTCCGGCTTGTTGCAAACACATACACCCGGGTCGACATGACCGGCGCCCGCACTGGTGATGTCGACCACGTCCAGAGCCGCTTTTTGCGCGTTCTTCCGTTGACCGGGGCGGCTTGGCCTGACAGCGCCGAGCTTGACCTGCTGGGGCCGCTGTTCTGAGGGCTGGCATCCTGTAGAAGGCTTCTATGATCGACCCCGACCCGAGCGATTCTTCTACATTCTGCGCACCGCCACGGCGCTGCACTGGATGCGGTTGAGCGAGAAACCCATGCCGCCGTGACCGACTGAATGCTGCGGAAACCAGCGCGGCGGGCTTCTGCGGAGAAAGCAGAAAAACGCCCGCTGTGCGGGATGACGGACGCGCTGCACCGTGATCTGACGCTGTCACGATTCCCGCATTGACGGATTACCAAATATTGTGTCCGTGGCGTGACAATCCCCCGCTAAACCTCTATAACTTGGGCCAAAATAACAAAGGATCAGGCGATGTCCGACCAGCCCGCGGCGCCGAGTGAGTACGGCGCCGATTCCATTAAGGTTCTCAAAGGCTTGGAGGCGGTGCGCAAACGCCCCGGCATGTATATCGGTGACACCGATGACGGCTCGGGCCTGCACCACATGGTCTACGAGGTGGTGGACAACGGCATCGACGAGGCGCTGGCCAAACATGCCGACTATGTCCATGTGAAAATCCATGCCGACAGCAGCGTGTCGGTGCGGGACAACGGGCGCGGGATTCCCGTCGACATCCACTCGGAAGAGGGGGTTTCGGCGGCCGAGGTCATCATGACGCAGCTGCACGCCGGCGGGAAGTTCGACCAGAACTCCTACAAGGTGTCGGGCGGTCTGCACGGCGTGGGCGTTTCCGTCGTCAACGCGCTGTCCGTCTGGTTGGAGCTCCGCATCTGGCGCAACGGCAAGGAACACTACGCCAAGTTCGAACATGGCGAGACCAGCGAACACCTGCGCGTTGTCGGCGATGCCGAGGGCGAGACCGGGACAGAGGTCCGCTTCCTTGCCTCGACCGACACGTTTTCCAACCTGGATTACAATTTCGAGACGCTGGAAAAGCGCCTGCGCGAACTGGCCTTCCTGAACTCCGGCGTGCGCATCATCCTGGAGGATGAGCGCCCCGCCGAGCCGCTCAAGACCGAGCTGCACTACGAGGGCGGCGTGCGCGAGTTCGTCAAGTATCTCGACCGTTCCAAGCAATCCGTCATGGCAGAGCCGGTTTACATGGAGGGCGAGAAGGACGGTATCGGGGTCGAGGTCGCCATGTGGTGGAACGACACCTACCACGAAACGGTGCTGCCCTTCACCAACAACATCCCGCAGCGGGATGGCGGCACGCACTTGGCCGGATTCCGTGGCGCCCTGACCCGGACGATCCAGAAATACGCCCAGGAGTCGGGCATCGCGAAACGCGAAAAGGTGAATTTTACCGGCGACGATGCCCGCGAGGGATTGACCGCGGTGCTTTCGGTCAAGGTGCCGGACCCGAAATTCTCCAGCCAGACCAAGGACAAGCTGGTCAGTTCAGAGGTGCGCCCGGCGGTCGAAAGCCTGATGAACGAGAAGCTGGCCGAATGGTTCGAGGAGAACCCTCAGCAAGCCAAGCAGATCGTCGGCAAGATCATCGAGGCCGCTCTGGCGCGTGAGGCAGCCCGCAAGGCGCGTGAGCTGACCCGTCGCAAGACCGCGATGGACGTCAGTTTCAACGCGGCCAAGCTGAAGGACTGTTCCGAGAAGGACGCCTCCAAGACCGAACTGTTCCTGGTCGAGGGGGACTCGGCCGGTGGATCGGCGCAAACGGGCCGTGACCGCCGCAACCAGGCGATCCTGCCCCTGCGCGGCAAGATCCTGAACGTGGAACGGGCGCGGTTCGACCGTATGCTGTCCAGCCAGGAGATCGGCAACCTCGTGATGGCGCTGGGCACCGGCATCGGGCGGGATGAGTTCGACATCTCGAAACTGCGCTACCACAAGATCATCATCATGACCGACGCCGACGTGGACGGCGCGCACATCCGCACGCTTCTGCTGACCTTCTTCTACCGGCAGATGCCTGAACTGATCGAGGGCGGATACCTCTATATCGCGCAACCACCGCTGTACAAGGTCGCGCGCGGCAAGTCCGAGGTCTATCTCAAGGATCAGACGGCGCTGGACGACTACCTGATCCAGCAAGGGATCGAGAATGCCCAGCTGAACCTGAGCTCGGGCGAGGTGATCGTCGGGCAGGACCTTGTCCGCGTGGTCGACGAGGCGCGGCAGCTCAAGCGCGTGCTCGACGCATTCCCCACCCATTACCCACGCCATATCCTGGAGCAGTCCGCCATCGCCGGGGCCTTTGTTCCGGGCGCCGTGGATGCCGACCTGCAAGGCGTGGCCGACAAGGTCGCCGCGCGGCTGGACCTGATCGCTCTGGAATACGAACGTGGCTGGAACGGTCGGATCACCCAGGACAAGGGCATTCGGTTGGCGCGTATCCTGCGCGGTGTCGAAGAGGTCCGCACGCTGGACGGGCCGATGCTGCGCTCGGGCGAGGCGCGCAAGACCGGCAGCTTTACCGAGAGCCTGCAGCATATCTACGGCACACCTTCGACGCTGGAACGCAAGGATCGCCGCCAGCTGATCCAGGGCCCGCTTGACCTGCTCAAGGCCATCCTGGACGAGGGCGAGAAGGGTCTGACCCTGCAACGCTACAAGGGCCTGGGGGAAATGAACCCCGACCAGCTGTGGGAAACCACGTTGGACCCGGATGCGCGGACCCTTTTGCAGGTGACGATTGACGACATGGCCGAGGCGGATGATCTGTTCACCAAGCTGATGGGAGACGTGGTCGAGCCGCGGCGAGAGTTCATTCAGCAGAACGCCCTGACCGTCGAGAACCTCGACTTCTGAGTTTTTGTAGGATCGCGTGTAATCGTGCGCGGTCCCCATAAGTTTGCGCGATTTGCCCAAAGGTTTGCGCAGGCAACGCCGAAACGCATACTACCTGTTTCGGCGCTGGCCGCTCTTCGAGGCTTCGCCGTGGCCTAAAATAAAGACGGGAAATGATGGAGGGTGGGTTGGGAACTGCCAACCTGCTTCTTTCCAACACTCTGAGCCGAAGCCTATGAGATACCTGAGCATCAGACGCGAGATCGAAGGCAGCCTGCCCACCGTGGCGGAGCTCCTTCGCCAGAAGGGCGAACACGATGCTCTTCGCGCCATGAGCCAGGCAGACATCGAGATCGACGAGGTCGGCTACGACAATTGGGATGGCGGCACCGAACTCTGGACTGTCTTTCTTCGCGTCCCGGTCAGCGTTTTCGTGTCGATCGAGAACAGCCGGGATGAGATCGCCGCGATCATTTCGAAGAACCTCGAACTCGTCACAGGCAAGGATAATGGATACTGGGTGAGCGCGGAGATCTCGCCGATGCGCGCGCCGCCGGCGGGACGGCGTCTGTCCGACGGGAAGATCCGCGAACGGACACGCGCCGCCATCCTCGACGAAATGCGCGCCAGGGAGACGGTTTGGCACGGCGCCTTGGATGAGATCGCCTTTCTCAGCCGGATCTTTGATCTAACTTGCCTGCCCGCTCATGACAGCCGTTTCCAGAATGCCGAGCAGGACATCTGGCAGCACTGCATCAACAACTTCGACTGGCCACAGGATTGGGTCTACAGCGACCCGCGCTTCCGTCTCTATGCTGCCGAGCAGGACATCTTCCTGAAGTTCATCTGCGAGGTTCTCCATCCCATCGTCCGGAAAGAAGACTCGGAGCAGGACGCGCTCGCCAGGGCATTCAACGGTCACCTGCGGGCTGACGGATGGGAACTCGTCGAGGACGCCATCATAGATGGCAGACCGACTTATGTGCCGCAACGCAAGGTTCACGCCCTGGGTGGATCGGTCCAGCGCATCAAGTCCGTGGCGGCCACCCTGAACTCAGACACGCTCTACGAGGACCTTCGACGCCTCGAGCGCATCGGCGACAGTGAGCCTGGCGAGGCAATCGCCCTGGCCAAGGAAATCGTCGAGAGCTGCTGCAAACTGATCCTGGATGATCGAAGGGTAGAATATCCTGAAAAGGCGGAAATCCCCGAGTTGCTGAAGTTCCTTCGCAAGGAGATCAAGATCATGCCAGATGGGATTGACGAAAGCGCCAAAGGAGCAAACGAAATCAGAGGTATCCTGACCAGCTTGGGTAATATCGCGCATTCTCTCGCTCCATTGCGGAACGCATATGGCAAGGGCCACGGCCGCGGCCGCGACTTCAAGGGGCTTCAACCACGCCATGCCCGTCTTGCGATTGGAGCCGCCAGCACATTCGTCGATTTCGTTTTGGATCGCCACCTGACCCAATAGTAGACCAGAGCAACCACATAAATGTCTGCCCAGATTCACCGTGCAACTAAGCCTCACCCATCCGATCAATTTGCCGAAAGGGGCGGAATCCGGTCTTTCGCTGCCCCGAGGACGAACGATGGTGTGCTGCTGCCTGAACTACAACTATCCGCTCCTTGCTTGCGAGGTTTTTGTTTTAGCTGTTGAAGGTGGGCGCATGCCAATCGGGGGGATCGTAGATTTTGGATCGCTTGATGTCGCCAGTGAAACCAGTGATCTCCCGCAGCCTCTCCTTGTCCGCTAACCAAGTTGTTCGATCCCGGTTAGGATCGGCCATGATCTGCGTAATCATCTCATGTGGATTAACGGCATAACGGTATAACCCTTTGTCATCGTAGAGATTTGCATCACCAAAATAGATCAGTCTCACCTCGCATTCATGCTTGAAAGACCGTCGCTTGAGCAGGAGGCTTTCTGCAAGCCGCGACGCGCTAATGTATAATCGGCCGCCATTCTGGACGTAGGCCTTTAGTTCTTCTTCGCGCTTATAAAGAACTTTGCCGATAAAGCAGGTGTCCTGCGGCATCTTGGGATGCTTCTGAACGAGAGCGGACAATAGCTTGCGCGGTGTCGACCGAATCCGAATAAACCGGCGGTTAGGGTCGTTCGCGTAGATGCCCCACATCGCTTCCGACAGGTTCTCACGCGACCAACATTGGCCAACAAAATCGTCCCGGAACCCGAATTCGAAGGGTTCATTGTTCAGGATACCTCCAAGCTTGAGTTGGAAATTTTCAAACTTATCCTTCCATTTGTGGACCTGACTTAGAACATTCTCCCGGTTGGTAAAAATACTGATGACATATTCTTCAGGCATAATTCTGTAGACATGCTGATCAAGCTCGTCTTCTGATAAATTGAGCACACAACCTTCCGTCGTCGCAGGTCCCATGAGATTAATTCTCCCCCAGCACAATATGTTCTGAAAAGGCCGGCGCAATATAATCGTTCCAAACTTGAGCCCCTGTCAGTCGGTCGCCAGCGCCGTTTATCTCCTCAAGCACCACGTCGCTAATCCGCACACCTGCGGGCACATATCGAAGTTTCAATTCTTCAATTCTAACCTCTCGGCTGGGGAAATTACGGCTGAATTCCTTGAGCTGTGGGACGAGCCGGTGGTGAAGCTGCATGTCGATCCGCCCCTCTCTTTGGGCATAGGACGCTCGCAATTCGGCGCCGACGACGTCATCAATTGTTGGCCTGGTCAGAGACGTATTCTCAACCGCGACGATCGACGGCGTATATGTGTTCATTGCGTCGCCCGGCGGATTCTGAAGCCGGATAGTAGGGTCAACAATTTCGAACGGCGGAGCGACAACCCAGGCATGTCCAAGTTCAGCACCAGCGAAGTCTGGGGTGTCGCACATGCACTGGCCTCGCCAGAGATTCTCGAACTCAACCTCCATGATCATTGAGCCCTTGAGGCCGAAGCTCCAGACCCCAAGCCGGTCGAGGATACGCTGCATCATCGACGAAGCATGAACACAACTACGATGCATATTTTCGCGTTCGAATAACTCTGCGAGGAATTCCGCTAATCGCGGAACGATTTCGCGGGCTCGTTCATCATATTCAGCCGTGCGCGGACGCGATTTCACCCATATCGCATACTGGTCTAAGAATTCACCGTTGCTACGTTCCTCGGCCAAGAATGCCGGCTGGTCGTAGAAGCCAAACTGTGCTGTATCAATCCCAAGCCGACGCAACCTTTGATCCACCGTTGCATATTCCAGCTTTCGGGCAGCCGCCCGTCGTTTTGCCTCGCCCAAAGTCCGCTCCCCTTGGTCAGTGTTTCGCAACTAACATCTCCCGTCCCTACGTCAATATTACTCGATTGCCAAACGGCGCATTGAATGAAAGGTCGACCGCTTACTGTGGTGACTTAGGTCGGCCACGGTAGGAGGGCGGCGACGTCGGACATGGGCCAGATCGGGCTCAAACCGGTAATTCGTTGAAGGCCTCACTAAGGTCGGCTTCGGGCCGTTCGCTAAGCTTTGGCAGTTCAGGCGCAAAGCTGCCATTCGTTGAAAGTATCCCGAGTATAGCTCTGGGCCGAGAGGATACGGGCAGCCGCCGTCGCCCAATCGACCAAAGCAGACTCAATCACTCAACTTTCACTTCATGTCAGCGCGCTGCTTTTCTCCCAACCCGATCCTGGAAGAGATGGACAGGTTCCCTGAGACGAGCCCGACGATCTTGTCCTACCCCTGATGCGAGGTCCGCCCCGACCCGAGCCTCAGCTCGGCTTGCGAGGGACGGAAGCGACCGCCTGGGCTTCGGCTGCCGCTGCGACGCGTTGCTCCAGATCATGCGCCTCGGCGACACCAACCGCCACCAGCCGGCCCAACACCCGATCGATCCGCGTGCGCGCCGGGTGGCCAGGTTCGAGCAATCCCGGATCTTCGCCAACACACGCTTCAAACCATTGCATAACGCGGCCGCCGACGCCCGCCGCGATCCACAGATCCGGTGACGTCGTGCGACCGAACCAAGCGTCGACTGCGTCCAACAGAAAACCAAGATGGCGCGAACGCGGCGCGACCAGCAGCAGGTTCATCGTGCAGCGCGCGACGAACACCGTTGGTCCCCCGGGCAACATCGGGCGGAGTATAGGTAGAAATGGATCAACCCGGTCGAACACGGTTGGCACCAGATAGCTGTGCGTCCCGGTGATCGGCCCATAGGTATTGAACAGCATTTGCCCGATGACGCCACCGCTATTCAGGCCGATCCGAGCTTCGCCTGGGTCGAGGATGCTCCGCCACCGGCTGAGCTTCATCAGCCGCGTGACGAGCTTTTCTCGTAGCGCCACTGGCCGTTCCGGCGCGCGGCTGGTGTGGTTGAAGTAGAGCACGTCAGCGGCGTGCTGGACCGTCTGCGCGACCTCGGCAAAAGGCGCGTCGGGCAGGTCGGTCACGAACGGCAGATCGGCGGCGAATGCCGCATCGTCTCCGTCGAGCAGCCGCTCGGCATACAACGCGTAATATTGCAAATTCCAGTCGGTAGGCTCGCGGCTGATCTCGGCGTCGGCCGCTTGGCCCAACCCATTCATGCGGCCTGTCCATTCAGCATAAGCCGAGACGATCTCCTGCCGCCAGCCGATGGCGTTCGCGGGCGCCAACTGTATGATTGCCAGCCAATGGGCCCCCGCCTGGTGATCGGCGTGAAGGATCGTTGGCGGAACGTCGATCGCCGTCTCCAGCGCGTCGTCGACATCGAACTCTTCAGGTGTGACTGATCCCGGCACCCGCATCCGGCTGGCCCGGCGCAGATTCGGTCCCTCCTCGGGCCAAGCGGGCCAGTTCGGTTCAGCGCCGCCATCAAGCCAGGCCAGTTCGGCTGTCACCGCCGCGTCGGTCCCGGCGGCACGCTCCGCTTCGAACGCCGCCTTCGCCGCCTCGTCTTCCGGTTTGTGGCTTTTCCAACGCCACGTCATGCTGGAAAAGGCCGCCCGCATCATCGCTTTGAAAAGACGCGGTTCGATCTCCAAGATGCGTGGGACAGCCGCCGCTACCGCGGGGGCTGCCGCCCGATCCTTGCGTGTCGCAAGCGCGACCAGCGCATCGCGATCCGCGGTTTTACTCAGCCGGGCCCAGAGATGGATCAGTGCAAGGATCGCAATCGCCGGGCGGTTGTAGCGCAGGGTCTCGCGAGACCCGCTGCCTCGATCGGATTTCTCCTCAAGCGTGATCCCGATAACTTCCCGCACCCAGGCTTCATGTGCTGCCAGCAGCCCATCGTCGCCGTCACGCGCGACGAGCAGCGCCGTCGTGATCAGCCGCGTTGCGCGCGACTTGAGCGCGTCAGTATCGCTGCCATCGGGCACGTCGCCCTCGGCATAGGCGACTGCGTCGCGTGCGGTTTCGGCCGTAGCATACGTCCCACCGTCGACCGCCATCGAAATGCGCGCTTCCATCCCGCTCGCCTGAACCGACACATCCCGTTTGGCTTCGAGCGCCGCGAAATGCGCGGCTTCGTCTGGGGGCGACCGATATTCGAGATTGCCGTCCTCCCGCTCGAACCAGTTCGCCAGAGTGAGGACGTTAAGCGCATAGCGGCCGGCGAACTCAGGTGCGCTCAAAGTCGCGTGCGCGGCGTAAGGTTCGAGCGTCTCGACCGCCGTAGCGAGCGCTGCTCGCAACCCGTTGCCGACTGGCTCGTCGGCCAGAAAATTCGGCAAGATGTCGATCAGCGAATAGCCGCGCGAGGGTCTTGCCTTCAGATCGGCCAAACGCACCGGACCCTTCGGCTCATCCTTCAGTCCCAGCGTATCACGCCCTGCCTCCATCTGGTCATGAATCTGCCGGGTGCGATCTTCGGCAAGGAGCTGCGGGCTCGCGAGGAACGGCGCGAGCGCTACACGCGCGACGCTGCCGTGCGACAACAACACGTCGATCGCGATGAGGAGATAGGCAGCCGCGCTGCCCTCTGGGCCCAATATATCGGCGAGCACGTCCTCGACCGGATCGCCGTCATCGAGCCGCTTCTGGCTCCACGCCTCGAGCGCGAGTAGCCCGGAAGCGACCGCATATTCGTTGCCACGGCCTCGCGACCATTCATAGGTCCAACTCCAGGGGAATAGGCGCGGCCCCTCGCCAAAGTCGACGGTGATGACGTCTTCGCCTGGCTCGCGCCCATCGGTGTGAAAAGCTATCGCTTCATCGACCAGCCCCCGGATTAACGCCAGGCCTTCGGTCGGCGCCGCGTTTAGCAAGTCGAGAAACGGCGGCTGCGCGGGCGAGGGCGGCAGATAGTCGCTATCAGCAAAGCTAAAGGCGTCCCGCATCGCGCTGTCCCTTCGAGTCCGCCCACGAGTATTCTCGATCAAGCTCGCTTGAACCATCACCGCCAGTTCGGCTGGCGCGACGGGAGCGATCACGCTCGAGAACTGGCGCAATTCCTCGATCTTGTGATGGTCGCCGTCGCCCGTGATTGCGGTGAGATAGGCCTTGAGGGCATCGGGCGCGAAGGACCCGAGCAGCATCGCCATTTGCCGGAGCTTTTTGATCGTCTGCCGCGCATCGCCTGACCAGCGCGCGCGTCCCTCAATCCCGGGGATCGTGACCGGCATGTCGCGCAGATCGAGCTGGCATAGCCAGTCGAACAGTAGCCGGGCCGTTCGCTCGGCAAGCGACGGGAGCATCTTGAGGAAGAAGATTTGTATCTCGACCAGCTCGACCACGGCGTCGATCGCCGACATTGGCACCTCGGCGGCGTGATCAAGTATCCAGCGCAGCACCAGGACCGACGATCCCGTCACGTCGGTTCGAAACGAGCGCGGGAGGTTGATCTCCGATCCATCGGGCAATGTGATGATGTCGGCTGCCGCCTGCGTCTCGACCGCGACGAAAGTAGTTGACAGCTCGGTCAAGAGTGCCCCGCCCTCTGCGAGCAGCGAGGCGCTCGACTTTTCAAGCAGATCGGTCGCGACTTCGGACCTGACCAGGGTGAGGATCGCTTGTCGGCGCCAAGAGCCGTGCGCGCTCGGAGGCGACAGGTGCTCGAGCAGATCGTGCCAGGCACTTGCATCCTCGCCGGTCTCGAGCACGAGCCGCGCGGCGATCTCGATACCGCGGGCGACGCGCGGCGACACGGGCCCGCCCAGGTCGAACACTGCCAGGCGGGACGGGTCTTCGGCGAGGTAATTCCCGATCGCCCAGTCGCGCAGCACGTCGTGATTGAAATCGAGTCGGTCGGGCCGGACCTCGCGGAGCGACTGAGCACCGAGCAGATGGTTTCGCGCGGACGAATCCTCGTCGAGATCGATTCCGGCGTCGCCCTTGAGGGCGGCAGTCGCCAGTGCTCTGAGGATTCGCTGCGCTGCCCGCACTTCGGCCGTCGGCGCGCCATCGGCGCCGATCCACCAAAGCTGCGCAAGCCCGGCCTCAGTTCGGACCGACGCGGCGCTCGGTTCGCGGAGCAGTCGCGACAAACGGTAGAGGTTGCGCGCGAGTTGCGCTGCGGGATGGCCGGCATTGAGCAGCATCCGTAGCTCGGGCGCCTGATCGGTCAGGATCGCGACTTCTTCGTCCGACAGCGCTCCGACCTTGACCTCGTGCATACCGCCCAGTGCGGTCGAGATCTGGTCGTCGAGCCATGGGATGGCGTCGCTGGCGCCGGTCTGCCGCGCGGTTGCGATCACAGTGAAGCCGGGTATGGCGCCGGCGGCCCGCAGCAGCTCGCTGATCGTGCGCTGTCGCCCCGCATCATCGACCATGTCGATGCCGTCAATGAAGAGGTAAGCGCCACCGCTCGCCGCCAGATCGGTCAGGAAGGCATCCGCCGATCCGGGAATGCCGAGGGCGTTCGCCAAATACAACCAGCCATTAGGGGGCGTCGCCTCACGGTCGAGAACGATGATCGGGGCATTTGCGGCAACGCGCTCGGCATAGTGGCGAAGCACCCAGGATTTGCCGACGCCGGTATCGCCGCGCACGACGATGAAGCGCTGCGTCTCTACCGCATCGTCGAGCGCTGCGACCGCGGCCAGCCGCGGCAGCGTGACGCCTGCGACGTTCGTCCCGATAGGCGAGAGCGTGTTTTGCGCGAGCTCGGCGAGCCGCGCCCGGGCCGGGCCGTATTCGCGTTCGCCGGCAAGCTTGAAATCGGCCTCGGCGAGGTTGGCTTTGAGTGCAGCGGTATCGATCTCGCCGCCCCGCGTGCCGGTCTGGATCGAGAGATCGACGAGGCGGCTCCACAGTGCCTCGGCGCGTGCGATCTGCTCGTCCGCCAGCGCCATCCGCGCGAGCGCCAAGCCGTAGGTGCGAGCGATCGGCGCGCTTGCCTCGAAATCAAATTCGAGGATCAGTATCCGGCGCAGCAGCCGCCAGATCGTCTCGTTTTCGTCGGTGACGCCGCCCGCGACAAGATGCTCGCGCGTCGTCTCGACGAACTTGCGCATGTCATCGTTCGCCACGCCCGTGGCCTTCAGACGGGTGAAAAACTCGTCCGCTGTGGCCGCGCTGCGCGCCCAGCCCAGCACGTCTTGATATGCACCCGATATCTTGCGGCTGGTCCGCTGCGTGGCAATACCGAACAGATGGCGCTCCGCCGGGACGTCCCCAATGGTGCTGCTGGCAATCTGTAGTGCGACATCCTTGTAGACCGGGTCCTTCGGCGAGAACTGGATATCGCGCTTCGACTGGATTTCGAGTAGCGTATCACCGCTGGCGCCGACGCCCGTGATGATGAGGTCGTCGAGCTTGAACCCCTGCTCGACGCCTTGGAAGCGCACGCCCGTGACGCGCGCGGACGGCAGCCCCGGCGCCCGGTTGCAGGTCAGAAGCGCAAGCAGATACAACGCTCCGAGCTCGCCCTCAATATAGGCGCCTGCCGCGCCGCGCGATGCCGGGCTTGAGCCAGGTTCAGTGTCGGAGGTATTTTCTACTTTCGCCATTACATTGATGTGCAAACGATCGCACGCGTGGTCAAGCGAAACGGGCGTCCGCGGGGACTTAATTGAATTGATGCGGACCGATTTCTGATTTGCCGTCCTTCTATCTCAATTCATGCTGGCGCGACCAGGCGTCGTCAACTTCGATGTTCTTACACCCAAAGTGGCGCTGCCAATAGCAGTCGGTGACCGGGCTGGTTCGAAGCTGATGTCGATCTCTTATGCCTTCGTTCAGGAATCATGAGGGGAATGGGGGTCTTCGACGCTTAGATCGATATCCGCTGGGATGCGTCCCCTCGCCTTCGCAAAAGCATCTCCGAATGCATCTTCGCTATCGATTTCTTTGTCCGAGATAAGAAGTGCCAGATGACCCCCGCATGCATCAACGTAGCGCTCGATCGACTGGAGGCTCGGCACCGGCCCGGTCAGGGCTTCCAACCTTGCAATCATGGATTGCGTCATTCCTGCCGCCGCAGCCACTTCATCCTGGGTCAGTCCCCTTGCATCTCGCAGAGCGCGTAGCCTGACGGCAATCCCGCGCTTGCGGGCGTTCTTGGCTTGATGCTCCGCGAGCTTTGGATGCGCACGCTGAAGCGCGTTTCGGAGGGATCTGTGACTCTCAACCATGATCAGGAACTCCATCTTGGAGCCGTAGTATAGCACACTTGCTATGCTCTTCGGAGGGGCATGATGCTGACACTGACTACTGGATGTTGCGAGCATCACTTCAGCATGGAGCAGCTGCGCCGCCAGGGGTTGCCGCTCCGGGCGGCCTCAAAGCGCAAAGTATTCCCTGATTTCAGCCGACGGCACGCCCCTCTAAGCGAATCGCCTCGGGTCTCCTTCACTGAACGCTCATTTCTTCGAATAGACCTATAGGGCTAAATTTTGTGTTCAAACTTGGGCAACCACCAAACGGAAACTTCCCGAGATCCCTGCCTTCTCGTCAACGTGCAGAAAAAAGATCCAATTAAATACAGCTACTTGTGATTTTTTCGGGCGGCAAACGGCTGGCGGATTTTTCGTCGCCACGGGGTCGCCCCACTATTCTCGCAGACAATAATGGCCCCAAAAAAGGTCTAAAGGATGCAGCTCGAAAACAACATTGCCGATAATCCCGCTCGCACGATTTACAAGCGAGGTCTGCAAAAGAAGGTGAACCGTCAGGCCTGCCGCAAGGCGATGGGCATTATTGACACGGAGAGCCTCGGTGAATCCATCATCGTCGTGGCAGCTGAGGTCGACCCGAGGGTTCGCCGGGTCTTTCCCCAACCCACGACTTTTGACCTGCACACTGGCGAAGCCTACCCGACCAAGACCGCTCTGACCGAGGCGGTGCACGGGACGCGTTACAAGCCTTGGGTCTACACGCCTGACTTCCTGTTCGAGCTTGTAAATGGACAGACCGTCTTCGTCGAAGGAAAGCATAGTCGCTGGCTTCGCAGCAACCCAGAGTTCAGCCGTTTGGTCGCGGCCATGGAGCAACTCGGTCATCGACTTACTCTGGTCACGGAAAAAATGTTCACTCGTGCGGACCATCGGAATCTCCGTATTCTCCGGGCCCTCCCGAACCGCAGTCTGGAACCTGCAATACGTGAGTTGATCGAGACGCAGTTCCCGCGCAGCGTATCATTTGGAGAAGCCCAACGGTCCTTTGGCCTGACGCGAGCGGAAGTCTATGCGGCCCTTTTCCAAGGGCTTCTCGCGACCGACCTCTCACGCGCCCCTTTCAGCGATCGGACGAAGCTTCTCCGCGTAGGCGGTGATGTATCGCACCTCGAGGTTTTGCCGCTATGAACCAGCTACAAGCATATGATGGTCGCCATCTTCGGAACGGAGAGATCCTATACCGTGTGATCGGACGCGTCCAAGATAAGCCGTCCGTCGTTCTCGATCTTAATGGAATGAGGACTGAGATCACCCTGGAGGAATTTCATCGGCAGATTGCCCTCGGAAATGTCTCCGAGGGCCAAGAGCCGGTATTCTGCGACCGTATCATGAGCGACGATGAGATTTCGGAGGCAGCCTTCCGCAAGCGCGTCCTTGAACTCGCCGACCGCTACCAGGAGTTGGGCCTCAAGTGGGACGAGGTAATGGACGCGATCCGTATCAAGTTGCAAAATGATCCGCGTTTTGCTTCGCGCGCGTCCAAGCTCCCGGCTGTCCGGACAATCCAAAAGTATCGAAAAGATTATTGCGCAATGGGTCAGCTTGGCCTGGTTGATAAGCGAGACCAGTCCGGAAATTATACCGTTCGCTATGATGAAATTTTCCGCGAGGTCGTCCTCGATCTTCTCGAGAGTTCTTACCTAACCTCAGACCGCATGAACATGACAGAGCTGGTTCGTGAGTCGAGGCTCCAATATCTGAAGCGCTTCTCCGAACAGCGACCGGAAGGAAAACCGGGAAATCACGGCGAAAAAGCTATAAAATCGATAATCGATAGCTACATCCCTCATTCTGATGTCATCAAGCGGCGGCTGGGAAAGAAGGCCGCGCGAAAAGCGCTGCTCCAAGCTGGCAGCTTTCAGATGATCGAACATGCCTACGATCGGCTCGAAGTCGATTCTACACAGGCAGACATCTTCGTAATCTATGATGGTAAGCTGATCAGGCCATGGGTCACGCTGGCGGTGGATGCGGCGTCCGGTTTCATCGTAGGGCTCGTTGTTTCCCTGGAGAACCCCACTGGACTGACCACTGTAACCGCGCTCTACGAGGCGATGAGAGGCAACGACGAAGAATTTTTCGATCGGTTCGGCATCGAGAACCGGGTGCATGTGGCAGGCCTTCCTCTCACGGTGGTAGCGGACCAAGGGTCTGAAAACTCCGGTAGCATACTCAATCGCCTGCTATCGACGACCGCCATCGAGCTGCAAAAGAACATCCCTGGGCATCCAGAGAAGAAACCGTTTGTCGAGCGCGCCATGTCGACTTTCAAGAACTTCGTAACGAGGCTCGACGGCGCCACGCAGACCCGCGAGTTGTCCTCCAAAGAACGTTATGAACGGGCAAAGGCAGAGGCATGCTGGACCTTTGATGAGTTCGTTCAAAAGGTGCAGGTGTGGCGCTACGACGTGTATGGCGTCATTCCGCGTCGGCGTGTGCAGTCGCCGCTGAAGCGCCGCGAGAGCCCCATTGAGAGCTGGCGTCGCCTGTCCACCGAATACTACGTGCCGGAGCCGCCCCGTAAACAGCAGCTCGCACAGATGTTCTTCCATTATGCGGAGAGGAGGATCGTCCACCGCTACGGCATCGAGGTTGGATACGTTCAGTATTCCTCTAAAGAGCTGCGACATTTGAAGAAAAACACGAAAGAAAAGCTCGAAGTTGATATCCGCATTAACCCGGCCGACATCCGGGAGATAATCGTTTCTCATCCGAAATCTGGCGAAGCATTCTACGTGCCTTGCAAAGATCCCGACTTGCCCGCGATTTCTGTCGCGGAAAGGGATCGCATCATCGCGCTAAATCGGCGTGACCCGGACGACTATCTCTGTGCTGCGGAGGTCCTCGCGGCCCTCGCAGAGGGTAAGCATCATAAGCCGTCTAAAGCGACGACCAAAGGGCGCAAGGAACAACATGCTGCCCGGCGCAAGCGGCGAGATGATGAAATCATAAACCGCAGCAATGGCCCCAATAGCTCAATGCCTTCTGGCAATGTCTCCCACCCGACGATGCCGGTGCTCGCCCCGAAGCAGCGTAACCGGATCTCCGCACGAGGATAATTAACGTGACCGAACTTTCCCTGAAGGGCTTACGGATTTCGCATTCCCGTTACGACATTGCACTGAACCAGATGCTCGAGGCAATCGAGTTGGCTGGCTCGGATGGGGTATGCATTCCCTTTCTTGGCCCGTCCCGCGTCGGTAAATCCGACCTCCTGTTAGCGGTCGAAAGCAAGGTTTCTAAGCTTCGGTCCGGCCCAGGATACATGATCCCATCGCCGGACTTTCTGTCCGGCGAAATCTCTCCCAAGCCGAATGATTCGGAGATCTACGCATCGATCATTCGGACGATGGGGCGGGCTGGGGCTAATCCCAAGCTCGCCCTCCTGAAAGATCGGATGTATGATCTTCTGGAACAACGCGATGTTCGGATTGTGGCCCTCGATGAGTGCAGCCATTGCGCCGAACCCGGCGCGAACCTCACTCGCCGTGCAGCTGCGGACCATTTCAAGACCATCGTGGATCGCTCGGGTGTCATACTCATCCTTATGGGGTTGCCGAAGTTCCAACGCTTGATTGATGAGAACGAGCAATTCGCGGCGCGGTCCATGGCCACGATCGAGCTCCAACCTTATCGCTGGACGAACCCGAACGACCGGAACGAATTCACAACAGTAATCTACAGTATCTTTGAATACCTTGAGGAGCGCGGTATCTCGCTCGAATTCGACTGGATAGACATGACACGGCGCCTTTTCGCTGCGTCTGGCGGTCGCGTCGGCATGGTGATCGAGCTGCTCGAGGTCGCTGTCCGAAAGTCTGCGCGGACCAAGGCCTTGGCCTTGTCGGATATGGGGAAAGCCGCCAGCGTAAGACTTCAAGGGTTATCTCGTCTCGCGCCGATCTTCGACCCCGAACCACCACAGGATGACGTTCTTCTGCGGTCCTACGCGAAGGTCATGAGGGACGCAGGACTAAAGCTCCCTGATCCGAATTCGTCGCTTGAGCTCGACGCTTTTCGGCAGGCGGACGAAGGGGCGTTGACGGAATGATCCCTTACACTGACGAAAGCCTTCTCGGCTACATCAAGCGGCGCTCTGATGCGGAAGGTTTTCCCGAGGCCAGGGGCTTCCTGACGACGCTCGGGCAGACCTACGGGCGCGCTACAGTCGAGGAGCCAGAGCGGCTGGCTTTGGAGCTCGGACTCGACTTGGCCACGATGGAGCAGATCCTGCCTGCCAAGCAGCCGATGGACGCCGCCCTCGACTGGTCGTTCCATCGGATGCACCGCGACCCGGTTTGCCCCGCCTGTATTGCCGCGCGCCAGCCCCGGCGGAAAGAGTGGCGACACGCCTTGGTCACGGCATGTGCCGAGCATGAATGCCAGCTAATCGATCAGTGTCCTGGTTGCGGTGACGATCTCACCCTGCTCGGCGATGGGTATGCGGCCTGCCTGTGCGGCACTTCCTATGGCGACGCGAATGCTGTGCCCGCCGGCCCTTTCGAGACTGAGTTCGCAAAGTTAATCGCGGGACACTCGGCCCACATGGGCGGCATAGACCTCGGTTCAGAGGAAGGCCTGCACGCGGCCCGCACCGTGTGGTTTCTCTGTGCGAATATGGCTCGCGCGCGGACCGGTAAGGAAGGCAAGGCAACTTATCCTAAGTCCGTCGAAGAGTCTCGCGTTCGACTTGCACGCATCGAACCGCTGCTCATCGATTGGCCGAAGGCATTCGACGATCATGTAATCGAGCGATGGAATACCCAGGGTGCAAAAGGACTAACGGCCGCCACACGTTTGGGCCCATGGTATCGTGGCCTTCTTAGCCAGAAAGGTGCACTGGCCGAGGCATTGCTGTCCCGCTGCCTCATTGTCGTCAGCACAGTGTGTGGCGACGCATACAAAACCCGTCGACATCAGGATGGCGCGGCATGGATGAGCGCGGCCCACGCAGGAGATATCTTGGGCATACGCAGCGAGAGGATTGTCGAGGCAGTCCGTGCTGGGGTCATGGAGGGATCGCAGGGACGATCAGGCACGGGCCACCTTCATACGATCGTCAGAACGCAGGGCATAGAAGAGGTCCGTGAGCAACGGGCGCGATCTGCGACCAAGGAAAAGGTTCGGAACATGCTTGGGGTTTCGAGGAAACAGTTCGAACTCATGGAAGAGGCAAGGTTCTTCGGTGCCGAGTGCAGAGTGTCAACTCATCCCTGCGTCGATGGAAATTTCGACCTCAAAAACATCTGCACTGCGGTAGATGGAATCCGGCAAGTGGCCCGGGTTGAAAGTGCCGGAGCCGATGAGATGGTGGCCTTTCGCGAGATCAACCTGCGCAGGACGACGGATCGGAACGCGATTCTGAAGATTTATCGCCTCATAGCGGACAAAAAGCTTCGAGCGGTCAAGTTCGCTGAGGGTGATAATCTCGGCGATGCGCTCTTCGACGCAGCGGAGATCGACCGCCTTCTTCAAGTTCATGGCGGCGCGCGGTCATGGACTGCTGGAGACGTTGCCGAGTTCTCGGGATGGAAACCCGAATGCGTCACCGGATGGTGCGAGCAGGGTTTGCTTCAGGCGACCAAAGGGAAGCGAGGCTCGTTCCACGTCTGGCAGATTACTGAGGAAGCGCTTTCGCAGTTCTATCGGGAATTTCATGTGGTCTCGGACCTGGCGAAGGAAGGCAAGACGACCTCGCGAAAGCTGCTCGCATCTCTCGCAGATCGCGGGATCTCTTCAGTCGGGTCGCAACCGGTAGGGACATCATCCCGTGGACATCTGATCCGAACCCGTGACATTGCCCGAATTATCGCGTTTCCCCCCTCCTAACCGACACGCCTCCTCGCGCACTATATGTATGCCGCCAAGGAATGCCTTGGCGGCTTTCGGCATTTCTGGATGCTGGACTGCCGTCCGGATTCGTCGTATCAAAATGTCAGTCGGTCGCTGACTGCGAGCGGCACGCGGTATGCGCAACATTATGGGCAAATCGCGCAAGACTTTGGGCGGATAGTGCGCAAACTATTGGGCCTGAACCGACGATTTTCTTCAATGATCTAAGGCAGAGTACGTACGGTTACGCGGTGTCCTACAGTTTTTGTAGGCATAGTGGCTCACGGTGCGCATCGTTTTCGCACCGTGAGGATGCACTAACACGGGTTTTGTCAATTCCGACGGTGCCTTGTGCGTACTGGCCACTATGGTGTGAGCGCTGTCACCCGTGGTCCCTGGCGGACCCACCTTGGCACAGCAGATGCCTTGCTACACCATCGAAGTTATTTCGACGAACAAAGCGCAGGTTCTGTGCCAGCATCAGACGCGTTCACCCGCTTCCATGCGGTCCAAGAAGGATTGCGCCTCTCGCAGCACGGTTTCGCGCTTGTCAGGATCCATCCTGTCGAAGGTACGGTACATCTGGGCCATGCGGGGATTGCTTTCGAACCGGTCTCGGTGTCTGTCCATGAAATGCCAGTAGAGGAGGTTGAAGGGGCAGGCAGTCTTGCCGGTCTTGGCGGTCACCGAATAGGCGCAGGGCTTGCAGTGGTCCGACATCTTGTTGATGTAATTTCCCGAGGAAACATAAGGCTTTGAGGCGATGATGCCACCATCGGCAAACTGGCTCATTCCTACCGTGTTGGGCGCCTCGACCCATTCAAAGGCGTCGATGTAGACGCTCAGATACCACTCGTGCAGCGCGTGTGGATCGACCCCCGCAAGCAACCCGAAATTGCCCGTCACCATCAGGCGCTGGATGTGGTGGGCATAGGCTTCGTCCCGCGTCTGCTCCACAGCCTTGGCGACGCAGCGCATGTCGGTCTCGGCACTCCAGTAGAACCAAGGCAATTTCCGGGTGTGATCCAATACGTTGCGCTCAGGATACTCCGACCCTTCGCGGAAATAGATCCCACGGACATATTCCCGCCAGCCGATGATCTGCCGAATAAAGCCTTCGGCGGCGTTGATCGGGACATCGCCGTTTTCAAACGCCTTTTCGACAGCCCGGCAGACATCCAGCGGGTCGAGAAGCCCGATGTTCATGTAGCCCGACAATAGCGAGTGATAGAGAAAGCGGTTCTCGTCGAGGATTGCATCCTGGTAGTCGCCGAACCGGGGCAGCGCATGATCGATGAAATGCGCCAGTGCCTGCTGGGCCTCCGCCCGGTCGGTGGCAAAGCCGAAGGGTCGCAACACACCGAAATTGTTCGGGAACCTTGCCTCGACCAGATCCAGAACCTCCTCCGTGACAGCATCGGGTTCGAACCATATCGGCTTGTGCGTGACAGTATCAGGCGCCGGTTTGCGGTTGTCATGGTCAAAGTTCCACTGCCCCCCGGCGGGGTCGTCGCCTTCCATCAGAAGGCCCGTCTTGCGCCGCATCTCGCGATAGAAATACTCCATCCGCAGGGCTTTGCGGCCTTCGGCCCATTGGTCGAACATCGCGTGCGAGGCGATGAAACGGTCATCTTCCAACAGGCGCACCTTGAGCGGGCAATGCTGCAAGGTATTGATAAGGCGCCATTCTCCGGGTTCCGTAGCGAGCACTTCGGAGGCATCCGTCTCTTCGGCCCGCCGCAGCAACTCTCCACAGATCGACCCGGCATTCTGCGTGTCGTCCAGCTCGGTGTAGCGCACCTCCCAGCCGTCCTCGCGCAGGCGCGCGGCGAACTTGCGCATCGCCGCAAAGATGAACGCGATCTTCTTGGGGTGATGCGGCACGTAGTCGGTTTCGTCCACGACCTCGGCCATGATCACCACGTCACGCGCCTTGTCCGCGGCTTTCAGCGCCGCGACGCCCTCGCTCAACTGGTCGCCCAGTACCAGGACCAGCCGGCTCACCAGGGAATCTCCCGGCCCGCGTAGTCAAGGAATTTCCCGGTATCCTCGGGGCTTAGCCCCTTCATGACCTTGACCAGGCGCTCGGCTGCATGGGTCGGCGTGACCGTGGGATAGCGATTGGCGTACTTGGCGGTAAACGCCGTTTCGACCGTTCCGGGATGCAGGCAGACGCAGGCCAGTTGCCGGTGCGAACGCGCAAGTTCAACAGCCGCCGTGTGGATCAACTGGTTCACGCCGGCCTTTGCCGCGCGATAGCTGTACCATCCACCCAACCCGTTGTCCCCGATCGACCCCACGCGCGCCGAAAGCACGGCAAAGACCGCCCGTTCGCGGCGCGGCAAGAGGGGCAAGGCATGTTTCAGGACCAGCGTCGGGCCGATGGCATTCAGCAGATACTGGTCCATCAAGGTTTTGGCATCCAGTGCTTTCAGTGTCTTCTCCGGCTCTGCCCCGGCGATTTCCAGCGCCCCGGTTGCCACGAAGACCAGATCGAAGGGCCCCTGCAGCGCGCGCAGTATGGTGCGCAGACTGTCCTCATCCGTCACGTCCAGTCCGTCGCGCGACCGCGACAGACCGGCGACGGACATGCCGTGGTCGCGCAGATGCGCCGCCACCGCCCCGCCGATGCCGCCGCTGTCCCCGATGATCAATGCGTTTTCCATGCAGCGCCAGTTAGCGGGGGCGGGCATGGGTTCAAGCGGTGCCAACATCCTCACGCGCGATTGCCACCGTCTTGACCACGGCGAAACAGTCTACTCCGGGCGCCAGGCCCAGCTTCTCCGCCGACCGCCGCGTGACCCGCGCCAGAACCCGCCCCGCCGCTGTATCCAGCGAGACAAGCGCCCCCGGACCATCTCCCTCTCGGATGGAATCCACCTTGCCCGCCAATATGTTGAGCGCCGAAAGCCCCTCGGGCCGTTGCCGCGCCAGGATGACCTCCTGCGCCGCGATCCGGATCCGCAAAGGCGCGCCCACGGCCTGCGGAACACGCGGCAGGTACAGCGGCACGCCCCCGGCATCCAGTTCGGTCAGGCCGTCATCATGGTGGGCGGCCACCCGCACCTCTAGAACGGCGCCCACGGCGCGGATGCCCGCGGGTGTCACGGCGGGGTCGCTCAGCACCTCTGCGGCGGTGCCCTGCCTCACAACACGCCCGTCTTGGAGGACAACCACGGTTGTCGCCAGCCGGGCGACCTCTCCTGCGGAATGGCTGACATAGAGGATCGGACAACGGGCCTCGTCCCGGAGCCGTTCGAAATAGGGCAGGATCTCGCGCTTGCGGGCCTCGTCCAGTGCGGCCAAAGGTTCATCGGCCAGGATCAGGCCGGGATCGGCCAACAGGGCGCGCCCGATGGCAACGCGTTGTTTTTCCCCGCCTGACAGGGCACCGGGGCGGCGGGTCAGCAGGGGGCCAAGGCCCAGCATTTCCACCACCGGGTCCAGCGGCAAAAGCGACCCGGCGAACCAGCGCCCGTACAGCAGATTTTGCCGGACCGACAGGTGTGGGAACAACCGGCCTTCCTGGAAAATATAGCCCAGGCGGCGCTTGTGCGGCGGCAGCCAGATCCCTTGCGACGTGTCGCCCAAGACACGCTCACCAACCCGCACGCGCCCCTCATCGGGCCGCATCAGACCGGCGACGGCATTGATGACGCTGGTCTTTCCAGACCCGGAGCGGCCAAAAAGCACACAAAGTCCCGGCGGTGCCTCGAACGCGGCCTCCAGCGTGAAGGCCCCCAGCCGGTGGCGCACGGCAACCTCCAGCATCACGCGCCCCCCACCCGCGCCGCCACCCGGCGCGAAATCCACTCCGACAGAAGCAGCGCCAGCATCGCCACGGCAACCGCCACGGCGACAAGCCGCAGGGCAGAGGCCTCTCCGCCAGGCACCTGCAGAAAGGCATAGATCGCGGAGGGCAGCGTCTGTGTCTGGCCCGGGATGTTCGAGACGAAGGTGATCGTGGCGCCGAACTCTCCCATCGCTTTGGCAAAGCCCAGGATGGCGCCCGCCAGGACACCCGGCAGCACCATCGGCAAGGTCACGGTGGCAAAAACCCAGGTACGCGAGGCGCCCAGCGTGGCAGCCGCCTGTTCCAGTTTCGGATCCACCGCCTCGATCGACAGACGCATGGCACGCACCATCAGAGGAAAGCCCATGATCCCTGCGGCCAGCGCCGCGCCCGTCCAGTTGAAGGCAAAGCTGATCCCGATGGATTTCAGGAAGCCCCCCACCGGCGCGCGCGGGCTGAGGGTGATCAGCAGCAGGTAACCGGTGACGACCGGCGGCAGGATCAACGGCAGGTGGACCAGCCCGTTGAGGATCTGCTTGCCGGGAAACCGCCAGCGGGCCAGCGCGTAGGCAATGAACAACCCGAAGGGCAGTGCCGCAACGGTGGCCCAGAACGACACCCGGAGGGACAATCTGACCGCCTCCCACTCTGCCGGGCTGAGCCAATCCATCGCGTCAGTTGTCCAGGACGGCGAAACCCTGAGCGACAAAAAGTGCCGCCGCCTCGGGCGTTTGCAGGAAGGTCAGGAAAGGAGCCGCCGCGTCGGCGCGATTTTCGACGGCGGCAACCGGGTAGCGGATCGGTGGGTGGCTGTCCTTGGGGAAGAGGCCGAGGGCATCGACCGCCGGATCGGCGGCGGCGTCGGTGGCATAGACCACGCCCAGCGGCACCTGACCCAATGAGACCAGCGCCAGCGCTGCGCGCACGTTGTCCGCCTGGGCCACGCGGGGCGCCACGGCCTCCCACAAGCCCAGCGAGTCCAGCGCGGCCTTGCCGTAGATGCCCGCCGGAACCGCCTCGACCAGCGCCATCGCCAGACGCCCGTCGCCCAGCATCGCGGCCAAGTCCAGGTCCGGTCCGATCTCGACCGGGTCCGCGCCCGCCGGACCGGCCAGCACCAACCGGTTGCCCAGCAGTTCGGTGCGCGTTCCCGGGGCGATCAGCCCGTCACGTTCCAGCACGTCCATCCAGTCTGTGTTGGCCAGAAAGACGATGTCGGCGGGTGCCCCCTGCTGAACTTGCCGCGCCAGCGCCGATGACCCGGCGTAGGACAGAACAAGGTTGCCGTCATAGGCCTTGGCGACCTCGTCCAGCGCGGTCTTGAGACTTGCCGCGGCGAACACGGTCACTGCCTCTTCCCCGGCCGCGGGCCGGGCAAGCACAAGGGCGAAACACAGGCAGGCAAAGAGTTTTCTCATGGCAGGGACGGTTCTGGCACGCGCCGCCGCGGCTGTCACCACAGAAACTGGAAACCGCCGCCGCAAAAGGCGCTCTGCTAGGCCGTGCCGGTCAGCTGCGGGACAGACCCTTGCGCAGCGCCACAAGGTCCAGATCCTGCGCGATGAACGCCACGCCGGCGTCGATCGCCTTCTGTCCGAACGCGGGGTCGGTGATCAACGTGCCCGCAGGTTTGCCGGCCGCCCTGATCCGTTTGATTCCGTCAATCACTGCCGCCTGAACCTCAGGGTGGGCCGGTTTGCCCGGAAAGCCCATCGAGGCCGCCAGATCCGCCGGCCCGACAAAGATGCCGTCGATGCCGGGCACGGTGGCGATGGCCTCGATCTGGCCCATCGCCTCGACCGTTTCGACCTGAACGATCAGGCAAAGCTCGTCGCGTGAGGTGGCGTGGTAATCGGCGATCCGGCCAAATTTGCTGGCCCGCGTCATCCCGGCGACCCCCCGGATACCCGCGGGCGGATAGGCGACGGCAGCCGCAGCTTCGGCGGCCTCTTCGGCGTTCTGCACATAGGGAATGATCAGCGTCTGTGCCCCGATATCCAGAAGGCGTTTCATCTCGGGGGCGTTCAGCGAGGCGGGCCGCGCGAGGGCCGATACCGGATAGGGTGCCACCGCCTGCAGCATCGGCAGCACGCGGATCGGGTCCATCGGCGAATGCTCGCAATCGAAGAGCATCCAATCGTATCCGCAGGCTGCCATCATCTCTGCGGCCAGCGGATCTGTCATGCAACACCAGATGCCGTGCTGCAGACGACCTTCCTGCAAGCCTGCCTTGAAGGTGTTTTTCTTCAGTTCCATCGTCGACCTCTATGCATTTGCGCAAACACTAGACGCATCGTCGGGGATCAGGCAAACGAGTCCCCGTAACTGGCACGAATTCTCAGGACCCTGCGCCATGCCCACCGTTCTTGTCACCGGCTCCGCCGGCTTCATCGGTTATCATTGCTGCGCGCGTCTTTTGGCTGAAGGCTGGCGCGTGATCGGGCTGGATGCGCTGACCGATTATTACGAGGTCTCGCTGAAGGAAGATCGACACGCCCGGTTGGCGCCGTTGGGCGATTTCGTGCCCGAGATCGGCCGGGTCGAGGATCCGGGGCGCATGGCGGAACTCTTTGCGCGGGAAAAGCCCGACGTGGTGATCCATCTCGCCGCGCAGGCCGGGGTGCGTTATTCGATCGAAAACCCGCGGTCCTACCTGGAATCGAATATCATCGGCACCTTCGAGATACTCGAGGCCGCCCGCGCGCATCCTCCGCGCCACCTGCTGTTGGCTTCGACTTCGTCAGCCTATGGCGCGAACACCGAAATGCCCTATCGGGAGACCGACCGGGCCGACTACCAGATGTCCTTTTACGCGGCGACGAAGAAATCCACTGAATCCATGGCGCACAGCTATGCGCATCTGTTCAACGTTCCGACGACCATGTTCCGCTTCTTCACGGTCTACGGGCCCTGGGGCCGGCCCGACATGGCGCTGTTCAAGTTCACAAAGGCCATCCTTCAGAACAGGCCGATCGACGTCTACAACTTCGGCGACATGCAGCGCGATTTCACCTATGTCGACGACCTCGTCGAGGGCATCCGCCTGCTGATGGACGCGGCACCGGAACGGCCCGCCGACGGCATCGTGCCCGAGGGCGACAGCCTGTCGCCGGTGGCGCCCTTCCGCGTCGTGAACATCGGCAATTCCAAACCGGTACAGCTGACCGATTTCATCGAGGCGATCGAAGAGGCCACGGGCCTCGACGCGACGCGAAACCTGATGCCGATGCAGCCCGGCGACGTGCCCGCGACCTGGGCGGATGCCACGTTGATGCAGACCCTGACCGGCTACAGCCCCCGTACATCGGTGCGCGAGGGCGTGGCAAAATTCGTAGCGTGGTATCGTGACTACTACTTGCGCAACAGCACCGGCTCCGCCTGACACGGAATGCCCAGGGGCGGCCCGCATCCCGGTCGCAAGCCGGAAACATGATGGAAATCGTCATCTTTGACCTTGCACCGGACCGATCTTGTCCCACAATAAGGGTCTGGAACCGCCACGGGCGGCAGACATGGGGGATGGGCCGCAGAGTGCCAAAACACGGGATCAGATCGAACAACGGCCTCTCTTGGGGGGTGTCGAGGTTGTTCCGCTTCTGTCCTTGCGGCCTGCGTGATCCGTGGTGCCCCGTCTCCGGCCTCTGAGGCCGCGCCGACCCCGATCTGTATCCGCGGCAATGGTTCCTTTTTCTGGAATAATCATTGCAATCTTCGCGGTCTTTTCGGAAAAAAACGTCAATTTCCTGACCCTGCGGAGACGCGAATGACCACCCAGAGCAGTCTTCTGCCCATCATCGCGCTGCTGCCCTTCCTGGGCGCTCTTGTGCCCGGCATCATGATCCGGGCCGGCCGAACCGCCACCGCAACCTTTACCGCCGTGCCGACCGTGCTTGCGCTGGTCATGCTGGGCACGCTGGCCCCGGGCGTTATGGACGGCACGGTCTATACCATGTCGATCCCATGGCTTCCCCAGATGGGGCTAGAGGTTGCCTTTTTCCTCGACGGTCTGGGCCTGATGTTCGCCTGCATGATCCTGGGCGTCGGCCTGCTGATCACGCTTTACGCGCGCTACTACCTGTCCGGAGAGGATCCGGTGGGGCAGTTCTATACCTATCTGCTGCTGTTCCAGGGCGCGATGCTGGGCATCGTGATTTCGGACAACATCCTGCTTTTGCTGATCTTCTGGGAGCTGACATCGCTGTCGTCCTTCCTCTTGATCGGCTACTGGAAACACCTGCCCGAAGGCCGCCAGGGCGCGCGCATGGCACTGACAGTGACCGGGGCCGGGGGGCTGGCGATGATTGGCGGGATGCTGATCCTGGGCAACGTCGCGGGCAGCTACAACCTGACCGACATTCTGGCCGCCGGGGATGCGATCAAGGCCTCTGACTGGTATACCCCGGCCGTCATTCTGATCCTGCTGGGCGCCTTCACAAAGTCGGCGCAGTTCCCCTTCCACTTCTGGTTGCCGCACGCGATGGCCGCACCGACGCCGGTCTCGGCCTACCTGCACTCGGCCACGATGGTGAAGGCTGGGGTTTTCCTCATGGCCCGCATGTGGCCCGCGCTGTCGGGGACGGAACTGTGGTTCTACGCCGTGGCAACCACCGGCCTGGTCACGATGGTCATCGCCGCGGTGATCGCGCTGTTCAAGGACGACCTCAAGGGCCTGCTGGCCTTTTCGACCGTGTCTCACCTGGGCCTGCTGACCATGCTGCTGGGCTTTGGCACAGAGGCGGCGGCGATTGCGGCTGTCTTTCACATTCTCAACCACCTGACCTTCAAGGCCGCCCTCTTCATGACCGCCGGCATCATCGACCACGAGGCGCACACCCGCGACATCAAGCGGCTGGGGGGGCTTGCGAAACTGATGCCGATCACCGCCGTCATCGGCACCGTCGCCGCCCTGTCGATGGCCGGTATCCCGCTGTTCAACGGCTTCCTGTCAAAGGAAATGATGCTGGAGGAGGCAAGCCACACCTACTGGTGGGAAAATCCGTGGATCGTGCCCGCGTTGGCCACCTTCGGGGCGCTCTTCTCTGTCGCCTACAGCCTGCGGTTCATCTTTCACGTCTTCGGCGGCCCGGTGCGCGACGATTATCCGTCGAAACCGCATGATCCGCCCGCCGGCATGTGGCTGTCACCCGCCTTTCTGTGCATCTTCGTGGTGCTGATCGGCGTCGCACCCTTCCTGGCGGAGGACGTGGTGAACATGGCCGCGACCGCCGTCACCGGCCATGAAACCCATGCCCATCTCAAGATCTGGCACGGGGTGACACCGGCGCTTTACATGTCGATTGCCGCCGTTGCCGGGGGCGCGGTGCTGCTGCTGCTGCACCGCCCGCTGGACGCCGCCTGGATCAAGGCCGGGCCCTTCTACGCCAAGGCCGTCTTTGACGCGGTGATCGCGGGCTGCGTGCGCTTGTCGCGTGCCATCTCTGACACGTTGCACGACGGCTCGATCAGCCGTTACCTGGCGATCTTCACAGCGGCCACGGTGGCCGTTGGCTACGTCGCCTTCATGCGGGGAGAGATCGCCCCGCCAACCCGTGACCTTCTGCCGATCCCGCCGGTTGTCGCGGTGGGCTGGGTCCTTCTGGTCTGCGCCACGGCAGTCATCGTCCTGCAGCATCACATGCGCTACCGCGCGCTGGTGGTTCTGGGGGTCATCGGTCTGATGATCTCGGCCGGGTTCATCTATATCTCTGCCCCCGACCTTGCGCTGACGCAGATCTCGGTCGAGACGGTGACGATCATGCTGTTGCTACTTGCGCTGCACTTTCTGCCCAAGACCACGCCGCAGGAAAACACCGCCGGACGCCGTGCGCTGGACGGGGTGATCGCCGTTGCCGCCGGTGTCGGGGTGGCCGCGCTGTCCTTTGCCTTCATGACACGGGACTTCAGCTCGATCTCGGATTTCCACCTTGCGAATTCCTACAAGGGCGGCGGCGGCACCAACGTCGTCAACGTGATCCTTGTGGATTTCCGGGGCTACGATACCTACGGCGAGATCATCGTGCTGGGCATCGCAGGCCTGGTGATCTTTGCCCTGATGGAGGCCCTGTTGAGCGGCCCGGCGGGCGCAAGGCTGCGCAACTCGGGCTACAACTTCGACCGGTCGCATGACCGTCACCCGCTGATGATGGTGATTGCAACCCGCGTGATGATGCCCATTGCGCTGATGGTCGGCGTCTACATCTTCCTGCGCGGCCACAACCAGCCGGGGGGCGGCTTTGTCGCCGGGCTGGTGTTCTCCATCGCGCTCTTGATGCAGTACATGGCGTCGGGCTTTGGCTGGACCTCGCGACGGCAACAGTTCGAATATCACGCGATGATCGGCTGGGGCGTGGTGATTGCGGGGCTGACCGGCATGGGCGCCTGGCTGTCGGGGACACCCTTCCTGACCTCGGCCTTCGGCTATGTCCACCTGCCCCCGATCGAGGAGTTCGAACTGGCCACCGCCGCGCTCTTTGACCTTGGCGTGTTCCTCTGCGTGCTGGGGGCCGTGATGCTGATGCTCTACAGCCTCAGCCGGATGGCGCGCCACGCGGGCGAAACCGTCAATACCGAACCAATGGACTATGACCCATCGCGCCCGCGCAAGATGGTCGAGAAAGGAAAGGCGTGACATGGAATTGCTTGTCGCAAGCGCCATCGGCGTGCTGACGGCGGGCGGGGTCTACCTGATCCTGCGGCTGCGCGCCTTCCCGGTGATCCTCGGGCTGTCCCTGCTCAGCTACGCGGTCAACATATTCCTGGTCTCGACCGGGCGGCTGGCGATCAACGCGCCGCCGATCCTGAACAAATACGCGGACGTCCCCTATACGGATCCGCTGCCCCAGGCGCTGGTGCTGACCGCGATCGTGATCTCGTTCGGGATGACGGCGGTTCTGGTGATGTTCGCCCTCGGCGCCTACCTGGAGGCCGGGGATGACAGCATCGACATGAAAGAGGCCGAAGAGAAGGACGACGCGGCATGAGTCACTGGATCATCGCCCCCGTCGTGCTGCCTGCCATGATGGCGCCGCTCATCGGTTACGTCATGCGGCACGACATCGTGCTGGCCCGGGTCGCCTCGGCGGCCTCGACCGTGGCGCTCTTTGCCATCGCCCTTGGGCTGGCGTTCTGGGCCGCAGATGGCGGCACCCATGTCTATCGCCTTGGCGACTGGCCCGCGCCATTCGGGATCGTCCTGGTGCTGGACCGGCTGTCGGCCATGATGGTGCTTCTGACCGCCTCGCTGGCGCTGATCGTGCTCTGGCACGCGATCGCGACGGGGTGGGACGCGAAGGGGCGCCATTTCCACGCGCTGTACCAGTTCCAGCTCATGGGCATCTGCGGCGCCTTCCTGACCGGCGACGCCTTCAACCTGTTCGTCTTCTTCGAGGTGCTGCTGATCGCCTCCTATGGCCTTATGGTGCATTCCGGCGGCAAGGTGCGGATGCAGGCGGGTCTGCAATACGTGGTCATGAACCTCGCCGGCTCGACACTGTTCCTGTTCGCGCTGGGCACAATGTATGCCACGACCGGCACGCTCAACATGGCGGATCTTGCGGTCAAGGTGCCGCAGATCGCGGCCGAGGATTCGGGCATGGTGCGCGTGGCGGCGGTGTTGTTGCTGATCGTCTTCATGATCAAGGCGGCGCTCTTCCCGGTGCAGTTCTGGCTGCCGGGCACCTATTCCAACGCCCCTGCACCGGTCGCGGCGCTGTTCGCGATCATGACCAAGGTCGGCGCCTATGCCATCATCCGCCTGCATACCCTGGCGTTCCATCCCGGGGCAGAGCCGACCAAGGACGTGGTGACGACCTGGCTTTTCCCGGCAGCGATGGTCACCCTGACGCTGGGCGCGCTGGGCGTGCTGGCGGCGCGGCGGCTGATGCCCTTGCTGTCCTTTTCGGTGATCGGGTCGATGGGGACGATGATGCTGGCCGTGGCTCCGGTCGATGCCTACGCCACGGAAACCGCGCTGTATTACCTCGTGCATTCCACCTTCTCGGCGGCGGCCCTGTTCCTTCTGGCGGACCTGGTTGTCAGCCGACGGGGGTCCGATGTGCTGGATGCGCGCCCGCCGGTTCTGCAGAACGGGCTGTTTGCCGCGCTCTTCTTTGCGGCCGCGATTGCGATGGCGGGGATGCCGCCCCTCTCGGGCTTCCTGGGCAAGCTCCTGATCCTCGACGCGCTGCGCGGACCGGAATTGATGCCCTGGGCCTGGACCGGCATCCTGGTCGGGTCCCTGGTGACAATCGTCGGCTTTGCCCGCGCCGGCAGCATGATCTTCTGGAAGTCGACCTCGCTGAAGGTGCCTGAGGGAACGGAGGCGATCCAGTCCGATCCGCCGCCTGCCCCCGCCAAGGGAGCGGAAGTGGCCCCCACCATGATGCTGCTGGCACTGCTGGCGGGTCTGGCGGTCCTGGCCGGTCCGGCCACGGGCTACATGCGCGCCGCGGCCAACCAGCTGTTCCAGCCCACGGGCTATATCGATGCCGTGCTGGCTCCGGTCGAAGCACCGGAGAAGGCCGAGAAACCCGAGGCCGACCCCGAACACGACGTCGCTGACCCGCTTGCGGAAGAGGAGCATTAAGCCATGCTGAAACGCATCTTTCCGCACCCTCTGCTGAGCATGACCCTGCTTCTGGTCTGGCTGATGCTGGTCAACAAGGTCACGCCGGGCAACGTCCTGCTGGGTGGTTTCCTCGGGATCGTCGTGCCGATCCTGACCTCGCCCTACTGGCCCGGCCGGCCGCGTCTGAAACGGCCTCTGATGGCGGTGCCTTACGTCCTTCTGGTGATCTGGGACATCATCGTTGCCAATATCCAGGTGGCCATGATCATCCTGTTCAAGCCGCGCGCTCGGATCCATTCCAAGTGGGTCGTCGTCCCGCTGGATCTGACATCGGCCGAGGCGATTACCGTGCTTGCCGGGACCATCACCATGACGCCCGGCACCGTGTCCGCCCTGCTGTCCGCAGACGGGACGTCCTTGCTGGTGCATTGCCTGCACACGGATGATCCGGACAGCGTCCGCGACGAGATCAAGACCCGCTACGAAGCCCGGCTGAAGGAGATTTTCGGATGATCACCTACGCTTTGTATTTCGCGATCGGCTGTTTCGGCCTCGGGCTTTTGTTCAACCTCTGGCGTATCGTGACCGGGCCGGGTCAGGCCGACCGGGTGCTTGCCCTGGACACGATGGTGATCAACATCATCGCGCTGCTTGTCCTCTACGGGATCCTGCAAGGCACAGCGATCTATTTCGAAGCCTCGATGCTGGTCGCGATGGTCGGTTTCGTGTCCACCGTCGCCTATTGCCGCTTTCTTCTTCGCGGCGACATCATCGAATAAGGGAGGACGATCATGTTTGCAGAAATCCTTGTGTCGGCCTTCCTCATTATCGCAGGGATCTTCGGCCTTGTCGGGTCTCTGGGCCTGTTGAAGCTGGACGATACGATGCAGCGCCTGCACGCGCCCACCAAGGCCACGACCCTGGGCGTGGGCGGGGTATTGATCGCCTCGATGCTGTATTTCCTGCTGGTCAAGGACAAGCTGTCCTTTCACGAATTGCTCATTACCCTGTTCCTGTTCCTGACCGCACCGGTCACGGCCCTGTTCATCGCGCAAACGCATATCCTGATGGGGCTGCGGCGGCGCGACCTGCCCCCAACCGGGGGAGAACACGACTGGTCGATCTACGACGATCCGCCAGAGCAGGAGCCCCGGGAAGCAGACCAGACCTAGTCCTGAACTGCACCACGGAACGAAAAACGCCCGCCGGATCGCTCCGGCGGGCGTTTTCCTTTTTATGTCAGGAAATTACGAGATGATTGCGTTCAACGTCGCCGAGGGGCGCATCACGGATGCCGTCTTGTCCGCGTCCCCGTGGTAGTAGCCACCGAGGTCTGCAGGGCTGCCCTGTGCCGCCGCCAGTTCGCCGGTGATCGCTGCTTCGCCGTCGGCCAGGGCCTTGGCGATCGGCGCGAAATGCGCGGCCAGTTCGGCATCATCGCTTTGCGCGGCCAGCGCCTCGGCCCAGTAGCGCGCGAACCAGTAGTGGCTGTCGCGGTTGTCGGGCTCACCCACCTTGCGGCTGGGGCTGCGGTCATTGTCGAGGATCCCCTGGGTCGCGGTTTCCACCGCCTCGCCCAGCACCCGCGCCTTGGCGTTGTCGCGCGCATCCGCCAGGAACTTGAAGCTTTCACCCAGCGCACAGAACTCGCCAAGGCTGTCCCAACGCAGGTGGTTTTCCGCCTGCAACTGCTGGACGTGCTTGGGGGCAGAACCGCCGGCGCCCGTCTCGAACAGCCCGCCGCCATTCATCAGCTTGACGATGGACAGCATCTTGGCGCTCGTCGCCAGTTCGAGGATCGGGAAGAGGTCGGTCAGGTAGTCGCGCAGGACGTTGCCCGTGATGGCAATCGTGTTCTCGCCCTTGGTGATGGTTTCGAGGCTGGCACGGGTTGCCGCGCGCGGCGCCATGATCTCGAACTTGTCGGCCACGCCCTTCGCTTCGAGAATCGGTTTGACGTAGGCGATCAGCTGCGCGTCGTGGGCGCGGTTTTCGTCCAGCCAGAAGATCGCGCGATAGCCGGTGGCCTTCTGGCGTTCGATGGCCAGGTTCACCCAGTCCTCGATCGGCGCCTTGCGGGCCGAGGCCGACCGCCAGATGTCCCCCGCCTTGACCGCATGCGAATGCAGCACGGTGCCGTCTTCGAGGATCATCTTGACGGTGCCATCTTCCGGGATCTCGAAGGTGGTCGGGTGGCTGCCGTATTCCTCGGCCTTCTGTGCCATCAGACCTAGGTTCTGAACGGTGCCCGCGGTGGCCGGGTTCAGTTTGCCGTTGGCTTTGAAGAACTCGATGGTTTCGTCATAGACCGGCGCATAGCAGTTGTCCGGGATCACGCAGGTCGTGTCGTGCTCCTTGCCGTCCGGGCCCCAGCCCTTGCCGCCGGCGCGGATCAGCGCGGGCATCGAAGCGTCGATGATGACGTCGGACGGAACGTGCAGGTTGGTGATGCCCTTGTCGCTGTCGACCATATACATCGGCGGACGCTCGGCGCGGACCTCTTCGATCGCGGCCATGATTTCGGCATTGTCCTTCACGCGCTCCAGCAGGTCACCCATGCCGGCGTTCGGATTCACGCCTGCCGCCTTCATCTCATCGCCGAACTTCTCGAATACCGGCGCCAGCCATGCTTTGACCGCATGGCCAAAGATGATCGGGTCCGAGACCTTCATCATCGTCGCCTTCATGTGGAGCGAGAACAGCGTGCCGTCCGCTTTCACCTTCTCGATTTCCTCGGCCAGGAACTGGTCCAGCACGGCGGCCGACATGAAGGTCGCGTCGACGACGGTGCCCTCGGGGTAGGACACGCCCTCTTTCAGGACGGTCTCGCCACCGGCGGTTTCCAGCACGATCTTGGCGGTCGCGGCCTTCGGCAGGGTGGCCGACACCTCGTTGGCGAAGAAATCATTGCCGGGCATGGAGGCGACGCGTGTCTTGCTGTCGGCTGTCCACTCGCCCATGCGGTGCGGGTTGTTCTGCGCGAATTTCTTGACGGCGGCGGCGGCGCGACGATCCGAGTTGCCTTCGCGCAGCACCGGGTTCACCGCCGACCCCTTGATGGTGTCGTACTTGGCGCGCACGGCCTTTTCCTCGTCGGTCGACGGGGAATAGGGGTAATCGGGCAGCGCGTAGCCCTGAGACTGCAGTTCCTTGACGGCGGCGACAAGCTGCGGTTCGGAGGCCGAGATGTTCGGCAGCTTGATGACGTTGGCCTCCGGCTTTTTCACCAGTTCACCCAGCGCTGCCAGGTCGTCGGACTGGCGCTGTTCCTCGGTCAGGACCTCGGGGAAGGTGGCGATGATCCGGCCTGCAAGGCTGATGTCCTTGGTGCCCACCGACACGCCAGCGGCGGCGGCGAATTTCTGGATGATCGGAAGCAGAGAGGCCGAGGCCAGCTCGGGTGCTTCGTCGACCTTGGTGTAGATGATGTCGGGAGTGGAATCAGACATGTGTCCGGCCTTTCTCAGCAGAGGTGACGGTTGGCCCCTCCATAGGCCAAGCAGAGGGTCACGTCTACAGTATGCAGCCGTATACAGTGTCGCAATTGCGGGAAAGGCCGCGCCTGCGGCCATCTGTCAGACCTTGGATCAGTGCGATTGGTCCTTTGGCCTTGAACTTCACGGGCGCGACCCAAATCATATAGGCAAACATGGATATGTCAGAACCGGCAAGATCCGGCACGCATCCTTTACCGGACCCGCCATAAAGTCTCCCATCCTGAACTTCGGCATTTGGACCCGCAGCAGTGGCCACATCAAGGCGTACGACTATCGCTCTGCGGTAAATCTTCCCCGAGGATGGGCGGCCCACCTGCAAGGTAGGCTGCCCTGTCTGTTGAAGCGGTTCAGGCCGTCTCGGACGAGACATGCCAGGCTGAGAAGCTATGCCGCAGACGCCCGATCAGGGTGTAGAGCAGCAGGCCGACCATCGCCAGGACGACGATCACGGCAAATAGCTCTGGGACGGCGAGGTTCTGCAGGTGTGCCACCGCCAGGTAGCCCAGCCCCTCGTTCCCGCCGATGAACTCACCAACGATGGCGCCGATCATGGCCAGTACCACGGCGACCTCTGTCCCGGTGAGGATCACCGGCAGGGCAGAGGGCACGTCGAGCAGGTAGAAGCGTTGCACGGGGTTCGCCTGCAGGATCGTGAACACGTCCTTGTCCCCCGGTTCGACCGACTTGAAGGCCTGCAAGGCGTTGGAGAAGACGGGGAAAAAGGCCAGCGCCGCCGCGATGACGATCTTGGATTCCAGACCGAACCCGAACCACAGGATGAACAGCGGCGCGAGCGCGATCTTGGGGATCAGTTGCAACAGGACGATAAATGGCTTGGCGGCCCATTCGACCGGCGGAATTCGCGCCATGATGAACCCCAGGCTGATGCCCAGACCAACGGCGATCAAAAAGCCCGAAACCGCCTCTGTCACGGTCACAAGCGTATGGTCCCAAAGCTCGCGCGTCTGCACCATTTCGATCAGCGCCACGAGAATCGCCTCTGGCGGGGGCAGGACAAAGGCCGACACCTCTGCGGTGCGAACGTAAAAGGACCAGCCAACCAGAAAGAGGCAGACGGAAATCGCGGGTAGCGCGATCTTGAGCGTGCGTTCCGACATTATTCGCCCTCGCTCAGCTTGTGGCGCAACTCGCCGACCATCTTCTGGAACGACATGGATTGTTGCAGGTCCAACCCACGGGGCCGGTCGAACGGCATGTCGATCATCGCGGTGATCCGTGCCGGGCGCGGGGCCAGAACGACAACCCGGTCCGACAGGAAGGCAGCCTCGGAGATCGAATGCGTCACGAGAATCGTCGTCACGTTGGCGCGGGCGCAGACGTCCATCAACTCGATGTTGAGCGCGTCACGCGTCATGGCATCCAGAGCGCCGAAAGGTTCGTCCAGCAAGAGCAATTGGGGGTCGGTCACCAGCGCACGCGCCAAAGAGGCCCGCTGCCGCATCCCGCCGGACAGCGCATTGGGCCGGTGGTGGAGAAATTCCTTCAGTCCCACGGTCTCGCAGATCGCGGTGGCACGCTCGGTCCGCTCCTTGCGGCCAACGCCGGCGACCCGTAAGGGCAGGGCCACGTTGTCGACCACGGTGAACCAGGGGAAAAGGCGCGCCTCCTGGAACATCATCGACACGGGTCGCGTCGCGGCGGCAGATCGGCGCGTGCCGTTCCAGACTGCATTGCCGCGGATTTCGACGGTGCCCTTGGTCGGCGCTTCCAGCCCTGCGACGATGCGCAAGAGCGTGGTCTTGCCACAGCCTGACGGCCCGAGAAGCGAGACGAACTCGCCCCGCTCCATCGTCAGGTCAGCGTCCTTGATGGCGGTGACGGCACCGGGGCCGTCACCGAACACCTTGGTCAGACCGGAAACATTGATTTCCATCCTGTCCTGTCTCGCGTCAAAGGGCATCACCCGATAGCCTTGTCGAGCGCCGCATTCGTGTAAAGCGACTTGGGATCGGGGGTGCCCTCGATCATGCCTGCAGAGCTGAGAAGATTGACGGCGTTTTCCCAGACCTCGGGAATGTTGCGCAGCAGGTTTTCCTCGCCCTTGGCGACCCAGTTCCGGGCGTTTGTGGCAAGGTCCAGCTTGGCAACCTCGACGTCGTCAAGGCCGCGGACACTGTGCGTGTCCCCGATGGCCTTGAGGATCGGTTCAAGATCATCGGACTGGGCGATTTCCAGCGCGGCGCGGTGCGTCGCCTTCAGAAAGGCCGCGTATTTGTCGATATTGGCCTCGACGTCGTCGGGGCGGCCAACATAGACCTGTCCGGGCATACCGTCGTCCATCGGGATCGCCACGACGTTGTCGCGCGCGGCCTTGGCCTTGATCATCGAAGACGTGTTGCCGATGAAGGCACCGGCCCGTCCGGCCTCGATCAGCGCAAAAGACGCTGCGGTGTCGGCCACCTTGACCTTCTCGACCGTATCCGGTGAGGCGCCGCCGCTGAGCATGAGCAGATCAAGCGTGCCCTCCATCGACCCGCCGAGCGAGGCCATCCCCACAGTCCGACCCGTCAGGTCGGTGACGGCATTGACGGGGTTTTCCGACGAGGAGATCAGGAAAAAGGGCGAAAGTTGTGCGATGGTCGCGATCGAAATCAGCGGCGCGCCGTTGTTCACGCGCGACAGGATATAGTTCGTGCCGCCGGTGCGACCGGTATCCATCTGATCCGCGAGCACCATCTGGGCCGCCATCGCGGCGCCCTTGCCCGCCTGGATCTGCATGTCCAGACCTTCATCGGCATAGTAGCCCGCTGCATCTCCGTACAGCACCGAGGCGAAGGACAAGGAGAAGCTGAAAGGCGTGATGAAGCGGAAGGTCCGGTCCTGGGCCGCTGCCGGTCCCCCGGCCGACAGATAGGCCATGCCGGCTGCGGATGCCCCCAGGAATGTGCGGCGGTTGAACTGTGAACGGGTCATTGCGTGGCTCTCCTGTGCGGATCTGCATTGTGATCCCGGTCACGGTAAAGATGCACCGTTGCCCCACAATTAGTTGTTTTACAGGTAAAACGCCCCGACTCTGTGACTGCCAACCCGCAAGATGAGGAACTTGGCGCCTGAAAGGTCAGTCTTCTTTGATCGTCAAGTTGTCTTTGAGCCGTTCGGCTTTGAAAACAATTGCAGTGCCTAGGTCAAACCGCGTTGACGAACGGATGTGCCGCCGCCCGTGACGGGCGGCGCCGGGCCCGGTCAATCAGGGCTTGATGTAGGTGAAACCCTGCTGTTGCAGCTTGGACAGTTCGGCCACGCCCGAGGGCACGATATCATCTTCCCAGACATCGTAGAGATCGTTCGAATAGTCGATGTCGCGGCCTCTCAGCGTGTTGTTGCAGACGTGGAATGCCACGTTCTGGCCTTTGAGGCTGGCCACTGTGGTTTTCATCGTGTCGTCGCCATTGGCAGCCGCCAGCAGCCCAACGCCGTTCCCGTGCAGGACCACCTTGATCTCCACGTTCTCGGCGCCGACCGCGTTGATATGGTTCTGAATGTTGCGCATCGCGCCCTTGTAGGCCTTGTTTCCATCGCCTCCGACGTAGTTGACGTGATAGACGACCTTCTGCTTGCCGTAACCTTCGGCCTGTGCGGCGCCGGTCATGGCAAAGGCGGTCAGGGCGAGGCCCAGGATCGCGATCAGGCGGGTGAAATGGGTCATTGTCTTTGTCTCCTCCCTTGGGGGCGGTCTGGTCCGCCCCGGTCTGGTCAGAATGATGCAGGGAGAAGGCATCCGCACACCCGGCGGATTCCCGTGATTCCTGCGGGTATTGACCCCGGGAAAACCCTAGGTTTCGGTATCGGGGGGCGAAACTTGCTGCCCGGCACGGGCAATCAGCTGGGCCGAGCTGCGCACCTCGAACTTGCGCAGAAGGTTGGCGCGGTGGAACTCGACCGTCTTGGGGCTGATGCCCAGCGCGGCGGCAATCTCCTTGGTGGAGTGGCCCTGGCCGATCTGCGTCAGCACCTGCTGTTCGCGCCGGGTCAGGGGGACATCTTCTGTCGGGGCAGCGGCGGGGGACGGAACCGGCCTGCGGTGGCGCTGGGCGACGACGGCCAGCGCTGCGGCCAGGGCCAGCGCGGCGAGGGTGAGCGCGATGGTGCCCAGCGGACTGCGGGCGGGCGGTTCTGCCCCGGGTGCCCGCGCGGCAAAGGCCGCCACCAGGGCGCGGGCCGCGCCATAGCTGACCGGGGCGCCCCACTGGTCGACCAGGTCGCTGTCGCCCGTCTGCAAGAGCGCCAGCGCCACCGCGTCGCGCAGGTCCGGATCGGTGCCGGACAGTGCCAGGAAAGGCCACTCCGGGTAGAGCCGCGTGCTGATCGCCTCGGGGTGGGTGTAGGTGACATTGGCATTGAGCGCGCGCAGTGAGCCGTCGGGCACGCGTCCCTCATCGACGAGGTGCTCCAGCAGCCCGCTGCGGACGATCCCCGCATCCAGCCGCCCGTTCAGAACAGCGGCGGCGATGTCATCCTGCGGAAATCCCAGGAAGACCTGTTCGGCCGGGTCCTCGAACAGGTCGACGCCCTGGGAAAGGGCTTCGAACCAGGCGATCTGGAAACCGCCGAAGGCCTGTTGCGCCACGGCGCCCAGCCGGGCGCCGCGCAGATCGCCCAATGTGGTCAGGCCGCTGTCGGCGCGGACCAGCACCGTCGATCCGAATTGGCGGATGTGGGTTCCATCGGGCAGGGCCCGCTTGCGCGTGGCCAGAACGCTCATCGGATAGAGATCGGCAAGCTGGATGTAGTGGCCGGGGTTCGTCACCAGAAAGTCGAGCCCGCCGGCATTGATGAGCGGACCGGCCGAGGTCAGCGTCACCGGCACGAAGCGCACGACATGGTCGGGAAGCTGCTTGGCGAGGTAGCGTTCCAGCGCCGTCCACCGGGTTTCGCCCGCGTTCCAGCCACGATGGGCCAGGATGCCGATGCGCAGGATGGACGTGTCCGGCCCGCCCTGAGCTTGGCCGGAGGTGGCGACCCCGCAAACCAGCAGCAACGCCATGAGAAAGAGACGCAGACGCCTCGTGCCTCCAGCAGGGAAGAGCGACCGCCGAACGCGGGGCAGGGCAAGGAAGGGGCGCGGTCGCCCGGCGATCAATTGTCGGCCGGCTGCTCCGCCGGGTCAGGTGCGGGGGCGGGGTCCGGCGTGGATTTCAGCGCGCCGCCGATCCATTCGCCGCTGGCCTCTTCGCCGCTGGCATATTTCATCGTGCCTTGGCCCTGGCGCTTGCCGTCCTTGAACTCGCCTTCGTAGACGTCGCCGTTGGCATAGACCGCGACGCCCTGGCCGTTGATCTCTCCGCGGACCCAATCACCTTCGTAGCGAAAGCCCGAGGCCATGACGATGGTGCCCTTGCCATGGCGTTGGCCTTCGCGGAACTGGCCTTCGTAGACGGTGCCGTCGGGGTAGGTGGCCTTGCCCTCGCCGTGGCGTTGGCCGTCTTTCCACTGGCCCTCATACCGGTAGCCGTCGGGGTAGGTCATCACGCCGAAGCCATCGTTGCGGGCATTGTCGAAGCTGCCCTCATAGACGAGGCCGTTGGGATAGACTGCGCGGCCCTTGCCCTGGATCACGCCATCGACCCAGTCGCCCTCGTAGGTGGCGCCGTCGGGGTAGGTGATCTTGCCCTTGCCGTTGGCGAGGTCGCCCTTGAACTGGCCCTCGTAGACAGAGCCGTCGGGGTAGGTGACCTTGCCCTTGCCCTCGATCTGGCCGGTGATCCAGTTGCCCTCGTAGCGGTAGCCGTCCTTGCCGATGAAAGTGCCGATGCCGTGGCGCTGGTCGTTGTTGAAGGCGCCTTCGTAGATGTCGCCATTCTCGTAGATGACCTTGCCCTGGCCCTCGCGCCGGCCATCGACAAGCTGGCCCTCGTAGACGTCGCCGTTCGGCTGGATCAGCTTGCCTTCGCCGTCGATCTGGCCTTCGCGCCAGGTGCCTTCGTAGATCAGCCCGTCGGGCATGGTCAGCTTGCCGAAACCGTCGCGTTCGCCATCGGCGACGCGGCCTTCGTAGACCGACTTGTCGGGATAGGTGATCTTGGCGGTGCCTTCCTTGACGCCGTTCACCCACTGGCCGTCGTAGACATATCCGTTGGGCGCGGTCATCACGCCCTTGCCATGATGCAGGGCGTTGCGGAACGAGCCTTCATACCGGACGCCGTTGGCATAGATCGCGACGCCGGCCCCGGTGATCTTGCCGTCGAGCCACTGGCCCTCGTAGGTGCCGCCGTCTGCAAAGACGATCTTGCCCTTGCCCTCGGGCTTGCCCTTGGCGAACTGGCCTTCGTAGACCGAGCCGTTGGGAAAGCGGGCCACGCCCTCGCCCTTGATTTCGCCCTCGACCCATTCGCCGGTGTATTCATAGCCGTTGGGCAGGCGGTAGGTGCCGGTCCCGTGCTGCAATCCGTCCTGGAAGGTCCCTTCGTAGACGCCGCCGTCGTCGTACTGCTTTGTCACCTTTTCTTCGTCCTGCGCCAGCGCGGCGCCAGCCAGGGCAAAGGGGATGACAAGAAGGAAACTGCCTGCGGATTTCATGCGTTTGCCCGTTTTTTGTCCCTGGGTGTCCGTACCCTGCGAAAACTAAAGGAGGCCGGGGCCGGGGGCAATGCATTTCGCCCCGGCGGGCGTGGCCCCGCCGGGTGGGGCCGCCGCCGGATCAGGGTAACTTGCGTGGGCACGGGATCAGGGCCTCGAGTCCAGCGACAGGCTGCTGCCTTCCTCTGGCGCGATCCGTTTCGTGGGCAGGGTGCCCGCGATGCCGCCAACGGTCACGTTGCGGCCCTCTGGCAGGTCCGGTTCCGGCGGCAGGCCGGCGGCGTTGCCGTCGAGTGTGCCATTGCGCCAGATCCCTTCGCGCACCGTGCCGTCGGTATAGAGCAACCGGCCCTGCCCATGGCGCTTGCCGTTGAGGAACTCGCCGGAATAGGCGTCACCGCTGGTGTAGGTTGCGATGCCCCGGCCGGTGATCTCTCCGTTTTCCCAGGCGCCCTGGTACTGGAACCCATCGGACATGACGATCCGCCCGTGCCCGTGGCGTTTCCCCGACACATAGGCACCTTCGTAGATTGCGCCGTCCGGGTAGGTGGCCTTGCCGCGCCCGTGGCGCTGCCCGTCCTTCCACTGGCCCTCGTAGCGATAGCCGTCCAGGTAGGTCATGACCCCGTAGCCGTGGCTGCGTGCGTTGGCGAAATTGCCCTCGTAGACCTGCCCGTCGGCATAGACGGCCTTGCCCTCACCGTGGATCACCCCGTCGCGCCACTGGCCCTCGTAGGCGGCGCCGTCGGTGTAGGTGACCTTGCCGATGCCATTGGCAAGGTCGCCCCGGAACCGGCCTTCGTAGACTGCGCCATCAGGGTAGGTGACACGGCCCTTGCCCTCGATGCTGCCGTCCTTCCACTGTCCATCGTAGCGATAGCCGTCGGTGCCGGTAAAGATGCCCTGGCCGTTGCGCTTGTCGTTGCGGAAGTCCCCGATGTAGATGTCGCCGTTGGCGTAGTTCACCGTGCCACGACCGTGGCGTTCGCCGTTGACAAGCGCGCCGGTGTAGATGTCACCGTTCGGCTGGACCAGCTTGCCCTGGCCGTTGATCTGGCCCTTGGACCAGCCGCCTTCGTAGACCAGCCCGTCCGGCATGGTGATCTTGCCGTAGCCGTCGCGCTCTCCGTTCCTGACCTGGCCCTCGTAGATGGCGTTTTCGGGATAGGTGATCCGGGCCTGGCCGTGCTTGACCCCGTTTTGCCACTGGCCGTCGTAGACATAGCCCTTGCCGTTGCGCATGATGCCGCGGCCGTGGTGCTGGGCATCGAGGAAGTTGCCCTCGTAGGTAACGCCGTTGGCATAACGCGCCTTGCCCTGGCCGGTGATCTTGCCGTTCAGCCAGGCGCCCTCGTAGTGACCGCCGTCGGGATAGTCGATGCGGCCGGTGCCGTTCGGGCGGCCGCGCTTGAACTCTCCGACGTAGATGGCGCCGTTGGGAAAACGGGCGCGCCCCTTGCCCTGGATCTCTCCCATGACCCAGTTGCCGCTGTATTCATATCCGTTGGGCATCCGGTATGTGCCTTGTCCGTGCTGGACGCCGTCCACCAGTTGCCCGCTGTAGGTGCTGCCGTCGCTATAGGTCCGGGTCTGGATGTCCTGCGCCGCCGCGATCTGGGGGAGGGACAAAAGCGCAAGCGCGAGGATCGGCGACGGACGGGTCAGGGTCATGCGGTCTTGGGCCTCTTGGCGATGGAAATTCGTTCGGGAGCCTAGGTCAGGCGGGCGCGCGGGGCAACGCCGGGCGCCGGGTGGCTTCCCCTCAGGCGTGGGTCTGCTATGTGGGCGAGAGGACTTGGGAAAGGGCAGCGCGATGAGCGATCGGTTTCGCGTGACACTGGCACAGTTGAACCCCGTGGTGGGTGACCTCGCGGGCAACGCGGCAAAGGCGAAGGCGGCCTGGGAAGAGGGCCGCGCGCAGGGCGCCGACCTTGTGGCCCTGCCCGAGATGTTCATTGCCGGGTACAACGCGCAGGACCTGGTGATCAAAAAGGCTTTTCACATCGCGGCGATGGAAGCGGTCGACAAGCTGGCCGCAGATTGCGCAGACGGCCCGGCGCTGGCCATCGGCGGCCCCTATGTCGAGGGGACGGAACTGTTCAACGCCTATTTCATCTGCAACGGCGGCAAGGTCGTGACGCGGGTGCTGAAACACGAACTTCCCAACGAAAAGGTGTTCGACGAGGTCCGCATCTACGACAGCGGCCCCATCGGCGGGCCCTATGCGGTGGGCAATACGCGGATCGGGTCGCCGATCTGCGAGGATGCCTGGCACCCCGACGTGGCCGAGACGCTGGCCGAGACCGGGGCCGAGTTCCTGCTGGTGCCCAACGGCTCGCCCTACTACCGCAACAAGTACGAGACCCGGCTGAACCACATGGTCGCGCGGGTCGTCGAGACTGGCTTGCCGCTGATCTATCTCAACATGGTGGGCGGACAGGACGACCAGGTCTTTGACGGAGGCTCCTTCGTGCTGAACCCGCATGGCGGGATCGCGGTGCAATTGCCGGTCTTCGAGGAATGCGTGGTGCCGGTGGACATGGTGCGCGGCCCAGAGGGCTGGCGCTGCGAGGACGGCCCGTTCGAGGTGCATCCCGACGACTGGGAGCAGGATTACCGCGTCATGGTCGAGGCGGTGCGCGACTACCTGCGCAAGGCCGGGTTCGCCAAGGTGCTGCTGGGCCTGTCTGGTGGCGTGGATTCGGCGCTGGTGGCGGCGATCGCGGTGGATGCGCTGGGTGCGGACAACGTGCGCTGTGTCATGCTGCCTTCGGAATACACCTCGTCACATTCGCTGGAGGACGCCGAGGCCTGCGCCAAGGCGCTGGGCTGCCGCTATGACTATGTGCCGATCAAGGGGCCGCGCGACGCGGTGACAGAAACGCTAGCGCCCTTGTTCGAGGGGCGGGAACCGGACCTGACAGAGGAAAACATCCAGTCGCGTCTGCGTGGTTTGCTGTTGATGGCGCTGTCGAACAAGTTCGGCGAGATGCTGCTGACCACCGGCAACAAGTCCGAGGTCGCGGTGGGCTATGCCACGATCTACGGCGACATGGCCGGCGGCTACAACCCGATCAAGGATCTGTACAAGACTCGGGTGTTTCAGACCTGCCGTTGGCGCAACGCCAACCACCGGTCCTGGATGAATGGCCCCGAGGGTGAGGTCATTCCCGAACGCATCATCACCAAGCCGCCCAGTGCGGAATTGCGCGAGGACCAGAAGGACAGCGACTCTCTGCCCGATTACCCGGTGCTGGACGCGATCCTGACGATTCTTGTGGATGATGACGGGTCCATCGCCGACTGCGTGGCGGCGGGCTATTCCCGCGAGGACGCCAAGAAAGTGGAGCACCTGCTGTACATCAGCGAGTATAAGCGGTTCCAGTCCGCCCCCGGCGCACGGCTGACGAAACGGGCCTTCTGGCTGGACCGCCGCTATCCCATCGTCAACCGCTGGCGCGACCCGAGCTGATTTGCCGGGGCAGCGCGGGAACCTTTGACGACCGCGCGCAATTGGCGGCCATCACTGGCGCGGTGCGATCTGCACGTCGTCGATCTTGTAGGTCCGCGCGCCGCCCAGCGCCCAGATCAGGTCTCCCTGGATAGTCGGCGCGGTCTGGATCCTGAGAGAGATCGCATTGTCGCCATTCGTGATGGCGGAGAGAGGCACAGCGCGACCGTCGATCTTGAGGCCAGTTGCCCCGACCGGAATCCGCAAGACCTGATCACCCCGCACCGGCAGTTCTCCGGAAGCGGAGGCGATTGGCTGGCCATCCTTCATCCACTGGTACGGCAAGGTGCCGCTCTTTGGGAGTCCGCCTATCAGCTCGGGGGTGATGGTCACGATATCGGACCCGTAGGTCACGGTTGCCGGAACGGTATCCGCAAAAGCCGGCGTGGCGAAAAAGGTGATTACGGCGGTCTGGTTGCTTTGCTGTGGCGTGGTCTGGTCGATCTCCTGGAACCCGGACAGAACGTTCGTGACGATGGCCGGGGCAGCGATGCCTGCGGCGATGGCGGCCCGCAGGTTCTCGCGTCCGAACGCCAGAGAGACGATCCCGCCCAGTGCGGCAAATATGGCGAGGGCGATGAACACACCTGCCTCTGGTGGTGGTGCCGAATGATTGGCGGAATATACCCCGCCGAGTTTGGCCAATGTCGGGCAGATGCCGCCGAGGCCGCCTAAGAACATAGCTTCGTACCAGCGCATGTGAAAATTCCTCGTTTTTAAATTGACGTAAGGTAAATTTAACACAGCCATTGCGGTGGCCAAAGTAAGGAAAAACCCGCCTAAGGTGACGGCCTTCTATTCCCACCACCGGTCTATGGCGGCGATGTCACCGTCGGACCAGCCGAAGTGATGCGCGAATTCATGCACGGTGACATGGGCGATCAGGTCGTCCAGCTCGACATCGCCGCGCGCGCGCCACTCGTCGAGGATCGGTTCGCGGAACAGCCAGACCGTGTCGGGAAAGGGCGCCGGGTCGGCAAAGCTTTTCTCCGTCATGGGGATGCCGTCATAAAGACCGGTCAGATCGCGGGGGTCGTCGATCTGCATTTCGTCCAGAATGTCTTGCGGCGGCCAGTCGACCACCTGCAGGACGACCGCGCGGGCGCCCTTGCGGAACGGGTCGGGGAAGGTCTCGATTGTGCGTTCCGCCACCGCGTAGAAATGCTGGGTATCGCTCATGTCGCCGAACTCAATGGGGTGGGTTCAGCGGGTAGCGGGCCAGTTCCTCGTGCAGGGCGCCGTCCTGATGAAGGGTCGAGGCAAAGAGGCTGAAGCTGCTGCAGGCAAAGGGGCCGATGTTGGCACTGGCCAGCACGGCCAGCAGCGGAGAGGCATCGGCCTGCCCCTTCAGCCGGGCGAGCGTGACATGAGGGCGGAACCGGCGCCGTTCGGGCGCGACGCCGACGCTGCGCAGCCGGGCCAGAACGCGGTCGCGCAATTCGTTCAGAGGCGCGTTGCCGTCGGCCTCCAGCGCGACGGCCTGCCCGTGACGCCCGCCAAAGATCGAGGCGCCGGTCAGCGTCAGGTCCAGTGCGGGCGCCCGCAGGGTTTGCAGCGCGTCATGCACCGCCTCTGTCGTCTCTTCGTCCTGTTCGCCCAGAAAGGCGAGCGTCAGGTGCAGGTTCTCGTAGGGCGTGGGACGACCGCTCGGAAAACGCGATTGCAGGTCGTCCAGCGCGTCGCGGGCCTCTTCGGGCAGGGAGAGGGCGATGAAGAGACGCATCAGAGCGCGATCAGGTCTGTACGGGGCAGGGTTTCGGCGAAATCCCCGGGCAGGCAAAGCTGGGTGCCGGGAGATATGACCGCGGCGGCGGCGGCGGCCGCGCCGTGGCGCAGGGCCTCGGGATGGTCCAGCCCGTCGGCCAATGCCTTGACGAAACCGCCGACGAAACTGTCGCCGGCGCCAATGGCGCTGACCACGGTTTGGTTGGCGGCTGTGACATGCCAGAGGCCCTTGTCCGTTGCCATGACCGATCCGTCCGCGCCGCGCGCGATGATGACGATTTCGGCGGCACCTCGCGCCCTCAAGGCCTCGGCAAATCCAGCGCTGTCGGAACGGGTTTCCAGATCACGGCCCGAGAGTTCGCGTGCCTCGGCGCTGTCCATGCGCAGGACAAATGGCGCCGGCCCGGGAGCCGCGGCCTGATGGTGCAGATGCGCGCCGGAGGTATCGACGACGACGCGCCGTCCGACCAGGCGGTCACAGGCGCGGGTGATCCAACCCGGTGCACAGCCCGGCGGCATGCTGCCCGAGAGCACGATATAGTCTCCGTCTCCGGCCTCGGCGGCGAGCCTGTCCAGCACGGCGTCAAGCTGGGCCTCGCTCCATTCGGGACCCGACAGGACGAAACGGTACTGGCCGCCGGTCGACTCGTCGGTGACGGAAAAGCTGTGCCGCGTCTGGCCCGGGGCCTCGACCCGGACCAGGTCCAGTCCGCGTTCCTGCAAGAGACGCTCCAACGCCGCGCCATTGGCACCGCCCAGGGCCACCAGCGCGCGGGCATGGCCGCCCAGTTGCACCACCGCACGGGCCACGTTGACGCCGCCTCCGCCGGGTTCCGCCGTTTCCGGCCCACAGCGCAGCTTTGGCCCCGGCGAGACGCTGGGACAGGAGGTGGCGAGGTCAAGCGCGGGGTTCAAGGTGACGGTGAGAATCTCTGTCATGGGCGCGGTTCCTTTGGCGGCGCGTTCGGGGCCACGGACCCCTTGCCTAGCATCGAGGCGGAATGCGGACCAGCATCACCGCGCATCGCGCCGTGACATGCGCGGGAACTGGACAAATCCCGCGCCTTGTGAAAACACGCCGCCCTGACAGGAGGCCACGTCATGACCGTCACCCGCTTTGCGCCCTCGCCCACCGGATATATCCATGTCGGGAACCTGCGCACCGCGCTTTTCAACTACCTGATCGCCCGCAAGAGCGGCGGTGAGTTCGTGCTGCGCATCGACGACACCGACCCGGAGCGGTCGAAAGAGGAATACGTCGACGCAATCAAGCAGGACCTGGAATGGCTGGGTCTGACCTGGGACCGGATCGAGCGCCAGTCGCAGCGGCTGGACCGCTACGAAGCCGCGGCGGAGAAGTTGCGCGAGATGGGCCGGTTCTACGAGGCTTGGGAAACCCCGACCGAACTGGACCTCAAGCGCAAGAAGCAGCTGAACATGGGCAAGCCGCCGGTCTATGACCGCGCGGCGCTGGGTCTGTCCGATGAGGAAAAAGCCGCGCTGCGCACCGAGCGCGGGGACGGCGTCTGGCGGTTCAAGCTCGATCATGAGCGCATCACCTGGGAGGACGGTATCCTGGGCGAGGTCTCGATCGACGCGGCCAGCGTGTCGGACCCGGTGCTGATCCGCGCCGACGGGCAGTTCCTCTATACCCTGGCCTCGGTCGTCGACGACATGGAAATGGGCATCACGAACGTGGTGCGCGGCAATGACCACGTCACCAATACCGCGACGCAGATCCAGATGATCCGCGCGCTGGGCGGCGAGCCGCCCGCCTTTGCCCATCATTCGCTGCTGACCGGGCCGCAGGGGGAATCGTTGTCGAAACGGTTGGGTACGCTGGCCCTGCGCGACCTGCGCGAGAACGGGGTCGAACCCGAGGCGCTGCTGAGTCTGATGGCACGGCTGGGCTCGTCGCAGCCCGTCGAGTTGCGGCTTTCCCTTGACGAGATCGCCGATGGATTCGAGCTGGAACAGTTCGGCTCGGCCCCGACCAAGTTCGACGTCGAGGACCTGTACCCGCTGACCGCGAAAAAGCTGCATGGTCTGGAGCTGGAGGCGGTGGCCGACGAAGTCCGCGCGCTGGGCGTGCCGGACGACAAGGCGGCGGCCTTCTGGAACGTGGTGCGCGAGAACATCACCACCCGCAAGGAGATGGCGGGATGGTGGGCACTGTTCCGTGATGGGGCAGAGCCGCTGGTGGACGAGGAAGACCGCGAGTTCGTGGCCCAAGCCTTTGGCATGTTGGGCGAGCCGCCCTATGACGCGGAAACCTGGGGCAACTGGACCACGGCGGTAAAGGAGGCCACGGGGCGCAAAGGCAAGAAACTGTTCATGCCGCTGCGCAAGGCGGTGACGGGCCTGCAGCGCGGGCCGGAAATGGCCGAGGTGATGCCGCTGATGCAGGTCAAGCCGGGCGGCAAACCCGGGGCGTAAGACCCGCCCGCGCTTTCTTGGAGCGGTTGGAGGGGGCGCTGCCCCCGCGCCTTCGGCGCCCCTCGGAGGTATTTTCAGCCCAAAGAAGACAGTCCGGGTCCGCCTCAGGCTCAGGCGGCGGCGATGATTCGGCTACCGAGGGCGTCGAGGCCCGCATCCGTCAGGGTGCGGATTTCGTCCGTCAGGGGACGGGCGCGGGCATAGCGCGGCGCGGCGCGGTCGTCGAGGATCGGCGCCTGCCAGCCCAGGGTTGACCCGAAGAACTGTGCCGGGCCGCCGGGGCCGTATTCCGCGAGGTAGCCGGCAACCACCACGTCGAGATAGCTGAGCAGGATCGGGTTCTCCGGGCCCGGATCGCTGTGGCGGTCAGGGTCGATCGCATAGACGACGACGGCACGCGCGTCGCTGCCATGGGTCAGGCTTTGGGTGGCGTCGTGACGATCGTAGGCGCCTTCGCGACGGTCGAGTTCGGCCCAGCTGTCGCCGGGCACCGGGGCGATCAGGCCGTCGATATGGGCGTCCGGGTCGCGGACGGCGGTCAGATAGCACAGCGCCCGATCGGGTACCGCGCGCCAGGCGCGGCGCCAGCCGTGCAGGCGGGCGCGGTGTGCGGGGGAGTGTTCATGGGTCGTGCGGTTTACCAGCGACCCGTAGCCAAAGAAATATACATGCTCCATGTGCGAAATATTCGCCGGTTTTGACGCATGTCAAACCCGGAAGCCCCGCATCGTGCCAAATAGGTGTCTGATCAATGTATTTTGGAGATCCGCATGCGGGTGACGAAAAGAACCAATATCGCGATGCGCGTGCTGATGTATTGCGCCGCGAACCCGGGGCGGCTTGTTACCAAGCACGAGATCGCCCAACGCTGCAACGCCTCGGAAAATCACCTTGCGCAGGTCATCAACCAGTTGGCGCAGATGGGATTCCTGCACACGCAGCGGGGGCGCAACGGCGGGTTGGAACTGGGCCGACCGGCAAAGGACATCGTCATCGGCGAGATTTTCCGCGCGCTGGAACAGCCGGTCCCGCTGGCCGAGTGTTTTGCCGACGTGGACAACACCTGTCCGTTGATTGATGCCTGCCGGTTGCGCAGCGCGCTGACCCGTGCCGCCAATGCGTTTTACGAGACTCTGGACCCGATCACGCTGGATTCGCTGGTCTGTGACAACGCTGCGCTGATGAACATCATCTCGGGCGATGGATGCGGCGCGGGGCGGCTTGTAAACGCGGGGCCGATGGACTAGCGTCTGCTCATCTTCGACGGGAGAACCGGGGAGGGCCCAGGCCCGGAGCCGGTGCCGAAGGCGCAACCGCCCCGGAAACGCTCAGGCCGCATGGACCGCGAAGAGGCAAGACTCTGGAGAGAGGCGTCGGATTGGCGTCCGCCGAAGGGATAACGATCTCAGGCCAAAGGACAGAGGGGGCAGTGGGGCTGCGGAATTGGTCCGCGGCGGAACTGCCCGGACGCCGTGCGCGTCATGGGCGAAGGGGAGCGCATGACGGACGAGCCGACCGAGCTGAAGACAACCGTTCTGAACGAGCTGCACCACGCGCGCGGCGCGAAGATGGTGGGATTCGCCGGCTACGAGATGCCGGTACAGTACAAGCTGGGCGTTCTGAAAGAGCATCTGCACACTCGGAACAAGGCCGGGTTGTTCGACGTCAGCCACATGGGGCAGGTGATCCTGCGCGGGCCGAACCTGGCCGAAGCGCTGGAACGGCTGGTGCCGGTGGATGTGGCGGGACTGGCCGAGGGACGTCAGAGATATGCCTTCTTTACCAATGACGCGGGAGGGATCGAGGACGATCTGATGATTGCCAACCGCGGCGATCATCTGTTCGTGGTGGTCAACGCCGCCTGCAAGGAAGCCGATGTGGCGCGGATGCGCGCGGCGCTGGAGCCGGGCGGCATCACCGTGAAACTGCTGGAAAATCGTGCGCTTGTCGCGCTACAGGGGCCCGAGGCCGAGGATGTGCTGGCCGAGCATTGCCCCGCCGTGCGTGACATGCGTTTCATGGATGTCGAGACGTTGCCCATCGCGGGCGCGGAATGCTGGGTCTCGCGGTCGGGCTATACCGGCGAGGATGGCTTTGAGATCTCGGTGCCAAACGTGGCGGCCGTGGATCTGGTGAAATCGCTGCTGTCGGATGCCCGGGTGGAACCCATCGGGCTGGGCGCGCGCGACAGCCTGCGGCTGGAAGCGGGTCTGTGCCTGTACGGGCAGGACCTGGACCCGGGAACCTCGCCGGTCGAGGCGGGTCTGACATGGGCGATCCAGAAGGTCCGCCGCGCGGATGGCGCGCGCGCAGGCGGTTATCCGGGCGCGGAACGTGTGGAGCGGGAGATCGCCGAGGGTCCGGCGCGCAAGCGCGTGGGCCTGCGCCCCGAGGGCCGGGCGCCGATGCGCGCGGGCGTGGTCCTGTATGATGCCGAGGAGGGCGGGGCCGAGGTCGGCGCCGTGACCTCGGGTGGCTTCGGCCCCTCGGTCGAGGGGCCGGTGGCCATGGGATATGTGTCCGCGCGATGCGCAACAGAGGGCACGGCCCTCTGGGGCGAGCTGCGCGGCAAGAGGGTTCCGGTGCGGGTGGCAAAGCTGCCCTTCGTACCGGCTGGGTTCAAACGGTGAAACAGGGAGACTTACATGAAATTCACCGAGGAACATGAATGGCTGCTGGTCGAGGGTGACCTGGTCGTCGTGGGCATCACCAATCACGCGGCGGAACAGTTGGGCGATATCGTCTTTGTCGAACTGCCCGATGAAGGCCGCGAGGTCACCAAGGACGAGGAAGTCGTGGTGATCGAATCGGTCAAGGCCGCCTCTGACATCCTGGCACCGCTGGACGGCGAGATCGTCGAGGTGAACGAACCCATCGTCGAGGAGCCGGGCAAGATCAACGAGGACCCCGAGGGCGAGGCCTGGTTCTTCAAGATGAAGGTCGAGGACCTGTCGGCGCTGGACGACCTGATGGACGAGAAGGCCTACAAGGACTTCATTTCGTGAGCGCGGCGGCGGGGTAAAACCCGCCCTGTGCCATCGCCTGCCGTGTCGCGGGCGACACCCGGGGCAGGGGGCGCCGCCCCCTCCTGGCCGGACGGCCGATTCACCCCCCGGGAGTATTTTTGCCAAGAAGTAGCCCGGGAGCGGTGCATGACCTACGAGCCCATCGACTATCTTCCCTATGATTTTGCCAACCGGCGCCACATCGGCCCCTCGCCCGAGGAAATGGCGAGCATGTTCAACGTGCTGGGTGTTTCGGGGCTGGATCAACTGGTGGACGAAACGGTGCCCAAGGCGATCCGGCAGGAAACGCCGCTGGATTTCGGCAAGCCGCTGTCCGAGCGCGAGCTGATCTACCGGATGCGCGAGGTTGCCTCCAAGAACAGGGTGCTGACCTCGCTCATCGGGCAGGGTTATCACGGCACGGTGACGCCGCCGGCGATTCAGCGCAACATCCTGGAAAACCCCGCCTGGTACACCGCCTATACGCCCTACCAGCCCGAGATCAGCCAGGGCCGGCTAGAGGCGCTGTTGAACTTCCAGACCATGATCTGCGACCTGACGGGGCTGGAGATCGCCAATGCCTCGTTGCTGGACGAGGCGACCGCCTGCGCCGAGGCGATGACCATGGCGCAGCGGGTGGCGAAATCCAAGGCCAACGCCTTTTTCGTCGACGAGAACTGTCACCCGCAGAACATCGCGGTGATGAAGACCCGCGCCGAACCGCTGGGGATCGAGGTGATCGTCGGTGCGCCAGAGGCGTTGGAGGCTGACAAGGTGTTCGGTGCAATCTTCCAGTATCCCGGCACCTACGGTCACTTGCGGGACTTCACCGCAGAGATGGAGGCCTTGCATGGCGCCAAGGCGGTGGGGATCGTCAGCGCCGATCCACTGTCGCTTTGCCTGCTGAAGGAACCGGGCGCGATGGGGGCGGATATTGCCGTCGGTTCGACCCAGCGTTTTGGCGTGCCCGTGGGCTATGGCGGGCCGCATGCGGCCTACATGGCCTGCAAGGACGCGATGAAACGCTCGATGCCGGGGCGGATCGTCGGTGTTTCTGTCGACAGCCACGGCAACCGCGCCTACCGGCTGTCGTTGCAGACCCGCGAACAGCACATCCGGCGCGAAAAGGCGACATCGAACGTCTGCACGGCGCAGGCGCTGCTGGCGGTCATGGCCGGATTCTACGCGGTGTTCCACGGGCCCAAGGGGCTGCGCGCCATTGCGCAGCGTATCCACCGCAAGACCGTGCGCCTTGCCAAGGGGCTTGAGGCGGCGGGCTTCAAGGTGGAACCGACCGAGTTCTTCGACACGATCACCGTGGACGTGGGCCTGTTGCAGCGCGGTGTCCTGCAGGCCGCCGTTCAGCAGGGGCTGAACCTGCGCCGCGTGGGCAAGACCCGTGTCGGCATCACGCTGGACGAACGCACCCGGCCCTCGACCATCGAGGCGGTCTGGCGCGCCTTCGGTCTGGTGAAAAAGGATGATCCGGCGGAGTCCGAGTACCGCCTGCCCGAGGCGCTGATCCGGCAGAGCACCTACCTGGAACATGACGTGTTCCACATGAACCGGGCCGAGACCGAGATGATGCGCTACATGCGTCGCCTGGCCGACCGTGACCTGGCGCTGGACCGGGCGATGATCCCGCTGGGGTCCTGCACGATGAAGCTGAACTCGGCCGCCGAGATGATGCCGGTCAGCTGGCGCGAGTTCTCGATGATTCACCCCTATGCGCCCAAGGACCAGGCGCGGGGGTATGCCGAACTGATCGAGAACCTGAACACCAAGCTGTGCCAGATCACCGGCTATGACGCGATTTCCATGCAGCCCAATTCCGGCGCGCAGGGGGAATACGCGGGCCTGCTGACGATCCGGCGCTGGCAGATGGATCGGGGGGAGGGGCAGCGCAACGTCTGCCTGATCCCGGTCAACGCGCATGGCACCAACCCGGCCTCGGCGCAGATGGTCGGCTGGAAGGTCGTGGCGGTGAAATGCGACGCTTTGGGGTCTATCGACGTGGAGGATTTCCGCGCCAAGGCCGAGAAGCATTCGGATGCGCTGGCGGCCTGCATGATCACCTATCCGTCCACGCATGGCGTGTTCGAGGAGACGGTGAAAGAGGTCTGCGCGATCACCCACGAACACGGTGGGCAGGTCTATATCGACGGGGCCAACATGAATGCGATGGTGGGCCTGTCGCGTCCGGGCGATCTGGGCGGGGACGTCAGTCACCTGAACCTGCACAAGACGTTCTGCATTCCGCACGGCGGCGGCGGCCCCGGCATGGGGCCGATCGGGGTCAAGGAACACCTTGTCCCGCATCTGCCCGGCAACCCGCTGGAGGCAGAGGGCGGGGCGGTCAGCGCGGCGTCTTTCGGGTCTCCGTCCCTGTTGCCGATCAGCTGGGCCTACTGCCTGATGATGGGCGGCAGCGGGCTGACGCAGGCGACTCGAGTGGCGATCCTGAACGCCAACTACATCGCCAAGCGGCTGGAAGGAGCCTATGATGTGCTTTACCGCGGGTCGAACGGCTGGGTGGCGCATGAATGCATCATCGACACGCGGCCTTTCGAGAAATCGGCGGGCGTGACGGTCGAAGACATCGCCAAACGGTTGATGGATGCCGGGTTCCACGCGCCGACCATGAGCTGGCCGGTGGCGGGCACGCTGATGGTGGAGCCGACGGAGAGCGAGACCAAGGCCGAGCTGGACCGCTTCTGCGATGCGATGCTGGCTATCCGCGAGGAAATCCGGGCCATCGAGAATGGCGACATGGACCGGGAACAGAACCCGCTGAAGCTGGCGCCGCACACGATGGAGGATCTCGTGCGTGACTGGGATCGTCCCTATAGCCGCGAGCAGGGCTGTTTCCCGCCGGGTGCCTTCCGTGTCGACAAGTACTGGCCGCCGGTGAACCGGGTCGACAACGTCTATGGTGACCGTCACCTGATCTGCACTTGCCCGCCGATGAGCGACTACGCCGAGGCCGCGGAATAGGCGGGGCGAGCCGTTGCACGAAAGAATGCCCTCGCAGGGGACTGCGAGGGCATTGTCGTTTGTGGATTAGACTATCAAGTCCGCGCTTTCACGCTCCGCCACCATCTTCAACGCGGGGCGATTGGCACAGCGATCCAGCCACGCTGTGACGGCGGGGTTGTCGGGCGCGGCGTCGGGCAGCCATTGAAAGGGGCTGGACAGCAGTAGGTCCACCGCCGAATAATCCTCGCCCAAGAGGTAGGGCTGGCCGTCCAGTGCCTCTGCCAGCCGCGCCACAACGGTTTTCATGTCGCGGAAGGTCGTCTGCACGATGGGATGGTCGATCCCGGCCCAGTCGAGGACAAGCAGCGGCTCCATCACGCCCTGGTAGTAGAACAACCAGCTGAGGAAGGCCCCGCGCTGGGGATGTCCGACGGGGCGACCAAGACCGGCATCGGGAAACCTGTCGGTCAGGTAGGCGATGATGGCGCCGCGTTCGCGCACGCTGTCCGTGCCGTCTGTCAGGTAAGGCACCTTCTTTTCGGGGTGGCGGTTCTGCGGGTCCGGTGCGCCGCTGCCATCGCCGCGGGCGACAGTGACCTCGATAACTTCAACCTGGTCGGCGATGCCCATCTCCTCGATCAGCGCCATGATGGAGGTCGAGCGGGAATGCGGGGCGTGGAAAAGCTTGAGCATGGGTTTCTCCTGTTACTCGGGAATGCCTTGCCTTAACGGCCGCCTCCTGACAGATGCTGTCAGCATGGCCCGGACCGATCGCCTCTTTCGTCTGATGGACACCCTGCGCCGTCTGCCTGCGCCGGTGACCGCTGACCGGTTGGCAGTCGAGACGGGCGTTTCACGGCGTCAGCTGTATCGGGACATTGCCACGTTGCGCGCGGGGGGCGCTCTGATCGATGGCGAGGCAGGGGTGGGCTATCGGCTGACCGAGGATCCGGCCCTGCCGCCGCAGAGCTTTTCCCGGCTGGAGATCGAGGCGCTGGTGCTTGCCGTCGGAGAATTGCGCCAGACCGGCGACGCCGCGCTGGAGGCGGCGGGCCAATCTGCCCTGGCGCGGATCATCGCCACGCTCACCGACGGGCAGTCGCGGCTGGCCATGCACACGGTCCTGCGCAGCTTTCGCCCGCCACCCAGGCCGGTCGAGGCTACCGTGGACATGGCGCTGTTGCGGCAGGCCTGCTGGGAAGAACTGGCCTTGGATGTCCGCTATCGCGATCTCAAGGGGCAGGTGACCGACCGAGAGGTCTGGCCGTTGGGGATCAGCTATTCGGAGGGCACCTTGATGGTGCTGGTCTGGTGCTGCCTGCGCCAGGACTGGCGCCTGTTCCACACCAAGGGGATCGAAAGCGCCTGTCTGAACTGGCGCAGCTTTCGCCCCAGGCGTGTGCCCTTGCTTCGCGACTACGCGGCGCGCTGCGCGGGCACGGCCTAGGGAGTGGCCTCAGGCGTCGCTGTCGACGGCCAATTCGCCTGGATAGGTATTTCTCTCGGGCGCCGGGGTCGGATCGACCGCCGGAGCGTCCATCAGGAAGGCAAAGGCGTCGCGCACCTTGTCCCAAGTTGCCTTGTCACTGGCCGCCAGCAGGTAGCCCGAGGTCGTGTCGCCGGCGTATTCCGACCCGTCCAGCATGGCCACATGGCCACCCGCCTGCCGGGTTACGACGACGCCCGCGGGCTGGTCCCACGCGGTCAGCTTGGCGAACAGCACGAAATCGACCTCGCCCTGTGCCAACGTGCGGAATTCATGGCAGGCACAGCGCAGCGACCAGACCCGCTCGAATTTCGGCAGGGTGGCAGCGGCTTCGGCGCGCTTGTCCTCGGGGATCAGGAACAGCGGCACGAACCCGTTGAGCTGGTCCAGCGGCTTGTTCTGGTCGTGGTCGGTATTGACGAAACGGCTGTCGCGGCGCGGCAGCTGCATCTGGGCGGGATGCTCTGTGTCGGCCCAGACGATGTCGTTCAGTACCGGATCGTAAAGCAGGCCGAAGACCGGGCGGCCAAAGCGCAGCACGGAAACCATGACCCCGAAGAGCGGCAGGCCCTTCGCGAAGTTCCAGGTGCCGTCCACCGGGTCGATGGTAAAGCAGAGCTCGGCCTCGGGGATCTTCTTGACCAGATCGGGGTTCGACGAGGCCGCCTCTTCGCCGACGATCACGGCAGAGGGAAAGAACCGTTGCAGGCCACGGGTGATCATCGCCTCGGCGCTGGTGTCTGCCTCTGTCACCAGGTCCTGCGGGCCGGTCTTTTCGCCGATCTGATGGGTGCCAAGCTTGCGGAAACGCGGCATGATCTCGGCCTTGGCGGCGCGACGGACAAGGTTGAACAGCTGCGTGCGCTGGGCAGAGGTCAGCGGCGCCGTGACCGGCATCGGCAGGGAATCACTCATGGGACAGATCCGGCGATGGTTTCGGTTATCCACGGTGGTGCCAGTCCGGCGCGAGGGATGCAACGTGACAGCCTGTCCGAATCGTCACTCCCGCGCGCGAAGTATCCCCGCGGGCCGTGTTGCAAGCGGGCGCCAGGCAAAGCCCAGCCCGGCCAGCAGCGTGGCCAGTACGCCGCCGGTGACGATTCCGATGGCCGAGGGCCAGATCACCGCGAAATCGGTTTCCATCACGAAGGTCATGACGGCCCAGGCCCCGGCGATACCGGCGCCCAACGCGACCGCGCCCGCCGCACCGCCCAGAAGGGCAGAGCGCAGGGCAAAGCTTTGCAGGATGCGGGTGCGGGTGGCGCCGAGGGTCTTCAGCACGGCCGCCTCGTAGGTGCGCGCACCTTCGCCCGCCGCCGCCGCGCCGATCAGCACCAGAAAGCCGGTCAGCAGTGTCGCCGCCGCGCCCCAGCGCACCGCTTGGCCGATACCGTCCAACAGGTCGCTGACCCGGTCGATGGCGTCGCGGACGCGGATGGCGGTGATGTTGGGATATTGACCGGCGAGGTCGCGGAGGATCTGCGCCTCGGCCGATTCCTCGGCGTAGACGGTCGAGATGAAGGTATGCGGTGCAGCCTGCAGCGCGGCGGGGTTCATCGTCATGACAAAGCCGATGCCGGCGGTCGAGAAATCGACTTCGCGGAACGAGGTGATGGTCGCGGTGATGTCGCGCCCCAGGATGTTGACGGTCAGCGTGTCGCCCAGCTTGAGGCCCATTTCCTGCGCCTCTTCAGCGGCAAAGCTGACCTGCGGCGGGCCGTTGTAGTCCTTTGACCACCATTCGCCGGCGGTCACGGTGGTGCGGGCGCCGGGTGTTTCGGCATAGGTCACGCCCCGGTCACCGCGCAGAACCCAGTGGCCGCCCACCGCCTCTGTCGCCGGTTGACCATTGATGCGGGTGATGATGCCGCGCAGCATGGGCGCGCTGTCGATGCGGCTGACGGCGGGGTCGTTTTCCAGCCGCTCGAGGTAGCCGGGCATCTGGTCTTTCTGGATGTCCACAAAGAAATACGAGGGCGCGACCTGCCAGAGGTCGCGCTGGATCGCGCTTTGCAGATTGCCGTCGATCTGGCCGATGGAGGCCAGCACCGTCAGGCCAAGACCCAGCGACAGCACAACGGACCCGGCACTTTCGCGCGGTCCTCCGATGGCGCCCAGCGCCCAGCGCCATGCGGGTCTGCCGCGTGCGGCGGGTGTGGCGAGGCGGGCCATCCAGCGGATCGCCCAGGCGGCCCCCAGCAGCACCAGCAGTGCCCCCGCGATGCCGCCCGCGATCCAGAGCGTCAGGCCGGGCCGCCCGGCGAACAGCGTGGCACTACCGACCAGCAGGGCGACCAGCACCAGCGTTGCCAGCACATAGCGCCAGGCGGGCAGCAGCCGTGCGCTGTCCAGCGCATCGCGGAACAGGGTCGCGGCGCGCACCTCTTCGGCCCGGGCCAGGGGCCAGAGCGTGAACAGCAGGGCAGTCAGCACGCCGTAGAGCGCCGCCTCTGCCAATGCGCCGGGGTATAGGGTAAAGACCGTGGGTACCGGCAAAGCGCCCGCGATGAGCGGGGCAAAGAGGATCGGCACCAGCGCGCCAAGGATCAGGCCCAGCGTGATGCCGACAAGGCTGAGCACACCAATCTGGATGAAATAGGTCTGGAAGATGGTGCTGCGCGTGGCGCCCAGCGTGCGCAGCGTGGCGATCACGCTAGTCTTGCGCGCAAGATAGGCGCGCACCGCCGCCGACACGCCGATCCCGCCCACGGCCAGACCGGACAGCCCGACGAGGACGAGGAAACTGCCCAGCCTCTCGACGAACCGTGCGATGCCGGGGGCACCGTTGCGCGCGTCGCGCCAGCTCAGGCCCTTGTCCTCGAACCGCTCCAGCGCCTCGGCGCGGGCGGTATCGAGGTCGGTGCCCGGGGGCAGGAGCATCCGGTATTCCGTTTCGAACAGAGAGCCTTCGCTGAGCAGGCCCGAACCTTGCAGATCTGCGGTTCGGACGATGGTGCGCGGGCCGAGGCCGAAGCCGTCCCCGGCGTCGTCCGGTTCCACGGCTATGGTTGCCCGCAGGGTGAACTCCTGCGTGCCAAGGCGGAATGTTTCGCCGGGCAACAGCGCCAGCCGGTCGGCAAGGATCGGGGCCATGATGGCGCCCTGATCCCGCAGAGCCTCGGCCAAGGGCATCGGCGGGTCCAGCACGACCTCACCCAGCAGGGGGTAGGCGGCGTCCACGGATTTCACCTGCGTCAGACCGCGTTCGGTGGTGCCGTCGCGTGTTACCGTGGCCATCGAACGGAAATCCGTCACCTCGGAGACAGAAGTGGCGGTCTCCTGCATCCACGCGCGCTCATCCTCGGCGGCAAAGCGGTAGGTGAATTCGGCCAGGGCGTCGCCGCCCAGCAGGACGGCGCCCTGATCCTCTAGCCCCGTCTGGATCGCCGAGCGGACAGAGCCGACGCCGGCAATGGCGGCCACACCCAGGGCAAGGCAGGCCAGGAAAATGCGGAAGCCGCGCAAGCCGCCGCGCAACTCGCGCCGGGCAAAGCGCGCCGAGGTGGCAAGGCTCATTCCGCGGCCCTCAATTCGGTCGAGGCGACGCGGCCATCGTCCAGGTGCACAACCCGGTCGCAGCGCGCTGCGAGGTCCGGTGCATGGGTGACGAGCACCAGCGTCGCGCCATGTTCCTGCGACAGCCCGAACAGAAGGTCGACGATGGCGGCACCATTCGCCCCGTCGAGGTTGCCCGTGGGTTCATCGGCCAAAAGAATGTCTGGTTCCGGCGCCAGCGCGCGGGCCAGCGCAACGCGCTGTTGTTCCCCGCCCGACATCTGCGCCGGGTAGTGATCGGCGCGGGCGGCCAGCCCGACCTTGTCCAGCATCGCCCGCGCCCGGTCGAATGCCCGGCGGTCGCCCGCAAGTTCCAGCGGCGTTGCGACGTTTTCCAGCGCGGTCATGGTCGGGATCAGGTGGAAGGATTGGAACACAACGCCCATGTGGTCGCGACGAAAACGCGCCAGGGCATCCTCGCTCATCGTCGTCAGGTCATGGTCCAGCGCGTGCACCTGCCCGGTGCTGGCCCGTTCCAACCCGCCCATGATCATCAGCAGAGAGGACTTGCCTGATCCCGACGGCCCGACAAGGCCCAGCGTCTCTCCCCGGGTCACGTCGAGCGAGATTCCATGCAGGATTTCCACCAATCCGGCATTGCCCCTGAGGCTGAGGGTGACATTTTGGAGCGAGAGAACGGCATCGGACACGGGGGGCCTCGGAACATGTTGCACTGGGTCAGATATGGGCTGTTGGGCTTGCGCAACAAGGCACTGGTGATGGTCTTGCTGCTGGTGGCGACGGGTGCCGCGGCAGAGCGGGTGCATATCCTGGCGCTGGGCGACAGCCTGACGCAGGGCTATGGGCTGATCGAACGGGAAGGGTTCGTGCCGCAACTGCGGAGCTGGCTGACTGAGCGCGGCCATGATGTACGGATCGTCAACGCCGGGGTGTCGGGGGATACCACGGCGGGTGGGCTGGCGCGGGTGGACTGGTCGCTGACCCCCGAAATCCAGGCGATGATCGTGGCGCTTGGCGGGAATGACCTGTTGCGAGGCATAGATCCGGCGGCGGCGCGTGCCAATATCGAGGGCATCCTGAAGGTCGCCGAGGCGCGCGGGCTGGAGGTGCTATTGATCGGGATGTCGGCGCCGGGCAACTACGGCCCCGACTACAAGGCACAGTTCGATGCAATCTACCCGGAACTGGCAGAGGCCTATGACACTTTGTATCTGGAGAGCTTCTTTGCAGGTCTGATGCAAGACGGCGAGATGCCCGATGATCCGGGGCGTTACATGCAGCCCGATGGCATCCATCCCAATGCGACCGGCGTGGCGCGCATCGTCGAGGCGGTCGGGCCGAAGGTCGAAGCGCTGATCGCTCAGGTCGACCGCTGAGGGTCAGGCGTCGACCTCGGTGCATTCGTGACCGAGCATATGCAGGGTGGATAGGATCAAGGTCATGCCAACCATCAGACTGACGCTGAGATACAGGCCGAAGGCAGCGAGGATCGACATGTCGAAGCCGAGCCACCCGACAACCGCGCAGACCAGACCGATCATGCAGCCAATAAGGAAATAAAAGATAGCCACTATGCCCTCCATCTGCTTGGAAGGTAGGTGGCCAGACCCTAACAGAACCTTAAGACCCGATGCCCGGTGCAGGGCATAATCTTTAAGATTCTTCATGTTCCGCTGACAGCGCGCCAGGCAAAGCCCGGCAGCCTCGCGGCCATTTTCTGCATCAGGGGGCCATAGTCCGTCTCTCCGGCCATCATGCGCAGGTATTCGCCGCGCAGGGTGCGAGAGCCGCGGAAACTGCGGATGAAGGCAGGGCGCAGCGTTTCGCGGAACATCAGGTTGCGCAACAGCCGGGCATGGCGCAATCCGCGATGGATCGGGCGCAACGCTCTTGTATAAGCGGCCAAGGCATTGTCCGGGGTTCCCTGTTCAAGCGCGCGCCGCGCGGCCTCGGCCGCAAGGGCGCCGCTGTCCAGCGCGTGGGCAATGCCCTCGCCGGTGATTGTATCAACAAGTCCGGCGGCATCCCCTGCCAGCAGGATGCGTCCCTTGCCCGGGACGGTTCGGAAATCGCCAAAGGGCAGGAACTGCCCTTTGACCGGCAGCGTGTCCGGCAGGCCGAGTTGGTCGAGATAGTGGTACAGCGCGGATTTCATGTCAGCGTTGCGGGACAACACGCCGCCGAGGCCCACGGTGGTGCCCAGCGGCTTGGGGAACTGCCAGCCATAGCCCCAGTCCGCGGCGCCGAAATCGATACGCAGCGGGCGGTCGGGATCGGCGCCGGGGTGCTCGACCTCCAGCGCAAACCCGATCCGGGCCCTGTCGAAGGCGGTGCCAAAGAGTGTCCTCGCGGTGTTGCTGTTGACACCGTCAGCGGCGATCAGCAGCGGGGCCTCGATCCGGCCGCCGGGCAGATCCAGGGCCGGACCATCGAGATCCAGCCTGCCGCTCTGCCCGGTGAAGTCCACCACGCCGGCCGCAAGCGCCTGTTCGACCAAGGCTGCATCCAGCTCGTATCGCATGCCCAGGTACAAGGGCGGGGCATCACGGCTGTCGCCAAGTGGCTGACCGAAAGCATGAAAGGTGAACCTGTCCCGCCGCTCGAGCGGAACAGGCGGCAACGTCCCGCCAAAGGTCCGGCCATAGCGGGCAATGGCGCGGCCGGTCAGGCCGCCGCCGCACAGTTTGTTCCGAGGGAATCGCGCCTTGTCGACCATGGCGACGCGCAGACCGGCCCGAACTGCGTTCATGGCAGCGGCGGACCCGGCGGGTCCGGCCCCAAGAACGATCAGATCGAAGCGCCCGGATGCCTGCGCGCTCTTCTGCGTCACAGAACGGTGACTTTGGCGCCGGGTTGAACGCGTTCGTAGAGGTCGATCACATGGTCATTGATCATCCGGACGCAGCCGTTTGAGACCGAACGACCGATCGACCGGGGGGCCGTCGTGCCGTGGATCGCGTTGAAGGTGTAGCGCCCGTTGCGATACAGATACAGTGCGCGAGCGCCCAGTGGGTTGCCGGGGCCACCGGGCTGGACATAGTCGTTGTCGATAAACTTTTCATAGGCGCTCGGGTTGCGCTTGATCATCGCGTCGGTCGGACGCCACGTCGGCCACTTCTTCTTGCCGCCGACGTCGTAGGTGCCCGAAATCGCCTGCCCCGCGGTGCCAAGTCCGACACCATAGCGACGCGCCTGTCCCGGTGCCTCGACCAAATAAAGGAAATGCGCCTTGGACAGGATCAGGATCTGTCCGGGAGCCAGGTCCGGCTTGATCGAGACGACCTGCGGCTTGAATTTCGTGTCCACCGAATAGGCGAGCGCGGGCATCGGGAATGCCGCGGCGGTGGCCGAGGCGGCAAGGAAAGTACGGCGGTTCAACATGGCAGCCTCTGCGAATTTATCCGGAGTGCGGCATGGTATTTGGCCCAAGACGGTCCGAAAAGCAATCCCGCGAGCGCCCAAGGGGTGTCACGTTGCCGTGCACCTGCACTTCTCGTGGCACGCACACGCGGTAAATCGCTCCTTCGCGGGTCATTCCTTGGGAACATCCGCGTTGCGCCCGGCCAGGACCACGCTGACCAGATAGGCGGACTGCGGGGTCATCCCGGCCATGATCGCGGCGGCGGCATCGGGGCGCATTCGGGCAAGGAAACCTGCGGCGAACTGGGGGTCCATCTCCTCGAAGAGGGCGGCGGCCTGCTTGGGTTTCATGTTGGCGTAGACGTCGGTCAGCTTTTCGACATCGTCCGAGGCAGCAGTCCTTGCCAGAGCGAGCGTCTGTTTCAAGCTGGCCTCGGCCGCTGCCAGGGCTTGCATCTTGCGTTCGATTTCCGCTTCGGCGACGGCCAGCGCCTGCATGCGCACGTCAATAGCCGCTTCGCGCTTGCGCAGTCGGGCCTCGCGCGCATCCAGCGCCTCCAGCAGGGGCTTGATGTCGGCCTCTGCCACCACGCGCGGAGCAGGTTGACCGGCGGCGGGCCCGGCCTTGGCCACATCTGCCGCAAGGGCCGCCTCCAGTTGGGGTTTCGGCCCTGTGTCGCCTTCGCGGGCAAATGCCTCGCTTGCGCCCACGGCCAACCGCAACAGGCCGGATGTCACCAGCAGGGCGCAGATCGCCGCCAGAGCGCCGCGCGGCTTGCGCTTGGGCGTCTTGCGCGCGGATCTTGCGGCGCCGGGGCGCGCGGAAACCTTGGCTTTGGCCATGTTCAACCCTCGTGTTGCGTGGCGATGCGCGTTCAGTTGCGCGAGTGACGCAGGAAAACCGGATCCTTGGCGTCCTGCTGTGGCGGTGCGCTGTTCTGCGGCAGGTCATGCATCGAGGCCACCAGCAGTTCCAGGCGGCGGGCGACGTCCTCGGCCCGGTCGGTCAGTTCGCCCAGCGACTTGTTCGATTCGCCGGCGCTTTTCTGGGCATTGCCCAGGGTCCTGGTCAGGTCGTCGACCTGTGCCGACAGCACCGCGACGGCGCCACCGACGCCGTTTTCCAGGTCGGTAAAGCGCGACAGCCGACGCGCCAAGATAAAACAGTAGAAACCGGCGCCCAACGCACCCGCCACCAGCAGGATATCTGCAATTGCTTCCATTCCCATCTCCCTCAATTCAGGACAAATTCAAGCACGAGGAGGTCGCGCACCCGGCCTTCGCCGGCCACCAGCTTGATTCGGCGCAGCATCTGCCCGCGCAGCCGTACAAGGGCGCCCTGCGCCTCGATGTCCTGCGCTTCGAGCGCGCGGAGGTAGCTGTTGAGCACGTCCTGGATGCGCGGCAAGATCTTTTCGACCTCGCTCTTGTATTCCGACGGCACCTCGAGGCTGGCGCGAAATCGCAGGTGGCTCGCATGGGCGTTTGGTCCCAGCGAAATCAGCACCGGCGGCACTTCGATGAAACTGACGTCGGGCAAGGCCTTTGTTGCCACATGCGGTTCGCCGTGATCCGCCGGGGCATGTGTTACCGCCGTCTTGCCTCCGCCGAGGCCAAGCAGACCCGACTGCACCGCGTAAAACCCGCCACCGCCGCCAACAAGCGCAAGCACCAGGCCAATGATCAGCGGCAGTTTTGACGGCTTCTTGCCGGCAATCTCGTCTCCATCAACGGTGGCGTCAGACATTCTTTACCTCTTCGTCGGCGATGGGCCCGTTGTAACGAAAAGGGGCTAACTGATTGTTAAGGCGAATAGGTCAACCTCGGCACAACCGAACAGAATGTTTGGAGCGGAGGTCGGTCTTGAATCAGGTACTGTCGAGCTGGAATGCCCTTGCCGGGCGTCAACGCATGATCGTCATTGGTGCCACGGTGGTGGTGATGCTGGCGGTTCTTGGCCTGACGCGTCTGGCGTCGGCGCCCAACATGGCCCTGCTTTATGCGGGTCTGGAAAACGATGCTGCGGGTGACGTCGTCAAGGCGCTGGAGGCCCGCGGGGTTCAGTATGACGTGCGCGCCGGGGCGATTTTCGTCCCCGAGGCAGAGCGCGATGCGCTGCGACTCACTCTTGCCAGCGAAGGACTGCCGGCAAATAGCGGCCAAGGTTACGAGTTGCTGGACGGGCTATCCGGTTTCGGGACCACCAGCCAGATGTTCGACGCCGCCTACTGGCGCGCCAAAGAGGGTGAATTGGCGCGCACGATCGTCTCGAACCCCCAGATTGCAAGCGCCCGCGTCCATATCGCCAACTCCAGCGCGAATCCCTTTCAGCGTGACGTGACGCCCACGGCCTCGATTTCCGTGACGACGACCGGCGCGGTGCTGAACGCGGCGCAGGCGCGGGCGCTGAAATTCCTTGTCGCCTCGGCCGTTCCTGGCCTGGTTCCTGAAAATGTTGCGGTGATCGACGGCAAGGGTGGGCTGATCGGCGCCGAGGACAAGACCGGCGGCGGCGTGACCGCAGATGACAAGGCCGCCATGCTGCGCGATCGCGTCCAGCGCCTGATGGAGGCCCGCGTCGGATCCGGCAACGCGGTGGTCGAGGTCAGCGTCGATACGGTCACGGAACTGGAACTGATCCGTCAGCACAGTTTCGATCCCGACGGCCGCGTGATCGTCTCGACCGATACCGAGGAGCGCACCGATAAGTCGGAAAACCTGGGCGGGGGAGGCGATGTCACCGTGGCGTCGAACCTGCCCGATGGCGGCGCCGGGGGCGGACCGGACCAGTCGACCACGGCCAAGTCCGAAACGCGGGAGCGAATCAACTACGAGATCTCCGAAACCACCCGCGAGATCACCCGCCAGCCTGGCGCGATCAAGCGGTTGACCGTCGCTGTCCTGGTCAACGGCAGTTTTGAGCCGGCAGCCGATGGCACCCAGACATTTGTTCCCCTTCCCGAAACCGAGCTGGAAGCGCTGCGTGACCTCGTAGCCTCGGCCGTTGGTTTCGACGAGGAACGCGGCGACCAGATCACCCTTCGGTCGATGCCTTTCGAACGGCCGGACGGGCTGGGCACCGGCCCGCTGGAACCCGGCCTGTTCTCGGGTTCTCTCGACATGATGCGGCTGATCCAGATGGGGGTTCTTGCGGTGGTGGCTCTGATCCTCGGACTTTTTGTTCTGCGTCCCATCCTGTCGCGGGGTGAGACGGTGACGGCCAGCGCCGGGGCGTTGCCCGCTCCCGGCCTCCCCACTGAAGGCGAGGCACTGGAAGGCGAGATCGAAACCAACGACAGTTTCGACAACCTGCCCGTTTTGGCGGACGGCCCGGATTTCAGCTCCATGGGCATGGTCGATTTCGATGCCCCCGCCGAAGAGGATCCCGTGGAGCGCCTGCGCAATCTGATCGAGGCGCGCAAGACGGAAACCGTCGAGATCCTGCGCAGCTGGCTTGAGGAAGACAAGGAAGACGCGACATGAGCGCGATTGCGGAGCTTCTCGAGGATTTCGGCGCCAAGGCCAAGGCGGCAGCGCCCGCCGCGCCGCAGGAATCAACCGAACCGCAGATCACCGAAGCCGAGATCGAAGGGCAGAAACTCGAAGCTTTCGAGAAAGGTTATCGCGCTGGCTGGGACGATTCGGTCAAGGCGCAGTCCGACGACCGCACGCGGATATCCAGCGCCCTGGGCCAGCATCTCCAGGACCTGAGTTTCACGTATCATGAGGCCTATACCCAGGTCATGAACGCGGTGACGCCGCTGCTGGACGAGATGGTGCGCTCGCTTTTGCCGGAAATGGCCCGGCAGACACTGGGCCATCATATCGTCCAGCAACTGCAAGCCATGAGCCTCGAGATTGGCAGGATGGATGTCGAGATCGCGGTGCACCCGGATCGGGTCGAGGCGGTCAAGCCGCTGCTCGATCAGGACTTCGGGTTTCCGATCCGCCTGAGCCCGGACGATTCGCTGGCCGAGGAACAGGCCGACATCCGTTTTGGCGCAACCGAACGCCAGATCGACCTGAGCGATCTTGCCGCCTCGCTGGCCGAGGCCGTGGCGGGTTTTGCACATGACAACCAGAGGAAAATGAAACATGGATAGCGCGCAGACCGCCGCCCGCAGCGATCAGGGCACGCCCTTTACCTCGGTCCCGATCGAGATCACGGTTTCCGTGGGTCGCGCGCGCCCGCTGGTGCGCGAACTCCTGCAACTGAACGAAGGCTCCGTTCTGACGCTGGACAAGCAGCTCGACGATCCGGTCGAACTCTATGTCGGGGAAAAGCTGATCGCCATCGGCGTGCTTGAGGTCGTCGACGGCGATGGATCCGGCCAGTTGGCGGTTCGGATCACCGAAGTGGTCGACCTTCAGTCGCCGGCCTGAGCGATGCGTATCCTCCTGCCGGTGCTGGCGCTTTGCCTGTTGTGGCCGGGCATGGCCAGCGCCCAGTCCATCGCAATCGACATGGGCGATGGCGGGTCGGTCACGGCCACGTCGATCCAGCTGATCGCACTGATCACCCTGCTGAGCCTGGCGCCGGGCCTTGCCATCATGGTGACCTGCTTTCCCTTCATGGTGACGGTCCTAGCGATTCTGCGTCAGGCCGTGGGTCTGCAGCAATCACCACCCAACATGCTGATCGTCAGCCTGGCGCTGTTCCTGACCTATTTCGTGATGGAACCAGTCTTCAAAGAAGCTTGGGAAACGGGCGTCCAGCCCTTGCTGGAGGAACAGATAGAGGTCGAGGAGGCCGCGGTTCTGGCCATTGAACCCTTCCGCGACTTCATGGCAGGCCGCGCCGATCCGGATACCTATCGTGCAATGGCCGACCTTCGCCCGGACGCGGTCGAGACCGCCCTTTCGCCCGAGGCACCCCTGTCCGTTCTGGTGCCAAGTTTCATGCTCTCCGAGGTGGCGCGGGCATTCCAGGTGGGCTTCCTGATCTTCCTGCCGTTCCTGATCATCGACCTCGTCGTTGCCGCCGTATTGATGTCGATGGGCATGATGATGGTGCCGCCAGCCATCGTGTCGCTGCCTTTCAAGCTGGCCTTCTTCGTCTTGGCGGATGGTTGGGCGCTGCTCGCCGGAAGCCTGGTTCGCGGATATTTTTAGGCGTCATTTAGGTTAACGGGATTAAGGTTAATGCGGCCAAGGTTGGTGAAGCAGTGGCTGATCATGGCTGGCGCGATGAGGGCCGGTCGAAGGGCAGATGAGCCGTCGGCGGGCGGCGGCGACACCGGCATGCGGGAAGTCGCAGCAATGCTCGGCTGGCCGCAAGACGATCCCCGCCGCCGTTCCATGCTGCCCAAGCCGCAGGTCTAGAGGACAAAAGGGCAGCCGGGGGTCCGTCGGGCAGTCGATCCTGTGCCCGCGAGTCAGCCCCGGGAGATCTCGATCCGTGTTACCTGTCGATAAGGCTTGTCCGGTGACACCAGGATCGAACCGAAGCCCGGCGTGTTGAGCGCATTCGGAAACGCTTGTGCCTCCAGGCAGATGCCGGCGAAATTCCCGTGTTCCACCCCCGGCCAGGGCGAGGCATACGGTTCGAGGAAGCCGCAGGTGTAGACCTGCAGCCCCGGTTGATCCGTCCAGAGCCGCAGGCGCATCCCGTCCGGCGACAGCAGTTCCGCAGCCGGTCCCTCGGTTTCATCCAGCGCAAAGTTCAGGTCATAGCCCTCGCCGTCAGGATCGGCTGTGTCGATCCGTCTTGGCTCTCGATAGTCAAACCGGGTGCCATCGACGGCGGGTTGCTCTCCGGTGGGGATCAGGTCGGGACCGGTCGGGGTATAGGTCGAGGCCGCAAGCCGCAGGGTATGGTCGCGCACCGTCCCCGAGCCCATCAGGTTGAAATAGAGATGCTGGGCCAGGTTCACCGGGGTAACCCGGTCGGGCACCGCCGTCATCTCCCAGGTCAGGGTTGCCCCCTCCAGCGAAAGGCGGACCTCGAAATCGACGGCGCCGGGATAGCCCTGGTCAAGGTGCGGCGAATGCAGGCTCAGGCGCACCGCGCGCGGGCCTTCCGGCTCCATCTGCCAGTTCCGCTTGCCCAGGCCCATCGGCCCGCCGTGCAGATGATGCGGACCATTGCCAAGGTCCAGCTGCCACGTCTCGCCATCGAGGGCAAAGCGCCCCTCTGCCGTGCGGTTCGCGACCCGGCCCACGACCATACCCATCGACGTGGGGTTTTCGCGGTAAGCCTCGGGATCGTCATAGCCCAAGACAACGCGGCGCCCGGCCACCTGCCAGTCCTGCACCGCGCAGCCCATCGAAAGCACCGTGACCTGCGTGTCGCCATCGCTGAGCACATGGCTGGAAATCGGATCTGTCATCTGTGTCCTCCCCGTCGCGGGGAAGCTAGCAGCGTGGCGGAGGAGTTCCCAGCCCGGTCAATCCTCGTCGGTGATGTCCGCGTGCAGGTGCCGCTCGCCGCGCGCCCTTGCTAGGGCAATCTGTTTCTGTCGCTCGCGGAACCGGGCCTTGTCCTCGTCCGAAGTCTCGTCGATGCAGAGATGACAAGAGACGCCGTGTTCATATTCGGGGCGCGCGCGGTCGGCGGGCAAAATCGGGCGGCGGCAGGCATGGCACAGGTCATGCGGACCCTCGCGCAGCCCGTGTTCGACCGACACCCGCCCGTCGAAGACGAAACAGGCGCCGCGCCATGTGCTGTCCTCCTCCGGGACCTCCTCAAGGTATTTCAGGATCCCGCCCTTGAGGTGATAGACGTCCTCGATGCCCTGGCTCAGTAGATAGTTCGTGGATTTCTCGCAGCGGATGCCGCCGGTGCAGAACATGGCGATCCGCTTGTTGTGAAAGCGATCCTTGTTGGCTTCCCACCAGGCGGGAAAGTCGCGAAAGCTGTCGGTTTGCGGGTCCACGGCGCCCTCGAAGGTGCCGATGGCCACCTCGTAATCGTTGCGCGTGTCGATCACGGCCACATCCGGCGACCGGATCAGCTCGTTCCACTCGGCAGGTTCGACATAGTGGCCGACACGCGCGCGGGGATCGACGTCGGGCTGACCCATCGTGACGATCTCTTTCTTCAGCCGCACCTTCATGCGGGCAAAGGGACGCTCGGCGGCTTTGGACAGCTTCCATTCTAGGTCGGCGCAGCCGGGCAAGGCGCGGATATGCGCCAGCACCGCTTCGATCCCCGCCTCGGGTCCGGCGATGGTGCCGTTGATCCCCTCGTGGGCCAGCAGCAGCGTGCCGGTGATCCTTTGCGCGCGGCAGATGTCCATCAACGGATCACGCAGCGCGGCAGGATCGTCGAAGCGGGTGAAGTGATAGAGGGCGCAGACAGTGAACATGGGATTTCGATACGCAGGCGGCGAAGGGGCGTCCAGCGGCTATTCTGCCGCAATGGCGAGGCCGTGCACAACAGCGGTGAAAACTTCGCTGGCGACAGGCCGTGCATTCGGCAGAGCGCGTGCCATGGCGTGACGGACGGCGCGCAGCAGGCTGGAGCCGCCGACATAGACCACCTGGTCGACCTTGTCCGGCGCGCAACCCGCCATGCGCAGGGTGTCGAGGGCACAGTTGGCGATCTCTTCGCCGTAGCCGGTCAGGGCGGCAGTCAGTGCCTCGGTCTTCAGCGTTACGGAAAGCCCGCGTTCGACCACACCCAGTGCGATTTCGCCCGCCTCGGCGCCATTGGCCGCGATCTTTCCGGCCTCGACCGCATAGGCGATGTCATGGCCAAGGTGGGATTCCAGCACGTCGGCCAACCGTTCGAAACAGCGCGGTTCCGGCGCAAGGCGGATCCATTTCTGCACTTCGCGCAACTGCCCGGCATCGTAGACAAAGGGGATCTTTTCCCAGCTGGCGAGGTCATGGAACAGCGCGCGCGGCGCGGTATGGGTGGCGCTGCCCAGCTCGGCACCGATCTGGGCACCGTAGCCCAGCAGGGGCATGACGTGTCCAAGGCTGAGCGCCTTGTCGAAATCCGTCCCACCCAGCCGGATGCCGCCGCTGGCCAGAACGCGGGTCTGCCCGCCGCCGCGCTCGCAAAGCGTGAAATCCGAGGTGCCGCCGCCGATGTCGACGATCAGCATCCGCCCCGTGCCGTCCACCGCATGGGCCGCGGCCTCGGGTTCCGCCAGGAAATCGACGGACTTGAACCCGGCAAGGTGGTAGGCCTCGGTCAGGTCGGCCAGCGCCTGCGCGTCACGCTCGGTCGAGGCCGAGTGGAAGTGCACCGGGCGGCCGGACAGGGCCGTGTCGAAAGACATGCCGGTATGCGCCTCGGCGCGGTCGCGGATCTCGGACAGAAAGCGCGCGATGACCTCGATCAGGGTCAGGCGTTCGTTCAGCACGCGGCGGGGCTCGCGCGCCAGCGGCGTGCCCAGGATGCTTTTCAGCGCGCGCATGAACCGGCCTTCGGCGCCGTCCATCATCGCGCGGGCGGCGCGGCTGCCATAAAGGTATTTCCGTTCCGCGAAATCGACAAAGATCGCCGTGGGCAGCGTTTGTTCGCCGGGTTCCAGCGGGATCGCGTAGGGGCGCCCACCCGCCATGACGGCGGCCCCCGTGTTGGACGTGCCGAAATCCACGCCAAGCCGTGCCATGTCAGAATCTCCTGTCCGGAAGGGCGCCACGCCTAGCAGTGCCCGCGCGGCATGGCAATTCCCGAACGCGCTGCCTATGCTGCCCCAAGACGCAAACGGGAGATGGCCCATGCACGCCCTGATCGTGATCGACGTTCAGAACGATTTCTGCCCCGGCGGGGCATTGGCGGTAGAGCGCGGAGACGAGATCGTGCAGCCGATCAACGCGCTGATGGCCGAGTTCGACGCCGTGGTGCTGACGCAGGATTGGCACCCGGCCGGGCATTCTTCCTTTGCCTCGACTCATGAGGGCAAGGCGCCCTTTGACATGGTCGAGATGCCCTATGGACCGCAGGTCCTGTGGCCCGATCACTGCATCCAGGGGTCGCCCGGTGCAAATTTCCACACCGAGCTGGAGGTGGACCGCGCCGACCTGATCATCCGCAAGGGCTTTCGTCCCGCGATCGACAGCTATTCGGCCTTTTTCGAGAACGACCACAAGACCCCCACGGGGCTGGAGGGCTACCTGCGCACGCGGGGCATCGACAGGCTGACGATGGTCGGGCTGGCGACGGATTTCTGCGTGAATTTCTCTGCCGTGGATGCCGCGAAACTGGGATTTGCCGTGACCGTGCGGCAGGATCTGTGCCGGGGCATCGACCTTGATGGATCGCTGGCGGCGGCACTGGGCGGGATGAAAGAGGCGGGTGTCACGCTTGCGTGAGGCCGCCGCATCGGATTTACCCTGAGCGCTGACGCGACGGAGGACGGGCATGGTCGACATCGCCACACGGGTCTGGAATCACAAGTGGAAGATCGATCCGATCGTCCGCTCCCTGATCGATACGGATTTCTACAAACTGCTGATGTGCCAGTCGGTGTTCCGCAACAAGCGCGACACCCAGGTGACATTCTCGCTGATCAACCGGTCCACCCAGGTGCCGCTGGCGGAACTGATCGACGAGGGCGAACTGCGCGAACAGTTGGATCATATCCGGTCGCTCAGCCTGACACGGGGCGAAAGCACCTGGATGCGCGGCAACACCTTCTACGGCAAGCGCCAGATGTTCACGCCCGAGTTCATGGACTGGTTCGAAAACCTGCGCCTGCCGCCCTACCACCTGGAACGGGTGGGCGATCAGTACGAGCTGACCTTCGAAGGCAAATGGCCCGAGGTCATGCTGTGGGAAATTCCCGCGCTGGCGGTGCTGATGGAACTGCGCGGACGCGCCGTGCTGCACGACATGGGGCGGTTCGAGCTTCAGGTGCTATATGCGCGGGCGATGACAAAGCTGTGGCAGAAGGTCGAGCACCTGCGACAGGTGCCGGAACTGCGCATCGCCGATTTCGGCACCCGGCGGCGGCATTCCTTCCTCTGGCAGGACTGGTGCGTGCAGGCCATGCTGGAGGGGCTGGGGCCCAGTTTCGTGGGCACCTCCAATTGCCTGATCGCCAAGAACCGCGATCTGGAGGCAATCGGAACCAACGCGCATGAACTGCCGATGGTCTATGCCGCCCTGGCCGGAGACGACGCCGAATTGGCGCGGGCGCCCTACGACGTGCTGGCCGACTGGCACGAGGAGCACGAAGGGAACCTGCGGATCATCTTGCCGGACACCTACGGCACCGAGGGGTTCCTGAAACGCGCGCCCGACTGGCTGGCGGGCTGGACAGGCATCCGCATCGACAGCGGCGATCCGGTTGCGGGCGCCGAGGTGGCCATCGACTGGTGGAAAAGCCGGGGTGAGGATCCGCGCAGCAAGCTCATCATCTTCTCGGACGGGCTGGATGAGACCAAGATACTGGAACTCTACCGGCAATTCACCGGGCGGGTCCGCGTGTCCTTTGGCTGGGGCACCCTTTTGACCAATGATTTCCGTGGACTGGTCGAGGACGACCGGCTGTCGCCCTTCAGCCTGGTCTGCAAGGCGGTCAGCGCGGATGGCAGGCCGACGGTGAAACTGTCGGACAACCCCAACAAGGCGATGGGCCCGGCGAATGAAATCGCGCGCTACAAGCGGGTCTTTGGCGTGGGTGATCAGGAGGCGATGGAAGTCGTCGTCTGACGGGGACTGTTCACAGTCCGCCGGCCTGACTCAAGGCGCGCCGCATGTCGCCCTCGACCCGGAACAGGCGCCCCGACGAGATGTTCGAGAGTTCGGCAAGCTGCCCTGCGTCCGCATCCGCGAAGGCGACGACCTGGATCGGGACATTCCTAGTAAAGGCGGTCTGGTCGCGATAGGCCAGCAGCGAGATGCGGCTTTCCGTGTCGGATGGCCCGGCGGCCAGCACCACGATTCTTGGCCGATAACCGGTGATCGCATCGTCCACCACATAGGGGTTCATTGCCTCGAATGCCTCGTACACGGCGTAATACATGTCCATGCCGCCCGTGGCTTGCAGGTCGCCGAACTGGCGCAGGGCGGACTGGACAGCCTCCGCGTCCTCTCCTTCCATCACCATCGGATCAAGGATGTTGTGGTTGTAGGGAATGACGATATTCACGTCCTTTGGGCTGGGCTGCAGCAGCCCGGTCAACGCTTCTTTCAGGTCGGCGATGGGCTGGCCGCTCATGGCGTCGGAGACATCCAGCACCCAGACCGTCAACGAGGGTTTGCGCAGTTCCTTGTCGTAGAGCGCGAGCGCCTCGGTGATCACGGGCGCTTCGGGCCGCGGCATGGGCGTGAGGCTATGGGTAGGGTCGATGCCCCAGTCCGGGTTCCAGATCGAGGTATCCACGTTGTCAGGTGCCTCGGTCGGTGCTTCGGCCACCGACCCGGCGCGCCAGCCCAGCCCGGACAGAAGGATCCGCGCCTCTTGTGACCCCAGAAAGGTTTGAAGCTCTAGGAACTTGTCCTGCTTGTCCTCGTCGCCCTCGGTCAACAGGCCAAGCGGTGCCTCCAGCACCGGCTGGGCGCCGGGCAGGTAGAACACCTGCAGCGGCTCGACCCCCTTGGCCGCCAGTTGCCGGTTGGCAGTGATGACCTGCGCCTCGCTTGCAAACAGCGCGTCGAAGGCGTCGACATTCGCCACAAGCGTCTCTGTCAGTGGGCCCGACCCGCCGGAGGTTCGGCTCATCTGGTCCAGCAGCGCGCGCATGTCGTCGCGCAGGTTCTCATCGGCCAGGTGCTCTGCCGTCAACGCGTCTCCTGTGCCCGAGAGGGTGTGCCACATGCCCAGATAGGTCGCGACGCCCGTGCCGGACTGCGTGGCCGAGGGCATGGCCAGGCGGAACTTGCCCTCACCGGCCGCCTCCCGGATTTCTTGCAGGGTCAGGTCGTCTCGTCCGGTCCAACCCATCGCGCTTGCCGTCGAGTTTCGCAGGGCAAGCACGACCGGAGAATGATGGACGGCCGCGGCATGGCGGACGTCCGTCCCGTTCTTGCCAAGCGTCAGCCACAGCGAATCCGATGGCCAGACGGCATCGAATTCGCCGACCGCCCCGTCGGACAGGTCGCGCGCGATCTCGGCGGAATCGCGATAGGTGAAACTCAGTTCGGCATTGTTGTCCTCGGCCCAGTCCAGCAACGCGGGTTCAAGGGCGCGGTTCGCCGGATCGGACAGGACATGCAGCGCGATGCGCGGGGCAAAGGCGCCGAAATAGATCAGAAGGAGAAGGACCAGAAGCGCGTTCAGGGCGACGAATATGGCAAACAGAGTCCGCATGAATTGGATCCGTAAAAACTTTTGACGTCATCGTATCCTGCGGGGCGTGGAATGGAACCCGTTTGTGCCTTTTCTAAGCAGGGGCGCGGCGCTATGCACGGGGGGCTTTTGGAGGTGAGAATGACAGCGATCAAGCCGCAGCCCGGGATCATGGACATCGCGCTATACGTGGGTGGCAAATCCCACGTCGAAGGCGTGACCAACGTGGTCAAGCTCAGCTCGAACGAGAACCCGTTCGGGCCAAGCCCTGCCGCGCAGGAGGCCGTCAAGCGGTCCGTGCATGAGCTGCATCGCTATCCGTCCACCGACCACCGCAGCCTGCGCGAGGCGATCGGCGAGATGCACGATGTCGACCCCGATCGGTTGATCTGCGGCGTGGGAAGCGACGAGATCATCACCTTTCTCTGTCAGGCCTATTCCGGCCCGGGTACCGAGGTTATCTATACCGAACACGGCTTTGCCATGTACCGCATCAGCGCGCTGGCGGCGGGAGCGACCCCGGTCGAGGTAAAGGAATGTGAACGGGTGACGGATGTGGACGCGATCCTTGCCGGCTGCACCGACAAGACGCGGCTGGTCTTCATTGCCAACCCCAACAACCCGACCGGCACGATGATCGGCATGGCCGAGATCGAACGCCTGGCCGAAGGTCTGCCAGAGGAATGTCTACTCGTGCTGGATGGTGCCTACGCGGAATATGTCGACGGGTACGATGGCGGCGCCAAGCTGGTGGAGCACCGCGACAACGTGGTGATGACACGGACCTTTTCGAAACTCTACGGGCTGGGTGGGCTGCGCGTCGGTTGGGGGTATGGCCCTCGAGAGGTCATCGACGTCCTGAACCGCGTTCGCGGGCCGTTCAACCTGTCCGGCACCGCACTGGCGGCGGCAGAGTCGGCCGTGCGCGACACCGCCTATGTCGAGAAATGCAGGTCCGAGAACACCCGCCTGCGCACATGGCTGGCAGAGGCGCTGGCCGAACACGGCGTGCCCAGCGACACCTCGACCGCCAATTTCGTGCTGGCGCGCTTTGCCGATCAGGCCGAGGCCGAGGCCTGCGATCTGTACCTGCAAAGCCAGGGGCTGATCGTGCGGCGCGTGGGCGGCTACAACCTGCCCAACTGCCTGCGGATCACCGTGGGGGACGAGCCCTCGTGCCGGCAGGTGGCGCATAACATCGGGCTGTTCAAGGCAGGTGCGCGATGACGGTGATCTATGAACGCGTGGCACTGATCGGCCTGGGGCTGATCGCCTCGTCGATGCATTGGGCCATGAAACGCGGCGGCGTGGCGTCGCATGTGACCGGATATGCCCGATCGGCGGAAACGAGAGAGACCGCGCGCCGCATCGGACTGTGCGACGAGGTCTGCGACAACCTCGTCGATGCGGTCCGGGATGCGGATCTGGTGGTGCTGGCAACCCCGGTCGGTGTCATGGGCCGCGTGACCGAAGAGATCGCCCCGCACCTGAAACCGGGCGCCACGGTGATCGACGTGGGCTCGGTCAAGCGTACGGTGATCGATGAAGTCGGCCCGTATATCCCCGAGGGCGTGCATTTCGTGCCCTGTCACCCGATGGCCGGAACCGAACATTCCGGGCCGGAGGCCGGGTTTTCAACGCTGTTCGACAACCGCTGGTGCCTGATCGTTCCGGTCGAGGACAGTGATACAGCTGAAGTCGAGCGGATGCAGAGCTATTGGCAGGCGCTGGGGGCCAACACCGAGCTGATGGACGCCGAGCACCACGATCTCGTCTGCGCCGTGGTCAGCCATATTCCGCACCTGATCGCCTACACGATGGTGGGTGTGGCCGACGACCTGCGCCGCGTATCGGACCAAGAGGTCATCAAGTTCTCGGCCGCCGGTTTCCGCGATTTCACCCGGATTGCCGCCAGCGATCCGACGATGTGGCGCGACGTTTTCCTGACCAACAAGGACGCCACGATCGAGATCCTGGGCCGCTTTACCGAGGAGTTGATGGCCCTGCAGCGGGCCATCCGAACCGGTGACGGTGAGCAGCTTCACGCCTATTTCACCCACACGCGGGCCATCCGCCGTGGCATTCTGGAGGCCGGTCAGGATACTGATAAACCGGACTTTGGCCGCGTGAAGGTGGAACGGTGAAACGACTGACCCTCGGGCTTTGCTGTCTTGCGCTCCTTGGATCCTGCGGTGTGCGCGAACGTGTCGGCAACGGGCTGGACGGGGTGCGCGGCGCCTTGGGCAGTGCCTTTGCCAGCAGTGACGGGCGCGGTTTGTGCGGCGATCCCTCCCTACAGGGAGAGGTCGTGGGCGCGGTTCCGGGCAAGCTGAACGGCTGCGGTATCGAGGACGCGGTGCGCCTGCAATCGGTGGGCGACGTCCGGCTGAGCCAGCCGGCGCTGATCGATTGTCCCACGGCGCGGGCGCTGGAGGTCTGGGTGCGCGAAACCGCCAAGCCGGCGGTCGGGCGGCGCGGCGGTGGTCTGGCCGGATTGAAGGTGGCGGCGCATTATTCCTGCCGGACCCGCAACCACCAGCCCGGCGCGCCGATTTCCGAACATGGTCGCGGCAAGGCAATTGATATTTCGGCGGTCCTGCTCGAGGACGGGTCCGCGATCACGGTCGAGGATGACTGGGGCCGGGGCCGCAAGGGCAGGGCTTTGCGGAGGATGCACAAGGACGCTTGCGGGGTCTTCGGCACGGTCCTTGGCCCGGGATCGGACGGTTACCACGAGGACCATTTCCACTTTGACACCCGGCGGCACGGTAACGGCGCGTACTGCCGATAAATCCTTGCAGGGAATGGCAACGCCCTGTTGCCGGGGCGTTGCCTGATTTCGGTCAGTGGCGCGGCTCTTCCGGGGCCTCCGGGGCGGCGTCGTCCTGGGCAGGCTCTGCGGCCTCGGCGGTGATCGGTGTTGCCGGTCTGCCGCCCGTCAAGCCGTCGATGGTTCCATCCATCGTCATGCCCAGTTCCTCGCCCAGTTTTTTCAGCGCGGGCATCTGCACGGCCATGCCCATGATGGAATCGAGCGCCTGGTTGACCGGGGCCTTGCCATTGTCGGCGCCCGTACCGTCGCCGCCGCCGTTTGCGCCATTCAGGCCCGAGACCTGGTGGATGCGGATCGAGTCGATCTTTTCGGCCGGCTTGACGGCCTCGGCCAGCACCTTTGGCAGGGCTTCGATGCGGGCAAGGTCGACCTTCATCGCCACCAGCGCATCCGACAGCGCGTTCTCGGCGTCGTTCAAGGCGCGCGTGCCCTCGGCCTGGGCCAGCATGTCCAGCTTGCGGGCCTCGGCGGTGGTGGTGATCGCGTCGGCCTCGGCCTGCGCCTCTTCGCGGCGGGCCTCGGCGCGGTCGGCGGCCGCGTCCTTTTCCGCCTGGGCCGCAAGCCGGATGGCGGTGGCTTCGCGCTCGGCTTCGCGTGCGGCCTCGATCAGGGCGATCTGCTTGAGACGTTCGGCCTCGGCCACTTCCTTGGCGGTGGTCACCGCCTCCATCGCCTTGGTCGCCTCGGCGCGGGCAAGGTCGGCGCTGGCGCGGGCGCGGCTCTCTTCCTCGGATTTCTGCGCGATGATGATCTGGCGTTCCTGTTCGGCGACCTCCAGTTCGCGTTCCTTGGTGATCTCGGCCTCGCGGATCTTGCGTTCGCGGGCGATTTCCGAAGTGCGGACGGCTTCTTCACGCGCGATCCGAGAGCGTTCGGTTTCACGCTTGGAATCCTCGGTGCGGGCGGCGATCTCGGCTTCCTGTGCGGCCTTCATCGTTTCGATGCGCTGCATCTGTTCGATGCGGGCCTGTTCCTCGTCCTGTTCGATCGACAGCTTGTGGCGCGCGGCCTCCATCTCGGCCCGGCGGACGGCAACGTCGGCCTCGGCCTCGATGTTGGCGCGTTCCTTGCGCGAGGTCGAAATCACTTCGGCGAGGCGGCGCATCCCGACGGCGTTGAAGGCGTTGTTCTCGTCCAGGGCCTCGAACGGCGTCTGGTCCAGCGCGGTGAGCGAGACCGACTCCAGCGACAGCCCGTTCTTGGTCAGATCCTCGGAGACGGTGTTCTGCACCTCCTGCACGAAATCGGCGCGGTTTTCATGCAGGCTGTCCATCGTCATCTGTGCGGCCACGGCACGCAGGGCGTCGATGAGCTTGCCCTCGATCATTTCGCGCAACTGGCTGATGTCGAAGGTGCGGTCGCCCAGCGTCTGGGCGGCGCGGGCGATGCCCTCTTCGGTGGGCATGACAGAGACGTAGAATTCCACGCCCACGTCGACGCGCATCCGGTCCTGGGTGATCAGCGCGGCCTCGCCGTTGCGCTGCACCTCCAGCCTCAGGGTCTTCATGTTGACGGGGCTGACCTCGTGGAACAGCGGGATGACGATGACACCGCCGTCCATGATGACCTTCTTGCCGCCGGCGCCGGTCTTGACCAGGCTGACCTCGCGCGTGGCGCGGCGGTAGAGGCGCGCCAGCACCAGCATGATCAATACGATGAAGGCCAGCGCGGCCACGACGATAATGGCAATGGGTAGTATGTTGTCCATTTTTGTCCCCTGAAGGTTGGAAATAAATCAGGAAAGTGCGACCAGCAGGTAGCCTTTCTCATAGCGGTGGCGCAGCACCATGACCTCTGTCCCCTGCGGTATCGTCGCGTCGTCGCGCAGCGGCTCGGCGCGCAGGTAGTGGAAATTGCCGTAACGGTCGGTGACCTTGACCTCTGCCGGGCGGCCCCGGGCGGCGGTGCCCTGGGTCACGATGCCGGTGCGCCGGCCAAGGTGGCGTTCGGACAGGGCCTCTGTCTCCATCTTGGGCAGAAGGCGGGCAAAGAGCGCGCCGAACTGGCGGGCAAACCAGATCGCCGCCGCACCGGCAGGCAGGGCCACCAGCCACGATGGGAGAGGACCGCCAAAAAGGCTGTTTGCCAGGGTCTGGATCACGAGACCCGTCAATCCGAAGGCCAGCAGGATGGCCGCCAGCCAGATCAGCGCAGGCATCTTGCCAAAGCCCAGCCAGGCGGCAACGCTGCCCGCGCCGTCGGGGGCGCCATCGGGCATCTCGACGTCGAGGTCGGGTGTGTCGAGGTCCGGCTCTGCCAGTTCCAGGTCGGCGATGTCGATGTCGGTGCCGTCGAGGCCCAAGTCTATGTCCAGATCACCCAGATCGGGCATGTCGACATCAAGGTCCGGCCCGTCGACGTCAAGCCCGTCTGCGCCGGCCCCCAGCAATGTGCCGCCCAACAAGCCAAAGAGCACTTCAAGCGCCAGAAGGCCGAAGAGCAATGAAAGGGCGAGGGTGAACGGGAACATCCCGTCCGACAGAAGAAGATCGAACATGCCTAATCCGAAAATTTGTATACTACGGTATACTTAGCATATGGGGCCTCACGAACCCGTTACAAGTATGTGCACAATAAATCAGCATCGCTGCAACAGGCTGATGACAGCAATCGAAAATAGCGCCACTCGGCGCAAGTCTGGAAAGCCAGACCTGTCGTAAACCTGTCACCTTGCCCGTGATCGTGGCCGGTCTGAGGGGATGCGCAGCGGAACCCCCTTGTGGCTCGGCGTCCCGCAGGACGATAGAAGGAGCCGCCCAAGTACCCGACATGGAGAATTTCCGTCCCGTCGCAATTGTTCCCCGGCCAATCTCGATTCGAGTGGGGCAAGCCTGGTGGGATGGGCGGAATGTGGCGAAATTTGCACGAGTTCGGGAAACAACGCCGTAATCACGGGCGGATTGTCACGTTTTTTGGGGGCTCTTTGCGGAAAATGGGCAGAATGAGTTGCTCGCCGCCCCGGTTTTGCCCATTTTCAATCTTGTCGGTGGGGGCCGACGACCTGGAGCGAAACGACGTGACGATGACGTTTTTTGTCTTTTGCCTGATGGGCCTTGTGGCCTTGGCACTGCAGTCCCGCCCGGCGCGGGAACCCGCACTGCAGGCCGGTTGGGCAATGGTCAAACGGCCCCCGACCGGCACGAGGCTTTAGGTCCGACAAGAATTCTCTCTCTCTCTCTCTCTCCGATAACCCCGTTCAGCAGCCGCTGGACGGGGCTTCTCCTTGACGGGCTTGATGCGGGCAAGAGCCGTTCAGCCCTCTCCGCCGCCGATCAAGGCGTCCAGCACCGCGCGTGCCTCGTCAGAGGCCCAGTCCGCATCTCCGGTCAGTCGCGCGATCTCTTGCCCGTCCGGGTTCAGGATCACTGTGACCGGCAGGCCCAGCACCCCCATCTGGCGCGCCAGCATGGAACGCGGATCACGATGCAGCGGCAGGTTGTCGACCCCGATCTCGTCAAAGAACGCCTTCATCTTGGCGGGGGGATTGCGCGAGGTGGCGATGGTCACGACCTCGAAAGTCTCGCCGCCAAGGTCCTCTTGCAGGGCCGAGAGCATGGGCATTTCCTTGCGGCAGGGCGCACACCAAGTCGCCCAGAAGTTCACCAGGACCCATTTTCCCTTCCAGTCGGACAGGTTCAGCGGCTGTTCGTCGAAGGTCATGAAGTCAACATCGCCCGAGTCCTTGGGCGCGGAATGGAACACCAGCTTGCGCATGTCGCCCCCTGCCGCCGCCTTGGCGGCCTCGACATCGGCAAAGCCCGGATTTGCAAGCATCAGTGCAGCGGTATACAGAGCCGCAAGCGTGAGACGTATCATAAGACCTCCGAAGGACAGTGCATGTCTGACAAGACCTCAAACCAGATGTGGGGCGGCCGCTTTGCCGCCGGGCCCGACGCCATCATGGAAGCAATTAACGCCTCCATCGGCTTCGACAAGCGGCTGGCGGCGCAGGACATCGCCGGTTCGCGAGCCCATGCCGCCATGCTTGCGGCCCAGGGCATCATCACTGATAGCGATGCAAAGGCGATCCGGGAAGGTTTGCTCACGGTCTTGTCAGAGATCGAAAGCGGCGATTTCACCTTTTCCACCGCGCTGGAAGACATTCACATGAATGTCGAGGCACGTCTGAAAGAGGTGATCGGCGAACCGGCCGGGCGTTTGCACACGGGCCGAAGCCGGAATGACCAGGTGGCGACGGATTTTCGTCTTTGGGTGCGCGATCAGCTGGACGCCGCGGAAACCGGGCTGTTGGCCCTGATCCAGGCGCTGTTGGGGCAGGCGGAACAGGGCGCGGAATGGGTCATGCCCGGGTTTACCCACCTGCAGACGGCGCAACCCGTGACCTGGGGTCACCACATGATGGCCTATGTCGAGATGTTCGGGCGCGATCTGTCCCGCGTGCGCGACGCCCGCGCCCGGATGAACGAATCGCCCCTGGGCGCCGCGGCGCTGGCTGGCACCGGTTTCCCGATCGACCGGCACATGACGGCCGAGGCGCTGGGGTTCGACCGGCCGATGGGCAACTCTCTGGATGCGGTTTCGGCGCGGGATTTCGCGCTGGAGTTCCTCTCGGTGGCGTCGATCAGCGCCATGCACCTCAGCCGCTTTGCCGAAGAACTGGTGATCTGGTCCTCTGCCCAGTTCCGTTTCGTTACCTTGTCGGACCGGTTCAGCACCGGGTCCAGCATCATGCCGCAGAAAAAGAACCCGGATGCGGCCGAACTGATCCGCGCCAAGATCGGGCGGATCTTTGGCGCCAATGTCGCGCTGATGATGGTGATGAAGGGCCTGCCCTTGGCCTATTCCAAGGACATGCAGGAAGACAAGGAACAGGTCTTCGACGCCGCCGACAACTGGATGCTGGCGCTGGCCGCGATGGAGGGCATGGTCCGCGACATGAGCGCCAACACCTCCGCGCTGGAAGCGGCGGCGGCGCATGGCTTCTCGACCGCGACCGACCTGGCCGATTGGCTGGTGCGCGAAACCGGCCTGCCGTTCCGCGATGCGCACCATGTCACCGGCAGCCTCGTGGCCAAGGCCGAGTCCAAGGGATGCGACCTGCCCGACCTGTCATTGGAAGAAATGCAGGACGTGCATGGGAATATCGACGCTTCGGTCTATGATGTTCTTGGCGTGCACAATTCTGTCCGGTCCCGGATGAGCTATGGGGGAACGGCCCCTCAACGCGTGCGCGAACAGATCGCGGCTTGGAAGGAGCGTTTGGCATGAGAGTTCTGGCATTCCTCGGGCTCGTGGCCCTGGCCGCCTGTGGTGCAGATGGTGAACCGGAAACGCCCGAGGGCAAGACCCCGGCCATTGGCGTCTCGATCACTGGCAAGGCCGAGGTCGGGATCAGAGGCTGATGCTGCGGTGGCTCTGGCTGGCGCTGGCGCTCTGGGGCGCGGTGCATCCGATGTACTACTTCCTGTCTTTCCTGGCGGCGAACGGCTGGCATCTGCAGGTCATGATCGACGCCTGGTTCGTCAACGACAGCACGCGCGGGCTGACCTGGGACCTGACCATCACCGCCGTGGTCCTGACGATCTGGGTGCTGGCCGAGGTCTCGGTCCGACGCAACTGGGCTGCACTTCTGGCGATCCCGGCGACCTTCTGCATCGGTGTCAGCTGCGGCTTGCCGCTTTACCTGTATTTCCGCTCGAAGCCGGTTTGAGGGTCGGCGGGGAAAACCCCGCCAGACACCCTCAGGTCTTGAGCCAGGCGGCAAAAGCCTCCTTGTGGTCGGGGTGCCAGCGCGATAGCGGCGCACGATTTTCAGTGATGTCCTGCGCTGCCCAAAGGATCCGCTTGACGTCCGTCGCGCGATCCACGTCGTTGTCGGGGCAAAGAATGTAGAAATCCTCGCGCTCCAGCGCCTCCAGCAGGAACCCGACCACCTGCTCCGGGGTCCACGCGTCATCCGGCTTTTCCGTCCGGCCGCGCGCGGTCAGGGGTGTGTAAACGAATCCGGGGATGAACAGCCGCGCCTCGGTCTGGCAGCCCTCCATGTTGCGCAGTTCGTGTTGCAGTGCCTCGGTGAATGTCTTCACCCCGGACTTGGACACGTTGTAGGCCGGATCGCCCGGCGGTGTGGTGATCCCCTGTTTCGACCCGGTGTTCACGATCAGGCCGGAATTGCCCGATGCGGCCATGTCCGGCGCGAAAACCTGGCTGGACCGGATGATGCCCCAGAGATTCACGCCGAGGATCTGCTCCCAATTGCCTTCCGTATCGAAGATCGAACTGCCCGGCTGGATGCCGGCGTTGTTCATCAGGAAATCGACGGGCCCAAGCATTTCTTCGACCTTGGCCTTGAGCCGGCGCAGCTGGATGATGTCGGACACATCCGTTTCCATGCCAAGCGCGGCGCCGGTCTCGGTCACGGCGTTTTCCAGCGACTCGCCGCGCAGGTCGGCGATGCAGACGCGCATGTCCATTTCGACCAGTCGCTGTGCCATTTCGCGCCCGATGCCAGAGGCGCCGCCGGTGATCACCGCCACGTTGCCCGGTTTGATGGTCTGATGCATGGTCTCGCTCCCTCTGACATATAGTCGGCAAATTAGAGTGCCCTACGGGGGATGTGCAATCGCGGAAGGGGGCGCTGCCCCCGTCTCCCTTTGGTCGACCCCCCCGGAGTATTTTGCAGAGAAGAAGCCGGGAGCACCGCCAGATGGCTCGGTCCGGCATGAAGAGAGGGCTGGCCCCGTTGCCCGCTCTCGGCTAAAGCGCGGACATGGATCATTTTCTGTACCGCGACGGGCAGCTCTATGCCGAGGACGTTCCGGTGGCCGAGATCGCGGCCGCCGTGGGCGCGCCGTTCTATCTCTATTCCAGCGCGACGCTGGTCCGCCACTTCCGGCTTTTCGACGAGGCGCTGGACTGGGGGCCGCATCTTGTCTGCTACGCGATGAAGGCCGCCTCGAACCAGGCGATCCTGAAGACGCTGGCTGCCGAGGGCGCGGGTATGGATGTGGTCTCGGGCGGGGAATACGCGCGTGCCAAGGCCGCGGGTGTCCCGGGCGAGCGGATCGTCTTTTCCGGCGTGGGCAAGACGGGGGCAGAGATCCGCGCGGCGCTGGAGGGCGGCATCCGCCAATTCAACGTCGAGAGCGAGCCCGAGATGCGGGTGATTTCCGAGGTGGCGGCCTCGATGGGGGTCGAGGCGCCGATCACGCTGCGGGTCAACCCGGACGTGGACGCCAAGACCCACGCCAAGATCGCCACCGGCAAGTCGGAGAACAAGTTCGGCATCCCGATCGCCCGCGCGCGGGAGGTCTACGCCGAGGCGGCCCGCCTGCCGGGGCTGAAGGTCGTCGGCATCGACGTGCATATCGGCAGCCAGCTGACCCAGCTGGAGCCCTTCGAGCAGGCCTATACCAAGGTCGCCGAACTGACCGAGGCGCTGCGCGCAGACGGGCATGACATCACCCGCCTGGACTTGGGCGGCGGTCTGGGTATCCCCTATGCCCGTTCGAACGAGGCGCCGCCGCTGCCGACCGACTACGGCGCGCTGATCCAGCGTACCGTGGGCCACTTGGGCTGCGAGATCGAGATCGAGCCGGGCCGCCTGATCATCGGCAACGCGGGGCTGCTGGTCAGCGGGGTCATCTACGTCAAGCATGGCGAGGGGCGGGACTTCCTGATTCTCGATGCGGCGATGAATGACCTCATCCGCCCGGCCATGTACGAGGCGCACCACGAAATCGTGCCTGTAAAAGAGGCAGCGCCGGGGGCCGAGCTGTCGCCCTATGACATCGTCGGACCGGTCTGCGAGACCGGAGACACCTTTGCCAAGGGCCGCCTGATGCCGCCCGTAGCGGCGGGCGATCTGGTCGCTTTCCGTTCGGCCGGGGCATATGGCGCCGCGATGGCCAGCGAATACAACACCCGGCCATTGGTGCCCGAGGTGCTGGTGCACGGCGATCAATTCGCAGTTATCCGCCCAAGGCCGACCTTTGACGACATCATAAATCGCGATACCATCCCCGAGTGGCTGTGAGGACTTCTCCTCGCAGTCTGACCCTGCGAGGAGCGCCATGGCCCCGAACCGGACCGACATCCCCGAGATCTTCCGCACCCTGCGTTGGCCGCTGGTCCTGACCCGACTTGGCATGGTGGCCGAACGGCTGGCGCGGTCCTTCTGGCCGCTCTGGTCGATTGCGGTCTTTGCGCTCGCGCTTTTGATGCTGGGCGTGCAGGACGAGGTTGCGGTGGAATGGGTCTGGGGCGCGGCCGTTCTGCTTGGGAGCGGTGCGATCTGGGCGGCCTGGTACGGCGTGCGGCATTTCCGCTGGCCCTCTCGTGGTGCTGCGATGCTGCGGCTGGACGGCACGCTGAAAGGCAATCCGATCCAGGCGGCGCTGGACACCCAGGCCATCGGGGGAGGCGATGCCTCTTCCACCGCGGTCTGGCGGGCACACCAGAAACGCATGCGCGACCGGCTGGCCGAGGCGCGGGCGGTCGAGCCGGACCTGCGCGTATCGCGGAACGATCCGCTGGCCCTGCGCTATGTCGCGCTGCTGGCGCTGTCGGTGGCCATCCTGTTCGGGTCGCTGGTGCGGGTGCAATCCGTGACGGGAATGGGCGCCGGCGGGCCCGATCTGGCACAGGGTCCGGCCTGGGAGGGCTGGATGCAGCCGCCCGCCTACACGCGCCTGCCCTCGGTCTACCTGAATGACATCACCGCGCCGGAAATCGACGTGCCGGAAGGCGCCGAGATCACCCTGCGCATGTATGGCGAAGTTGGCGCGCTGAGCGTGCGTGAGAGCATCTCGGGCCGCGACCTGAGCCCGGAAGAGGCGCAGGACACGGCGCAGGACTTTGCGGTTCTGAAATCCGGTGAACTGGCGGTGGACGGGCCCGGCGGACGCGTCTGGCAGATCGCCATGATCCCGGACGCGGCGCCCGCCGTGAAACGAGATGGCGAGATCGAGGTCAGCTACGAGGGCGAGGCGCAGATCCCCTTTACCGCCAGTGACGACCACGGGGTTGTCATGGGCACGGCGCGGTTCACGCTGGACCTGGCCCAAGTGGATCGCCGCTATGGCCGTGCGATCGAGCCCGAGCCGCGCGACACCATCGAGGTGCCGCTGCCGATGCCGGTAGCGGGTGACCGGTCCGAGTTCACCGAGGTGCTCGTGGGCAATTTCTCTCTGCATCCCTGGGCGAACCTGCCGGTCAAGCTGTCGCTGGAGGTCCAGGACGGGCGTGGCCAGAGCGGCCTGTCGGAACCGCAGTCGATGATCATGCCCGGTCGGCGCTTTTTCGATCCTGTCGCCGCGGCGCTGATCGAACAGCGGCAGGCGTTGCTGTGGAACCGTGAGAACGCGGCCAATATTGCGATGATCTTCAAGACGATCCTGAACGAGCCGGACGACCTGTTCCGCAAGGATGTCGAGTACATGCGCCTGCGGGCATTGACCAAGCGGCTGGAGACGCTGGCGAAATACGGTGCCATCACCGACGAGAAACAGGACGAGCTGGCGCAGAAAATGTGGGACCTGGCGCTGGAAATGGAAGAAGGCGACCTGGAGGATGCGCGTCAGCGCATGGAGCGCGCACGCGAACGCCTGGAAGAGGCGATGAAGAACGGCGCCACCGACCAGGAAATCGCCGAGCTGATGCAGGAGTTGCGTGAGGCGACACGGGACTACATGCGCCAGTTGGGCCAGCAGCAGGCGCAGCAAGATCCCGACGGCCAGCAGATGAACCCGCAGGACATGATCGAGATGTCGCAGGACGACATCCAGCGCATGATGGACCGCATTCAGGAACTGATGGAGCAGGGCCGGATGGCCGAGGCGGCCGAAGCCATGCGCCAGTTGCAGGAAATGCTGGACAACATGCAGATCACCCAGGGCCCCGGTGGCGGCGGGCAGTCGCCCGGCGAACAGGCGATGGAGGGGCTGGCCGACACGCTGCGTGAACAGCAGGAGTTGTCGGACGAGGCATTCCGCGATCTCAACAACGGACAGCGTGGCCAGGGCCAACGGCAACCGGGACAGGGACCGCAGGGTCAGGATCGCCAGCCCGGCCAGGGTCAGGCGGGACCCGAACCCGGACAAGGCCAGGGCGGAGACGACCCGGCCAGCGAACTGGCCGAGCGCCAGCGCGCCCTGCGGGACGAGCTCAACCGCCAGCGTCAGGCATTGCCGGGCCAGGGCACCGAGGCGGGCGAACGCGCCGCCGAAGCGCTAGAGCGGGCCGAGGGTGCAATGGACGGGGCCGAAGACGCCTTGCGCGACGGTGATCTTGGCCGCGCGATCGACCAGCAATCGCGCGCCCTGGAAGCGCTTCGTGAAGGCATGCGCAACCTTGGCGAGGCGCTTGCGCAGCAACAGCAGCAGCGCACCGGCGAACAGGGTTTCGCCGATGGCGGGGACCCGGGCGAGCAGCGCGATCCGCTTGGCCGCAACACCGGCAACACCGGTCGGGTCGGCACCGACGAGGGGCTGTTGCAGGGCAAGGACGTCTATCGCCGGGCAGAGGAACTGCTGGGCGAACTGCGCCGCCGTTCGGGTGAGCTGGACCGTCCCGAGGAAGAGCGCAACTATCTCGACCGGCTGCTGGAACGGTTCTGATCGCGCAATCCGATTGTGCGCTTGCGCGCGCAGTTTGTCTCGGGCCCGGCCTGTGGCCGGGCCCTCGGAACGCCTCCGGCGGGAGTATTTTCAAAGAGAAGAAGCCGGGGTCAGGTGTCGGGGTCGACCTTGCCGCGCAGGGATTTGACTTCGCCACGCTGTTTCTTGGCCGCAAGGCGGCGCTTTTTCGAGCCCAGCGTGGGTTTGGTGGGGATGCGGCGCTTGGGCTTTTGCGTGGCCCTCAGCACCAGTTCCGCCAGCCGCTCGCGGGCGATTTCGCGGTTGCGGGCCTGGCTGCGGGTTTCCTCGACCTGGATGACGACGGCGCCGTCCTTGGTCCAGCGGCGCCCGGCCAGCTTGCGCAGCCGTGTCTTGACCGCTTGCGGCAAGTTGGGGGAGCGCTCGACCTCGAACCTCAGCTCGACGGCGGTCGAGACCTTGTTGACGTTCTGGCCGCCCGGACCGGAGGCGCGGATGAATTGTTCGGTCAGTTCCCAGTCTTCGAGGCTGATTTGGTCGGTGATCCGCAGCATGGGGAAAGACCTAGTGCAAAATAAAAAGGGCCGCCAGATCAGCGGCCCTTCGAGAATACGGAGGCGGGGCCGGTTAGGCACTGCCAATTCGGGGGATCATCTCCCCAGGGGCTGCCCTAGAGCGCGCTCTCCCGAACTGTTCCGACACCTCTCTCCAATGCTTCTCTCGACACTGGATCACCTCCTTTCAGCTGTTGAAAACGCAAGATGATGGTGCCACGCACATGGCAAACCACAAAGTCTTTTTTGCGCTTCAAGCCAATTTTTGATTCTGCAGTGCCCGCGAAACGATCATCCGGAACGGGATCAGGGCGATGAGGGCGAGGCAGAGTTTAACCATCCAGTCCGCCACGGCGAGCGAGACCCAGTAGGGAAGGGCGGGGCCCGCGCCCAGCAGCGGCCGGACTTCATTGGCCCAGGAGACATCGTTTCCGGGCTCGATCCAGGTCAGCCCGGACGAGAAGGCGATGGTGAAGAACAGCGCCGTGTCCAGCGTCGAGCCGACGAGCGTCGAGGCCAGCGGCGCGCGCCACCATTTGCCGGTGCGCAGTCGGTCAAAGATCGCCACGTCCATCATCTGGGCGGTCAGGAAGGCCAGGCCCGAAGCGATGGCGATCCGCAGCGTCACGGCCGGGTAGGTGAACCCGTCGCCCTGCAGCATGATCTGCGTGCCCACGAGCGAACAGAAGACGCCGACGATGAAGCCGACAAAGACCACTTGCCGCGCCGGGCCGGGTCCGTAGATGCGGTTCATCAGGTCTGTGACCAGGAAGGCCAGCGGATAGGTGAAGGCGCCCCAGGTCAGCCACTGGCCGAACAGGAACTGGACGAGGATGTTGGAGGCGAGCACGATGGCCGCCATGGCAAGAATGCCGGGAAGATGTCTGCGCGTCATTGGTGACCCGTTTTTTGCAAGGTTGCGGGGACTTGATCCGGGAGTCCGGATTGCGCGGGCTTACAGGTGGCCCCGGTGCCGCGTCAAGAGGCATGCAGGTCAGTCGGTGACCCGGTACTCGACGAACTCGCTGCGCAGGAAGCTTCTGAAATTGTCGTCCGACAGCATGGTGAGCCTGATCGCGCCGGTGGCGTCACGCCAGACCGACAGCCCTTCGAGGTTGCCATGCCTGTGGCGCGGGGTTTCCAGAAGAGTTTCTCCGGCGGTGATCCTGTCGCCCAAGATGACGAAACGCCGGACGCGGCTGCGAAAGGCGAAGCCGGTGAATTCGCGCTCCAGCAGGTAGAGCCGCCCGTCGGGTCCGAAATCGGCCCCGACCGGGAGAAAGCCGCCCGAGCGCGGAATCGAAAAGGGTTGTGCCCAGCGGCTGCCGTCGAAGCGCCAGACCGGGAAGGGCCGCGTCAGCCGGCCCGAACGTTCGGGAAGGGTGTAGAGATGGCCCTTGCCGTCGACGGCCAGCGCTTCCAGTCCGGAATTGCCTTGAAGTGCGGCAAAGGCACCGGGCGTGGGCAGAGCTCGGCTGCGCTCCGGCGAGGGATAAGCCCTGACCCGGTGCAGCCCTTCGAACGAGACGTAGAGCTGCCCGTCAGGGCCGATGGCCAGACCTTCGGCGTCCGTCTCAAGACCCGAGACAGGCGCGCCTTGCACGTTGCGCAGCGGGCCTGGGGCATCTTCCTCGATTGCGGTCAGTTTCGCGCCGGCGCGGTGAAAGCGCCCGGTGACAATGAACCCACGATCGGAAATGGCGGTGAACCGCGTGCCGTCGTCCGATAGCTCCAGCCCCGAAAACCCGCCCATCCGGTGCGCGCCGGGGGGCCAGTCCAGATGGCTGATGAACTGGACGTTCGGGCCGACCTCTGCCGCGCAGGCGCCAAGGCTTGCTAGGCTGCCGCAGACCAGCGCCAGCGCCCGCAGGCGGCGGAACAGGCGACGTGACATGCGTGGATCAGTTCGCCGCCAGAACGTCGGCGCAGGCGCGCGGAAGATCGCCCAGCGTCAGCTCGCGCCGGGGCGGCGCGGGCTTGGCGTTGGGATCGGGCGGCGGCGGGTTCAGGATGCGGTCCACCCAGCCTTCGGCCTCCTTGCAGCCGTCGCCGGGGGGTGGGGCGGCCTGGTCGACACAGCCCGCGGCCCCCTTGGGGCAGCTGAGGCGTACGTGGAAATGGTAGTGATGCCCCCACCAGGGCCGCACCTTGCGCAGCCATGACCTGTCGCCCTTTTCATCGTTGCACATCTGCACCTTGGCGCCCGGGAAGATAAAGATGCGGGCGACGCGGGGATCGCTGGCGGCGGCCTTGAGAATCTCGTGGTGCTGTTTCGTCCATTTGTCGTTGGTATAGGCACCCGCCGCGCGGCGCATCGAGATTGACGAGATGTTTTCGCGCGCCTTGACCGAAAGGTTCAGGTTGTCGGCGGGGCGCAACCAGATATCGGCATCCAGCCCGATCTGGTGGCTGCGGTGCCCGGTCAGCATCGGGCCGCCGCGCGGTTGGCTGAAATCGCCCAGGTAGAGTCCGTCCCAGCCCGGTTGCCGGGCCGCCTTGCGGCTGAGATCCTGGACGTAGTCGATCAACTCGGGATGGCCCCAGTTGCGGTTGCGGCTGAGGCGCATGGCCTGCCATGTGGGACCGGTTTCGGCCAGCTGCACCCCGCCGGCAAGGCAGCCCTTGGCATAGCCGCCCAAGGGTTCTGCTTTCTGGGTCGAGGCATCGCTCTTGGCGCCGAAAAGCTGCTTGGCTTCCTTGGAGGACAGCACCGGGTCCAGTGGTCGGGCGGGGGTTCGGGCGCCGGAAATATCGCGCCCGCCGCCACCACAGGCGGCCAGGGCGATGACAAGCGAAAGGGCGGTCACAAAACGCATCATGCGGGTCTCTCTCCCTGCGGATGAACCCACGCTAGCAGAACGAGACCGATCAGGAAAAGTCCGATCACCGGCAGAAAGCCCAGTTGGTTGGACTGTGTCACATAGGTGAACAAGGTGATGAGTGCGGGGGCCAGAAAGGCCGTGGCTTTTCCCGCCAATGCAAACAGGCCGAACCCCTCTGCCGGGCGCGCGGGATCGCAATGGCGCACCATCATCGACCGCGAGGCGGAATAGAGCGCGCCGCCGGTTCCGCCGATGATCGCGCCGCAGATGTAAAAGACGACATCCGGCACCAGAGACCCCTCGGGCAGGGGAAAGCCAAAGAGGCTTTCGCGCGACATGCCGACGATCACGCAACCCACGAGGATCAGAACCCAGATGCAGAAACGGATCACGGCCTTGGGGCCAAAGCGCTCGTCGGCCAGTCCGCCGACCCAGGACAGGACCGCCGCGGCGATGGCGGCGATGATGCCGAAGACACCGACCTGGATCACCTGCCAGTCCAGCACCAGTGTCGCGTAGATGCCGCCATAGGCATAAAGCGCGGTCAGCGCGTCGCGATAGAACAGCGACGATAACAGAAAGCTGCGGCAGGACTTGCGTCGCGAAACGCGCAGGATGGTCTGCCAGAGATCCGCCAGCACCTTGCGCACGCTTTCCGGTGTCTTGCGTTCCAATGGGTCGTCGTGGTTCCAGGCAAAGAAGGGGATCAGGAAGATCGCGAACCACAGCCCGATGAAGGGACCGACGAACCGTGTACCTTCGCGTGCTTCCGGGTCGAGTCCGAACGGCGGGGCAAGGCCGATCAGGGTCGTGCCGCTCTCGTTTTCGGCAAAGAACAGCAGCATGATGAAAAGCGACAGCACCCCGCCCCAATAGCCAAAGGCCGTGGCGGTCCCCGAGATGCGGCCCACCTCTTCTTGCGTGCCAAGGCTGGGCAGGATGGCGTTGTTCAGGTTGAAGGCGGATTCGCTGGCCACGAAGCCGATCCAGAACATCGCGAGAGCGATGTAGAGCCCGCTGCCATTCGGTTGCAGATGCCATAGCGTGAAGGCCGAAAGGATGGCGATCATGGTGAACAGCCAGAACCAGGGCCGCTTGCGTCCGGTGGCATCGGCCCAGGCCCCCAGCAGAGGCGCCGAGAAGGCGATGACGAGGCCGGCGACGGTCTGGGCCGAGGACCAGAGGCTTTGTGCATTGGCCTTTGCGCTGGCGGCCTCGGCGCCCTGGGTCATGAAATACTCGGCGGCCACGGCGGCGAAATAGGGGCTGAAGATGAAGGTCAGGCCAAGCGTCGCATAGGGTTGCTGCGCCCAGTCGAAGAACATCCAGCCCCAGATGCGTTGCCGTTTCGTCGGATGTGCCATGCCTGCCCCTTCTCGGAATGGCGCGATAGAACCCTTACGGCGGGGGCGTGGCAAGTCGATTGCGCGGAAGGGGCGCAGTTGAATGTCAGCCCGAGGTCGCCGGCGGCCAGGGCCGCGCATCCTCGGCAGCCAGCCATGCCCGGACCCAGTCGGGCAGGGGCGGGCTTTCTTCGGGGGCGTTCATTGCGCGGGTCGATCTGTCGGTGGTGACGATGCCCTTGGCGTCGGTCAGGGCGGCGCGATAGATCGCCTGGCTGGCACATTCGCCGTCCGTCCGCCACATGGACTGGTCGATGTAGAGAAACCGGTGGTCCCAGCCCAGCATGCGCGAATGCATCTCGACCTTGTCCCACATGCGGACCCGGCGCCGGTAGCGTACCATCGAACCGGCGATGGTCAGGCCCCAGCGTTCTTGCTGCAACACGTCCACAAGCCCGGTGCGGATCGCCAACGGGATGCGGCCCAGGTCATAGATCGTCAGGGTTCGGCCGTTGTTCAGCTCCCACCAGAGATCAAGATCCCACGGCATGCAGACGTGGGTCGAGACATGGGTATCGAACAGGCCCAGGCGCGGGGCGCGCCGGGCTTGGCGGACGTTGCGGGCAAGACGCAGAAATGGGTACATGGGCAGACTCCTTGGCCCGCGTGATGCTGCGCGCGCAAAGCCGCGTCAATCGGGACCTCGCGGCACACTTGTCCTTAAGTGATTCTGCGCATACCTCTTGCCCGACCCGCACCACGAGGAAAGGCCCAACAGATGCAGTCGCTCTTTCAGATCCTGAACATGCTTCTCAGCATCGCGGTCTTCATCATCGTCGCCCATGTCATCATGAGCTGGCTGATCAACTTCCAGATCCTCAACCTGCGTCAGCCCATCGTCGCGGCGATCTGGGACGGGCTGAACCGTATCCTGGAACCGGTCTATTCGCGCATCCGGGGCATCCTGCCGCCCATGGGCGGGCTGGATCTGGCGCCGCTGATCACGCTGATCGGGGTCTACGCGCTGCAGATCATCCTGGCCAACAATGCCGGGTTCTTCTACAGCTTCTGACGCTGCGCGCACCGCCGTCAAAAGCCGCATATTATGGTGGCTGGGGCTTGATTCACCGAATCTTAGTATGTGATTGTCCGGATCGAGAGCAGATCCAGACAAAATCGACAGGGTTCCCATGCCGCGCGATGCCGGGGGCGCCGAGGCGCTGTTGCAAGAGATTTTCGGCTTCGACGCCTTTCGCCCCGGTCAGGGTGAGATTGTCGAGGCCGTGGCCGCGGGTGAGAACGTGCTGGCCATCATGCCCACGGGCGGCGGCAAATCCCTGTGTTTCCAATTGCCTGCGCTGCTGCGCGACGGGGTGACGGTCGTCATCTCTCCGCTGATCGCGCTGATGCGCGACCAGGTGCGCGGGCTGCGAGAGGCGGGTGTTGCCGCCGGCGCCCTGACCTCGGGGAACACGCCCGAGGAAACCGATGCCGTCTGGGACATGCTGCATTCCGGTGAACTGAAGCTGCTGTATCTCGCGCCCGAACGGCTGGCCAATGGCGGCACGCAGCGGATGCTGGCGCAGGCGGGGATCTCACTGATCGCCGTCGACGAGGCGCATTGCGTCAGCCAGTGGGGCCATGATTTTCGCCCGGACTACCTGCGCATCGGGGAATTGCGCCGCGCGCTGAACGTGCCGTTGGCCGCCTTCACCGCGACGGCGGATGTCGAAACGCGCGAGGAAATGGTCACGCGGCTGTTCGACGGACAGCCGCCGACGACCTTCCTGCGCGGTTTCGACCGGCCCAACATCCACCTCGCCTTTCAGCCCAAGGACGGACCGCGTGCGCAGATCCTGAACTTTGCCAATGCCCGCAAGGGACAGTCCGGCATCGTCTATTGCGGCACGCGGGCCAAGACCGAGGGCATCGCCCGGGCCCTGCGCGAGGAAGGCCACGCCGCCTGTCACTATCACGGCGGGATGGAGGCCGACGACCGCCGTCATGTCGAGGAACGCTTTGCCACAGAGGACGGGTTGATCGTGGTGGCGACCGTGGCCTTTGGCATGGGCGTCGACAAGCCCGACATCCGATGGGTCGCCCACGCGGATCTGCCCAAGTCGATCGAAGCCTATTACCAGGAAATCGGCCGCGCGGGTCGCGATAGCGCCCCGGCCGAGACGCTGACCCTGTTCGGCCCCGAGGATATCCGCCTGCGCCGTTCGCAGATCGACGAGGGGCTGGCTCCGCCGGAACGTCGCGCCGCGGACCACGGACGGTTGAACGCATTGTTGGGGCTGGCCGAGGCGCTGGGCTGCCGTCGCAAGGCGCTGCTGGCCTATTTCGGCGAAGAGGCCGGGGCCTGCGGCAACTGCGACCTCTGCGATACCCCACCAGAGCTGTTCGACGGCACCGAGGCGGTGCGCAAGGCTCTTTCGGCCGCGCTGCGCACGGATGAAAGCTTTGGCGCCGGGCACCTGATCGACATCCTGATGGGCAAGGACACCGACAAAATCAAGCAACGCGGGCATGACGGCCTGCCCACCTTCGGTGTCGGCAAGGATCTCAGCCGGGGTCAGTGGCAGGCGGTGTTCCGGCAGATGATGGGCCACGACCTGATGCGCCCGGACGCGGAACGCCATGGGGCGCTGGTCATGACGGACCGGGCGCTACCGATCCTGCGCGGTGAGGAGGCGATCCAGCTGCGCAAGGATGCCGTGACCCGCGCCACGGAGCGCCGTCCGGCGGTCAAGGCCCTGGTCAGCGAGGAGCATGCTCCCATGCTTTCTGCGCTCAAGGCCAAGCGGCGCGCGCTGGCAGAGGCCGCGCGCGTGCCCGCCTATGTCATTTTCGTCGACCGCACCCTGATCGAGATGGCAGAGACCCGCCCCACCAACATGGACGAACTGGCCCGGATTTCCGGCATCGGGGCCAAGAAACTGGAACGATACGGGGCAGAGTTCCTCGAGGTGCTGAACGGCGGGTCCGAAGAGATGCACCCGCGCCGGCGCAAACTGGCCGCACGGGGCACGGGGGCGATCTACGATGCGCTGATGGCGGCCCAGGCCGACCTTCTGCGCGGACCCGATGGCACCGATAAGCCGCTCTCCTGTTCCGCTTCGCTGCTGGCCAAGCTGGCAGAGCGCCCGCCCCATAGCGAGGACGCGTTGTGCCAGGCGCTGGGCGACAAGCGGGCGGAACGCTTCGGCCCGGTTTTCTGGTCGGTGCTGCAGGAAAACGCGGGCTGACCGGCGCGGCTCTGGACCTCGACGGGCGGGCAGACTACCTCGGGGTCACTGGAAGTGATGGAGGCGGATGGTGCTTGTCGTGATCTCTCCGGCCAAGCGGCTGGACTGGGCGGAACGGACGGTCGAGATGACCGAACCCGCATTCGAGGAAGATGCACAGCGTCTGGCCAAGACGGCCCGGAACCTGAGCCTGAAGGATCTCAAGGGCCTGATGGACCTGTCGGATGACCTGGCGCGGCTGAACCGAGATCGTTTCCGCGCCTTCACCGACAGCCCCGGCCCCGAGGACCTGCGCCCCGCCGCGCTGGCCTTTGCCGGGGACACCTACCTGGGGCTCGAGGCCGGCTCGCTCGACGCGGATGAGATGGCCTGGGCGCAAGATCACCTGCGTATCCTGTCGGGGCTATACGGGGTGCTGCGCCCGCTGGACGCGATGCAGGCCTACCGGCTGGAAATGGGCTCGCGGCTGAAAACGCGGCGCGGCGCCAACCTGTACGACTACTGGCGCGACCAGATTTCCAAGGCGCTGCGTGCGCAGGCCGAGGCGCTTGGGACGGACGTACTGGTGAATTGTGCCAGCCAGGAATATTTCGGCGCCGTTCCGGAAAAACCCCTGAAGCTGCGGATCATCACGCCGCAGTTCATGGAGGACAAGCCGGGCGGCCCCAAGATCGTCAGCTTTTTTGCGAAGCGGGCGCGCGGATCGCTGGCACGTTACATCATCCAGCGCCGCCTGACGGACCCCGAAGGGCTACTGGATTTCGATCTGGGTGGATATGTCTACCGACCTGACATGTCCGAACCGGATCGCCCGGTCTTTCTGCGCCCGGCGGAGGCCGCCGCGCAATCGGCCTGATCGCTGGTCAAGAAACCGCGCGGCGCGATTTCTGCGGTGCGTAGAGGTCGAACTTTTCCGCCAGCGCGGCCTTGCGCAGGGGCTTGGTCAGGTAGTCGTTCAACCCGGCTTCAAGGATGCTTTCGCGGTCCCCGCTCATCGCATGGGCGGTGACGGCGATGATCGGGACCTGGGGGGCGCCGTTCTCCAGTTCCCGGATTTCACGCGTGGCCTGCTTGCCGTCCATGCGCGGCATCGAGATATCCATGAAGATCAGGTCCGGCCGTCGGTCGCGATAGGCCTCGACGGCCTCGATCCCGTTGTTGGCAAAGCGCAGCGTGACGTTGAAATCCTTGGCCATCTTGCGAAAGACCAGCTGGTTGGTCTTGTTGTCCTCGGCGACCAGCACGTCCAGCGGGCCACCCGACTCGGGCGAGGCGAGAGCGGGAGGCGTGCCCTCGGACGCGGGCCTCGGCTCGGGGCTGTCGCTTTCGGGGTAATGGGCAACGCCGATCTTTTCCAACGCAGCAAAAAGCGTCCGACGTGGCACCGGTTTTTGCAGCACGGCGGCGATCTCCAGTCCTGAACGCTGGGAGACCTGGGCCGGGTTGTCGGCCATCAGGATGATCGGGATACTGCGTCCTCCGCGCGTGAGCTGGGCCGCGAGATCCTGGCCGCTCATGTCGGGCAGATCCTGTTCGATCAGCAACAGGTCGGGGCGTTGGGCCATGCGGTCGATGGCCTCGGAGCCGGTCTTGCAGAAATCCGCGCTCAGCCCGATGATGCCAAGCTGTTTCGACAGGATCTCGCGGTTGACGTTGTGATCGTCGATGACCAGCACCTGTGAAAGGTGGCTGGGCAGGCGGGCGGTTTCGAAGACGGCGGGCTCTTCCGTCTGCAAAAGGATGCGCAATCCGAAACAGCTGCCCTTTCCCAGTTCGGACTCTGCCCATACCTCGCCGCCCATCAGTTCGACCAGCCGGCGGGTGATCGCCAGGCCCAGACCGGTGCCCTCGAACTTGCGGTTGCTCTCGTCCTCGACCTGGTTGAACTCGCCAAAAACGTGATCGACCTTGTCCGGAGGGATGCCGATGCCCGTATCCTCGACGGTGATGTGTATGGCCGAGGCGTTTTCATCCCCCGGCACGCCGACGACGCGCACCAGCACGTGGCCCTGGATGGTGAATTTCACCGCGTTGCCCAGCAGGTTGGTCAGGATCTGACGGACCCGCCCGGCATCCCCGATAAAGCGCGTGGGCAGGAACATGTCGTAGTCGACCAGCAGCGAGATATCCTTGTCCCGCGCGGTGGGCTGCAACAGCATCACCACCTCGTGGATGGCGCGTTCAAGGTCGAAGGGTTCAGGGTGCAGTTGCAGCTTTTCCGCCTCGATCTTGGAATAGTCGAGGATGTCGTTGATGATGACCAGCAGAGCCTCGCCTGAACTGCGGATCGTGTCGGCGTAAAGCTGTTGTTCCTGGCCCAGCTCGGTGTCCATCAACAGGTCGGCCATGCCGACGACGCCGTTCATGGGCGTGCGGATCTCGTGGCTCATGTTGGCGAGGAAGGCGGATTTTGCGCGGTTCGCGGCCTCGGCCCGGATGGTCGCCTCTTTCAGGCGTTCCTGGTCCTGCTTGATCTGGGTGATGTCGACCCGCAGGCCGACTAGTCCGCCGTCGCGGGTGCGTCTTTCGTAGACCCGCAGCCAGCGACCGTCCTCAAGCTGCTGTTCCAGCTCCGTCTCCGGGGCGCGGTGGGCCTGAAGCTGTTCCTCGAGCCAGTCCTCCTCGCGCCCCAGCGCCTCGCTGTATTGTTTGCGCTCCAGCCCGTAGCGCAGGATTTCCTCGAAGCTTGCGCCGCGCTGCATGGCGGGCGCGCTCTTGGCGTAGATGTCCTTGTACTGCTGGTTGCACATCAGCAGCCGGTCCTCGGCGTCGTACATGACGAAGCCGTCGGGCATTTCCTCGACCGCGGACCACATGCGCATCAGCCCCGTGAAATCGACCCCAAGACTGACGATCCCGCCATCCGGCAGGCGCCGGTCGCGGATCTTGACAAAGCGGTTGTTCCACAGGCGCAGCGTTTCGTTCGGGATCGGGTCCATGTCCCAGCGGCTGTGCATCCGCTTGATCCAGGCGCCCGGCCGCTCGCCTTGCAGATCGACGATCCCTTCCTCGGCCAGGACTTCGAGTACATGTTCATAGGTGGCGCCGGGCGCGATGCTTTCGACCCCTTCGAAGACCTGCAGATAGGCGGGATTGGCGAGTTCCAGCCGAAGGTTCTCGTCGTACATGGCAAAGCCGTCGCGCATGGTCTCCAATGCGCTCCACAGCTGTTCGGTGACCACCTCGATCTTTTGAGTCGCCTCGCCCAGCTGGTGCATGACGCGCTGGTTCTCGTCCCGGACGACCTTGACCTCGGTCCGGGTTTCCTGGATCTCGTTGCGCAGTTCCAGCGCGTGTTTGCCCAGGCGGCGGTTGGCCTCGAACAGTTCGGCCTGCTTCTGTTCCAGCAGTCTTTCCGCGGCCAGCCGCGCACGCCGTTCCTCGGCCAGGCGATCGGCCATTTCCATCCCGGGCTCTCCTTTCATACCCCGGAACTCTTGCCCCGGCGAGGTGAAAATCTCCTTAAAACACGGGCGTCCGGACCGGCCCGGGTCAGGTTTCCCTGACCCTCCGAATCCTTGTCTTGCCCCGCGGCGCGTGCCACCATTGACCGTATTGTTCTGAAAGGAGCTTTTTGATGCGTCGCTTTGCTCTGGGTCTCGCCGCGGCCCTTTTTGGCTTGTCCTCTGCCCAAGCGCAGGAGACGATGCCGGACCGGCGGTACGTGGTCACCCGGGACATCGACTATGTCGGCAAGGATCTGCAAGAGCTCTTCGACACCACGCTTGATGCCTGCCAGCAGGCCTGTCTGGACGCCGAAGGATGCATCGCGTTCACTTTCAACAGCCGGACGAACGCCTGTTTCCCCAAGACCGAGGTGACCGACCGCGCCGCCTATGAAGGGGCGGTGTCGGGGCGCGTCGTCACCACCCCGCCCGATGTGCTGGCCCGGGCCGAGACCCGGCGAGAGGATCTGGATTTCCTGCGCGACGCCGATTTCGACCGCGCCCGTGCCGAGGCGATGGACCTGGCAGTGCGCCACGGTGGCGGCCAATGGACTGTCCGGGCGTTGCTGGATGCGGCGACCAGGGCGCGCGACGAGGGCAACCTGCGTGATGCGATCCACTGGACCGGCGCCGCGCTGGCTCAGAACGATGATCCCGCGCTCTGGCTGCAATATGGCCAGTGGTCGAGCGACTACCTTCGCGAGGTTCAGGGCGCGGACAAGCGCAAGTACGGCCGTCGCGCCTTTCTGGCCTCGATCAACGCCTACCTGCGCGCCGGGGCCGACGCGCAGCGGATCACCGCGCTTTACGATCTGGCCCGCGCGCTGGAGGCCGACAAGCGCGGCCGCCTGATGATCCCCGCGCTGCGCCTTGCCGAAAGCATTGGCCCGCGCGCCGATGTGTCCGCGTTGCTGGACGATGCCATCGGCAAGTACGGCTTTCGCGTAGACGATCACGTTGTCGAGGCCGACAGCGCCGCCCCGCGCATCTGCGCCAGCTTCAACGAGCCGCTGGTGCGTGTGGGCCAGGACTATGCGCCCTATGTCAAGCTGCCGGACCCGCGCCTTGCCGTGGTGCAGGACGACGAACGCATCTGCGTGACCGGCGTCGAACACGGCAGCCGCTATACCATCACCTTCCGCGCGGGCCTGCCCGCCAAGTCGGGCGAGGAGTTGATCCGCGACGTTCCGATCACCGCCTATGTCAGCGACCGCACCCCGACGCTGAGCTTTCCGGGCCGCGCCTATGTCCTGCCGCGCACGGCGGATGCGGGCATTCCAATCGACACGGTCAACCTCGACGAGGTCGACCTGATCCTGCGCCGCGTGTCCGATCGCAACCTGGTGCGCGCGATCCAGGAAAACTACTTTGGCCGTCCGCTGGGCCGCTATGACGAAAACTATTTTGCCCGCGATGTGGCCGAGGAGATCTGGACCGGCACCGGCGTTGTGGAAAACCGCCTGAACGCGGACATGATGACCCGCCTGCCGATGGGCGAAGTCCTGGGTGACCTGCCCGCCGGGATCTATGCACTGACCGCCGCCGTGCCCGACCCGAAGCGGGGCGAGGGCCGCCGCGCGACACAATGGTTCATCCTTTCCGACATCGGGCTGACGACCCTGCAGGGCACCGACGGCCTGACCGTCTTTGCCCGTGACCTGGGCGATGCCTCGCCGATGGCCGGGCTGGAGGTCTCGCTGGTGGCCGAGGCCAACCGCGTGCTGGAAACCGTGACCACCGATGCCGATGGCGTGGCACGGTTCGCGCCGGGCCTGCTGCGCGGCAAGGGCGGCACCGCGCCGGCGCTGGTCATGGCCAAGCGGGGCGAGGAAGACCTTGCCTTCCTGTCGCTGACCGATCCGGCCTTTGACCTGTCCGACCGTGGTGTCGCGGGCCGCGCGCCCGCCGGGCCGCTGGACGCCTTCGTCGCAACCGATCGCGGCGTCTATCGTGCCGGGGACGAGGTCAACGTCACCGCCCTGCTGCGCGATGCGCAGGCAGAGGCGGTGAGAGACGTGCCGCTGACCGCCGTTCTCACCCGTCCTGACGGTGTCGAATATTCGCGCCACATCTCGGACGGCGGTGATGCGGGGGGCCATGTCTTTACCCTGCCGCTGGGCCCCACCGTGCCACGCGGCACCTGGCGGCTGGCCGTCTACGCCGATCCCAAGGGCGAGGCGCTGAGTTCGGACACCCTGCTGGTCGAGGATTTCGTGCCCGAGCGCATTGATTTTGACCTGTCGCTGCCCGAGGGGCCGATCAACCCGCTGTCCCCGCCGCTGCTGGAGGTGGACGCACGGTATCTCTTTGGGGCTCCGGGCGCCGACCTGGACATCGAGGGAGAGCTGCGCCTGTCCACCGGCGCCCGTCTGGATGCCTTCCCGGGGTACCGCTTTGGCCGTCATGACGACAATGCGCTGACCCGGATCGAAAGCTTTGCCGCCGATCTGACCACGGATGTCGATGGCGCCGCGCAGCTGACCCTGCCGATGCCGGACATTGACCCCAAGGGTCGCCCGATGACCGCGACCGCCACCCTGCGCCTGTCCGAAGCCTCGGGGCGTCCGGTCGAACGCCTGATCTCGCGGTCCGTGGCCCCGCCGACCCCGATGATCGGGATCAAGCCCGCCGCCAAGGAATTCGCCGAAGGCGCCGAGGCGCGGTTCGACGTGATCGCCGTGGGGCCGGACCTGCGTCCGCAGGCGATGAAGGTCAGCTGGCAGGTCAATCGCGTGCGCACGCGCTACCAGTGGTATCAGAACTACGGAAACTGGTACTGGGAGCCGATGACCACCCGCGAAACCGTGGCCAAGGGCAACGGCACGCTGGGAGCCGATCCTCTGAAGATCGCGGCAGAGGTCGACTGGGGGCAGTACGAGGTCGTTGTCGAACGCGCCGATGGTACTTACCTGGCGGCGTCGATGGGCTTTTCTGCGGGTTGGTACGCGCCTGCCGATGCTGCCGACGCGCCCGACATGCTGGAACTGTCGCTGGACAAGCCCGCCTATCAGCCGGGGGACAGCGCGACGCTTCGCATGGTCCCGCGCTACGCGGGCAAGGCGCTGGTCACCGTGCTGGCCGATCGCGTGATTTCCATGCAGGCGGTGGACGTGTCGGAGGGCGAAAACACCCTGACCCTGCCGGTGACCGAGGATTGGGGCGCGGGTGTCTATGTGACCGCGCAGGTGATCCGCCCGATGGATGTGACCGCCGGCCAGAACCCGGCGCGCGCTCTTGGCCTGACCCATGCCAGCGTCGATCCCGGCGATGCGCAACTCAACGTCGGGTTCGACGCGCCTGCGGAAAGCGCCCCGCGCGGACCACTGACCGCCAAAGTCAGGATCGACAACGTGGCGCCGGGTGAACAGGCCCATGTCACCGTCGCCGCCGTCGATCTGGGAATCCTGAACCTGACCGGCTTTGACACACCCGACCCGGCGGACCATTACTTTGGCCAGCGTCGTCTGGGAGTCGAGATCCGCGACATCTATGGCCGTTTGATCGACGGCATGAACGGCGCGATGGGCTCCGTGCGCTCTGGCGGTGACGGCGCAGCGGGCATGCGCCTGCAAAGCCCGCCTCCGACAGAGGCGACCGTCGCCTTCTTCTCCGGCCAGTTGCCGGTGGGTGAGGACGGCACCGTCGAGGTCAGCTTTGACATTCCCGATTTCAACGGCACCGTCCGGCTGATGGCCGTGGCCTGGTCGCCCAAGGGGGTCGGCTCTGCCGAGGCGGACGTGCTGGTCCGCGATCCGGTGGTGATCTCGGCCTCGTTGCCGCGGTTCCTGTCGCCGGGCGACGAAAGCCGCCTGCTGCTGGAACTGACCCATGCCAAGGGCGAGACCGGCAAGATGCCCCTGACCGTGACCGCCGATGGCGTGACGCTGGAGACCGGCGCCCTGCCAGCAAACGTCACGTTGGGAAAAGGCGAAAAGACCGCGCTGGAGGTCCCGCTGACCGCAAGCGCCGTGGGAGACCACAAGATCCAGATTGCCGTGATCACGCCAGATGGCCAGCGCCTGACCAAGGACCTGACGCTGGGCGTGCGCTCGAACGATCCTGACGTCGGCACCACCCGCCGCATCCAGTTGGCTGCGGGTCAGACCTTTACGCTGGACAATCAGATCTTTGACGGATTGCGGCCTGCCGGGGCCTCGGCAATGGTCTCTGCCGGTCCGCTGGCGCGCTTCGATGTGCCGGGGATGTTGGCCTCGCTGGATCGCTATCCCTATGGCTGTACCGAGCAGGTGACATCGAAGGCACTGCCGCTGCTCTACATGTCCGCGATTGCCGAGCCTCTGGGCCTGGGCGACACCGACCGGATCGACCTGCGGATCGAGCAATCCATCGCGCAGGTGCTGACGCGGCAGGCATCCAACGGGGCCTTCGGGCTTTGGGGGGCATGGTCGGGGGATTTCTGGCTGGACGCCTATGTGACCGACTTCCTCAGCCGCGCCAAGGCGGCGGGCCACGAGGTGCCGGACACGGCCTGGCAGAACGCGCTCGACAATCTCAAGAACCGCATCGCCTATGCGCCCGACTTCGAAAATGGGGGTCAGGACATCGCCTATGCCCTGATGGTCCTGGCACGCGAGGGCGAGGCGGCGATGGGTGACCTGCGCTATTACGCGGACGAAAAGGCGGCGGATTTCGCCACCCCGCTGGCACAGGCGCAATTGGGTGCCGCGCTGGCCAGCTACGGCGACCAGCCGCGCGCAGATGCGATGTTCGGCCGCGCCGCCGAGCGCCTGCTGGCCACGCCGGTGTCGACGAAACAGGGTTATCGCGACGACTACGGCAGTTCCTTGCGCGACGCAGCGGGCCTGCTGACCCTTGCGGTCGAGGCGCGGTCGGATCGGTTCGACCGTAACGACGTGGTGCGACGGATTTCCTCCGTCGATCGACCGCTGTCGACCCAGGAAAAGGCCTGGGCGCTCTTGGCGGCACACGCGATGGTGCAGGATCCGACCGTTTCGGGGCTAGCCCTGAATGGCGAACCGCTGACCGGCCCCTTCGTCCGCCGGATCGAGGCCGAGGGGCTGGAGCCGGTGGCCCTGACCAATACCTCCGACAAGCCGACCGACATCACCCTGACGACCCTTGGCAAGCCACTGGGCGCGACCGAGGCGACCGGCTACGGCTATGCGCTGACCCGCGAGTATTTCACGCTGGAAGGCGAGCCGGTGACAGAGATCCGAGCGGGCGACCGCATGGTGGCGGTTCTTACGATCCGGCCTTCGGAAAAGACGGGCGCGCGGCTGATCCTCGACGATGCGCTGCCCGCGGGGTTCGAGATCGACAACCCCAGCCTGCTGCGCTCGGGCGACATCCGCGGGCTCGATTGGCTGGAACTGGCCAGCGCCGAACATACCGAATTCCGCGCGGACCGCTTCCTTGCCGCCATCAACCAGGAGTCAGACAAGCCGCTCAAACTGGCGTATATCCTGCGGGCGGTCTCTCCGGGCAGGTTCCACCATCCGGCAGCGCTGGTCGAAGACATGTACCGACCCGAGTACCGGGCGGTGACGGCCTCCGGCAAAGTGACGATCCTGCCATGAGCGGCGAAACGGTAGCAACGATCCACTGGCGGGCGCTGGATCGCGACGGAGAGGACAAGTGCCGCCTGGCGCGGCTGGACCAGGGATGGATGCTGGTGGGTCATGCGCGGTTCCGCGATGCCACCGGCTGGGCCGCACTGGATTACGTGATCCGCGTCGGCGCGGACTGGTGCACCACCAGTGCCGACATCACGGGGGAATACGGCGGCGATGCGGTTGCGCTGCGTCTTGCACGGGGTGAGGACGGTTGGACCGTGAACGAGGATCCGCGCCCCGACCTGTCCGCAGCCGAGGACGTGGACCTGGCCTTTACCCCCGCGACCAACCTGATGCCGCTCAACCGCGTGCCAGAGGTCGGGCGGCTGGAGACGACCTCGGCCTGGCTGCGCTTTCCCGGCCCACAGGTGACGCCGCTGACACAGGCCTATACCCGGGAACGCGGCGGACTGGTACGTTACGAGGCGCAGGAAACCGGCTTCGAAACCCACCTTTCCGTCGACACTCACGGCTTTGTCACCCGTTACCCGGGCCTCTGGGAGGCGGACGTGTGAAACGGCTTGTCGTTCTCGTCGTGCTGCTGTGGTCGGCGGCCTTCGCGCGCGACCGGTTCGACGACTTCATCGACGCCACGGACACTCCGGTGCTGGTGCACGCAACCTCGCCAGAGGTGCGGGACCGCAACGGACATCTTCTGCGCGCCTATACGATCGAAAACGGTCTCTGGCGGATGGAGGTTTCTCCGGACCAGGTCGATCCGCTGTTCTTTCAAATGCTGGTCGCCTACGAGGACAAGCGTTTTTACACCCACCCCGGTGTCGATCTGCGTGCCACCCTGCGCGCCGCCGGACAGGCGATCCGGCATGGAGAGATCGTGTCGGGCGCCTCGACCCTGACGATGCAGGTGGCGCGACTGCTGGAGGACGGAACCACGGGGCAATGGCGCGGCAAGCTGCGGCAGATGCGACTGGCGCTGGCGCTGGAACGCCGTCTGGACAAGCAAGATATCCTGGCCCTGTACCTGCGGCTTGCGCCCTATGGCGGCAACGTCGAGGGACTGCGGGCGGCCTCGTTGATCTGGCTGGGCAAAGAGCCGGCGCGGCTGACACCGGCCGAGGCGGCGCTGCTGGTCTCGCTGCCGCAGGCCCCCGAGAGCCGCCGTCCTGACCGCCACCCAGAGGTGGCGCGGAACGCCCGCAACCGCGTGTTGCAGCGCATGGCCGGCGCCGGTGTGATCCCGATCGAGGCGGCGGAATCCGACAGCCTTGATCCGGCACCGCTGGGCCGTCAGCCGATGCCGCAACTGGCCCCGCATATGGCCGACCGGGCCGTGGCGACGGGACCGGGCCGCCACGACCTGACCCTTGACCGCGATTTGCAGGCCGGGCTGGAGGACCTTGCCCGGCGGTACATGGCGGGCCGGGGTGAAAAGCTGTCGGTTGCACTGGTGCTTGCCGATCACCAGAGCGGTGAGATCCTCGCCTCGGTCGGGTCCAAGGATTATACCGACATGGCTGCGCAGGGTTTCGTCGACATGGCCACGGCGCAGCGCTCGCCCGGTTCGACGCTGAAACCACTGGTCTACGGGCTGGTCTTCGATCGTGGTCTGGCCCATCCCGAAACCCTGATCCTCGACACGCCGATCCAGTTCGGCACCTATGCGCCGCAGAATTTCGACGGCAAGTATCGGGGCGAGTTGCCCGTGCGGCGGGCGCTGCAACTGTCGCTGAACATCCCGGTCGTCCGCCTGACAGAGGCGTTGGGCCCGGCGCATCTGATGGCTGCGCTGGAACGGTCGATGGTCGACCCGGGCGTACAGGGCGGTGCGCCGGGGCTGGCGCTGGCGCTGGGCGGCGTGGGCCTGACGCTGGAGGAGATGGTGCAGCTGTATGCGGCGCTGGCGCGCGGCGGCGAGGCGTTGCCGCTGCGGTGGCGGGTCGGAGAGAACCCGGACAACGCACTGTCGCAGCGCGTCCTCAGCCGCACCAGTGCCTGGCAGGTCGGCAACATCCTTGCCGATCTGGTGCCGCCCCCCTCGGCGGGACCGCCGGGGCGGGTGGCCTACAAGACGGGCACCTCATACGGGCACCGCGATGCTTGGGCGCTGGGCTGGACCGGACAGCATGTGGCCGGTGTCTGGATTGGGCGGCCCGATGGCACGCCCGTGCCCGGCGCCTTTGGCGGCGACCTCGCAGCGCCGCTTTTGTTCGAGGCGCTGGGCCGGGTCGAAAGCCGGTTTGAACCCTTGCCCCCGCCGCCACCTGAGACGCTGCTGGTCAGCCGTGCGCAATTGCCCGAAACGTTGCAGCGGTTCGGCCCGCGCGACACGGTGGCCGAGTTGAAACTGACCTTCCCGCCAGAGGGCGCGCGGCTGGCCTCCACCGGGCTGGGGGTGCCGATCAAGCTGCGCGGCGGTGTGCCGCCCTACACGCTGCTGGCCGATGGCGCCGTTCTGGCGACCGGCTTGCAAAGGCCCGAGTTCTTTGCCCCGCTGGAGGGGCCGGGGTTCACCACCCTGTCGGTGATCGACGCACAGGGCGCCGCAGGACGAGTGTCGATCGAACTGCGGTGACTTTGCCTGCCCGCGGCGTCCCCCAAGGGTATTTGCCTGTCCATGGGGAGACAGGGGAACGTCTGCCAACGGTCAGGCTTGGACGTCGGTGTGATTCGGCGAAGCCTTGCCATCCGATTCGGATCGCCAAATCGCCGCGCACAAAACGGTGTTGGCGTGCTAGAAACACTCAAAAGGTCCGAGCAGACGGAGAAAAACATGGCACGGATGCTGTGGCGACTGGCATTGACCGCCGTCCTCCCGTTTTTCGCAGGCATGGCGCAGGCGGCGCAGATCACCCTGTCGGAAGGGCAGGAAATGGGCTGTTGGCTGCGCATTGACGGTGAGATCGTCAGTGGCGATGCCGAGGCATTGCGTGCCATTCTGAAAGACATGCCCGATCCCGACGGTCCCAGCCCGGTGGGGCGCCGCATCTGCCTGGACAGTCCGGGCGGTTCGCTGATCGAGGTGGTGCGCATGGCGGATATCGTCAAGGCAGAGTTCCTGGGCACGGCCATTGCAGAGGGGGCCACCTGCGAAAGCACCTGCGCCCTGTTGTTCCTGTCGGGGCGCTTTTCCCATCCGGAATCGGATGGCGACGCCATTCCCGACCGCGTCCTGCACCCGCGCGGGACGCTTGGCTTTCACGCGCCGGCGCTGGTTGAGGAAGATCGCAGCTATAGCCGGGACGAGGTCAACGAGGCCTATGCACAGGCTTTGGGCAGCATGGGCGAGGTGTTGCGCGTCACCTCGGATATCCCCGAGTCGCTGTTCCTGACGATCCTCAACACGCCGGCCGGCGACATGAGTTACGTCGAGACCGTGGAACAGGCGGCGCGCTGGCAGATCGAGGTCGCTCCGGTGTCCCTGACGGCCTCGGACATCGAATCCTCGCTGCGGTTTGCCTGTCTGAACGGTGATGGCGGCATGCTGGATGAGCGCGCCTCGGACAGCTATCTGTATGGCTCTGCCAATCTGCCCTTCACCTATGGCAACCTTGGGCCGGACCGGGCGCAGGTGACGTCGCGCGGTGGGTTCCGGGCCCGGGACAAGACAAATTGCGAGATGACCTTGAGGGCCGATGGCGATCCGCTGGACCGGATCGGCTATCTGGTGATGGACGGGGCGGGCGCAAACGAGGTCTCGCGGCGCGAGGTCTATCCCTACATGTTCCACGATCCGCGGCTGCCGCTGTCCGCGCTGCCGGTGGCGCGCAGCCCGGCCGAAACCGGCGAACAGATCTTCTTCGCGGCGATTCAGGACGCGGCCCGGGCCGAGCTGTCCGAGGTCGAGATCAAGTCCTGCTGGTTGCTGAGCCCCGAGGCGCGGATCGTGAACGTCAGTGAATACGTCAACCTGCGTGGCGGTCCCGGGTTCGAGGCCGAGGTGCTGCGGCAGGTGCCGCTGGGCGAAAAGGTGCGCGTGATCGCCACGCAGGATCTGCGCACGCCCGAAGGCGGTGACCGGGCGCGCAGTTGCATGAAGGCCTGCAACGACCTGGCGCTGGATAACGGCGACGCAGAGCTGCGGGCCCGGGTGGACCGCTGCATCGAGGACAATGTCTTTTGGTACGAAATCCGCGATGGATCGGGCACGGCCGGTTTCGTCAGCCGCAAATTCCTCGCGGATTGAGCGGGTTCCCCGGCCGTCGCGCGACAGGGCAGTCCCGTCTTCGTCCGGGGCCGGAGCCGTGCTAGCCTTTCGGCCGTATTCCCCGGCACGGGCCCCGATATGATCAGCACACTTCGCCTCCTCCTCGCAGTCATTTGGCTGTGTTCGCTGGTCGGGGGTCAACCCGCCTCGGCAGCGACGATCATCCGGGGTGGAGACCCGATCATGGGCTGCCGAATCTCGATCGAGGGACAAATCGAGGAGGGGGATGCTGATGCCCTGCGCGTGTTGCTGGACGAGATCGGCTTTACCGCCGATTATTCACCGGTCGGGCGCCGCATCTGCCTGGACTCGTCCGGTGGACGGCTGCGCGAGGCACTGGCGATGGCCGACCTGATTGGCGAGTGGGCCTATGGCACCGCCGTGCCCGGCGGCGCGGCCTGCGAAAGCGCCTGCGCCATCGTTTTCATTGCAGGCCGCTACCGCCATCCCGAGGCGGGCGGCGCCCATAGCAGTGACAGGCTGCTGCATCCTCGGGGCAAGCTGGGCTTTCATGCCCCCTCTCTGCTGCTGGGGGATCGGGCCTACACGCGGGAGGAGGTCGATACCGCCTATGCCATCGCGCTTGACAGCATGGCGGGGGTGTTGCGGCACCGCGCAGACATGGGCACCGCGATCCCGGATTCCCTGTTCCTGGCGCTGCTGGGCACCCCGCCTTTCGAGATGGCCTATGTCAAGACGGTTGGCCAGGCCGCGCAATGGGAGATCGCGGTGGCACCGGTCGCCTTTCCGGGTGGCAATGCGCAACAGGCGCTTTCGCACCTCTGCTGGCACGTCGATTCCGGGCTGATCGACTATCCACTGCGCCCGCCACTGCAGCTTCTGGACTTCACCTACGAAGAGATCGACGACAGATCGCTTTATGCCCTCAGCAACAGCACCTTTCGATACGAGGGTTCTGCCCGGTGCGAATTGCGTGTCTACGGTGACAACGGGCCGGTCCAGGCGATGGGCGCGGCCAGCTATACCGGCGGCGCCACGGATCAGTCTGTCAGCGGCTGGGCCTTTCCCTACATGCTCTACCCGTCCGGGACGTTGATAGCCGATCTGCCGGTCTGGACCGAAGGAGATGCCGCGCATGTCGATACCTTCTTCCGCGCAGTGCGCGACCCGGGATCTGCCGTGGGC
>NZ_JASHJL010000040.1 GCF_030733205.1 Mameliella sp. MMSF_3455
TGGCCGATTGCAAACGCTATGACAGCCTCAGGAGACCCAACCATGGAAAGATCACAGGTGCTGGACGCGATGAGCCAGCTGAAGCTCTACGGCATGAAGGCCGCCTACGATGAGATCCTCACCGCTGCGGTGAAGCGGCAGCACGAACCGCAGCAGATCGTCGGGGATCTTCTGAACGCCGAGATCAGCGAGAAGCAGGCCCGGTCGATCAAATACCAGATGACGATCGCCAAGCTGCCGCTGGCGAAAGAGGTCGACGAGTTCAGCTTCGAGGACACGCCTGTCAACGAAACGCTGGTGCGCGATCTGGCCTCCGGCGAGTTCCTTGAGCATCAACGCAATGTCGTGCTGATCGGCGGCACAGGGACCGGCAAATCCCACCTTGCCGTCAGCATCGCCCGGGCCTGCATCCGGCGCGGCAAGCGGGGGCGCTTCTTCAATGTCGTAGACCTGGTAAACAAGCTCGATGCCGAAGCCCGTGCCGATCGACAGGGGCGCACCGCAGACCTGCTGTGCCGCCTCGACTTCTTGATCCTCGACGAACTCGGCTATCTTCCCTTCGCTCAGACTGGCGGCCAGCTGCTGTTCCATCTCATCAGCCGCCTCTACGAGCGCACCTCGATCATCGTGACGACCAATCTCGACTTCGGCGAATGGCCTTCGGTCTTTGGCGACGCCAAGATGACCACTGCGCTGCTCGACCGGCTGACCCATCATTGTGACATCGTCGAAACCGGCAACGAGAGTTGGCGCTTCAAGACCCGTGAATGACCGAGAACCCGCTGGCCCGATACGGCTGCGCTGTATGGGGGCTACACCGCATCGGGCCAGCTACCGGAGCACTCCAAGGGGGTCATTTTTGGACGCCTATAGGGGGTTAAGATTGCGTGCCGATTGACACCGCGAATGCGTGTCGACCACGGTCAGGATCCTCAATTTCTTTCCCATGGCGAGTTGGTCGTGAACGAAGTCCATAGCCCAGACGTCGTTCGGCCCAATAGCTTCTTCGCGATCCTCGCGCAGCTTGGCTTTCACGCGCCGCTTCGGACTCTTGTTCCGCAACTGCAGACCCAACTCATTGTAAATCCTGCGTGTCTTCTTGATGTTGATGGTCCAGCCCTCCCGCCGCAGCAGAACGTGGACGCGCCGGTAGCCATACCGAACGCGTGTCTCGCAAATCTCCTTGATCCGCATCTCGACAGCAGCCTGATCCGTGCGCCGGGACTTGTAGTGGTAGCTGGACGTGTCGAAGCAGATGGCCCCACAGGCCTTCCGGATCGACACGCCCCAGTCGACGCACATCCCGGTGACGAGTTCGCGCAAACGGCCAGGCTTCAGAGCTTTCGCCGGATCACGTCCTGCAACATCTCGCGGTCAAGCGTTAGGTCCGCGACGATCTTCTTCAGCCGCGTGTTCTCATCTTCCAGAGCCTTCAGCCGGCGCATCTCGTCCGGCAGCAGGCCGCCGTACCTTTTCTTCCAGTTGAAATATGTCGCCTGGCTGATCCCGTTCCGCGCTAAAATCGATCCACTGGATCGATTTCTATACGCTTGAACTGCGGCAGATCTCCGCAACCGGCGTGCCTTGCTCGCCCTGCTTCAGGATGAACGCCTTCTGCGACTCCGTGAACTTCGATGCTTTCATGCGTTTCCGCTCCTCTCCCAGCCAGGAAAGCTTAGCCGAAAACTCCAGCTTCAAGCGGTCCAGTTACCAAGAGGCAGAGCATAAAAGACATGACTCCGGCGCTCGTACACCTTCAGAACAAAACGAAGTCCCCGACCATCAGGTTGCGGGCCATCCATGGGGTCTGAGTCAGGCGGTCTTCAGGCGGCACGCCCTCTTGCGCGTCGCGGACGCGTGATGACACCAGGCTCTTTGTCCCACGGAACAATTCGCTGAGTTCGACGAGGCTATTTCCGTTACGATCAAAAGCCTGTTCTTCGATCACCTCGGCAAGAGCCTGGGCAAAAAAGCCTTGCGCCGTTTCCGGATCTTCTAGTGAAAATTCACGCCCTTTCGCCGCAGCGAGAACAACCAGACCGGAGGGGATCTGATTGATCGCCCCGCCGACGACCTGATCGTTGGTCGAGAAGAGGCCTTCGCCGGCGCGTCCGCTGTGGCAGGCATCAATGAACAAAGCGATGCGCAGCTCCGTCCCATCCAATAGCGACGAGATCGCAGAAAAGGGCAGGGCGGTTCCTGCGATGTTTTCGAGGCTCGCCCCGGATGCGCCGAGGTAATACCCCCCATCCAGGTCAAGACCGTGCCCGGCAAAGTAGAGCGCCAAGGTGTCACCGGGCCGGGCCTTGTCTACAATAGCCGAAAGTTCCGACAGTATGCGGTTTGCCGTAGCCTCTCCGTCCAAAAGGAGGGTGTCGGAGGCGATTCCCACCCTATGTCCTTCGCGCGCTGCCAAGGCTGATGCAACCAGACGCGCATCGGGCACCGCAGCTGTCAGGTCCAGCGCAGGATCCCCATAGTCGTTGATCCCGATCGACAGGATATGCAGTTGGCGCTGTGCCTCGGGCGCATCGACTTCGACGCTGTACGGCACGCTGGCCACATCGTTTTCGTCTGTTGCGACAAGACTGATCCAGCGCGTACCGGGAAGCAGTTCAATGTCGTCGTTCCAACCATGGTCCTGGCCATTTGCTGGCAGGACATGTGTCCGCAAACCGTCTTGAAAGAGGCTCAACGACTTGAGCGGAACGGAGGCCTGGGCCCGCGCATCCAGTCGCGCCGTGTTTCCGCTGACCGTGACCGAGGCCCGCAGTACCGGCGGGGGTGTGATGCGGACCGGATCCGGCGCGGGCAGGCCGGCAAGAACCCTTTGCGCAAGTCCCGGGACTTTTAGGAAGCCTTCGAACTGCTGGGCGGTATATTCACCGAAATGGCCGGGAAAGGTGTAGGCAACGAAATAGGCACCTTCGGAAGTCGCGTCGTAATGGCCGTCATCGGTCCAGACAATCACTTCGTCATCCGCGTAGAGGCCGGAGAGAACCGTTCGCGAATCCGACAGGCGATTGACGAAAAAGCTGCCGTCCTCCTGAACGGTGACAAGGTGGCGACCGTCTTCGGTGATCATCACGTTGTCAAACAGATCACCGCGAGGCAGATCGAATTGCTTGGCGATTACCTTGCCTGTCCGCAGGTCGACCACAGCATAGCCAAGCGCGTCTTGCGAATGCAGGATCGCCAGATCCTCGAACACCTTCAGGCGGAAGGAGCAGGCGTCGATGGCGTAGGGGCAGATGGTTGCCGTGTTCGTACCGTCGTTACGCAGGTCGAGGCCGAACTCGGTTCCCCAGGGCTGTTCGAACTGGGAAACGCCCCCGGCCAGGTTCGACGAAAACAGATAGGTCGTCGGATAGGCAAACATCGCGGACCCTTCATGGCATTGGAAGGTTGTCAGCCGGTGCTCCGCCCCACCCGAGGACCAATGCCAAAGGGTGTGAAACTCGCCCAGCAGGGCATCCTGACCGGCACTGCAGGAGGACACGCCCATACGCCGGCCAAAGCGGCTGGCATCGACACCGGTTGCCGTGGCGATTTCGGCCCAGATTTGCCGATAGGCTTTGGTCACTTCCGCATCATGTCGATCCTGCGCCGCGATCCGTTCCGCTTGGCTGGCGTAATTTTTCTGGAAGTCAAACTTGGGCAGTCTTTCGTCGACATCGATCCGATCGACAACCTGGCCCGCAATGATCGGTATACCAAATTCCCGCAGCCTCTTGTGCATCCGGTCGGCGGAGCCGGTGGCATCCACACCCAGCGACCGCCAGGCCAGCGCGCCACTGGACAGCGCGGGTGACGCAGCGCCATCGCTGGCGAACGATTCGAGTTTCCGTGGAGGAACCAGATAGGGCATCAACGCGTCCGAGATGGCCTGGTTTTCATTGGATGCATAGGACTGGGAAAACTGCGTCGAAAATGCCCGGGTGATGGCCAACTCGGTGGAATATTGCAGCCCGATCCCGATTGCAGGTTCCACAACCGCCTGTTGGCGCCCAATCTCTTGCAGCGCGGCGTTGCGATGCGCGGGTTCGACGCGAGCACCGCCGGCGATCTCCGGTCGAAAACGATAGATCTCGTTCCCGTCGCTCAGCCGAAACACCGCCATTTCGTTGTAGCCTTCGGCGACAAAGGCGTTGTTTTCCAACTCCAGCAGGTAGCGGTTCTTGTTCCCGCCGCAGATACGGCACCCGTTCGTCGTGGCCTGAACAGTCCGCCCCGCGGCAAAATTGTGGAACTGGGAAAAGCCGTAGCCCGACAGGATCTGCAGCGCAAAGCTGTCGTCATGGGACCAGATCAGCGCGCTCCAGTCGGAGTTGACCGTGAAGCCGTCCTGGGCATCGACCACGCGCTTGCCGTCCACCGCGTCGTATATCCCGGCCTCGTCCCCGCCCGGCAGAACGACATAGCGTCCGGCGGGCGAGAAATGCGGCGTGCCGACCAGTTCCATGATCTCGGCGCCGGTGGCGGCATCGGTCAGGCGAAAACGCCCGTCGAACACCTGCAGGTGACGTGTGCCGTCACGGTTGACCAGGATGCTGGAAGGGGCGGCCCCTGTAACCCTGTCGCGGACCACGATCGTGGGGCGGCTGGCTGTGGCGATCGCAACAGTGGCGCTGCCTTGGCCGGGCGTTCTGACATGTTCGTCGCAGCCGCTGTGGCCCAGCACCGCCCAGTCCACCTGTAGCGGCCCGGATTGCAACGGTTCGACCACGATCTGCCCGGACTTGGCCATGCCTCGCCCGTAGTAGGGAATGACCGCGCGGGTCCGATCACGGTTCCACGAAATGTCGAAAGGTGCCTTGGCCCCCGGCAGCAGGGCATACATGCCGTCGCCGGACAGGCGCACCGGCCGGTCGAAAGAGACCATCAGGAAAATAGGCTCACGTTCCGGAAAGCCGGGCCGCGCCCAATCGATGGACAGGCGCTCGCCCACGTCCAGACTGTCGTCCGAAAGGCTGACGCGCGTTTCCCCTGCAAGGCGGTCGGTGACCTCGACGCGGGCCTCGCAGCTGAGGTCTGAGCGCAGGCCATAGGTTGCGGCCTGGGCCGAAGCTGCGGGCAGGAACATGGCCAGCGCGGCGGCCAGAACGGTCACGGGAAAACGCGTCATGAAATGTCCTCAGCTGTCCAGCAGGATGATCTGAACCCGACGATTCACCTCGCTCTCGGGGCGGGCCGGATCCTTCAGGTCGGTCTCGCCGCGACCGGCAGAGATGAAGCGATCGGCGGAGAGGCCCGAGAGGCTTTGCAGCCTTTGTCGGACGCTTTCGGCGCGGCGCTCGGACAGGTCGAGGTTGTAGCTGTCAGAACCGCGGGCATCGGTATGACCAAGAATGACAAACCGCTTGCTGGCGAATCGTTCGTCCGTGATCGCCGTGGCCAGCGTCTGGATATCCGGCAGCGAGGTCGCGGCAGGTGTCGCGCTGTTGTAGTCAAAGAAGATTTCGACATCGACGCTGATCAGCGGGCCGGGCTTGGTGGCACCGGGCCGGTCCTCTGTCCGGTCCTTGATCAACAGGCGGGGTTTCAGCCCGTTGGTGGCGACGGGCTTGGTGCCGGGGACGCTGCCGGGATCGATGCTGCGCCGGGTCAACTGCACGCGTGGGCCGCATTTTTCCGCGATACCGGCAAGACAATCGCTCATGTCGCGGGCGCGCTCGTCGGGCTCCGGGGCCAATCGAAAGCCCTTGAGCTCGACGGATTGGGCGGCCAGCGGGTCGCTCAGGCCAATCAAAAAGAGCAGCGCAAGGTAAAGGGAGTTCCTGGTCAATGCATCAGCCTCCTCAAGCACCGGAGGCCGAAGCGGCCCCCGGCCCTCGTCACAGTCAATAATCACCCGAAAAGTGTCTGACGTGACAGGAGCGTTGGCAAGTCCGCAAATCCCGCCCTTCTTCAGGACTTCAGGCGCGTCCCCCGGCGGAACAGAATCCACGCGGCCAGGCAGGCGACAAGAGTCGCGGCCAGCGCGATGGTAAACCCCAAGGCGGGGGCCGTGTCCGAAACGCCGATCACGCCCCAGCGTGCGCCGTCGATCAGGTAGAAGACCGGGTTCAGATGCGTGACCTGGTACAGGCCCTTGGGCAGCGCCTCGACCGAGTAGAAAGTGCCCGACAGAAAGGCCAGAGGCGTGATGATGAAATTGGTGATCGCTGCCATCTGGTCGAACTTCTGCGAGAAAATCCCGGCGATCAGTCCCAGCGCCGACAGGAAGGCCGCGCCCAGAGTGACGAATGCCAGGGTCACCAGCGGCGCCTGTGGCACGATGTCCAGCACGGCCCAGAACATCGCCAGCAGCGCAACCGCCACGAACAGTCCCCGCGCGGTGCCGCCGATGACATACCCCAGAACCACTTCGCCTGCCGAAAGGGGGGGCATCAGTGTATCGACGATATTGCCCTGCACCTTGGACACCATCAACGAGCTGGAGGTATTTGCAAACGCGTTCTGGATCACCGTCATCATCAGGATACCCGGCGCGATGAAGGTGGTGAAGGCCACGCCCATGACATCGCCGCGTTGCGGGCCGATGGCGATGGTGAAGATCATCAGGAACAGGCCCGCCGTGACCAGCGGCGCCAACAGGGTCTGTGTCCAGACATTGGTGAACCGCAGGATCTCGCGCTTGCACAGGGTCCAGAATCCCAGCCAGTTCACCCGGCCGAAACGGCGGTCGCCGGGGGCGAATGTCTGTGTGTCGCTCATGGTGCCTCCAATTCTGCTCGGCGCCTTGTAACTCGGGCCGTTATGATTAGTATAGGTGCGTCACTCAATCTCTCGGCGGCCCCTTGCACGTGGCCGCTTTTTTCGCTGGGGGAACCCGATGTCGTGGACCGATGAACGCGTTGAACTGCTCAAGAAGATGTGGTCGGAAGGCCAGTCGGCCAGCCAGATCGCCAAGGAACTGGGCGGGGTGACGCGCAATGCGGTGATCGGCAAGGTGCACCGGCTGGGCCTGTCGAACCGCGCGGGCGCGGCTCCTGCTGCCACCGCAGAGGCCAAGCCTGAACCTAAGGCGCAGCCTGCTGCCGCCAAGGCCAAGCCACAGCCCAAGCCCGCGCCGGCAAACAAGCCGGAGCCCGCACCCGAGGCCAAGCCGCAGCCCGTCGCCACGACCCCGGCGGTCAGTCCGGCGCGCAAACAGATCATCCCGGCCGGTCAGCCGCTGCCGCCGCAGCCCTCGACCAATGAAATCAGCCCCGAAGCCCTGGCAAAGGTGAGCGAGATCGAAAAGAAGGCCAAGAAATTGACCCTGATGGAACTGACCGAACGGACCTGCAAATGGCCCGTCGGCGACCCCGCAACCGAGGATTTCTGGTTCTGCGGTCTGCCCGTCCAGCAAGGCAAACCCTATTGCGAGGCCCATGTGGGCGTCGCCTTCCAACCGATGAGCGCACGTCGCGACCGTCGTCGGTGACCGTTGCGGGGGTCTGTCCCCCCAACTGATTCAGCTTCCCGCGCCGCGCAGCCGCAAGGCTCGCGCGGCGTCGTTGCGACAGGGGGTCTTCCAGCCGTAGATCCCCGAGATTTTCAAGACGGTCCAGCCCCCGTTGCCTGGGGTGCCCTGGTCTTTGGTCGTGGCATCGGTCCGGCCCGAAAGAACGTATCGGAAATGTCCGGCCGCATCGGTCTGCATCTCGACCCTTGACCGCCTGTCGGCGCTTTCCTGCTGTTCAAGCTGTCGCCAATCCATCATCTGCCGCCTTTCCCAGTTGGCTTGCGCGCGCTATGACGCGCCATGACCCAGAATCCTCCTGACCTGCGCCCCGATCTTGCCCGGGCCCGCGTGACCGAAACCGCCCGTCCCGGCCAGCCCACCATCGGCATGGTCAGCCTTGGCTGTCCCAAGGCCCTGGTCGACAGCGAACGCATCCTGACCCGGCTCAGGGCCGAGGGCTATGGAATCTCTCCTGATTATTCAGGTGCCGATGCGGTGATCGTCAACACCTGTGGTTTCCTCGACAGCGCCAAGGCCGAAAGCCTGGACGCGATCGGAGAAGCGCTGAACGAAAATGGCCGTGTGATCGTCACCGGCTGCCTTGGGGCAGAGCCCGAGTATATCACCGGCGCGCATCCCAAGGTGCTGGCCGTCACCGGGCCGCATCAGTACGAACAGGTGCTGGACGCGGTCCATGCCGCCGTGCCGCCCGATCCCGATCCTTTCGTCGACCTGCTGCCTGCATCGGGCGTCAGCCTGACGCCGCGCCATTTCAGCTATCTCAAGATCTCCGAAGGCTGCAATCACGCCTGCAAGTTCTGCGTGATCCCCGACATGCGCGGCAAACTGGTCAGCCGGCCGCACCGCGCGGTGCTGCGCGAGGCGGAAAAACTGGTCGAGGCCGGGGTTCAGGAACTGCTGGTCATCAGCCAGGACACATCGGCCTATGGCACCGACTGGAAGAACCGAGAGACGAAGTTTCCGCTCTTGGATCTTGCGCGCGACCTGGGATCGCTCGGCGCCTGGGTGCGGATGCATTACGTCTATCCCTACCCCTATGTGCGTGAGCTGATCCCGCTCATGGCCGAGGGCAAGGTGCTGCCTTACCTCGACATTCCCTTCCAGCACGCCCACCCGGACACGTTGCGCCGGATGGCGCGACCCGCCGCCGCAACCCGGACGCTGGACGAGATCGCCGCCTGGCGCGAGATCTGCCCGGAAATCACGCTGCGCTCGACCTTTATCGTCGGCTACCCCGGTGAGACCGAGGAGGAATTCCAGACCCTGCTGGAGTGGATGGACGAGGCGCAACTGGATCGTGTTGGTTGCTTCCAGTACGAGAATGTCGCGGGCGCCCGGGCCAACGCCTTGCCCGATCACGTCCCCGAAGAGGTCAAGGCCGAACGCTGGGCGCGGTTCATGGAAAAGGCGCAGGCGATTTCCGAGGCGAAGCTGGCGGCGAAACTCGGCACGCGGCAGGAGGTGATCGTCGACGAGGTGGACGAGGACGGCATCGCCACCTGCCGGACCAAGGCCGACGCGCCTGAAATCGACGGAAACCTGTTCATTGACGAAGGCGCCGCGCACCTGCGGCCCGGGCAGATCGTCACCGTCGAGGTGGACGAGACTGGGGAATACGACCTTTGGGGGCGCCTGGTCTGACACATCCGCAAGGAGGGGCGTGGCTGGGCTGGGGAGTCCCCGGACCAGCCTCGGTCATGGCCCTCAGGCGGATTCGTCTTCGAGGTGCAGCTTCATGTCGATCAGCACCTTCTGCAGCGCCACGGTCTCCTTGAGCAGGCGCTTGGCCTCGTTGGCAGAGATCACCCCGTCCTCGATCGACTGGTTGTATTCGGCCATCAGCATGGCGAACCGCTGCGACAGGGCGATCACGTCGGAATTGACCCCGCCCGAGGACTTGGCATTGCGACGGCTTTCATCGAATTGCAGCTGGATGCCCTTGAGCTCGGCCAGTGCGGCGGTGACATGAGGGTAAGAGGCGGCCTCTTCAAGCGCGGCGACCGCATCCACCGGCATGTACCTGTCGGCATGTTCGGGATAGTCTGAATAGTAGCGGCCGAGGGTCGCCTTGGATTTGCCGGTCAGCTGGCACGCTGCCTCTATACCGACGTCCTTTACCAGGGCCTCGATGTGTTTCTTCAGGTACCTTCCGACTACTGACATTTGTCTCCTTCGCCCCGGCATATGATCCGGGGCCAGTCCAATATCCAGTTCGATTATTGTCCCCGTCCTGTCATGTCATGCGCAAACGGCTCGGGCGTCAAGGCAACATGACTGATTGACCTTACGTAAGGTTTGTGTTCGCAAGGGTGAATGGCGGCCGGGCCACGCTTGCCATGCCCGCAGGGCTGGGGCATGACCCCCGGCATGGCCAAGCTGCACTTTCACTATTCGACGATGAATGCCGGCAAGTCGACATTGCTGTTGCAGGCGGCGCACAACTACAACGAACGCGGGATGGAAACCTACCTGCTGACCGCTGCGGTGGATAATCGCGCGGGCGCGGGTCAGATCGGCTCGCGGATTGGCTTGGCGCGTCCGGCGGACACCTTCGGGCCAGACACGGATCTTTTTGCAAGGATTTCAGCGCGGCTGGACAAGGGGCCGGTGGCCTGCATCTTCATTGACGAGGCACAGTTCCTGAAGCGCGACCAGGTCTGGCAGCTTGCGCGTGTCGTGGATGATCTGGGCGTGCCGATCATGGCCTATGGCCTGCGGGTGGACTTCCGTGGCGAGCTCTTTCCCGGCTCGGCGGCGCTGCTGGCGCTGGCGGATGTCATGCGAGAGGTGCGCACGATCTGCCATTGCGGCCGCAAGGCGACGATGGTGATCCGCCAGGGCCCGGGCGGTGAGGTGTTGCGCGACGGTGCCCAGGTGCAGATCGGTGGCAACGAGACCTACGTCAGCCTGTGCCGCAGGCACTGGCGTGCGGCGATGGCGGGAGAGGCGGGCTAGAACGGAAGCCCGCCAGCGATGCCACGGCGCGCCAACCGGGGCATGCTTTCGCGCATGCCCCGGAAAATTTCGGGTCCATTCATGGCGCCGGGATAAACTTGTTGCGCTTCAAGGGCTTGCGCCGGCAGGGCTGACGGCGCATGGGAAGCCCTATGGACAGTGACAATTCCCAGGCACCGCCGGGCTCGGTTGGAAAGGCCGCGGGGCGCGGCGCCTCGTCCGGGATCAGGGAGCCTGTCTCGCCGCCTTGGAACTTGAAGCCTCCCCCTGATCGACTAACCTGCGGCCATGATCCGTCAGCTGCTTCCCGTCAGTGCCCTTTTGTTCGGTTCCGGCCTGTTGCTCTTTGCGGGCGGGATGCACGGTCTGATCCTGCCGGTACGGGGCGCCGCCGAAGGGTTCGGAGCCACCGAGCTGGGCCTTCTGGGCACCGGCTGGGCGGTGGGTTATGTGGGGGGCTGTTTCTATGTGCCGCGCATCGTCGGCTCCGTGGGGCATATCCGCGCCTTCGGCGTCATGTGCGCCTTTGCCGCCATCGCCATCCTGTTGCAGGCACTGCTGGTCACGCCCGAATTCTGGATCCCGGTGCGCGCGGTGTCGGGGTTCTGCTTTGCCGGGGCGGCGATGATCGTGGAAAGCTGGCTGTCGGACCGGGCCTCGCCGCAGTCGCGGGGGACGATCTTTGGCGTCTACACGATGGTGAACCTTGGCGCGACGACCGCCGGCCAACTGGCCATCGCGACCGGCGATGCTGGTGGGTTCCTGTTCTTTGCCGTGGCGGCCATCGTCTACATTCTTGCGCTGGTCCCCACGGCGCTGTCGACGTCAGTGTCCCCTGCGCCGCTGACCTCGGTGCGGTTGAACCTGCCCCTCTTGTGGCGGAACTCTCCCGTGGCGGTGGTGGCGGTGTTCCTCGTCGGCATTTCAAACGGCTCTTTCGGGACGCTCTCGGCGGTCTATGCCGACAGGGTGGGGCTGACGCTGGGGGCGATTGCCCTCTTCGCATCGCTCCCGGTGTTGGCGGGGGCTCTCTCGCAGGTGCCGATCGGCTTTGCCTCGGACAGGATGGACCGGCGCAAGGTCCTGCTGGTGGTGGCCGTGCTGGCGGTGGCGGCAGATTTTGGTTTCATCCTGCTGTCGCCGCAGGACCAGATGATGAACCTGATCCTAGTGTCGGTCTTTGGCGCGGCGATCTTTGCCATGTACCCGATCATCGTGGCCCATGCGAATGACCACGCGCCCGAGGGCACCTCGATCCAGGTCTCGGGCGGGCTGTTGATGGTCTACGGGCTGGGCAACATCGCCGGGCCGCTGATCGCCGGTGTCGCCATGTCGGCGGCGGGCGCCTCGGGGCTGTTCCTGACCACCGTCGTGGCGCACGTCCTGATGATCCTCTACACCGCGCTGCGCATCGTCCAGCGGGCCGCCGTGGCGGAAGAGGACAAGGGCGCCTTCCAGGTGTCGGCCCCGGCGCGTGTTCTGACGCCCGAGACTGCGGCCCTTGCCGGCGGCGAGGAGGAGGCCGAGACCCTGGAGAAGGCGCTGGAGGCCGAAGAGGCCAATCAGGCCCGTTCGACCAGCACGGACCCCACCGAATAGCCAGCGCCGAATGAACAGATCACGCCGCGATCGCCCTTGGCCATGTCGTTCGAGTGCTTGGAAAAGGCGATGATCGACCCGGCAGAAGAGGTGTTGGCGTAGTCCTGTAGGATGTTGGGCTGTTCGCCCGTTTCCGGTTCGCGGCCCAGCACCTTTTTCCCGATGAAATCATTCATCGTCTTGTTCGCCTGGTGCAGCCAGAGCCGCCGCAGGTCATCCGCCTGCCAGCCGTGATCGGAGAGGTGGCTCAGGATGTGCGAGGACACCAGCGGCAGCACCTCCTTGAAGACCTTGCGCCCGTTCTGCATGAACTGCATGTCGCGCCGGTCCTCCATCTGGTCATGCGCGCGGCGCAGAAAGCCCGCGTTGTTGCGGATGTTGTTGGAAAACTGCGTGGCACAGCGGGTGGAATGGATCAGCCAGTGATTGCCCTTGGCCTCTTCCGCAGGTTCGATCAATACCGCCGTGCAGACGTCGCCAAAGATGAAATGGCAGTCCCTGTCGCGCCATTCGAGGTGGCCGGAGCAGATCTCGGGGTTCACCACCAGAGCGCGGCGCGCGCTGCCCGCGCGGATCATGTCCGCAGCGGCCTGGATGCCGAAAGTGGCCGAGGAACAGGCCACGTTCATGTCGAAGGCAAAGCCGCCACAGCCCAACAGTTGCTGGATCTCGATGGCAATTGCCGGGTAGGCGCGTTCGTGGTTCGAGGCGGCGCAGATCACCAGGTCGATCTCTGCCCCGTTTCGGCCCGCCATCTCCAGCGCCTTGGTGCAGGCGTCCACCGCCATTTCGGCCATGATGCCGGGGGACTCGTCCGGCCGGGCGGGCAGGCGGGGGCACATGCGGTCGGGGTCCAGAACCCCCTCCTTGTCCAGGACGTAGCGGCTTTCGATGCCAGAGGCGGAAAGGATGAAGTCCGAACTGGAATGGGTCAGCGGCTTGACCTCACCGGCGGCGATACGGCCCGCGTGATCGGCGTTCCATCGGTCGACATATGCGTTGAAGGCCGTGACAAGCTCGTCGTTGGAAATGCTTTGATCCGGGGTAAAGACACCGTGGCCGGTGATCGCTGGCTGTGTCATGGGCGCGTCCTCCTGCCCTCGACAGGACCGCAAGCGACGGGCGAGGTCAAGGGAACCCGTCGGGGCAGGCGCGCGTTACCGTAGCGAAAGGAGGACCGAAATGGACCGACTTGCGCTTTACCTCACCCTCATGAGTGGCAGCGGCATCGCCGGGGCGCTGCTTGTGGTTTTCTTCGCCTTCAACTGGTACAGCTGGACGGCGATTACCGTTGCCGCCGGGATCGGACTTGTGACCGCATGGCCTTCGGCACGGATGGTTTCCAAACACATCAAGGACAACGACCCGCTGTTTCACCGGCGTGAACCCGAAGGCATCCTGCCCGACCCCAACGGACCCGAGCTTTAGTGCATCCGCGACCCGTTCGGCGCCGCCTGATCCGGGCCGATCAGCACGATGGCGCCATCCTGGCCGGATACGCCCAGTACAAGCACCTCTGACCGCATCGGCCCGATCTGGCGCGGTGGAAAGTTGACCACTGCCATGACCTGTTTGCCGACAAGGTGTTCGGGGTCGTAATGTACAGTGATCTGGGCCGAACTTTTCTTTTCCCCGATCTCGGGGCCAAAATCGATCCAGAGCTTGATCGCCGGTTTGCGGGCCTCGGGAAAGGGTTCCGCGCGGATCACCGTGCCAAGGCGAATGTCGACCTTCAGGAAATCGTCGAATGTGATCTCAGCCATTGGCCAGCTCCTTCGACCGGCGCGCAGCCGCTGCCACGGTGGCGCGCATGAGCGGCGGCAAGCCCCTGTCTTCGTTCATCAGCACCTCTAGCCCGGCTTGGGTGGTGCCATTCGGAGACGTCACGTTGCGGCGTAGCTGTGCGGGGTCTTCACCGGTTTCCTGCGCCAAGGCACCTGCACCCGCCACGGTGGCCCGCGCAAGGGCCATCGCAAGTTCGGGCGCCAGCCCTTCGGCCTCGCCCGCCTTGGCGAGGCATTCGATCATGTGAAAAACATAGGCGGGGCCAGAGCCACTGACGCCGGTGACGGCATCCATCTGGCCTTCGCTCTCCAGCCGGACAACCTCACCCACTGCCGACAGCAGGTCTTCGGCAGTTTTCAGGTGGGCATCCGTGGTCCGTGCATTGCCGATAATCGCGGTGATCCCCTTGCCTACAGCAGCGGGCGTATTGGGCATGGCGCGTATGATGGGCACATCGCCAAGGTGCGCCTCGTAGGTGGTGATTGGCGTACCTGCGGCGACCGACACGAACAGCGTGTCGCCCTTGGGCAGGGTTTGCAGAGCGGGCAGCGCCTCGCCCATCATCTGCGGTTTGACCGCGATCAGCACGACGGCGGGACTGTCGCCGAAACCTTTGTTAATATGCACGCCCTGCGCCTGCAGCCAGTCCGAGGGGTGCGGATCCTGTACCCGCACGCTGTCCGCCGGCAATCCGCGCGCCAGCCACCCGGCCAGCATCGCCGATCCCATCTTGCCGCATCCCAAGAGTGCAAGCCCGCGCCGGGCGAGGTCTGTATCCTGCATCACGTCCCCCATGTCTCGTGTCCCGGCGGACCCTAGGCCCGCCGGAAGAGAGGGACAAGATCACTCGGCCATGATCGAGGCGGGGACGGTGCCCTCGTTCAGCCAGGCCTCAAGCGGGGTCATCGGGTCTAGGCCGGCGGCGTTGATGCCGTCCGGGCCGGGCAGGATGCCACAGTGATCGACGCCGGGCAGCATGAAGAGCGCGACGTTTTCCTTCAGCACGTCCTCGCCGCCTGCAACCTCGGCGGCCTTTTCGTACCAGTCCACGGTCTTGTAGGGCGTCACGATACTGTCCGCCCAGCCGTGCCAGACGATCATCTTGCCCCCTGCCTCGCGGAAGGCGGACAGGTCCGGACTGTCGCCGTTATAGACCTCCGCCATGGTCGTCAGTCGCGCCGGGTCGGCCTCCATGTCGAAGTCCAGCGGCGACCATTCCGGGCCGGGATCCGTGGCAAAGGCCATGTAACGTCCGAAGTTGGTGACGAAGGCCGGCACCAGCTTGCCGCCGCCCTTTCCGTTGCCGGTCAGCCAGAGCCACCAGAAGGGCTCTGACCCTTCCGGGATGCCGCCCGGATAGAGCTGCTCTCCGGCGGCATTGCGGGGCCCTTCGCGCCATTTCGTCAGCGTGTCCATTTGCTGGTTGGTCAGGCCCAACCCGCTGTAGTCCACCTCGCAGGCGCGCGGGTCGGCGATGAAACCATCCTCGGCCCCGTCCACCTCGTCACACTGTTCATAGACCGCGTCGCCGATCAACTTGGCCTCGTCGGGGCCAAGGATCTGGCTACCATCGGGGGCCGTATTGGCCTGCACCAGGAAGGCCATCTTGGTTGCCACAAGCCCGGTGTAATCCATCGCGGGTGCGCCCGAGATAATGCCGTCGAACATGTCCGGGTAACGCTGGGCGGCAACATGGGCCATGCGCCCGCCGGTGGAACAGCCCTGAAAGATCGCCTGTTCCGAGTCGCTGCCATAGAATGCCCCGATCAGTGCCTGCGCCACGCGGTTGGTCTCTCCGATGGACCGCCAGCCCCAGTCGCGTTCTGCATGGGGATTGTTGTGCGCCCAGCCCGCATCGACGACAGACAGCCCGTGGTGCCCGCTATCCGACGTGGCCGTGGCATAGCCGCGCTCCAGCCCCGGGCGCATGGCGTTGATCCAGCTGCCGCCGGCATCGGCGCGGCCAAGGATGCCGCAGAACCCGCCGCAGCCGGCCTGGTAGAACTTGCCGTTCCAGCCGTCCAGCGGCAGGCGCACCTCGATGTTGATTGCGGGCAGGGCGGTGGCGCGCACTTCGCAATAGGCGGGCAGGCCCTCTGCCTCGACCACGCGGGCAGTCTGGACATGGGCGGCGCTCAGGACGGTCTCGCGCAGGGCGGCACAGGACTCGGCGTCCTGCTGGGCCAAGGCCGGGCTGGCGCCGGCTAATAGAAGTGCCAGCGCCGAAAGGCGGGTTTTCATGGATAGTCCTCCCTGGGATTTTCTTGTGTGGGCAGAATTGCCGCCCCCCTGATTCCACTCAAGGGAAATCCCGGGCGAAACGGAAAAGGGCGCCGCAATTGCGCCGCCCCTGTGTTTTGTCTTTTTGCGAGAGCCAGAGAATATCCGGTCCTCAGGCCCGCCCGTAGGCTTCGGCAATGGCAACCTGCATGGATTCTTTTGCGCTCTTGTCAGTCCAGACCATCAGTTGGAAGGCCGGGTAATAGCGCTCCGAGCTCATGACGGCGGCGCCGATCATCGTGTCGATCTGCTCGGCGCTGGCGACATTGCCACCGGCGAGGACCAGCCCGTACTTGTAGACCATCAGCTTGTTCTCGGGCCAGTAGCTGAAGGCGCCGGCCCAGCACTGATCGTTGATCAGGTTCAGCCCTTCATAGAGCTCCGGCAAGCGGGACTCTGGCGGCTCCATCTCGAAGGTGCAGATCATTCGAAGGGTTTCGTCGAAGGCAGACCACGCGAGGGTGATCGAGTAGGTGCGCCACTGACCTTCTACCGCCATCGCGATCTGGTCGTCCGCGATGCGGTCGAAATCCCAATCGTTGAACTCGGCGATATGCTCGACAAGGTCGATCGGATGCAATTCGTCGTTGAGATACTGCTCGGACAGGGCCATAAGGACACCCCTTTGATTATAGCGCCGTACTTGGTGATACACCCCCAGCGCTTGCTGCCTGCTCAAGGGTCTGCGGGCTATCCCCGCGCCCTTACCAGATATGGTGCCTGCCTAAAGAGGGGTGTGTAAAGCGATATTTTGGTAAACATCGCATTAAGTTGTGGACGAGTTCGATTCGGCGTCAACTTGTGGGTAAAGCCTCTGCTTCGTGTCTGAGCGCGCGTTCGAACAGTTGGCGCGAGCGAGAAGCGGCGCTGTCGGGGCGCGTCATCAGGCCAACGGGGCCGGCGGTCAACCCCAGGTCGAGGGGCAGGGCGGCCAAGGCGCCATCGTCGATCTCCGGTGCCACGACTCCTTCGGAAATGAACCAGAGCATGTCGGACTGCCGAAGGAACCGCCGCCCGAAGGCGCCGGAGACACAGTCGATCCTGTCACGAAAGGGGCCCAGCCCCTGCGCCAGGCACCAGCGGTCCACCAGTGGGCGGATCGCGGCGCCTTCGGGCGGGTAGAGCACGGGCCAGTCCACCAGGTCCTGGGGCGCCAGCGCGGGACGGGTCAGCAGGGGGTGCTGGCTGCGCACGACACAGACGACGCCCTCGTGATAAAGCTGCGTGAAACTGACCCCCGCCATGCTGTCCGGCGCCCCCATGCGCCCGATCACCAGATCGAGTGCGCCGGATTGCAGGTCGCGCGTCAGCGCCCCGTGTGCCCCGTCGCGCAGCACCAGCCGCGTGCCGGGCGACAGCTCTCGGAACCGGGCCACGACGCGCGGCATCAGGCGCACTGCGACCGAGGGCAGGGCCCCCACGCGCAGAACCTCCGCCCCGCCTTCGCGCAGTTCGGCCACGCCGGTGACCCCGCGGTGCAGCGCGGCAAGGCTCTGCCCCGCGAATTCCAGGAACACCTCGCCCTCGGGGGTCAATCGCACGCCACCGCGGTCGCGCGTCATCAGCGGGGCGCCCAGGATTTCTTCGAGTTCCTTCAGGGTTTTCGACAGGGCGGGCTGGGTCAGGTTCAGTTCTGCACAGGCGCCCTTGAGGCTGCCTTGGCGGGCTATGGCGGTGACCGTTTCGAGGTGGCGCAGTTTGATCCGTCGGTCCAGCAAGTGACTTTCCCTTTTTGACAAGTATTCGCCCGAAAGCGTCATTTTACATAGCCCTTGGGTTCATTCTAGTCTTGCCGCAAATGGGAGGACATCATGCGTACTCAAGTCTGCATCATTGGCGGCGGCCCGTCGGGCCTGCTGCTCAGCCAATTGCTGCACAAGAAGGGCATCGACAGCGTCGTTCTTGAACGCAAGACCAAGGACTATGTCCTGGGGCGCATTCGCGCGGGCATCCTTGAAACCGGGATGGTCGACCTGATGCGCGAGGCGGGCGTCGGCGAACGGATGGACCAAGAGTGCATCGTCCACGACGGCACGGTGATCTCCTACGGCGACGAGGAGTTCCGCATCGATTTCACCGAGCTGACCGGCAGCCATGTGGTTGTCTACGGCCAGACCGAGGTGACGCGCGATCTGTACGAGGCGCGCGAAAAGGCGGATGGCAAGATCATTTTCAACGTCGAGAACGTGCAGATCAACGACGCCGACAGTGATGCGCCCTACGTCACCTACGAGGTCGACGGCACCGAGGCCCGCATCGACTGCGATTTCGTGGCGGGTTGCGACGGGTTCCACGGGGTCAGCCGTCAGACCATGCCCTTGAGCGTCCGCAAGGAATACGAAAAGCTCTACCCCTTCGGCTGGTTGGGCATCCTGTCCGAAACGCCGCCGGTGCATGACGAGCTGATCTATGCCAGTTCCGAACGCGGTTTTGCGCTCTGTTCGCAGCGCAATGCCAACCTCAGCCGCTACTACATCCAGTGTTCGCTGTCGGACAGTCCCGAGGACTGGACAGACGCGGCCTTCTGGGAAGAGCTCAAGCGGCGCATTCCGACAGAGGCGGCAGAACGCCTCGTCACTGGCCCGTCGATCGAAAAGAGCATCGCCCCGCTGAGGTCCTTCGTGACCGAACCGATGCGCTGGGGGCGATTGTTCCTGTGTGGGGATGCCGCCCATATCGTGCCGCCGACCGGTGCCAAGGGGCTGAACACCGCGGCCAGCGACATCAACTACCTCTACAACGGGCTGGTGCAATACTATCAGACCGGCGACAGCGAGGGCATCGACACTTACTCGGAAAAGGCGCTGGCGCGGATCTGGAAGGCGGAGCGGTTCAGCTGGTGGATGACCACTCTGCTGCACAGGTTCCCCGACCAGAACGAATTCGATCTGAAGATCCAGCTTGCCGATATCGAGTTCCTGCGCTCCAATCGCGAGGCGCAGTCGGTGCTGGCGCAGAACTACATCGGGCTGCCCTATTGATGGCCCGGGTTTCGACGCGAACCCGGAACAGGCCCGAAGGGGGAACCGCATGACCAACCGATACGACACCGGCATGAAGGTGCGTCGCCATGTGCTTGGGGATGCCCATGTCGACCGCGCCGAGGCGGTCAAGACACCCTTTGACGAGGCGTTCCAGACCCTCATCACCGAAGGCGCATGGGGCACGGTCTGGGCCTCGGACGGGATCAGTGACCGCGAGCGTTCCATGCTGACGCTCGCGCTGCTGGCGGCGCTGGGCAATTTCGACGAGATCCCCATGCACATCCGCGCCACCACCCGCACGGGGGCCAGCAAGGCGGATGTTCTGGAGGCCTTTCAGCATGTCGCGATCTATGCCGGCGTGCCGCGCGCCAACCACGCGCTGAAACTGGCCAAGCAGACATATGCCGAGATGGAGGGCCCTGACACAGGGCAGGCAAACGCGCAGTCCGGGGACAAGTGAGGAGAGACCGACATGCCCGATCAAGGTGAATTCTACCAGCGGGACCGGGACTGGCACCCGCCCGCCTACGTCAAGGACTACAAGACCAGCGTCGCTCGGTCGCCGCAATATTCGCTCATCAGCCTGCAGAACTCGGTCGGTGAGATCACCGGTCCGGTCTTCGGTCACAACGACATCGACCCGATGGACCGCGACCTGATCCACAACTATGCCAAGGCCGGCGAAAGCGCGATTGGCGAACGGATCATCCTGCATGGCCGGGTGCTGGACGAGAACGCCCGGCCCGTGCCCAACACGCTGGTGGAGATCTGGCAGGCCAACGCGGGCGGGCGCTATCGCCACAAGAAGGACACTTATCTTGCGCCCATCGACCCGAATTTCGGGGGCTGCGGACGGACCCTGACGGACGAGAACGGCTATTATTTTTTTCGTACCGTGAAACCCGGCGCCTATCCCTGGCGCAACTACGTCAACAGCTGGCGCCCGGCGCATATCCACGTCTCGGTCTTCGGCTGGGGCTTTGTGCAGCGGTTGATTTCGCAGATCTACTTCGAGGGCGACCCGCTGATCCCGCTCTGTCCCATCGTCAGGAGCATCCCCAACCAGGAAGCAATCGACAGCCTGGTGGCGGCGCTGGACATGAATTCGACCATTCCGCTGGATACCATCGCCTACAAGTTCGACATCGTCCTGCGGGGGCGCCGCTCGACGTTGTTCGAAAACCGTCTGGAGGGGAATTGATGCATCTTCAGGAAAAGTGGGAACCGGTTTTCCGCCCGGAAGATGCGCAAGGAGAATGACAATGGTCCAGAAGCTGAATTACCTCAAGGAAACACCTTCGCAGACCGCCGGTCCCTACGTCCACATCGGGCTGGCGCCGGGGGCTGCCGGCTTTGACATCTACGAACGCGAACTGGGCTGGGACATCGCCGGGCCGAATGCCGAGGGAGAGCGCATCAGGGTTGAAGGCCTTGTGATCGACGGCACCGGCTCGCCGATCAAGGACGTGCTGCTGGAGGCCTGGCAGGCCAATTCCAAGGGCATCTATGCCCATCCCGAGGGCGGTGGAGAGGTCGAGGAGGGCTTTCGCGGCTGGGGCAGGGTCATCACCGACTTCGACACCGGAGAGTGGGGTTTTGACACGGTGAAGCCGGGCAAGACACCGGGCCGCAACGGCAGCACTCAGGCGCCGCACATCAACCTGTGGGTGGTGGCGCGCGGCATCAACCTTGGCCTCAACACCCGGATCTATTTCGAGGACGAAGCAGAGGCCAACGCCGTGGACCCGGTGATGAACATCATCGAATGGGAACGCCGCCGCGCCACGCTGCTGGCGAAGCGTACCGAGAAGGACGGCAAGGCCGTTTATCGCTTCGACATCCAGCTGCAAGGCCAGGACGAAACCGTCTTCTTCGACGTATGAAATGATACCCGGGGCCGGGTCGGTTTCGTCACCGCCCCGGCTTTTTCCTGTCCAAAACAGCCACTATCCTGCCGTCACCCGACACGACGCCAGCGAGGGGAGCGCCCGTCATGACCAAACCCTGTATCATCTGTGTGGCCATCACCGGCTCTGTCCCGCGCAAGAAGGACAATCCGGCGGTGCCGATCTCGATCGAGGAACAGGTCGAAAGCACGCAAGCCGCCTTCGAGGCGGGGGCCAGCATCTGCCACGCCCATGTACGGATGGAGGACGAGTCACCGACTTCGGACCCGGACCGCTTTGCGCGGCTGGTCGAGGGGCTGAAAAAGCACTGCCCCGGCATGATCATCCAGTTGTCGACCGGCGGTCGATCCGGCGCGGGTAAGACACGCGGAGGGATGTTGCCGTTGCGGCCCGACATGGCCTCTCTGTCGGTCGGATCGAACAATTTTCCGACCCGCGTCTACGAGAACCCGCCGGATCTGGTGGACTGGCTGGCCGCCGAGATGCGCACCTACGAGATCAAGCCCGAGATCGAGGCATTTGACCTCAGCCACATTTTCAAGGCGGCCGAGATGAACCGCGACGGGCGCATTCCCGGCAAGCTGTATGTTCAGTTCGTCATGGGGGTGAAGAACGCGATGCCCTGCGACAGGAACGTGTTCGATTACTACATCGAAACGGTCAAGCGGCTGGCCCCGCAAGCGGAATGGTGTGCGGCCGGGATCGGGCGGCACCAGGTCGAGGTCAACGAATGGTCCATCGCGACCGGTGGGCACACGCGTACCGGGCTGGAGGACAACGTGCGCTGGGACAAGGAAACCCTCGCGCCGTCAAACGCGGCGCTGGTCAAGCGGGCCGTGGACCTGTGCGAGAAATACGAGCGCCCGGTGGCCACCTGGCAGCAGGCGCGCGAGATCCTCGGGTTGCGGGCGGCCTGAGGATCCGGGGCGCGACGTGCAGACCCCGCGCGCCCCTTTCCGGGGTCAAGAGATGGCTTCGGCAGCGAAACAGGCCTGTTGAACCGCAGGTATCGTGCCCGGGGCGGTCACTTCGAAGGGTTGTTGGAGTAGCACCTTGCCGTCCCGTTCCACCTGGAACATCCACAACCCTTCGACCAGTTCGTATTCCCGTTCAAAGGTAAAGAGGTTCAGCGAGACATCCCCGAAATTCATCGGTGTCACCCAACGTTCGACGGTGCGCCCCTTCGGACCCATCGGCGGATGGGTGACGACGATCGTCACCTCCGGGACAGAGGCACCGGCGGTCAGGCTGGAGCGGATACCAAAGCTGAGGCCCATCTCGGCGGGCACCTGCACCGTCTCGACATCGATGGGACGATCCTGGTCGACAAGGTTCAGAAGGCCCGAAAGCGTGTCCGGCGCCGGCCGCGTCCCCTGCAATTCGACCTCGCAAATGACGCCGAAGGCTTCGAGCGTCAGGGGTGGTTCGACGAAGGCCCCGACATCGGCCAGGGCAGGCGCCCCGATCAGAGCGGCGGCAATCAGGGGGGCAAGCGGTTTGGCGTGCATGTCGTCATCTCCCGGGAACTGAAACCACAGTCTAGCACGGGCTGAGGGTAGGCACAGGGGCAGGATTTGCCTACCCGGTTTGCCCCTTGAAAAGGAACGGTGTCCGGGTTTCGTGCGCGTCCTTCAGCGCTGCGGGCGAACACGCGCTCATCGGAGCGTTGCGGCGGCGTCCTCGATCAGGCTCCGTGCATGGCGGGCCCGGGCCGACAGGGGGCGACCGCGCCGGGAGACCAGCCAGAGTTCATGCCAACGGCGTTTCGGGAGCTGCGCAACAGACAGGCTTGCCTTGCCGGCGAAGGCCACGACGCCGCTTCGGGGCAGAAGCGTGTAGCCGATTCCCCTGGCCACGGGTGCGGGGATCTGGCCAATCTGGTTGATCGAACCGCGCACGCTCAACCGGTCTGCGCCGGGGTAGTCGTCAGGGAAATTCGGCTTCAGCAAGTCATCGGCATATCCGAAGCCGTCAGGATGCGCGATGAATCCACGGGCCTCCAGATCGGCAAATGTCACTGGCTTGCCCGCAGCATCCGCAGGCAGGACCAGACACAGCTCTTCACGTCCGAGATGTTGCGCTTCCATCCGCGCGTGGTCGGGGTCTGCGCCCAATATGCCAAGGTCAATGCGTCCGTCGAGCAGTCCCGCAATGATGCCCGCCTGTGGCGCCGCCTCGAGGTGGACGCTCAGACCCGGCGCGGCGCGCATCCAAGGCAACAGGATCGGGTACAGCAGCATCGCGAAACTGCCCGAGCAAGCGACGTGAATCGGGCCCGTGTCCCGATCGTCGGTCGCAATCGCATCGCGCAGGCGTTTCTCCTCGGCGCGACGTGAAAGGCCGAGCGCAAAAACCGCCTCACCCGCCGGCGTGAGAGTAAAGCTCTTTCCCTGCCGGCTGATGAGCGGCTGATTCATCTGTCGCTCGAGTTTTCTGAGGTGCTGGCTGACGCCCGGCTGGGTCATGTTCAGGCGCTCGGCCGCCCGGGTGAAGTGCCCGGTTTCGCACAGCGTGGTAAAAGTCTCGAGCCAGGTCGCGTTGAGCATGATTGATAACATCACGTTTTTGTATTCATGCAAAATGATAATTTCCAGAAAGTGCTCCTGGGGTCCATATCAGCGTCAACATATCGCTGAAGGAGACAAGAAATGACCCCCACCCCCCGCACGTTTTCCCATATCGGACTGTCCGTACCTGACCTCGATGCCGCCGTGCGCTTCTACTCCGAAGTGCTTGGCTTCTACGTCGTGATGGGGCCGTCCGAGGCCGTCGAGGACGACAGTGCTATTGGCAACATGTGCACGGACGTGTTCGGCCCCGGATGGGGCTCGCTCAGGATTGCGCACCTGTCGACCGCCGATGGCATCGGCATCGAGATATTCGAATTCCCCGGCAATTACGCACCCGAGGACAAGCTCGAACACAAGCGCCACGGCACCTTTCATTTCGCGGTACAGGATCCGGACGTCGAGGGACTGGCGCAACGCATCGTCGAGGCCGGCGGGCGCCAGCGTATGCCGGTGCGCGAATACTTTCCGGGAACCAAACCCTATCGGATGGTATATGTCGAAGACCCGTTCGGCATCGTGTTCGAACTATACAGCCACAGCTACGAGCTGACCTACTCCGCCGGCGCCTACGTGTAGCGCGACGGCGCGGTCTCTTGTGAAACGGGGCCCGTGCGAAACGGTTTGTGGATGTTCCAACGAAAAAGCCCCCCGGCAGAACCGGGGGGCTTTCTTGTCCGGCCTGACCGGATCAGCCGATGGCGACGGCTTTTACGTCGTCGTCGATGTAGGGGACATACTGTTCGAAATTGTCCGCGAACATCTGCACCAGCTTTTCCGCCTGCGCGTCATAGGCTTCCTTGTCATCCCAGGTCTTGCGCGGGTCCAGAAGCAGTTCCGGCACGCCCTCGACCGAGACCGGGACTTCGAAGCCGAAGTTCGGGTCCTTGCGGAAGGTGGCGTTGTTCAGCTTGCCTTCCAGGGCGGCGTGCAGCAGTGCGCGGGTGGCCTTGATCGGCATGCGCGAGCCGGTGCCATAGGCGCCGCCGGTCCAGCCGGTGTTCACCAGCCAGCAGGTCGCGCCATGCTTGGCGATCTTGTCGCGCAGCAGGTTCCCGTAGGCTTCGGGGCGGCGCGGCATGAACGGCGCGCCGAAGCAGGTCGAGAAGGTCGGTTCCGGCTCGGTCACGCCACGCTCGGTCCCGGCAACCTTGGAGGTGAAGCCCGAGAGGAAGTGGTACATCGCCTGCGCCGGGGTCAGCCGCGCGATCGGTGGCAGGACACCGAAAGCGTCGCAGGTCAGCATGATGATGTTCTTGGGGTGGCCGCCCAGTGCCGTCTTCGACGCGTTCGAGATATAGTGCAGCGGGTAGGCGCAACGCATGTTCGCGGTCAGGCTGTCATCCTCGAAGTCGAGCTCGAAGGTCTCCTCGTCGTAGACCATGTTCTCGATCACGGTGCCGAACATCTCTGTCGTGGCGTAGATTTCCGGCTCTGCCTCGGGGGAGAGGTTGATGGTCTTGGCATAGCAGCCGCCTTCGAAGTTGAAGGTGCCGCGGTCCGACCAGCCGTGTTCGTCGTCGCCGATCAGGACGCGCTCGGGGTCGGCCGAAAGTGTGGTCTTGCCGGTGCCCGACAGGCCAAAGAAGACGGCTGTGTCGACCGGGTTGCCGGGCGCGTGGTTGGCCGAACAATGCATCGCCATGATGCCCTTGCCGGGCAGGATGTAGTTCAGCAGCGTGAAGACCGATTTCTTGTTCTCGCCGGCGTATTCAGTGTTGCCGATCAGGATCAGCTTCTTGTCGAAGTTCAGCGCGATCACCGTTTCCGTGATGCAGCCATGCCTTTCCGGGGCGGCCTTGAAGGTTGGGCAGTTGATGATGGTGAAGTCCGCAGTGAAGCTGTCCAGATCCTCGCGGTCGGGGCGGCGCAGCATGTGGCGGATGAAGAGGTTGTGCCAAGCCAGTTCCGAGATGACGCGCACGTCGATGGCATTGGCGGGATCGGCGCCGCCGACCAGGTCCTGCACGTAGTAGTCGCCGCCCTTCATGTGTTCCAGCATGTCGGCGTGCAGCCGGTCAAAGGCCTCGGCCGCCATCGGCTGGTTGTTCTCCCACCAGATGCTGTCCTCGACCGATGGGGTGCGGACGACGAACTTGTCCTTGGGCGAACGGCCCGTGTACTTGCCGGTGGTCACGAGGAAGGACCCGCCCTTGCCAAGTGTGCCTTCCCCCCGTTTGAGCGCCGCTTCGATCAGCGCTGGCTCCATGAGGTTGTAATAGACATTTCCGAGCCCTTCGATGCCCTGGTCTTCAAGCCGGAACTGAGGGTTCACCCGTCCAAATGTCATTTGCCTTGCTCCTGTGGATCGCGCTGATCAAAGTATAGTTGCATGCGACGACATACTGCGCCGATGCAGGATGTCTTAACATGCCGCTTTTCGACATGAACAGGACGCAAAAGCGCAGTTTGCGCTACCAATCGCGGGTTTAGCGATACCACCGCGGGCGACTGCGGATCTGACTTAAATGCGACGCAAGCCGGTGAGGCATTTTAGCCATTCCTTTGCCAAATTCGCGTCCGATGGAGTCAGGCGGCATGCCCGATTCGCAGTTAATCGTTGCTGTAAAGCGGAAAATCGCCGATAGTGCGGAAAAAAACAGGCAACCAGAGCAGTATAAGGTCAGCAAAATGTCTAAGATCGCCCTTGTGGACGACGACAGGAATATCCTGATGTCTGTGTCGATGACTCTTGAGGCAGAAGGGTTCGAGGTCGAAACCTACAACGATGGCCAGGCGGCGCTTGATGCCTTCAACAAAAAGATGCCAGACATGGCCGTGTTCGACATCAAGATGCCGCGCATGGACGGCATGGACCTGCTGCAACGGGTACGCCAGAAATCCAAGATGCCCGTGATCTTCCTGACCTCCAAGGACGACGAGATCGACGAGGTTCTGGGCCTGCGCATGGGCGCCGACGACTATGTGAAAAAGCCTTTCAGCCAGCGCCTGTTGGTCGAGCGCATCCGCGCACTGCTGCGCCGCCAGGAGGCGGTGGCCGGCGATGTCGTGGGCGACACCGAAGAGACCAAGCTGATGACCCGCGGCAGCCTGACGATGGACCCGCTGCGCCACGCCGTCAGCTGGAAAGGACAGGACGTATCGCTGACCGTGACGGAATTCCTTCTGTTGCAGGCCCTCGCGCAGCGCCCCGGTTTCGTGAAGTCGCGGGATCAGCTGATGGACGTCGCCTATGACGATCAGGTCTATGTCGACGACCGCACGATCGACAGCCACATCAAGCGCCTGCGCAAGAAGATGCGCACGGTCGACTCCGATTTTTCGGCCATCGAAACGCTTTACGGTATCGGATACCGCTACAACGAAGAGTAAGGGATGGCCCTGGCCGAACATCTCCCGGTGCAGAAAGACCGCCAAGGCGGACGGCGTGATGCGGATGTCGTGTTGGGCGACGACTGGGTCGCACCCGACAGCACGGTCGAAAAGGAACTGCGCGACAGCCGCGCGCGGCGCGGGCTGTTCACGCTCAACCGTTCGCCACTGACGCGCAAGATCATCACCTTCAACCTGATCGCGCTCAACGTGTTGGTCGCGGGAATCCTCTGGTTGAATTCCTCCCGTGACACGCTGGCGGTGCAGCGCGTCAACGCGCTTCAGGCCGAGGTCGAACTGGTTGCAGACGTGTTCGAGGCACAATTGCCGCGCGGCGCGCCCGTCAGTCTTGGCTCCGGCGACGGCATTGACGTGGCCCGCACGGTCGAGGGCATCGACCTGCGAGACGGCGCGCGCCTCTTGGTCTTTGACAGCGCCAGTTTCCTTGTCGGCGAGACACGGGGACGCGTGCCGCCGATCATCCCCCCGGTCGAAGGGGACAAGCCGACGCTGATTTCCGATTTCCTGAACACCATCTGGGACGGTGTAGCGGGCCTGTTCAGCTATTTCGAGACCGAGCCCGACCTCGACCTGGAGGATCGGCTGCGCCGGGCCATCGAATCCGGCGATCCGGCCCTGACCCGTGTCGAAGCTGGTGGTCCCGACGGCGCCACCGTCTTCTTTGCGCTGACCCCGATCCGGCAGGGCGACGCGCTGGTCGGGACGATTGCGCTGGTGTCGCCTGCGACCGAGATCGACGCCGCCGTCAGCGCCGAGCGGGAGCGCGTGCTGCAGATGTTCGTGATCGCCACTCTGGTCTCGATCGGTCTCAGCCTGGTGCTGGCCTCGACCATTTCCAACCCGATTTCCGACCTCGCCGACGCGGCAGAGATCGGGCGCGACCGCAATCGCAAGGCGCGTACCCCGGGCCGTATCCGCATCCCCGACCTGACCGCCCGCCCGGACGAGATCGGACGCCTGTCGGGCGCGCTGCGGGGCATGGTTGGTGCGCTTTACGACCGGATCGACCAGAACGAACAATTTGCCGCCGACGTGGCGCATGAGATCAAGAACCCGCTGGCCTCGTTGCGCTCTGCCGTGGGCAGCCTGCGCATGGTCAAGAAAGAGGATCACCGGGCCAAGCTGCTGGACGTGATCGAACATGACGTGCGCCGGCTGGACCGGCTGGTCAGCGACATTTCCAACGCCTCGCGGCTGGACAGCGAACTGGTCAAGGAAGAAGAGCAGGAATTCAACCTGCTGGAGATGCTGGGAAATCTGACCGAGTTCCTGGGCGAGGACGCGCGCAAGAAGGGCATCGAGTTCATCACCGACCTGCCGAAAAAGCCGGTCACGATCACGGGGTTGGAGCCACGCCTGGCACAGGTCTTCGTCAATCTGATCACAAACGCGATCTCCTTTTGCGAGGATGGCGACGCGATCCGTGTCTGGGCGCGGCGTCGCGACAATCGCGTATTGGTGGTGGTCGAGGACACCGGCCCGGGCATCCCCGAGGAATCGCTGCAAAAGATCTTCAAGCGCTTCTACACATCGCGCCCGCAACAGGATTTCGGCAACAACTCGGGCCTCGGTCTTGCCATATCCAAGCAGATCATCGAGGCGCATGGCGGCGTCATCTGGGCCGAGAACATCCGCCCGACCGAGGCCGATGTAACCTCGGAGCCGCTGGGCGCACGCTTCGTCGTCGGCCTGCCGGTTTGATTTCATCCCATGCGGAAGGTCCTGCATGCCACCTCGGTTGCCGTGGGTGGCCGCGGGCTGTTGATCCGCGGCGCCTCGGGCAGCGGCAAATCGGGCCTGGCGCTGGAAATGATGGCGCGCGGTGCGCAGCTGATCGCCGATGATCGCACGATCGTCACGCGGAAAGACACGCAGCTGATCCTGACGGTCCCCGCCGCGCTGGCAGGCATGATCGAGGCGCGCGCCCTCGGTCTATTGCACGCAGCCCATGTCACCGACATTCCACTGGCCGCCATTCTGGACATGGATGTGGCCGAAAGGCATCGCTTGCCGCCTAACAGGTCCACCCGGCTGCTGGGGGTGGATGTGCCATTGCTTCACAATTCCGCGTCTGAATATTTCCCCGCAGGACTCGTTCACTATCTCAAGTCGGGACGGCGAGAGTAGAGATGGACCACAAGGAAACTGGCAGCGCGCGCATCGTCTTTGTCACCGGCCCCTCGGGCGCCGGGCGGTCGAGCGCGATCAATGTGCTCGAGGACCTGGGTTTCGAGAGCATCGACAACATCCCGCTCAGCCTGGTGCCGCGGTTGGTCGATCACGACACGCCCCCGGCCCGGCCACTTGCGCTGGGCATCGACGTGCGCAACCGCGATTTCAGTGCCGAGGGCTTGTTGCAGCTCTACGAGATCCTGACGGACCAGATGCGCGCCCCCGTCGACCTGTTGTATGTCGATTGCACCGACGAGGTGCTGGTGCGGCGTTATTCCGAAACCCGACGCCGTCACCCGATGGCCCCGGACGAGATGCCGGTGGACGGGGTGGTGCGCGAAAAGGCCCTGCTGACCGATGTGCGGTCGCGCGCCGATATCCTGATCGACACATCGGAACTTTCCGTGCACGACCTGCGGGCCGAATTGGAAGGCTGGTTTGGCGAGGTGACGGGGCAGGGCACCGCCGTCTCGGTGCAGAGCTTTTCCTACAAGCGCGGGCTGCCACAGGGACTGGATGTCGTGTTCGATTGCCGGTTCCTGCGCAATCCCCATTGGGAACCTGACTTGCGCGCCTTTACCGGGCTGGACCCGCAGGTGGCGTCCTTCGTGGCAGGAGATCCCCGTTATGAGGATTTCCTGGACCGGTTGACCGGCCTGGTCCTGTTGATGCTGCCGGCGGTGGTGGCCGAGGGCAAGGCCCATTTCGCCATCGGCTTTGGCTGTACCGGTGGCCAGCACCGGTCGGTTGCCGTCACGGAAAACGTCGCGGCCGCTCTTGCGCAGGAAGGCTGGCGGGTGTCAATTAGGCACCGCGAACTGGAACGTCGCGGCGGCACGCCCGTTTCCGAACGCGGCGTAGGCTTGGTTGGAAAGGTGTCCGGGTGATCGGTATCGTGATCGTCGCGCATGGCGGACTGGCCCGCGAGTATCTCGCGGCGGTCGAGCATGTGGTTGGCACGCAGCCGGCGATGCAGGCGATTTCCATCGAGGCGGATGCCAACCGCGCCGACAAGCAGAACGAGATCTGTGCCGCGGCCGATGCGGTCGATAGCGGCGGCGGGGTGGTGATCGTCACCGACATGTTCGGCGGCTCTCCTTCCAACCTGTCGCTGAACGCCTGCCGCCCCGAAAACCGCCGTATTCTGTACGGCGCGAATCTGCCGATGCTGATCAAGCTGACCAAAAGCCGTAACCTGACCGTTCCAGAAGCGGTACGCCAGGCCCTGGAGGCCGGGCGGAAGTACATTGACAGTCAGAACATTCCGGCGGATCCAACTTGAATGCCTTGATCTGCCACGAGAAAGCCGGGTTCCCATGACCAACTCCGTTCAACGCGCGCTGAAGATCATCAACGAGAAGGGGCTGCATGCCCGCGCCTCTGCCAAACTGGTCGAGGTGGTCGAAGGCTTTGACGCAATGGCCGAGGTCAGCCGCGACGGGATGTCCGCCAGCGGAGACAGTATTATGGGGCTTTTGATGTTGGCAGCCGCGAAAGGAAGCACTATTGAAGTCCAAACCTCGGGGCCGGATGCCGAGGCGCTGGCCGATGCGGTCGAGGCCTTGGTGGCCGACCGTTTCGGGGAAGACTGTTAGCGCCGGTGCCCGGCGCTGACGTGCAAAACGGGACTGTAGCAGGCGCATGGTCGAAAGCACCCAATCGACATCCCTGAGGGGGCGGAGCGTGTCCAGGAATCCTGCACCCTATGACAAGCGTCAGGTCAGTTACGCCAACACGTTCAGCAACCCGTGGAAGGCCAACACGATCCGGACGCTGGAATGGCTGACCGGCAAGATCCCCCTGCTGCGCATGGTGCGGCGGTTCGAACGCATGGGCCCGGTCGAGGGGCAGGCCTTCTGGAGCCAGGCCCTGGGCATCATGGGCATCGACCTGATGACGCCGGCCGAACAGATTGCCCGCATCCCCAAGGATGGCCCGGTGATCATCGTGGCCAACCACCCGCACGGGCTGGTCGACGGGATGGTGCTGGCGGACCTCATTGGCCGTGTGCGCACAGACTACAAGATCCTGACACGTTCGCTTCTGACCGGCGTCAAGGAGGTGGAACCCTTCATGATCCCGGTGCCCTTCCCGCATGAGGAAGACGCGCGCGAGCAGAGCCTGGAAATGCGGGCAAGGGCGATGGATCACCTCAAGTCCGGGGGCGTGATCGTCCTGTTTCCTTCCGGCGTCGTGGCGTCGTCCGATACCTGGTTCGGCACGGCGCAAGAGGCGGGCTGGAACCCCTTTACCGCCAAGATGATCCAGAGATCCGGTGCAACCGTGGTGCCGATCTTCTTTCCGGGCCAGAACAGCCGTGCCTACCAGATCGCCAACAAGCTGTCCGCTACGATCCGCCAGGGGCTCTTGATCCACGAGGTCGTGCACGCCTGCAAGCGGCCGCAAAAGCCGGTCGTCGGTGAGCCGATAACTCCCGAACAGGTCAAGGCCTTTGCGGGCGGCCAGCGCGAGTTCGTCGCCTGGCTGCGCGAGCAGACGCTGGCCCTGCGCGAAGGCTGAGGTTACAGTCTGCCGCCGTGGCCGGCCCGTGCCCGTTCAGGTGCCTCTGCACGCATCCCGGGGCACAGGGCGGTCGGGATCAGCGCGTCGGAACCGGTTCATCACCGCGATAATCGTAGAAACCGCGCCCGGTCTTGCGGCCCAGCCAGCCGGCCTCGACGTATTTGGTCAGCAGCGGGCAGGGGCGGTACTTGGTATCGGCGAGCCCGTCGTGCAGCACGTTCATGATCGCAAGGCAGGTGTCCAACCCGATGAAGTCGGCCAGTTCCAGCGGACCCATCGGGTGGTTGGCGCCCAGTTTCATCGCCATGTCGATCGAGCGGACGTTGCCAACGCCTTCGTACAGCGTATAGCAGGCCTCGTTGATCATCGGGATCAGGATGCGGTTGACGATGAAGGCGGGAAAATCCTCGGCGCTGGCGGCGGTCTTGTCGAGCTTCTCGACCACCGCGAGGCAGCTCTCATAGGTTTCGTGGTCGGTGGCGATGCCCCGGATCAGCTCGACCAGCTTCATCACCGGCACCGGGTTCATGAAATGGAACCCCAGGAACTTCTCGGGGCGGTCGGTCCGGCTGGCCAGTCGCGTGATCGAGATGGATGAGGTGTTCGAGGTCAGGATCGTCTCGGGCTTCAGGTGTGGCAGCAGCGCGGCAAAGATCTTGTCCTTGACCTCTTCGCGCTCGGTCGCGGCCTCGATCACCAGGTCGGTCTGGGCGATTTCGGGCAGGTGCAGCGTGGTGCGGATGCGCGCCATTGTCCGGTCGCGTTCCTCGGAAGAGATCTTCTCGCGGGTGACCTGGCGGTCGAGGTTCTTGCCGATGGTGGCAACGGCCTTGTCCAGTGCCTCCTGGCTGATGTCGTTGAGACGTACCTCGTAGCCTGCCAGCGCCATGACATGGGCAATTCCGTTTCCCATCTGCCCCGCGCCAACGACCCCGATAGACTTGATTTCCATGTCCCGATCCCCTTTTGCCGCGGCCACCATGAACCGGCTTTGGCGGGGCTGCAAGAGTGTCGGATTCGTCTCGCATTGTCACATTAGCAAAATGGCAAGGGCTTTGCCCGATTCTCGCCTTTGGGTGAAAAATGAGGTGGGAAAATGTCTGTACATGGCGGGGGCCATGCGACCCTGGAATACTATCCGTGCCGCTACGGCACGTCACGCGTGCTGTTCCGCGGGCCGCGACGGCAACTCGACGGGCTTTACTTTGCGTTCCTCGGGGGAACGGAAACATACGGTCGGTTCATCGAGCAACCCTTTCCGGCGCTGCTGGAACAGCGGATCAGGCTGGCCTGCGCGAATTTCGGCGTGATCAACGCCGGCGTGGACCTGTACCTGAACGATCCCGGCGTGCTGGACCTAGCGGCCGGGGCCGCCGTCAAGGTGGTGCAGGTGATGGGGGCGCAGAACCTGTCGAACCGATTCTATACCGTGCATCCGCGCCGCAATGATCGTTTCCTGCGTGCCTCGGAAAAGCTTCAGGTGCTCTATCCCGAGATCGATTTTACGGAGTTTCATTTTGTCCGGCACATGCTGGGGCGGCTTGCTGATGTCTCCAGCGACCGGTTTGCCGAGGTTCAGGAAGAACTGCGGATGGCCTGGACGTCACGCATGAAGCAACTGCTTGCGCATCTGCACGGGGATACGGTGCTGCTGTGGTTCGCGGACCATCCCGTGCCCTGTGAACTGCCCGGGCGGCTGGATGGCGATCCGCTGTTCGTGAACCGCGAAATGATCGAGACGCTGCGCCCCAGGGTCAACGAGGTTGTCGAGGTCGTGGCTTCGGGCGCGGCCCTCACCGAAGGTACGCGCGGCATGGTCTTTGGCGACTTCGAGGCCTGCGCCGCGGCCGAACTGATGGGCCCGCTTGCCCACCACGAAGTCGGTGAGGCGCTGACCCCGGTGCTGGGCGCAATGGTTCGGCGTTGACATGAACAAGGCCCGCCTGTCCGGCGGGCCTTGATGTATGTTGCGGGGGGTGCCTTGCACCCAACGCCTGCTTACAGCTTTTCGGTCAGGGCCGGGACGGCCTCGAAGAGGTCGGCGACAAGACCGTAGTCCGCCACCTGGAAGATCGGGGCCTCTTCGTCCTTGTTGATGGCGACGATGACCTTCGAGTCCTTCATGCCGGCAAGGTGCTGGATCGCACCCGAGATGCCGACTGCAACGTAAAGGTCCGGAGCGACGACCTTGCCGGTCTGACCCACCTGCCAATCGTTCGGCGCGAAGCCCGAGTCGACCGCGGCGCGCGAGGCGCCGACAGCGGCGTTCAGCTTGTCCGCCAGCTTTTCGATGATGGCAAAGTCCTCTTGCGAACCAACGCCACGGCCGCCGGAGACAACGACACCGGCCGAGGTCAGCTCGGGGCGGTCGCTTTCGGCCACCTTGTCCTCGACCCATTCGGACAGGCCGGGGTTGTCGCCCGCTGCGATTTCCTCAACAGCTGCCGAACCGCCGGTGGCGGCCGCGTCGAAGGTCGAGGTGCGGAAGGTGATGACCTTGGTCGCGTCCTTGGACTTGACCGTCTGCATCGCGTTGCCGGCGTAGATCGGGCGGACAAAGGTGTCGGCGTCCACGACCTCGGTCACGTCGGTCAGCACCATCACGTCCAAGAGCGCTGCGACGCGGGGCAGGATGTTCTTGGCGTCGGTGGTGGCGGGCGCCACGACGTGGCTGTAGTCGCCGGCAAGCGAGGCGATCAGCGCGGCAACCGGCTCTGCCAGGCGGTGACCGTAGAGGTCATCCTCGGCGACCAGCACCTTGGAAACGCCCTCGATGGTCGCGGCTTCGTCGGCGGCAGCCTTGGCAGAGGCGCCGGCGGCCAGGACGGTCACGTCGCCCAGGGTCTTGGCGGCGGAGACGGTCTTGGCGGTGGCGTCCATCGCCAGCGCGCCGTCGTTGATCTCGGCAATCAGCAGAACGGCCATCACACGATCCCCTTTTCTTTCAGCTTGGCGACAAGCGTATCGACGTCCGGAACGATCTCGCCTGCGGCACGTGCCGCCGGTTCACCGGTCGAGACGATCTCGAGGCGCGGGCTGACGTCGACGCCGTAGTCCTCGGCGGTCTTCTCATCCAGCGGCTTTTTCTTCGCCTTCATGATGTTGGGCAGCGAGGCATAACGCGGTTCGTTCAGGCGCAGGTCGGTCGAGATGATGGTCGGCATCTTGACCTTGACGGTCTGCAGGCCGCCGTCGACCTCTCGGGTGACAACCGCGTGGTCGCCCTCGACGTCGACCTTGTTGGCATACATGGCCTGCGACCAACCCAGCAGGGCCGACAGCATCTGGCCGGTGGCGCCCAGGTCGTTGTCGATGGCCTGCTTGCCGCAGAGCACGAGACCCGGCTCTTCTTCCTTGACGATGGCGGCCAGGATCTTGGCAACGGCCAGCGGCTCGATGTCGGTGTGCACGTCATCGGCGGCCACGACCAGGATGGCGCGGTCGGCGCCCATGGCCAGCGCGGTGCGCAGGGTTTCCTGGCTCTGCTTGACACCGATCGAGACGGCGACGACCTCGTCGACCTTGCCGGCTTCCTTCAGGCGGATCGCCTCTTCCACGGCGATCTCGTCGAAGGGGTTCATCGACATCTTCACGTTCGCCAGATCGACACCGCTGCCATCCGCCTTCACGCGGACTTTCACGTTGTAGTCGATCACGCGCTTGACGGGCACAAGGACCTTCATCTGCGTGTCTCTCCTCAGGTCTACCATTGCCGCGGGCGGACCCGCGAGACTTCCTCGTCGGGTTGTGTAGCCTGCCGTGCCTTGGGGAAACAGCGAAAAATCGTCGCGTTAGCGCCCATACGCGTCGCAATGACGGGACGTTTTCCGGTATACAATCGAATCCATTGCAATCCGGGCGCACGCCAAGGTGCCGCTACGACACCTTTGGCCAAGTTTGCATCATTATACGGCACGGATTCGCGCCCGTAGGCGGTTCAATGTCAGGTCTTGTGTTCGAAACATTCGAGGCGAAGCGTCGTTCCCTGGGATCGAGGCCGACCGGATATGGTTTGCCGTTCCCTCAGGTGGCTAGACCGGCATTCGAGTGTCGAAAGACCCTTTTGTGCTCCGTTTCATGCCCTAACGGCAGATGTTCTGCAGCGCGTGCCACTCTGCATCGCTGAGGATCGGGCGAGTTCCGCTCTGTGATCGTGCGAAATCGCGCGCCTGGTCGGCCCGTTCCGACGTGATCGGGTGAGTCGACAGGTAAGCCGGGATTTCAATGCCCTGCATGTCGTCCAGCGCGTCAAAGAAGCGGGCAAAACCATCGGCGCTCACATCCGCCTGTTGCAGCATGTCCAGCGCAAAGAGATCGGCGGCGGCCTCGGCCTCGCGGGTATAGGCGGCGGTCATCAGCTTTTCCCCCACCAGCGCGATGGCCGCGCCGCCGGAGAAGTCGCCGATGATCATGGTCAGCAGGCCCGCCGACCCCGCGGTGCGCAGGGCGTGCCGCGTGGCATCCCGCGATTCGACATGGCCGATCTCATGCGCCAGGACCCCGGCGACCTCCTCGGGGCTCTCCGCCGTCTCCAGCAGCCCGCGCAGGACGACGACCTGCCCGCCGGGAGCGGCGAAGGCGTTGACCATATCGTGGTCAAAGACCTGGCTGCTGATCTGGTACTGCATCTCGCGGGTTTCGGTCAGCCGCGTGATCATCTTGTCCAGCGCGGCAACGCCCGCCGGATCGGTGCAACGCAGCGATCCGCTGCCGCTGCCCAGAACCCGCTCCATCTGGCGCACGACGACCTTGCCAAAGGCGATCTCGCGTTCGATCGGGATGATCTGGGCCAACGTATTGGCCATCGCGGGCAGGATCACGAAGAGCATCAGGCCGGCGGCCGCCACCGCCCCGCCGGTGTAGATGCCGATCTTGCGCCAAGTGCCCTTGTGCATGTCGGCGCGGAACAGGCCGGGGCGGGTGCGGTGCATCCAGGCGATCAGCTCTGGGTCCAGCAGGATCAGCCGGGCGGGATCGCGCGGCGCCTCGTCGTCGGTATGGGCGTGGCGCGTCAGGGTCAGCCGGGCTTTGTGGCCGGTATCGCTGAGCGCGCGCAGGTCCATCAGGTTCCAGTGCAGCGGTTCGGGCAGGGTGTCGCCGGTGATGATCATGGCCTGCCGGTCGTCGGAAAGGGCGACATGAACATCATGCCGCCCAGCCGTGAGGCCATCGAAGAACTGCGCCTCGGTCTTTTGCATCAGATCGCGCCACCCACGTCCAGCGCATCGGCAAAGCCTTCGGCATCGACACCGGTTTCGGCCTCGCGCTGGGCGATGCGGTTGAGCGCGCCTGCGTTCCGGATCTTGAGCGTCTCGACATAGTGGCCGAGGATCGGCTGGGTGATCAGGATCATGCTCAGCGCCTGTACCACGACCAGCGCGACGATATAGCCGATCGCCATGACCACGCCGAACATCGCGATGGCCACGCCGGACCCGTCCTGCATCAGCGGGATGAACCCGGCCGCCAGGGCGCCGACGATCCCGAAGGCCACCGAAGCCAGGAGGCTGAGCAGCAGGCCGCCGAGGATGTAGGTCTTGATCACAAAGCCGGTGCGCGGCTGGGCGTCAAAGCGGATCTCGTCCCCCAGCACCTTGTTGCGGCTGAGGTAGCCAAAGCTTTGCACGCTGTAGTGGACAGAGCCGAAAAAGAACCAGATGTAGCCGACAAAGATGCCGATCCCGCCCATGACGGCCAGTCCGACGGTCTCGCCGCTGGCGGCGCCGGCCAGGGCGATGCCGCTGACGACCATGATGCCGATGGCGATCAGGATATGGGTCATGGCCTTGTAGAGGTCGCTCCACTTGCCTTCCTGGTGGAACCGCGCGCTGCCGTAGTAGCTGCGGTCGGCCATGTATTTTTCCAACTTGAAGGTCTGCAGCGGCAGCAGGATCCCCAGCGTGATCGCGGCCAGCAGGCCATAGCCGATGGCGCGCAGGACGTAGCCCCAGGCGCCCTTTTCCATGCCGAAGCGGATGCCGCGCCAGCGAGTGCGGGCCATCTTGTAGCGGCGGGCGCGGTACATGGCGTACAGGACAAAGGGCAGCACCGCGAAGAAGGTGATGTAGATCGCCGCGACCTGCGCGATGGCCTCCTGTGTCGAGGCGGTTTCCGGATCGACCATGATGTTCAGTCCGGCGTAGAACAGCACCATCTGGATGATGCCGACGTAGATCGCCAGAAAGACGACGGCGACGAGGAAGCCGAGGAACTTCTCGACCCCGGTGCCGGTGTATTCGAAGGTGTCGCCCCCGGCGTCGACCGAGGACCAGATGTACTTGCGGATACGGGTTTTTTGCCAGAACCGGTAGATGCCCAGAGTGACGACGGTCAGAAGGCCGGTTTTCAGGGCGAGGCCGAACAATGGGCCTTTTTCGCCGGTATAGCGGATGTCCATCAAATCTTGATCGGTATGCATTTTGCTTGTCTTTCTTTGGCGGAAACGGACGCAGGAGCGGATGCGCGGAACATGGCGCTAGGATGCTGCCAGTGCAAAGAGGCGTAAAGTCGGGAATGCCTGCCCTTTGGGCGCTGTTGCTGATTGACGTCAGAACGCTGCGGCGCGTGTGCTTGCGAGCGAAGGAGCCTGCCCTGGTACCGCCAGAGCAGGCTTGGCCAAAGGACGCATTTACGGTGTTCCTGCACCCAGGAATCCACGGACCTGGAAAGGTGCGGTCTGGTTAACCTATTGTTAAGGCGTGATGTTTCGCGCGCGAAACGGGTCAGGTGAACTTGTTGTCCCGCGGAAAGCCGCGCGGCGCCATGCGGCCCGTCCCGGCGCGCTTGCCGGTCCATTCCTCCAGCGCCGTTTCGGTCCGGGTCCGCCCCGCCGGATCTTGCCAGCTCAGGCCATCGGCCAGGGTAAAGGTCCGCGCGTCCGACAGCCCGCCGTCCTTGTACTTTTGCAGGCGCACACCCTTGCCGCGGCCCATCTCGGGCAGTTCTTCCAGCGCAAAGACCAGCACCTTGCGGTTCTCGCCGACCACCGCGACGTGATCGCCATCGACGGGTTTGCAGACCATCGCGCGCGACGGCGCACGCACGTTCAGAACCTGCTTGCCGCTGCGGGTCTGGGCGATGACCTCGTCCTCGGGCACGATGAACCCGTCCCCGGCAGAAGAGGCCACCAGCAGCTTGCGCCCCGGCTTGTGTATGAAGATGTCGATGATCTCGGCCTCGTTCGGCAGATCAACCATCAGGCGCAGAGGTTCCCCCATGCCGCGCCCGCCGGGCAGGTTGGCCGCCGAGACCGTGTAGAACCGTCCCGTCGAGGCAAAGACCAGCAGGCGGTCGGTGGTTTCCGCGTGGAAGATGAAGCGAGGGCCGTCGCCGTCCTTGAACTTCAGCTCGCGGTCCAGCGCGATATGGCCGGTCATCGCACGGATCCAACCCATCTGCGAGCAGACCACGGTGATCGGCTCGCGCTCGATCATCGCCTCCAGCGGGACCTCCTCGGCCTCTGCCGCCTCGGCCAGCGAGGTCAGGCGCGCACCGCGGTCCAGCCCCTTGCCGAACTTCTTCTTCACCTCTTTCAGCTCTTCGCCGATGCGGGACCATTGCAGGTCCTCGCTGTCCAGAAGATCCTCGAGGCCCGCGCGCTCTTCCATCAGGGCGTCGCGTTCCTTGACCAGTTCCAGCTCTTCCAGCCGGCGCAAGCTGCGCAGGCGCATGTTGAGGATCGCCTCGGCCTGCACGTCCGACAGCCCCTCGGACCGGCCAACGAAACGTGCGGGCACCTTGCCGTCCGTACCGTCATCGGCCAGCACGCCGCGCGCGATGGCCTCGGGGTCTTCGCGCAGGTCCAGCGATTTGACGTCGATGCCCGCCAGCGGCGAAACATAGTCGCGCTCATCGGTGGCGCGGACGACGGTGTCCTGGTGCGGCTTGGACCAGTCCTCGTACATCAGGGCGGCCTTGGGGTCATCGTCGTAGCGGATGATGTCGATCACCCGGTCGAGGTTCAGGAAGGCGACGATCAGCCCCTCCAGCACCTCCAGCCGGTTGTCGATCTTGGCCATCCGGTGTTTCGACCGGCGGATCAGCACCTCGCGCCGGAAGTCGAGGAAGGCGCGCAGCACCTCCTTGAGCGAGCAGACCTTGGGCGTCACGCCGTCGATCAGCACGTTCATGTTTAGCGAGAACCGGATTTCGAGGTCCGAGTTGCGGAACAGCATGTTCATCAGGACATCCGGGTCCACGTTCTTGGACTTCGGCTCCAGGATCATGCGGATGTCCTCGGCGCTTTCGTCGCGCACGTCGGCGAGGATCGGCACCTTCTTGGTCTGGATCAGTTCCGCGATGCGTTCGACCAGCTTGGACTTCTGCACCTGGTACGGGATTTCCGTCACGACAACCTGCCAGGTGCCGCGGCCAAGATCCTCGATGTGCCAGCGGGCGCGCAGCCGGATGCTGCCGCGGCCGGTGCGATAGGCCGTTGCGATGTTCTCGGGCGGTTCCACGATGACGCCGCCCGTCGGGAAATCGGGGCCGGGGACATATTGCAGCAGCGTGTCGTCCACCGCGTTCGGAGACTTGATCAGGTGCAGGGAGGCATTGATCAGCTCGACGATGTTGTGCGGCGGGATATTGGTCGCCATGCCCACCGCGATGCCCGAAGAGCCATTGGCCAGCAGGTTGGGGTAGGAGGCCGGCAGGACCGAGGGTTCCATCAGGCGGCCGTCGTAGTTGGGCCGGAAGTCGACGGAGTTTTCGTCCAGCCCTTCGAGCAGCGCCTCGGCCATGATGGTCATGCGCGCCTCGGTGTAGCGCGAGGCAGCCGGGTTGTCGCCGTCGATGTTGCCAAAGTTGCCCTGGCCGTCGACCAGCGGGTAACGAATGGTGAAATCCTGCGCCAGGCGCGCCATCGCGTCATAGATCGCCGCGTCGCCGTGCGGGTGGAAATCCCCCATGGTGTCGCCGCTGATCTTGGCGGATTTCAGGAAGCCTCCGGTGGAACTCAACCGCAGCCTGCGCATTGCATACAGGATACGCCGGTGCACCGGCTTCAACCCGTCGCGGGCATCGGGCAGCGCCCTGTGCATGATCGTGCTGAGCGCATAGGTCAGGTAACGGTCGCCGATGGCGCGCCGCAATGGCTCTGCTTGATCGCGTTCGGGCATGTTGGGGATATCGGCGTCCTCGTCCATAGATGTGGTGATACCTGCGCCACATCGCAGCGGCAAGCCGCCGGATGGGAAAAAACAGCGCCGAAGACCCTACGAGGGGCGCGTCAAATCGGCTATCAACGGACGATGCCGCCCGGTCGGTGGGGCGGTGACTGAATGGAGACCTGGGGAATGATTGTCCGCGGCACGATGCTGATGACCTTTCTGCTGTTGGGCGTGGCCTGGTGGCAGCTCTCGGGGGGCAGCGATTTCGAACCCGGAGAGCATGGCGTTACCATCCTGGCGGACGTGAGACCGAGCACGCCGCAGGTACGCCCGCTGGACAATTCCCTGACCGCGCGCCGCCCCGATCCCGCGCCGGAACCCGCCGCAGAGCCGCGGGTCAGCTCGCTTGCGCCGCGCGATCCGCTGCCGTCCAAGACCGTCCGCGCGCCCGAGCCCGAGCCGGAGGTTGCCGATCCCGCATCGCAGGTCGTGACCCCCGCGCCGGAGGCCGCGAGTCCCGACCCAGAGGACGAGATCGCCGCCGCACTGGCCGATGCGATCGTCAAGGACAACACACCGCCGCCAGCGCCCGATGCGGCGGAGCCGGCTGATGAACTCGCGCGTTCGCTAGCGGATGCGCTGGGGCCGGGCGTGATCCCCGAGTCCGTTGGGCCGGAAGACCCGATTCCGCAGATCGCGGGCCTGGGCGATGGTGCGCCGCTGGGATCGCGGGTGGGCGATGGCGCGGCGCCCGTGGTGGCGCCGGACGAGCGTGACCTGCGTATCGTGACCGGCACGCGGGTGAACCTGCGCGATGGACCGGCGACCAGCTATGATGTGATCACCCAGCTGTTCGAGGGCGACGAGGTCGAGGTGCTGGACGACACCGGCGACGGCTGGGTCAGGCTGCGGGTGCTGAGTGGGCTTGACGAGGCGACCGGCTGGATGTCCGACGATTTCCTCGAGGCGGCGGACTAGGTTGCGGGCTGGGGCGCGCTGGTCGGACGCGCTTTCATTTGCCGTTGGCCTGTCCTAAATCGCGCCCATGACGACACGCAGCATTCTCATCACCGGCTGTTCCTCTGGCATCGGGTACGACGCGGCGCACGGGCTGAAGGCGCGTGGCTGGCGTGTCTTTGCCGCCTGCCGGCAAGAGGCGGATTGCGAAAGGCTGCGCGCCGAGGGGTTCGAAAGTCCGCGGCTGGACTACACTGACCCCGCCAGCATCGCATCCGCTCTGGATAAGGTCCTGGCCGCCACGGGCGGTACGCTGGATGCGCTGTTCAACAACGGTGCCTATGCCATGCCGGGCGCCTCGGAGGATCTGCCGGTCCAGGCGCTGCGCGAGATCTTCGAGGCGAATGTCTTTGGCTGGCACGACTTGACGCGGCGGGTGATCCCCGTCATGCGGGCGCAGGGGCATGGGCGGATCGTCAATCACAGTTCGGTTCTGGGCCTTGTCGTGGCGCCCTGGCGGTCGGCCTACAACGCGACCAAGCACGCCACCGAAGCCCTGACCGACACCCTGAGAATCGAGATGCGCGACACGCCGATCCATGTCGTCACGCTGAACACCGGGCCGGTGACGTCAAGGATCCGGGTCAACGCGATCCCGCATTTCGAACGCTGGATCGACTGGCAGACCAGCCCGCGCAGGGCCCAGTACGAAGCGAAGCTGCTGAAACGCCTGTACGAGGATCGCGGGCCGGATACCTTTGAACTGCCGCCATCGGCGGTGACCGCGAAACTGGTCCACGCTCTGGAAAGCCCGCGCCCGCGCCCGCGCTACTACATCACCACCGCGACCTGGTTGATGGGTGGCTTGCGGCGTCTGTTGCCGACCCGGGCGATGGACTGGCTGGTGGCCAAGGGGTGACTCTACGCCCTGTCGCCTTTTCGAACATGTCCGCTATGTGAGACGCAAAACCCGGGAGATATCATGGCCAAGGATCCATTGTTCATCGTCGTCGGTGTCGCCGTTCTGGTGGTGCTCGGCATTCTGCTTTTCGGCATCGGGACCTTTGCCAAGGGTGGAGAATTCAACAGGAAACACGCAAACAAGGTGATGCGCTGGCGGATCGCGGCGCAGTTCATCGCGGTGATTCTGATCCTGGCGTTCGTCTGGATCCGGGGGAAATGACATGGTTGTTCTAAGCAAGATCTACACAAAGACCGGCGATGCCGGGGAAACCGCGCTGGGCAATGGCGCGCGCGTGGCGAAGTTTTCCACGCGGGTGACGGCCTATGGCACGGTGGACGAGCTGAATTCGGTCGTCGGGCTGGCACGTCTGCAGGCCGAAGGTGAGCTTGAGGGCCAGCTGAGCCGCATCCAGAACGACCTGTTCGACCTGGGCGCAGACCTGTGCACGCCCGACATGGAAAAGGACACCGAGCGGGAATATCCGCCGCTGCGCATGGACGCGAGCCAGGTGACGCGGCTTGAGACCGAAATCGACGGGATGAACGGACGGCTGGAGCCGCTGCGGAGCTTCATCCTGCCCGGCGGCACGGCCCTTGCGGCGCATCTGCACCATTGTCGGACGGTGGCCCGCCGGGCGGAACGTTTCGTGGTGGAACTGGCCACTATGGAGACGGTGAACCCGGAAGCGGTCAAATACCTCAACCGCCTGTCCGACTGGTTCTTTGTTGCGTCGCGGATCGCCAATGACGACGGCAAGGCGGATGTCTTGTGGGTTCCGGGCGCGAACCGGTCGTAAGACCGGTGTCCTTTGCGAGCTTGGTGGAGCGTGTGTCTAGAGAACCCGCTCTGCCTCCAGCCAGACGCCGCCTTCAGGCCTCAGGGTCAGGATCATCACGGGTTTCGGATCGCGCCCCTTCACGGGTGTGAACCGGAAATTGGCCAGCAGGGTCGACAGGATGATCACGGCCTCCTGCAGGGCGAAACTGGCCCCGATGCAGATGCGCGGGCCGTCTCCGAAAGGCAGATAGGCATAGCGGTCCGGCCTGTCCCCGGCCCAACGGTCCGGCCGAAAGGCCTGCGGATCCTCCCACAGTGCGTCGTGCCGGTGCAGCGCGTAGATCGGCAGCATCACCGTGTCGCCCGGCAGGATGCGCGTGCCGCACAGCCTGTCCTCTGCCAGTGCCGTGCGCGACACCAGCCCGCCGGGCGGGTATAGCCGCAACGCCTCGTCCACCACCTGCCGGGTAAAGGTCAGCCGCGGGACATCCTCGCCCCGGGCCAGGCCATCCGACAGCACGGCCTGCGCCTCGGCCCGGGCGCGATCCTGCGCTTCCTGGTCGAAAGCCATGAGGTAGAGCGCCCAGGAAAGCGCCAGGGCTGTTGTTTCGTGCCCGGCCACGATGAAGGTCAGCAGGTTGTCGCGCAGCTCTGGCAGGCTCATCTTGCGCCCGCTCTCCGGATCTTCACCCGCGAGCAGCAGGTCGAGCAGGTCCGGCACGTCGCCCGGGCCTTCGTCGATACGGCGCTGGATGGCGCGGTCGGCCACATCGCGCATCTCGGTCACGCCGCCGGCCCGCAGGCGGCCCGGACGCGGCACCCAGTCGGGAAAGCCCAGAACGTCGAAAAGCGAGACCTTGCCAGCCTCTGAGATATAGGCGTCGATGGCCTGATGGACGGCATCGCGCTGAAAGCCTTCGCCTGACGAAAACGTGACATCCGAAATCACGTCAAACGTGGTGGTGACCATTTCCTGCATCATCTCGACGGCACGCGGCCCGGCCCCCGCGATCCTTGCGACGGACCGCTCCGCGGCGCGGGTCATCACGGGGGCAAGGTTGAGCACGTTGCGATGCGAAAAGGCGGGGGCGGCCGTGCGCCGCTGCCACCGCCAGTGCGCGCCCTCGGCGATGAACAGGGAGTCGCCGACGGCCGGACGCAGAAGGTTCTTTGTCACCAGGGACTTGGGGTAGGTGTCGAGGTTCTCCAAAAGGACCCGTCGGATCGCCCCGGGATCCATCACCATGTGCCAGCGCCGACCGGTTCTGCCGGAAACGATGCGGCGTTGCAGCGCCACCTCGGGGATGATCGACAGCACGTTTTCGCGCGTGGCCCGCAGGCTGTCCCACAGGCCCAGCGGGCGGGTGACAAGCGGGACACGGACGGGCAGGCGGTCCGGATCCTGTGCTGGGGATGATCGGGTCATCTGTGGCTCCACGGTCGCTGTTGCAAAGATAGGGGCCGCGTGGGGGTCGACAAAACCCCCGTCCGATTGCACGCAGACGGGTGGCGCGTTATCGCAAGCGCCGACAAGGAGGGATGTCTATGATCCGGATCGCTGCCGTATTGCTGCTGGCCCTGGGGTTGGCCGCCTGCACGGATGCCACGAAGGACCTCGCCGGCCCGACAGAGCCTTTGGGGGATTTCTCGCTGGGCTATGTTGCCGTCGTGACCGAAAAACCCGAGCCGGCCAAGCTCTTGGTGTCGCGCGACGCGACGCCGGAGGAATGGATCGAAACCGTGGACGGTGCGATGCAACAGCGCTTTACCCGGTTCGAGGGCGAGCGTCTTTATCACCTCGGCATCAAGGTCATCGCCTATTCGCTGCCGCCGCCGGTGGTGCCGGGCAAATCGGCCCTGCATGTCGCGGTGACGGTCTTTGACGATGGCAACTGCGTCAAGATGAACAACAAGGCGCATGACATCATGGTCATCCAGGTCTTCGAATCGCGCCTGCAGCTGACCCGTGAAGAGCAGATGCAGAAGCTGGCCGAAGCCGCCGCGCTGGACATGGAGAAATGGCTGCGCGAGATGCAGGAGAGCGACGACTGGTTCACCGAGGACTATACGCCGCCCGCCAATGCAAAGCGCGTGCAGGGGGCCTGCTGAGACAGGTCCCGGCCTTGGCCCGACACGGGCCAGGGCCCACTAGGTGCTTGATTTTCGCTGCCCGACTCAATAAACGGCGCGCGATGAAACTCGGGGCGCGTCGGCGGCCCCCTCTAACGTGAGGCGTCTGAGAGATGGCAAAGGAAAAGTTTGAACGCGGCAAGCCGCACTGCAACATCGGCACCATTGGTCACGTTGACCACGGCAAGACGACGCTGACGGCGGCGATCACCAAGTACTTTGGTGACTTCAAGGCCTACGACCAGATCGACGGCGCGCCCGAAGAGAAGGCCCGCGGGATCACCATCTCGACGGCGCACGTGGAATACGAGACCGACGCCCGCCACTACGCGCACGTCGACTGCCCCGGCCACGCCGACTACGTCAAGAACATGATCACCGGTGCCGCGCAGATGGACGGCGCGATCCTGGTGGTGAACGCCGCTGACGGCCCGATGCCGCAGACGCGCGAGCACATCCTGCTGGGCCGCCAGGTCGGCATCCCGGCGATGGTCGTGTTCCTGAACAAGGTCGACCAGGTGGACGACGAGGAGCTGCTGGAGCTCGTGGAAATGGAAGTCCGCGAACTGCTGTCCGAGTACGACTTCCCGGGCGACGACGTTCCGATCATCGCCGGTTCGGCGCTGGCCGCTCTCGAAGGCCGTGACCCGGAAATCGGCGAAGAGAAGATCAAGGAACTGATGGCCGCCGTGGACGAGTACATCCCGCAGCCGGAGCGTGCCGTCGACCAGCCCTTCCTGATGCCGATCGAAGACGTGTTCTCGATCTCGGGCCGCGGTACCGTTGTGACCGGCCGTGTCGAGCGTGGCGTGATCAACGTCGGTGACGAAATCGAGATCGTGGGCATCCGCGACACCTCGAAGACGACCTGCACCGGTGTCGAGATGTTCCGCAAGCTGCTGGACCGCGGCGAAGCCGGCGACAACATCGGCGCGCTGCTGCGCGGTGTCGACCGTGACGGCGTCGAGCGTGGCCAGGTTCTCTGCAAGCCGGGCTCGGTCAAGCCGCACACCAAGTTCGAGTGCGAGGTCTACATCCTGACCAAGGAAGAAGGCGGCCGTCACACGCCGTTCTTCAAGAACTACCGTCCGCAGTTCTACTTCCGCACCACCGACGTGACCGGCACGGTTGAACTGCCCGAGGGCACCGAGATGGTGATGCCGGGCGACAACCTGAAGTTCAACGTCGAGCTGATCGCGCCGATCGCGATGGAAGACGGCCTGCGCTTCGCCATCCGCGAAGGCGGCCGCACCGTCGGTTCGGGCGTCGTCTCCAAGATCATCGAGTAAGGCGCCCGCCGCCACTCGGCTGAAAGCATTGGAAGGGCGCCCCGACCGGGGCGCCCTTTTTCCTTGCGTGTTGTCCTTGTGTGGGGCGGCACTCGCGATCAAGCAGAACCCGCAAAATTTAAAAGCCGCCCGGGGTCCGGGCGGCTTTTTCGCGTGGAGCGGCTCTGCCAGTCGCCCGGGAGTGAGGCGCTTGGCAGAGCCGGGCATCCTTGCGCATCAGTTCAGGAAAGCGCGGATGAGAGCCTGCTTTTCGCTGTTGCTGTCGCCGCTCTTGAGAGCGTTGTTGATGGCGAGCACTTCGGCTGCGCTGAGGCCCGAGAAATCGGCGCCGGGCAGGACGTACTTGGCTTCGCTGTCCAACTGGGGGGCGGTCATGGCGTTCGCGGCACCGGTCAGGGCTGCGGTTGCGACGAGGGCGGATGCGATCAGGGTTTTCATGTCAGTATCCTTTCTGTTGACGGTTGTTGTCGTGGTTGCCCAAGGGGCGATCAGTTCAGGAAAGCGCGGATGAAGGCCTGCTTTTCGCTGTTGCTGTCGCCGCTCTTGAGAGCGTTGTTGATGGCGAGCACTTCGGCTGCGCTGAGGCCCGA
>NZ_JASHJL010000041.1 GCF_030733205.1 Mameliella sp. MMSF_3455
CCCCCCCCCCACGAACGATCTTGTCCTCACGGGGCGGGGATCACCCCCGCCACGGCGCGAGATCAGTTCTGGGCGAGCCAGGACTGGAATTTCGCGTCGATGTCGTCGCGATAGTCAGCCCAGAACTCGTAGTTGTAGAGCAGGGTGTTGCCCGCGTTCGCCGGATCGGTCGGCATGTGCGGCGCCATGTCGATGCCCAGTTCCGCGTGCTGCGACACCATCGGGGCCGAGCTTTCGCGTGCCGGACCGTAGGAGATGTACTTGGCCTGGTCGGCCAGACGCTGGGTGTCGGTCGCGAAGTAGAGGAAGTCCATCACGCGCGCCAGGGCGTCGTCGGACAGGCCCTCGGGGACAATCCAACCGTCGAGGTCGAACACCTGCATGTCCCACAGCATCGCCACCGGCTGGTCCTGCTCCTCGATGACCGAGAAGAGACGACCGTTGTAGGTCGAACCCATGAAGACCTCGCCATCGGCCAGCAGCTGCGGCGTGTCCGCGCCGGCCGACCACCAGACGACCTGGTCCTTGATGGTGTCCAGCTTCGCAAGCGCGCGGTCCTGGCCTTCGTCGGTTTCCAGGACGTCGTAGATCTCGTCCTTGGCCACGCCGTCACAGTACAGCGCCCATTCCATGTTGTTCAGCGGGCGCTTTTCCAGCGCGCGCTTGCCCGGATAGGTTTCCAGGTCGAAGACGGCGCAAACGTCGGACGGCGGCTCGACACCTTCCGGCACCATGTCGGAACGATAGCCGAAGGTGGTCGAGTAGACGATCTGCGGGATGAAGCAGTCGGAGACGATCAGGTCGCCGAAGTCGTCTTCGGCACCGGTGCCGTCGGGCGCCTCGGCCAGCGCGTCGTCAAAGTCGATTTCCATCGCCAGGCCTTCGTCGCAGAGGCGGATCGCCGATGCGGCGGTCACATCCACGAGGTCCCAGGTGATGTTGCCGGCTTCGTTCATCGCACGCAGCTTGGCCACGGCCTCGGCAGAGCTTTCGTCCCACGCCACCGAGACATCCGGATGCATTTCCAGATAGGGTTCGACATAGGCTTTCAGCTGCGAGTTCTGGTAGGCACCGCCCCAGCTCACGATGGTCATGTCTTTCGCCATGTCCTGAGCCGAAACGCCCGCGGCTGCCACGGTCAGGGCCGTGGAGGCCAGCAGTGTCTTTGTGAGTTTCATCAAATAACTCCCTAGTTCACCCGTTATCTTGGTTGAGGCGATGTTACGGGTACGAACCACGCCCCAAGGTCGCGTCCCCGCGCGCGTGTCGACGGCGCAGGAGACGGCATTCGGATCACCCGGCGTCCAGCGCCCGGCAATCTTCGGGCAGCCAGCCGATCTCGATCTGGCTGCCGGGCTCCAGCCGCACCTGGTCCGGTGCGTTACGGGTCTTGATGACGAAGTCGTCATTGCCCGCGACACGGAGCCTCGTACGGAAGATATCGCCCATGTAGATGAATTCCAGAACTTCGGCCTTCAACGTGTGCGCGCCTTCCTGCAGGCGTTCCTTGTTGAATTCCACGCGCTCGGGCCGGATCGACACCCGCGTCCGCTCGCCTTCCTTGCTGACGTTGACGGGTGTAGCGTCCAGCACTTCGCCGCTGTCGAGCTTGACCTCGCAGATATCGCCCTTCATCGCGGTCACCACGCCTTCAAGCGTGTTGTTCTCGCCAATGAACTGGGCGACAAAGCTGTTCTGCGGCTTTTCGTACAGCTCGTCCGGCGGTGCCAGCTGCTGGATGCGCCCGTCATTGAAGACGGCGACGCGGTCCGACATGGTCAACGCCTCGGTCTGGTCGTGGGTGACGTAGACCACGGTGATGCCCAGCTGGTGCGCCAGATTGGTGATCTCGAACTGCATGTGTTCGCGCAGCTGCTTGTCCAGCGCGCCCAGCGGTTCGTCCATGAGCACCAGTTCCGGCTCGAAGACCAGGGCGCGGGCCAGCGCGATCCGCTGCTGCTGACCACCCGAAAGCTGCGCCGGGCGGCGGCCGCCAAAGGCACCCATCTGGACCATGTCCAGCGCATGTTTGACCTTCTTTTCACGCTCGGACTTGGCGATCTTGCGCACTTCTAGCGGAAAGCTGAGGTTTTCGGCCACGGTCATGTGCGGGAACAGCGCGTAGTTCTGGAACACCATGCCGATGCCGCGCTTGTGCGGAGGGATGTTGTTGATGCTGATGCCGTCCAGCTTGATTTCACCATGTGTGGCGGTCTCGAACCCGGCCAGCATCATCAGGCAAGTGGTCTTGCCGGAGCCGGACGGCCCGAGCATCGTCAGAAACTCGCCTTTCGGCATGCTGAGGTTCAGGTCTTTGACGACGAGCGTTTCGCCATCATAGCTCTTTTGCACGCGCTCAAAGGCGACGAATGCGTCGCCACTAGCTCCATCAGCCACGTCAGACTCCCTGTCTGTTATTTCGCGGATGTTTCTCCGCTGTATTGTGAACAGACTAAAGCGCGTGACGTTTGGACTTGCAAGCAAATCACTGAAATCTGCGTATGCGGCAGGCAAATACGGCTTTTCCGGTCATTAAAGCGGCGCGCAACCGGCCGAACGGAAGGCGAAACAACCCGATTCGGGCAATTTGCCTGCGACCTTGACAGCGGCCCTGAACACACGGGGGCAGCGCGCGCGCCCGGAACGGCGGATCAGCGGCGGCCTCCGGACAGGGGGCGGGCCAGGGTTTCGGGCACGATCAACCGGGTCCGGGGCGTGATCCGGCCCGCGATCTTCAGCAGGTGGTCCGGCCGGAAAGCGATGCAGCCTTCGGTCGGGAAACCCCGTCGACGCCAGCGGTGCAGGAAGATCGCCGACCCCCTGCCCCGCTCGGCCCGGGGCCAGTTCCAGTCGGTCAGCAAGACGAGGTCATACAGGCGGTCGGCGCGGCGCAGACGCTCGTGACTGCCCCCGTAGGGCGCGCGCACCATCAGGTTGTAGTCCTCGTGCGTGGGATCATCCGACCACAGATCGCCCGGGCCGATCGGCACCGCCCAATCGGCCGGGCGCGCAATCCGGTCGGGACGATAGAGCATGCCCGTGATCCGGTGCATCCCCGCCGGGGTGGCGCCGTCGCCCTCGCGCTTGTCCGTGGTCACGCCGCCCCGCCCGACCGAACAGGGCCAGAGCCGACCCGCGAACCGCAGCCCGCGCGGCGTCAGGATCATGTCGCCGGCGCTCATCGAATTCCGGGCTCCAGTTCGCCGGGGTCGTCGACCTCGACGCGCCAGAAGTCGCGCGCCTCGGGCGGCAAGGCGGCCAGCGCGCTCTCCCAGTCCGGCCCCCGGATGGCGCGCCGCAGGGCCCAGGCCACCGCCGCGATGCAATTGTCCGGAGTCAGGTTATGGTTGGGTCGCAGCGCCTGTGCCTCGCGGATCAGGTCATCGCGCGGCCCCCAAGGGGCTGGCGGCACCTCGGGGCACCAGCCGGCAACGAAAATCGCCCGGGGTACGCTGGGCAGCGCGCTGGCAAAGCGCAGCCCCTCTTCCGCCGTCACCCGTCGCCGGAACACCTGGAACACGCCGTCCAGCGCCGTGTAGGCCATGTTGTCCGAGTCTAGCTCCATCCGCGCTTTCACATCGTCCAGAAAGGCGCGGTATTCGCGGCTGGCGTGGCGGTATGTCCAGGGCTGCGGCACGGGTCAGGCCGCTTCGGCACGGGTGATGCGCTGCATCACCTGCGCCCCGATCTCGAAGGACCGCAGGCGCGATGCGTGATCGTGGATCTGCCCGGTCAGGATCACCTCGTCCGGGGCGAATTGGTCGATGAAACCCCGCAGCTGCGTTTCGACCTGCCCGGCATCGCCCACGGCACTGATCCGCAGGGCCTCGTCCAGCGCCGGCATGGCGCCCGCCGGCACCACCGTGGACAGGTCCTCGACCGGCGCGGGCAGCTTGCCGCGCTGGCCGGTCCTGAGCCGGTAAAAGGCCTGCTGCATGCTAGTCCGCAGCCAATGCGCCCGCGCCTCGGTATCGGCGGCAAAGACGTTGATCGCGACCATCGCATGGGGCCTGTCCAGTGTCGCGGAAGGCCGGAAATGCCGCCGGTAGACCTCCAGTGCCTGTTCCAGCGCCTGCGGCGCGAAATGCGAGGCAAAGGCATAGGGCAGCCCCAGGTGCGCCGCAACCTGCGCCCCGTGCAGCGAAGACCCCAGGACCCAAAGCGGAACCTCGGTCCCCTCGCCGGGCAGCGCGCGCACCGGGCGCCCCTCCTGTGGCGGTCCGAGCAACTCGCGCAGCTCTCCGACTTCGGCGTGGAACTGCTCGGCACGTTCCGGATGCACCCCCAGCGCCCGCATCACCATCGCGTCGCCCCCCGGCGCGCGGCCAAGGCCAAGGTCGATCCGATCGGGGTACAGAGTCGCCAGCGTGCCAAAGGCCTCTGCCACGGCCAGAGGCGCATGGTTTGGCAGCATGATGCCCCCTGCCCCGACTCGCATCCGGCTGGTCAGCCCGGCGACATGGCCCACCAGGACCGCCGTCGCGGCCGAGGCGATACCCGGCATGTTGTGATGCTCCGCCATCCAGTAGCGGTGATAGCCCCAGGCCTCGGCTTTCCGGGCAAGATCGCCGGTGTTGCGCAATGCGTCGGCGGCCGTGAACCCTTCGGGAACGGGCGACAGATCGAGCAGGGAATAATGCATGTGCGTCTCCTTTGGACCAAAGCTAGGCATGCGCGGTCGCGCTGACAACGCCCCCTGCCCCGCGTCTCCGCCTTGGGTCCGCCCCCAGTTTCTTTGGGTTGAAAATACCTCTGGGGGTCCGGGGGCAAAGCCCCCGGCGATCGCCAAATGCGCTCGGTTACAGCAGGTGGCCCGACTTCGCCGCCTTCACCGCAAGATATCGGGTGTTGTGTACGGTCTCGCCCACCTTCAGCGGCACGCGCTCGGCCACGCCGATGCCGCAGCTTTCCATCATCCGCATCTTGGCCGGGTTGTTGGTCATCAAGCGGACCGCTGAAAAACCCATCTTTTCAAGGATCTGCGCGCCCAGCCGGAAATCGCGCTCATCATCCTCGAACCCCAGCCGGTGGTTCGCCTCGACCGTGTCGAAGCCCTGGTCCTGCAAGGCATAGGCGCGCATCTTGTTGGCCAGCCCGATGCCCCGGCCCTCCTGTTGCAGATACAGCAGCACGCCCGCGCCTTCCTGCCCCATCTGCATCAGCGCCGCGTTCAATTGCGGACCACAGTCGCATTTCAGCGACCCCAGAAGGTCGCCGGTGAAACAGGCCGAATGCAGGCGCGCCAGCACCGGTTCCGCCCGGTCGGGGCGGCCGATCTCGATGGCGTAATGTTCTTCGGACCCGTCTGCCGGGCGATAGATATGCAGCCGCGCGTTCTCGGCTGCGCGCAGGGGCACGCGGGCGGACACCACATGATCCAGCTCCGGCAGGGCCTCCAGCAGGGGGGCGGCCCCTGCACCGTCGATCTCCAGCAGGCCCTGCGCCGCGGCGGTTCCCGGCGCCACCGGCACGACCAGGGCCGCCGGCAGCAACCGCGCACCCTTGCACAGTTGCAGTCCCAGACGGTGCAGCATGACCGATCCGTCGCGCCGCGTCTGCAACGGCCCCTTCATCGGATTGGCAAGGTCATCGGCGGGGTCGGCCAGGTCCTGCACCCAGGACAGGCGCGCATCCTCGGGAACGATCACCCGCGCTACGTCCCCGTCATAGGCCCGCGCCTTCAGCGTGGCCGCGCGCCGATCGGTCAGGGCCAGGTCCAGCGGACCCAGCGCCCGCATCGCGCAAAGCCGCGCTTCGGACAGGGTCTCTGCCGCCGCGACAAGCACATGTGCCCCCTCCGCGCGCAGGCCAACGGGCACGCCCATGCGCAGGTCTGCACGGGCCCGCGCCAATGTTTCATTCAGGTCCGGCCCCAGTCCCAACTCTACACCCTCCGGCTGGCCAACTCCCCGGCATCCTGTAACATTTCCGCCCTCAGCACACGAGGACGTGAAAGTATTGCAGCAAAGCTTGCCGGAGGCGCACTCTGTCCACATCTGCGAGAAAAGGCAACACGGAGGGCCGCACAATGGCGCAACTGCGAAACATCCTGCTGGTCGACGACGAAGAGGACCTGCGCGAGGCGCTGGCCGAGCAATTGGTCATGACCGAGGACTTCGAGGTCTTCGAGGCGGATGCAGGCGCCAGCGCGATGGCCCGGGTCAAGGAGCAGATCTATGACCTGATCATCCTGGACGTCGGCCTGCCCGACACCGACGGGCGCGAATTGTGCCGCCTGATGCGCAAGCAGGGCGTCAAATCGCCGATCATCATGCTGACCGGCCATGACAGCGACGCCGACACGATCCTTGGCCTTGATGCGGGCGCCAACGACTATGTGACCAAACCGTTCAAGTTCCCGGTCCTGCTGGCCCGTATCCGCGCTCAGTTGCGCCAGCATGAACAGTCAGAGGACGCGGTGTTCACCGTCGGCCCCTACACCTTCAAGCCCTCGATGAAGATGCTGGTCACGGAAGACGAAAAGAAGATCCGCCTGACCGAGAAAGAGACCAACATCCTCAAGTTCCTCTACCGCTCGACAGAGGGTGTCGTTCCGCGCGACACGCTGCTGCACGAGGTCTGGGGCTACAATGCCGGGGTGACGACCCATACGCTCGAGACGCATATCTATCGCCTGCGACAAAAGATCGAACCCGATCCGTCGAATGCGCGCCTGCTGGTGACGGAATCTGGCGGATACCGCCTTGTAAGCTGACGAGCACACACTTAGGTCGCATTGCACGGAACAAAGGTGCACATGTAAGTCTTGTTTCGGACAGGTTTGACCCAGATCATTTTTTCATGACTCGGTCATGTTTTAATCTGGACCGATGAGTTCCCGTTGCATGTGCGGGTTATCGCATGCACCTCCCTGTTGGACCTGGCCGGGCACTTTGCCCGGCCTTTTTTTCTGGTTCATCAAAGGGTTTCAATGAAGACCCGCAAAGGGTCGGGTCCCGGCGCCGGCACCGGGACCCCCGGGTGCGTACCGTGAGTGACGAAGGGGTCGTTCCCGTTCCTGTCGTATCCACGTTTACGCGACCGGGCATAAGGGTAAACCAGCGGCCATCGTTCCCCTTGGCCGGCCCCCATGATCGCCTATGAGGCGGGGTCGTTTGGCATGGGATCCAGTTCCGCCTCGTCGCGCAGGTTGTCGCGCAGGGTCATGACCTCGTCGCGCAGTCTTGCCGCATCACTCAAGGTCAGGCCCGACCGCTCCAGGAAACAGCGCGCGATATCCGCGCTCTGGATCTGCAACGCGCGCCCCTCCTCGGTCAGGCGAATGCGCACCTGGCGTTCATCCTCCGGGTCGCGGCGGCGGGTCACCAGGCCCTTTGTCTCCAACCGCTTGACCAGCGGCGTCAGCGTGTTCGAGGCCAGTTGCATCTGCACCGCCAGCGATCCCAGCGGCCGGTCATCCGCCGACCACAGTGCCGTCAGCACAAGGTATTGCGGATAGGTCAGCCCAAGAGGATCCAGCAAAGGCTTGTAGGCCTGCTGCATGGCATGGCCCGCCGAATACAGCGCGAAGCAGAGCATTTCCGAGGGAGAAAGGGAACTGGACATGACACAGGAATAGATCGCGCAGGATGAAATCGCAAGCATTGACAAATCCACGCGCGACACAGATGTTTCGCACACGATCAATTCCCGCGCGAAAGGAGAATGTCATGAGTGTCGACACGAAATACTGGACCGAGGCATGGGCCACCGGCGGCGGCCGCAACGGATCTGCCGGCCTCGCTTCGGGGATGCTGACGGTCACGATGACCAGCCCGACAGAGCTGGGCGGTTCCGGCAAGGGCCACAATCCCGAAGAGCTCTTCGCCACCGGCTATGCCGCCTGCTATCTCGGCGCCATGCGCTTTGCCGCACAGAACGAAAAGCTGGGCACCGTGCCGGAAGACGCCAAGGTCACGGCCCATGTCGGCATCGGGCCGCGCGACGAAGGTGGCTTTGGTCTCAAGGTGAAACTGTCGGTGTCGATGCCCGGCGTCGAACGCGAAGTCGCCGAAAAGATCGCCGAGCGCGGTCACTTCATCTGCCCCTACTCGCACGCGACCAAGGGCAACATCGAGGTCGAGACCGAAGTCGTCTGAGGCCTTTGGCGCGGGGCCGGTTCAGCCGCCCTGCGCCTCGATAAACTGGCGCACCGCATCCTGCACATGGCGGAAGCGGTCGCCACCCAGGTGCTTGCCACCGTACCAGCGTGTCACCACGACGATGGTGTCGCGCAGGTCCTCGCGCTCCAGCATCCGCAGGATGACCATGCCCGCGCCGCTTTCGCCGTCGTCGTTCTTCAGCGGGCCGTCAGCGGTGAGGCAGGCCCAGGTGTTATGCGTGGCCTTGGCGAATTTCTTGCGCCGTTTCAGCTCTTTGAGGAAAATCGCGGCCTCATCCGCATTGCGGCACGGCCCGCCGGAGACCGCGTAGCGCGATCCCCGGTCACTGATGATGTTCTCGAGGACCAGCACGGGCGCCTCAATGGGTCCCGGTGCGCGGCAGCCGGTCCAGGAACTCTGTCGGGTTGAAGAGATCGACGTAGCCCCCCACCCCGTAGGCCCGGCATTCCAGAAAGCGGTCCGGCGCGCAGCGGCGGTACAGGTCGTCCGTCAGGGCCAACACCCCGTGCACATCGTCAAAGGCCCAGCTGATGAGGAACCCCGGCGCGCTGATCGCGCGCACTGAGTTGCCCGTCGCCCCGTCCAACCAGACGGCGACCTCGTCCCGGTCCAACGCGTCGCGCGGGGCCGGCAGGGCGTTTTCGCGGTATTCGTCCCACAACATGATCTCGTCGATCCCCAGCGCCTGCAGGTAGCCGGCCAGCATCGGCTCCATGATCGCCGGCAGGCAGTCTTCCTCGGGCGGATAGATTCCATGTGCCTTGCAATGGCGGGTCAGCGCCGCGCGCATCCCGTCGTCGGTATCGTCGCGCTCGATGTTCAACGCCCAGAGCCAGACAGTCCGCTCGAAGAGCGCCCGGTCCTCGGCCCCGATCGCCTGGCGCACCGCCTCCCAACGCAGCGGGCTGCCGCTTTGCTTGATGAGGTCCGGAAATTCATCCGGCGCCGGGTTCTCCGGCACGGGCGGGGCCTCGGCCAGTGCGCTCAGCTCGTCGGCGGAGGTTACGTTGATGCGCGCGGGTCCGTATTGGGTCGTATCAGGATGATGCCCCGGAACGGTGAAAAAAGGATTGTAGACCGCAAAGACATGGTCGTAGTCGCGCGCCCACCATTCCAGGACGGGAAGCTCTGTCGGGGGGTGCTGAATGGCCCGGCCAATGTGATGCATGGGGTCCTGTCGTCGTCTCGTATCAAAGTGCAAACGGGCGGCCCAAAGGCCGCCCGTCCGGGAAACTGCCGACGGCGCCTGCCGCCGGCGGACAGCGGGGATCACTCCTCCGCTTCTTCCTTTTGCTTGGTGATCTCTTCACCGGACTCCTGGTCGACCATCTTCATCGCCAGACGCACCTTGCCGCGGTCGTCAAAGCCCAGCAGCTTGACAAAGACTTCCTGGCCTTCCTTCAGAACGTCCGAAGGATGGTTCAGGCGGCGGTTCTCGATCTGGCTGACGTGCACCAGGCCGTCACGCTTGCCAAAGAAGTTCACGAAGGCGCCGAAATCGACGATCTTCACGACCTTGCCCTTGTAGATCTTGCCCTCTTCCGGCTCTGCCACGATCGAATAGATCATGTCGTAGGCCTTCTTGATGGATTCACCGTCCGGCGAGGCGATCTTGATGATGCCCTCGTCGTTGATGTCGACCTTGGCGCCCGAGGTTTCCACGATCTCGCGGATCACCTTGCCGCCCGACCCGATCACTTCACGGATCTTGTCGGTCGGGATCTGCATGGTCTCGATGCGCGGCGCGTGCACGCTGAACTCACCGGCCGAGGACAGGGCCTTGGACATCTCGCCCAGGATGTGCATCCGGCCATCCTTGGCCTGTGCCAGGGCTGCCTTCATGATCTCGGGCGTGATGCCCGCGACCTTGATGTCCATCTGCAGCGAGGTGATGCCGTTTTCGGTCCCCGCAACCTTGAAGTCCATGTCGCCGAGGTGATCCTCGTCGCCCAGGATGTCGGTCAGGATGCCATAGGAGCCATCCTCTTCCAGCACCAGGCCCATCGCCACACCGGCCACCGGGGCCTTGAGCGGAACACCCGCATCCATCATCGCCAGCGACCCGCCACAGACGGAGGCCATCGAGGACGAACCGTTGGATTCGGTGATCTCGGACACGACGCGGATCGTGTAGGGGAAATCGGTCGCGGCGGGCAGCACCGCCTGCAGCGCGCGCCATGCCAGCTTGCCGTGGCCGATCTCCCGACGACCGGGCGACCCCACGCGGCCAACCTCGCCCACCGAATAGGGCGGGAAGTTGTAGTGCAGCAGGAAGTTCGAACGGTAGTTGCCGTGCAGCGCGTCGATGATCTGTTCGTCGTCGCCGGTACCCAGCGTGGTCACGACCAGACCCTGCGTTTCACCGCGGGTGAACAGCGCCGACCCGTGGGTGCGCGGCAGCAGGCCGGTTTCGCAGACGATCGGGCGCACCTCGTCAAGGGCGCGGCCGTCGATGCGGCGGCCGTTCTTGACCACGTCGCCACGCAGCACCATCGATTCCAGCTTCTTGATCGCGGACCCCAAGTTGGGATCTTCAAGCTGTTCCTCGCTGAGGCCGGCCTTGATCTCTTCCTTGACGGCGGCAACCGTGGTCACGCGCTCCTGCTTGTCCGAGATCGCGTAGGCGGCGCGCATCTTGTCTTCGCCAGCAGCCTTGACCGCGTCGAACAGGGCCGAGTAATCCGGCGGCTGGAAGTCGAAGGGTTCCTTGGCGGATTCCTCGGCCAGCGAGATGATCAGGTCGATGACCGGCTGGATGCTTTCATGCGCGAACATGACCGCGCCCAGCATCTCGTCCTCGGTCAGCTCATAGGCTTCGGACTCGACCATCATGACCGCGTCCTTGGTGCCCGCGACAACCAGGTCGAGCCGCTGCTCGGGGTTGTTGCGCAGCTGGTCCATGTCCTCGACGGTCGGGTTCAGGACGTATTCGCCATCCTCAAAGCCGACGCGCGCACCGGCGATCGGGCCCATGAAGGGCGCGCCGGAAATGGTCAGCGCCGCGCTGGCCGCGATCATCGCCACGATGTCCGGATCATTGACCAGGTCGTGCGACAGAACGGTGCACATCACCAGCACTTCGTTCTTGAAGCCGGGGACGAAAAGCGGGCGGATCGGACGGTCGATCAGGCGCGCGGTCAGCGTTTCCTTCTCGGTCGGACGTGCCTCGCGCTTGAAGAAGCCACCGGGCACCTTGCCGGCGGCGTAGTATTTTTCCTGGTAATGGACGGTCAGCGGGAAGAAGTCCTGGCCTTCCTTCTGCTGCTTGGCAAAGGTCACGTTGGCCATGACGCTGGTCTCGCCCAGGGTGGCGATGACGCTCCCGTCGGCCTGACGGGCAACCTTGCCGGTTTCCAGTGTGAGCGTTTCCTCGCCCCACTGCATCGACTTTTTGACTTCTTTGAACATCAGTTATCCTCTAGGAGGCGCTCCGGCCCCTGCCGGTCCTCCGTTTGACTGGCGGCCCCATTGCCGCCGACCCCTTCATCATCCCATGCGCCGGGGTCAAAGCGTCACGTCTCAGATGTCTGGCGCCATACAGCAGCAAGCGCCTTTTGTGAAGCCGTTGCGTTCCATGCCACACGCCCCGACACCGGATTTTTTCGGCCCGGCAGGTTCGGGGCGGACGGCGGCCCCGGATCATTACCATTTGCCGGCACCGGGGGCCGTGCTACAGCGCGGAACGTGATTTCATCAGGCCAGACCCATGAACATTCTTCAGATTGCTTCCCTTCTTATCGTCCTTGCCGCCGTCTTTGGCGCGATCAACTATTTCGTCCTGCGCCTGCCCTCGGCCATCGGCATTCTCGTCGTCGCCCTCTTGACCTCGATGGCAGCGCTGGGGCTGGACACGATGGTGCCTTCGCTGACGCTGGCCGAGGATCTGCGCGCCATCGTCACCGGCATCGACTTTTCCGACGCGCTGCTGGAGGGGATGCTGGGCCTGTTGCTGTTTGCGGGCGCGCTGCACGTCAAGCTGTCGGACCTGCGCGCGGTCTGGCCGACGGTCCTGCTGATGGCCACCATCGGCGTGGCGCTCTCGACGGTTGTCATCGGGCTGGGGTTCCAATGGCTGACCGGGGCGCCGCTGCTGATCGCACTGGTCTTTGGCGCGCTGATCTCACCCACCGATCCTGTGGCCGTCATGGGTGTCCTGAAACAGGCCAAGCTGCGCAAGTCGTTGGAAACGCAGGTTGCGGGCGAAAGCCTGTTCAACGACGGCGTCGGCTACGTCGTTTTCCTGGTGCTGGTCGGACTGGCCTTTCCGGCGCTCTCGCACGGGCACGGCGATGCCGCCCATGCCAGCCCCGCTCTGGACGCCGCCAGGCTCTTTGCGCAAGAGGCGCTTGGCGGTGCGGTTCTGGGCCTCGTGCTGGGCTGGCTGACCTTCCGGGTCATGCGTCATATCGACGATTACTCGCTCGAGGTGCTGATGACCCTCGCACTGGCCTTCGGCGGCTACGAACTGGCGATCGCGCTGCATGTCTCGGCCCCCATCGCGGCGGTCTGCGCGGGCCTTCTGATCGGCGACATCGGCGCCAAGCACGGCATGTCCGAGGAAACCCGAGAATACGTCGAGAAGTTCTGGGTGCTGGTGGACGAGATCCTGAACGCCGTGCTCTTCATGCTGATCGGGGTCGAGATCTTTGCCGTGCAACTGGAAACCGACATGCTGGTGACCGGCGTGATCGCCATCGCGCTGGCGCTGTTGGGGCGGCTCTGCGCGGTGGTGGTGCCGATCCTGATGCTGCGCCCCTTCCGCACATTTGCACCCGGCGTCATGCCGATCATGACCTGGGGCGGGCTCAAGGGCGGCATCTCTGTCGCCCTTGCCCTGTCGCTGCCCGACAGCGAGTGGAAGCCGCTGATTCTGACCGTCACCTATGTGATCGTCGTCTTCTCGATCATCGTGCAGGGGCTGACCATCGGCAAGCTGGCCAGCCGGGTCGGGCGCGAACCCGACCTCGTCTGACTCACAATCCGGCCCTTTCCAGCGTGGCGCGCTCTGCCCGGTTCAGCCGCTCCAGCGCCTCGTCCGGACAATCGGCGCGCCGCCATATGGCAAGGCAGGACTCGGGCGACCAGGGCAGGACGGCCCCGGCCATCCAGCGCCGCAGCGGTGCCGGCAGGCCATCGTAGACGCGCATCGGGTCGCGCTTGCGGCGGCGCGGCGTGATCGCCACGGCGCCGCGGTTTCCGTTGCGGCGGCCTGCCATCAGGCCACCTCTCGCGCGTCCCGCCAGCGGGGGAACGGGTCCGGCCGTTCGGCGCCTGTCACCTCGGGCACAAGGCAGGCCTCCAGCCGCGCCTTCAGGTCGGCCCAGTCGATACCCGCACCGATAAAGACCAGTTCCTGCCGCCGGTCGCCAAAGGGTTCGGCCCAATGGGCAAGAAAATATTCCTGCGCCCGCGCATCCTTGGGCCAGTTCTCCTTCGGCACCGTCGCCCACCACTTGCCCAGCGGCTTGACGCTCGACAAGGCCCCGGCCAGCGAGAACTCGGCCACCCAGTCGGGCCGCGTCGACAGCCAGAAATGCCCCTTGGCGCGGATCACGCCGGGCAGGTTCCCGTTCAGCAGCGCGTGGATGCGCTCGGGATCGAACGGCTCGCGCGCCCGGAAAACATGGCTGGTGATGCCGTATTCCTCGGTCTCGGGAACGTGATCGGCAAATCCGTACAACTCCTTTGCCCAGGCGGCATGTTCATGCGCCTTGTCGAAATCGAACAGCCCGGTTTCCAGGATCTCCTCGGTCGCCACCTCGCCGTGATCCGTGCACAGGATGCGCGCGTCCGCGTTCAGGCTGCGGATGATCTTTTGCGCCGCGTCCACCTTGACCGCGCCAGCATCGCTGACCTTGTTCAGCACGATCACATCGGCGAACTCGATCTGGTCGGTCAACAGGTCGACCAGGGTGCGCTCGTCTTCCTCGCCCAGGCTTTCGCCGCGGTCCGCCAGGAAATCATGGCTGGAAAAGTCTTCCAGCAGGTTGCAGGCATCGACCACGGTCACCATCGTGTCCAGACGCGCGACATCCGACAGGCTCTGGCCCTCTTCGTCGCGGAAGGCAAAGCTCGCCGCCACCGGCAGCGGCTCGGCGATGCCGGTGGATTCTATCAGCAGCGTGTCAAAACGCCCCTCCTCCGCCAGCCGCCGCACCTCGACCAGAAGGTCCTCGCGCAGGGTGCAGCAGATACATCCGTTGGACATTTCCACCAGCGTCTCGTCGGTCTGGCTGAGGTTCGCGCCCCCCGCGCGCACCAGGTCGGCGTCGATGTTCACCTCGGACATGTCATTGACGATCACGGCAACGCGCCGCCCCTCGCGATTGTTCAGCACCCGGTTGAGCAGCGTCGTCTTGCCCGCCCCCAGGAATCCGGAAAGCACGGTGACGGGGATGCGGGGATCGGTCTCGGGCATGGTCAAGCTCCCTATTCGGCAAGAAACAGGTTGTTGTTATAGTATAACATAACAGCCACCACCAGCCCCAATCCCGACCGCGCAAAGAAAAACCGCGCTTCCCAGGGGGAAACGCGGTCAATCCGTTCAGCGACGGGGCAATGCCTTAGCGGCGGATGCCCAGGCGGCCGATCAGCGAGCGATACCGCTCTTCGTCCTTGCCCTTGAGGTAGTCCAGCAGCTTGCGGCGCTGAGCAACCATCATCAGAAGGCCACGACGCGAGTGGTTGTCCTTCTTGTGGGTCTTGAAGTGTTCGGTCAGGGTCGAGATACGCTTGGTCAGGATGGCCACCTGAACTTCGGGCGAACCGGTGTCGCCTTCCTTGGTGGCGTATTCCTTCATCAGGCGGGTCTTTTCTTCCGCAGTGATCGACATCGGGGTCTCCTTTCGGATCAAAGGGTTATGGCACAAGCCGGGATGTCGTCCAGCAAGGCCCGTGGAGAGGTCCGCCAAAGCGGATGCGCGCAGTTACGCGATTCCCGTCAGCTTGGCAAGCCCGCCCGCCTACATCCCAAGGTTCAGCGCGGCGGCGTCGCTTTCGCCCACCAGCACGATCGAGGACAGCGGCGGCGCCTCGGCGGTGGGCAGGCTGGCCAGCACCGTCCCGCCCAGGCGAATGTCGGTCGTGTCCGGGTCGTCCTCGCGGGCGGACACATCCAGTTCGGGTTCCGGTCCGCCGGCGCTGTCGTCATAGACGATCACCAGCTGATCTTCCGCGTCGTCGTAGTCCAGCCGGTCTGCCGCGGCAAGAACTGCCGTTTCGTCCTCAGACGTCCCGGTCAGAACCTCCGCTGCCTCAACCCGGAAGGCATCCAGCCGCAACGCACCCGCCCCCGGCCCGGCCTCCTCGACCGCGTCCAGCCCGGGCAGGTTGATCAGCCCCATGCGCGCAAACAGCGACCGCCCGTCCTCAAGCGAAGCCTCCCCAGGCGCGCCCTCCTCGGTCCCGATCCCCTGCGGAAAGAACTGGAACACCCCCAGAGAGACCGGGGACAGAGGCGAGGTCGGCATATCATCGTCACCGTCCTCTCCCCCGTCGGCAAGCGCCTCGTCCGGGTCGTCGCCGATACTGACGATCGCCACCGATCCAAGCGCCATCAGCCCCATGAGCCCCGCCAGTAGATACATCGCTGCAGCCCCGTTTTCCGCTTTTCCGGCGCAAACAGGCCCATCATGCCGCCCCGGTTCAGGCAGCGACTATGGCACCACGGAGTAAAACAAGGCTTACTCGGTCTCTTCGATCCGGATTTCCTCGATCAGTGCAGAGGCAAGATCGCCAAGGATCGGAATGAACTCGATCTGGCTCAGCAACAGGACCACGACGGACACCAGCGCCGTCGCCCCCAGCGCCGTGCCCAGACCCAGCATCATGCCCCTCAGGAACTGAAAGGCCATCAGCCGCGCCAGGTTGTTGTGGACACGGACAAAGCGGTGCTGGTTGAGGCGCGTGACCTCGTCGGCCAGGCGCGCCACTTCCTGCCGCAGGGCGTCGGTCTCTGTTTCAGGCGGCATAGCGCATCTCCATCGGCCAGGGTTCGGGGTGGACCGCGTAGGACACATAAAGCGGGTGGCGCGGGTGACCCGCCTTTGTCAGGCCCAGGTGCCGAACGTCGCCCCGCAGCATCGGCGCCGCCCGTGGCCCGGCCCCCTGCAGGGCGCCGTGCACGCCCCAGGCGGCCAGCGTCAGGTCTGCCGCGCCCGACCACTCCCGCAACAACGCGGCGTTCTCCGGCCCTTCCGGATCCTCGGCGCGGCGCAGGTCCTGGGGCCGGGTTGCGCGAAACGCAAAGAGGTTGGCAATCCGCATCGCCCCGTAGCCCAGCGCCTTCGTCCGCCGCTGGCAGCGCTCGATGGTCGGGTCGTTGGCCAGTTCGCTGGCGGTCGAGGGGTTGAGCATCACGAACAGCACCTCGCCCGCGCCCGCATCCCAGACCCGGCGCAGCCCGTAACGATAGCGCTCACAAGGCGAATACCACGCCGTGCTGTGCTCTCCATCCTTTTCCGCGTGCCTTTCGATCATGGGCGCAAGCTGCCCCGCCCACGCCGGGGGTTCAAGGGCGATTGACATTCCGCCCGCCCTGCGGCCCCCTGCCGCCACAGTCACGGAGCACCCCATGAACATCCAGATGATCGAGGCCGCCGCCACCCGCGCCCGCGGCATCACCCGCCGCACGCCGCTGTTGTCCTCGCCGGCGCTGGACGCCATCGCCGGGCGCCGCGTTCTGGTCAAGCCCGAGTGCCTGCAACACACCGGCAGTTTCAAGTTCCGCGGCGCCTGGTCGGCCCTGACCGCCCTGCCGGAGGACCAGCGCGCCAAGGGGGTCATCGCCTTTTCCTCGGGCAACCACGCGCAGGGGGTGGCGCTGGCCGCGCAAAAGCTGGGGGTGCCCGCGGTGATCCTGATGCCCTCGGACGCGCCCGCCGCCAAGATCGAGGGCACCCGCAGCTACGCCGCCGAGGTCGTGCTCTACGACCGCTCAACCGAAAGCCGCGAAGAGATCGGCGCCACGATTGCCGCCGACCGCGGGCTGACGCTGGTCAGGCCCTACGACGAACCGCAAGTCATCGCCGGCCAGGGCACCTGCGGGCTGGAGATCGCGGAACAGGCCGCCGAGGCGGGCGTGACAGAGGCGGACGTGCTGGTCTGTTGCGGCGGTGGCGGCCTGACCGCCGGGATCGCCCTCGCGCTGGAGGGCCGCGCGCCCGGCCTGCGCGCGCGCCCTGCCGAGCCCGAGGGCTACGATGACACCGCCCGCTCGCTGCACTCCGGCAGTCGCCAGCGCAACGCGCAAGAGGCCGGCGGGCTTTGCGACGCGATCCTGACCCCGATGCCCGGAGAGCTGACCTTTCCGATCAACGCCCGCCTTTGCGGCCCCGGCGTGGTGGTGACGGATCAGGAGGTGCTGCGCGCCATGTCCCTGGCCCTGCGCCACCTGAAGCTGGTTGCCGAACCGGGCGGCGCCGTGGCCCTGGCGGCGGCGCTCTTTCACGGCGACGAACTGGCGGGCGACGCGGTGATCTGCACGATTTCCGGCGGCAACCTGGACCCGGCCACGCTGGCCCGCGCGCTTGCGGTCTAGACACGCCGGGAGGTCCGGAAATCCCCCGCTCCCGACGCTGCGTCAACCTGATATACTGCAGGCCAGACACGCCCTCCTGGGAGAGACCCATGTTCCGCCGCCTGATCCCTGCCGCCGCTCTCCTGCTTGCCACGCCGCTGGCCGCGCAGCAGGATCGCCTGCTTGGCTTCGACCTCGACAGCTTTGGCAAGACCGTCCTGTCGCGCAAACAGTTCGGCAGCGACGTCATCCCCGAGGCCGCCTACGGCGCTTACAACAACGAGTTCATCTCAACTTATTCCAGCCAGTCGGTCTTTGCCCGCATCGGGCGCTCCGTCGGGCGGCTGGACGTGGCGACGGACAAGGGCGTTTTTCCCTGCACCGCCTTTCTTGTCGGTGACGACATCCTGATGACCAACCACCACTGCGTGCCCGGCATCCTCGACGACAGCCGGGCCGAGGCGAAATCGATCGTCGGCGTGCGCTTCGTCATGGGCTACACGCAGGAGGGCGTGACCGAGGGCACAAGTTCCTTCCTCGTAGATCCGGTTCCGGTCGAGACCTCGAAACCGCTGGACTATACCCTGCTGCGCATCCTGGGCGACACGCCGGGGCGCGATTTCGGCACGCTGGAACTGGCCGCCGTCACGCCACAGGACAACGATCCCTACTGGATCATCGGCCACCCGATGGGAGAGGCGCAGCGCATCAGCCGCGAGAAATGCCGCGCCAATGCGCCCGCGCTGTCCGACAACAAGCTGCTGCACACCTGCGATACCATGCCGGGCAACTCCGGCTCTCCGGTGATCGACGCAGGCAGCCGGCAGGTGGTCGGACTGCACCACGCCGGGTCGGCCAACAACAGCGTCAACTACGCCATCCCGATGGCGGCGATCCTTGCCGCCTCGAACCTGCTAACCCCTGCCAAGCGGTCAGCCGAACCCGACAATGCCGAGGGCCGCGCCCTGGCCCGCCTGTCCGACGCGCTGATGATCGACGACGACGACACCCGCCGCATCGCGCTGGAAACGCTGGTCTCCGAGGCGCCTGGCACCTCCGCCGCCCGCACCGCCGCCCGTTTGTTGGCGGCGCTGCAACCGGCCCCGCCGCCCGCGCCGACGCTGGAGGAACGCATGGCCGAAAACGCCGATGTGCAGGCCTGCGACCGGCTCGCCGGTGACCGCTTCCACCCCGACCGCGCGGCCGGGCTGATGCGCAGCGACGGCACGGTCTTCGAGGCCATCGACGCCAACGCCGCCATCGCGGCCTGCCAGGCGGCACTGGACAGCTTTCCCGGCCACCCCCGCATGACCGCCTTCCTGGCCGAGGCCTTCAGCGCGGCGGAACGCTATGACGAGGCCTTTGCCGCCTACGAGGATGCCGCCCGGACCGGCGATGCCATCGGTCAGGCCGGCCTTGGCGTTGCCTATCTCTGGGGGCTTGGCACCGATAAGGACGTTTCCAAGGCCCGAGAGATGTTCGAGAAATCCGCAGACCAGGGCCACCCCATCGCCAAGACCGGGCTGGGCGTGATCTATCAGCACGGCCAGGGCGTCCCCGCCGATCCCGCCCGCGCCCTGACGCTCTATCGCGAGGGGGCAGAGGCCGGGTACCACGGCGCGCAGGACCAGTTGGGAGACCTCTACCTGGCCGGAACCATCGTCGCGCAGTCAGACCAAACCGCCGCCTACTGGTTCGCCAAGGCCGCGGACCAGGGCAATGCCGCGGCGCAGTTCAACCTCGCGCTCCTGTACGAAAAGGGTCGTGGCGTCGACAAGTCCATGACAACCGCGGCCCGCTGGCACACCGCCGCCGCCGAACAGGGGCACGCCGAGGCACAACAGGCGCTCGGCACGCTCTACCTCAGCGGCACCGGCGTCCCGGCATCCGATGCCAAGGCGGTCGAATGGCATCGCAAGGCGGCGGCGCAGGGCAATGCGCTTTCGCTCGCCAGCCTTGCCTGGATCACCGAGCAGGGGCGCGGCGTCCCTGCCGACCCGGCAGAGGCGGCGCGGCTCTACATAGAGACCCTGCGCGCAGGCAACGACTGGCCCGTGACCCGTGACAGCGCCGACTGGCCGCGCGACACCGCCCGCGCCCTGCAAGCGGCGCTGGCCCGCGCGGGGGTCTACGAGGGCGCCACCGACGGCCGCATCGGCCCGCGCTCACGCGAGGCGATGCGCTCGCTCCTGCCCTGACGCCCGGCACAGCCCGCCTTGCCCCCCTGTCCTTCCCCCGCGTACGAAGGTGCGAGAACGCGAAACAGGACCCAAATCCGATGATCCGATCCTTGCTCACCGCCCTGGCGGCAACCTGTCTTCTGGCCGGCCCCGCCGCGTCCCAATACGAAAACATCTTTCCAACCGAAAGCTTCGGGAACATCGTCCTGCCCCTACCGCTCTGGGCGCAGCGCGATCAGGGCGATCATGGCGAAGGGTACCAGCCTTTCGGAATGTCCGAAGTCGACCGGGTCGCGCGTTACGGCAAGACCTCAACGCTCGCGCAGGCCGGGCGCCCGGTCGGTCGACTGGATGTCAGCACCGGTACCGGCGTCCTGTCCTGCACGGGGTTTCTCGTCACCGCGGATCTGCTGCTGACCACCGCGAACTGCGCCAAAGGCACCCCTCGCCGGAGCGGCAAGAACACAGAGGTCGAGGCCATCCGTTTCACCCTTGGCTACCTGGACGAAACAGACCCCGAAAGCGCCGAAGCCTTCGAGGTCGATACAGCCCCGGTCGAAATCGACGAGGCCCTGAATTATGCGGTTCTCAGGGTCACGTCGGGCCAGCCCGGAGAGCGCTATGGGACCCTTGCGCTTGACCCCACAGCCCCGGGTGAGCAACAGTTCCTCCGGCTCTTCGGGCATCCTTTCGGGTATTCCCAGCATGTCGCCCGCACGGACTGTTGGACAGCCACCCCTGCGCTGCTGGACGGGAATCTGCGGCACACCTGCGATACCCTGCCCGGAAACCAGGGCTCGCCGCTTGTAGGCGCTTTCGAAAACCGGGTGATCGGCCTGCAGCTCAGCGGGTTCAGTAAGAGCATCGAACACGCGATCCCGATAGGCCGCATCCTCGAAAGTTCCAGCGTTCTCAAGCCTGCGGATCAGGACTGATACCGGTCAGTCCAGCCGCCGCGCCTCGTCCTGTAACATCACCGGGATGCCGTCGCGGATCGGATAGGCCAGCCCGGCAGCCGTGCTGACCAGTTCCTGCCGGTCCACGTCATAGCGCAGGCCCGTCTGCGTCACCGGGCAGATCAGCGCTTCCAGCATTCGCCGGTCGAATTCAACGCTCATTGGATCAGATCCTCCTCGCCGCCGCGCAGCGCATATTCGATCAATGTCACCAGCGTCTCGCGCCGCGTGCTCAGCGAGGGCGCCTCCAGGAGCGCCTGCTTGTCCTCTGGGTTGAAGTCCAGCAGCATCGACAGCGAGTTCACCAGCAATTCGTCATCCGCCTGCTGCAGCGTGTCCCAGTCGGCCGACAGATCCTTGGCCGCAAAGTAGCGGTCCAGCAGGTCCAGGAAACGCACCCGTTCGAAACGCTGGTCGGTCTCGGTGCCTTGCTGGTCGCGCTCGAACCCGTCCCAGTTGACCTCGCAACAGCGGTAGGGCGTGAACCCCTGGACCTCATGCGTGATGCGAAAGCGCGAGATACCGGTCAGCGTGATCATGTAACGCCCGTCCTCGGTTTCCGAGAACTGCGTCACGCGTCCGGCACAGCCGATGCGGTGCAGGCCCCGCTCCTCGCGGCCAGGAACCTGGTGCGGTTGGATCATGCCGATCAGCCGGGTTTCCGTCTTCAGGCAGTCGTCAAGCATCGCGAGATAGCGCGGCTCGAAGATGTGAAGCGGCAGGCGCGCCCGCGGTAGCAGGAGCGCGCCCGGCAGGGGAAAAACCGGGATCTTCCCCGGCAGGTCTTTGAGCCGTGTCATGCTCGACAAGGTAGACTGCGCGACCGGTCAGGCAAATATCATCGAACTCAATTTGCGACGCCCGTTCAGCGCCACCGGATCGTTGGGCTTCAGCGCCTCGAAAATGGTGAAAAGCTGAGCCTTGGCAGCGCCATCGTTCCACTCGCGGTCGCGGCGGAAGATCTCCAGCAGCTGGTCCACCGCACCGGCGGCATCGCCGTTGGCATACATCGCCTGCGCCAGGTCAAAACGCGCCTGCTTGTCCTCGGGGTCGGCCTCGACCTTGGCGGTCAGCTCGGCCACCGGGCCCGCGTCCGCCGCCTGTTTCGCCAGTTCCAGCGCGGCATGGGCCGCTTCCAGTTCCGGCGCCTTGGAAATCTCCACCGGGGCGCCGTTCAGGATCGCCTCGGCCTGGTCCAGATCATCCATCGCGATATGCGCCCGCACCATGCCGGCATAGGCCGCCGCGTTGGCCGGGTCTTCTTCGAGGATGGCGGCAAAGGTCTGGGCCGCGTCCACCGCGGCGCCCTGGTCCAGCATCTCTTCGGCTGCGGCCACGGCGTCATCCAGACCACCCGACGCATCGCCGCCCGCCGCCTGCACGACCCGGTCGACAAAGGCCTTGAGCTCGGATTGCGGCAACGCGCCCTGGAACCCGTCCAGCGGCTGGCCCTTGAAAAAGGCATAGACCGTCGGGATCGACTGGATGCGCAACTGCCCGGCGATCTGCTGGGCCTCGTCGACGTTGACCTTGACCATCTTGACGGCGCCCTTGGCCGCCTTGACCGCGTCCTCGAGCATCGGGCCAAGCGTCTTGCAGGGGCCGCACCAGGGCGCCCAGAAATCGACGATGACGGGAACCTCTGCAGAGCCGTCCACGACTTCCGCCATGAACTCCGCTTCGGAGATGTCTTTGATCAGGTTGTCCGCAGCCGGTTGGCCGCCGCCCAGTTCCAGCATGTCGCCCTCACGCGGTTTAATATGTTCAGTGGCGTAGATGGCGTAGCGTGGCCCGGGATGCAAGGGCGACGGCCCGGTTCATCCGGTTTGGCCGCCGCCAGCGCGTTTTGTACGTTTTGCTGATTTCGACGTACAAAACGTACGTTTTGTACAAAAGCTACAGGTCGAAACTGGCAAAGACCGGCGCGTGGTCGGACGGCTTTTCCCAACCGCGCGCATCGCGCAGGATGCGGCTGCCGTGCGCTGCATTGACGATGTCCGGCGTTGCCCAGACATGGTCCAGCCGGCGCCCCTTGTCGGCAGCATCCCAGTCCTTCGCGCGGTAGGACCACCAGCTGTAGAGCTTGCCCACGGGCAAGTCCTTGCGGGTCACATCCACCCACCCCCCTGCATCTTGTGCCTCGCCCAGCGCCTCGACCTCGACCGGCGTGTGCGAGATCACCTTGAGCATCTTCTTGTGATCCCAGACGTCATCCTCCAGCGGGGCGATGTTCAGATCGCCCACGAGGATCGCCTTCTGCGGTTTCTCGGCGGCGAACCAGTCGCGCATCTCCGCGACGTAATCCAGTTTCTGCCCGAATTTCACATTCTTTTCGCGGTCCGGCACATCACCGCCAGCCGGAACGTAAAAATTGTGGATCGTCAGACCGTTATCCATGCGGGCTGCGACGTGGCGCGCATGCCCGAGGTTCGCGAAATCCCTGTCGCCCGCATCCTCGATGGGCAGTTTCGACAGGATCGCCACACCGTTGTAGCCCTTCTCACCCCGCGCAACCATGTGTGTATACCCCAGCGCGGCAAAGCTCTCGTGCGGGATTTTGGCGACGGGAGACTTGCATTCCTGCAGGCACAGCACGTCCGGCGCCTCCTCGGTCAAGAGCTTCTCGACCAGCCCCGCCCGCAGCCGGACCGAGTTGATGTTCCAGGTGGCAAGGGTAAAGGGCATAGGCGACTCCGGGTTTCAGGCCCGGCGAGACTGCCAAGCCGGGGCGGCCTGCGCAACCACGTTTCACCGGGTGGGGATCTCAGGAATAAACTATTTAATATCAATCAGATGATCTCATCCTCGTCGAACAAAGGCGGCGCCTCGAGATCGGCGTCGAACCGTTCCGCCGCGGCTTCGGCCTTTTCCGGCTCCAGAGGTTCGGCGATATGGAACAGGGCATCGCCTTCGTTCACCACGGGCAGGTCGGACCGCCCCACAAGGATGCCGGTCACATCCGCGACCACCTCGGCTTCGCGCTCTCCGAACGGGTCGGACACGACCCCCAGCACCTGCCCGGCCTCGACGAAATCCCCGCGCCGTTTCAGCGTGCGCAACAGTCCCCCGGACGAGGCCCGCACCCAGGACGACCGCTCGCAGATCACCGAGCCGACCCGCGCGCGCGGCACACCGCGCCCCGCGATCATGCCCAGCCGCGCCATCACCCGCAGGATTCCGGAAACCCCGGCGCGGGCCGCGTGTTCGTCGAACCGCAGCCCCTCGCCCGCCTCGTACAGCAGCACATCGACACCGGCGTTCTGCGCCACCAACCGCAGCGATCCCTCGCGGGTCCTGGACATCATCGTCACCGGCGCCGCAAAGGCCGCCCCCAGTTCGCGAAGACGCGCATTCCCAGCGGTCAAACGGATCTGGGGCAGGTTGGTGCGGCCCACGGCAGCGGAATGCAGGTCGATGCCCACGTCACAGCGGCTCACGATCTCGGTCAGGAACAGATGCGCAAGACGCGCCGCCAGCGACCCTTGCGGAGAGCCGGGAAAGCTGCGGTTCAGGTCGCGCCTGTCAGGCAAGTACCTGGAGCGGTTGATAAACCCGAAGGAGTTGACGATCGGCACCGCCACCAGCGTCCCCGAAAGCCTGGCAACCGGCGCGGCACGCAAAAGGCGCCGCACGATCTCGACCCCGATGACCTCATCGCCGTGGATGGCCGCCGAAACGAACATGACCGGACCAGGCCGTTTGCCATGCACCACATGGGCCGACAGCGTCACCGGCGTATGGTCGGACAAGACGGACACAGGCAGATCCACCGTCCGCCGCGTGCCGGGGGCAACCCTCTGGTCGCCAAGAATGAACGGGTCCCGCATGGTCAGGCCTCCTGTTCCACTCCGATTAGGCCGCGGCGGCGCGGCGCGCAAGCGCGGGCTTTCAATGAAATCGGGCGCCCCGTGTGGGACGCCCGCCAGACTGTCGATTCCGGATGCGGTTTACGCCGGCATCTTGGTCGTGCGCAGGTAAGGCAGCACGGCGTTGACTTCGCCGAACTTTTCCTTGGCCTGCTCGTCGTTCAGCGACAGAGCCACGATCACGTCCTGACCGACGCTCCAGTTGGCCGGGGTGGCAATCGGGGTCTCATAGGTCGCCTGCAGGGCGTCCAGCGCGCGCAGCACTTCGGCAAAGTTGCGGCCCACCGACATCGGGTAGGTCATCATCAGCTGCACTTTCTTGTTCGGCGCAATGATGAAGACCGAGCGCACCGAGGCGCTGTCAGCAGCGGTGCGTCCGTCGGGCAGGTAGGCGTCGGCGGGCAGCATGTCCAGCGCCTTGGACACGGCCAGATCCTCGTCGGCGATGATCGGGAAACCGGCGGACGCACCAGAGGTCTTCTCGATGTCGCCTTTCCACTGCTTGTGCTCTTCGACACCATCGACGGAGATACCCATCACCTTGGTTCCGCGCTTTTCCCACTCGGCCGCCAGCTGTGCCACGGCGCCGAATTCGGTGGTGCAGACGGGGGTGAAATCCTTGGGGTGCGAAAACAGGATCGCCCAGCTGTCGCCGATCCAGTCGTGCAGGGTCACCTCGCCGAGGTCGGTGGTCACGGTGAGGTTGGGAAGCTCGTCGTTGATGCGCAGGGCCATAATCAGATGTCCTTTCCTGTCCGAAATGCTCGGGTTTGACTATGTCTGTTTAGATACATTCTAAAATCCGGATGTAAAGCCCCGTCTTGCGCCTCTGCGGAGGGGGTGACAGAGTGCCGCAAAACTGGCGCCCGACCGCTTCGGACCCCTTCCGGAACGGCGGGCGTCTGTCTGTCTACGCAGGAGTTAAGACATGATCGAGAAACGTCAGTTCTATATCAACGGCGCCTGGGTCGAACCACTGGCGGGCACCGCTCACGACGTGATTGACCCGTCGACCGAAGACCCCTGCGCGGTGATCTCGCTGGGCGGCGAAGCGGACACCAATGCCGCCGTCGCGGCCGCAAAGGCCGCCCTGCCCGGCTGGATGGCCACGCCCGTCGAAGAGCGCATTGCGGCGCTTGAAAGGGTCTACGCCGCCTACAAGGCGCGGACAGAGGACCTTGGCACGGCGATCAGCATGGAAATGGGGGCCCCCATCGACATGGCCAAGACACAGCAGGCCGGCGCAGGTATCCGCCACCTCAAGACCTTCATCCAGGCCGCCAAGGAGTTCCCTTGGGAACGTCCGCTGGGCGACCACGCCCCGAACGACCGCATCATCCATGAGGCGGTGGGCGTCTGCGCGCTGATCACGCCGTGGAACTGGCCGATGAACCAGATCACGCTCAAGGTGGGTGCGGCGCTGGTGGCGGGCAACACGATGGTTCTGAAACCCTCCGAGGAAAGCCCGCTGGACGCGATGATCTTTGCCGAGATCATGGATGCCGCCGACCTGCCGCCGGGCGTGTTCAACCTGGTCAACGGTGACGGCGCCGGCGTCGGTTCGCAACTGTCCAGCCATCCGGACATCGACATGGTCAGCTTTACCGGTTCGGCCCGTGCCGGGCGGTTGATCTCGATCGCCGCGGCAGAGACGCTGAAACGCGTGCACCTCGAGCTTGGCGGCAAGGGCGCGAACCTCATCTTTGCCGACGCGGACGAAAAGGCGGTCAAGCGCGGCGTGCTGCACATGATGAACAACACCGGCCAAAGTTGTAATGCGCCCAGCCGGATGCTGGTCGAGGCGTCGGTCTATGATCGCGTGGTCGAAGAGGCCGCCGCCGTCGCCTCGAAGATCACCGTGGGTCCGGCGTCCGAGGAAGGGCGTCACATCGGGCCGGTCGTGAACGCCACCCAATGGGAAAAGATCCAGGGCCTGATCGAGAAGGGCATCGAAGAAGGCGCCCGGCTGGTCGCAGGCGGTCCAGGCCGCCCCGAGGGGTTCAACAAGGGCTATTACGTCCGCCCCACGGTCTTTGCCGACGTGACCAACGACATGACCATCGCGCAGGAAGAGATCTTTGGTCCGGTGCTGTCGATCCTGAAATTCGAGGATGAAGCGGAGGCGGTGAAGATCGCCAACGATACGGACTACGGATTGACCAATTACGTACAGAGCCAGGACGGCGCGCGGCGGGCGCGAATGGCCCGCGCCCTGCGCTCTGGCATGGTCGAGATGAACGGCGAAAGCCGCGGCGCAGGCGCCCCCTTTGGCGGCATGAAGATGTCCGGCAATGGCCGCGAGGGCGGCAGCTGGGGCATCCATGACTTCGTCGAGATCAAGGCCGTGTCCGGCTGGGCGGCTGAGTGATCTTCGCAGGCCGGGGGCTCTGCCCCCGGCGCTTCACGCCTTCGCCTAGGCGTTCTTTCCGATCAAGAACGCGGCGACGTCAGAACGGCGCCGGTGCCCGGAATTTCATACCCTTGCCGCTTTCGGGATGATTCACGCGCAGTTCTTCTGCGTGCAGCATCATGCGCGGGTAATGATCCGCCGTCTCCGGTGCATACAGCGTGTCGCCCAGGATTGGATGGCCCAGCGCCAGGGTGTGCACTCGTAGCTGGTGGCTGCGCCCCGTGTGCGGAAAGAGGCGCACGCGGGTCTCACCCTCACCGATCTTGAGCACCTTCCAGCCGGTCAGCGCGGGTTTGCCCGTTTCGTGACAGACCTTTTGCCGGGGCCGGTTGGGCCAGTCGACGATCAGCGGCAGATCGATTTCGCCGGTCGCGGGCTCCAATTTGCCGTGCAGGCGGGCCAGATAGGTCTTTTTGGTCTTGCGGGTTTCGAACTGGTTGCCAAGGTGGCGCTGTGCATGGGGCGTCAGGCCAAAGACCATGACACCCGAGGTGTCCCGGTCCAGCCGATGAACGAGGCGGACGGTCGGAAATGCCTTTTCCAGCCGGCTCAACAGGCAATCCTGCAAATCCTCGCCCTTGCCGGGAACCGACAGCAATCCTGCGGGCTTGTCGACGACAAGCAGGTCGGCGTCCTCGTAAAGGACGGGGATTTCGCCTGTGGGGGGGTCATAGTCTGATGCCATGCCCCCCTTTGACAAGCGCTGCGCCCGGGCGCAACCCCGACGGTCTAGAACTTCACCCGTTCGGATTTCGGATCGTAGAGCGGTTTGAGCGAGGCCCGCGCAGGCACCCGCGTGCCCGCTACGTCGATTTCATAGGTCGATGACAAAAGCTGATCGGCGGTTTCCCCCTTGCAGGGGACATAGCCCAACCCAACCGCGCCCCCGAGCGTGTGACCATAGGCACCCGAACTCAGGTGGCCGACGATCTGACCGTCCCTGAGGACGGGTTCGTTATGGTAGAGCAGCGGTTCGGGATCGGTCAGCAGGAATTGCACCAGTCGCCTGTCCAGCCCGGCCTCGCGCTTTGCCAGCACAGCATCACGGCCAATGAATTCGGGCTTGGTTGTCTTGACCGCGAATCCCAGCCCCGCCTCCAGGACGTGATCCTCGCAGGTGATGTCATGACCAAAGTGGCGAAACGCCTTTTCGGCCCGGCATGTGTCCATGACATGCATTCCGGCGAGGGTCAGGCCAAGGTCCTGCCCCGCCTGCCAGAGCGTGTCAAAGACATGGGTGGCCATGTCGGCGCTGACATAGACCTCCCAGCCCAGTTCACCGACGTATGAAACCCGGTGAACCCGCGCTTCGCCCATGCCGATCTCTATCCGCTGCGCGGTGCCGAACGGGTTCGCCGCGTTCGAGAAATCACCGGGAGAAACGGCCTGCATCAGGTCCCGGGCCCTCGGCCCCATGACGGCCAGCACCCCTTCCGCTGCGGTCACATCGGTGATGACGACGTTTCGGTCGCCGACGTGGCGGCGCAGCCAGGTCTCGTCGGCGCGGCGCGTGGCGGCGGGCGTGACCACCAGGTATGCGGTTTCCGACAGGCGGGTGACGGTGACATCCGCCTCGATCCCGCCCCTGGTGTTGAGAAACTGGGTGTAGGTGATCTTGCCCACCGGGGTCGACAGATCGGCCCCGCAGACAAGGTTCAGCAAGCTCTCGGCGTCGCGCCCCTCGACCCGCAGCTTGCCGAAAGAGGTCATGTCATACATGGCGACGTTTTCGCGGATGGCGCGGTGTTCCTCGGCAGCGTTGTCGAACCAGTTCTGGCGGCGCCAGGAATAGCGGTAGTCCGCCTCCTGTCCGGGGCGCGCGTACCAGTTGGCGCGCTCCCAGCCCGCCAGTTCGCCAAAGACGGCGCCACGCTCTGCCAGCCGGTCATGGAAGGGCGAACGGCGGATGCCGCGCGCGGTTTCCTTTTGCCGATAGGGATAGTGGTCGGCATACAGCAGCCCCAGCGTTTCGGAAACCCGCGATGCAAGGTAGCTGGTGTTGGTCTGGAACCCCTGCGCACGGGCGATGTCCACGTCGCCAAGATCGAACGGTTTCTCGCCATCGTTCATCCATTGCGCCAGCGCCATGCCCGCGCCACCCGCTGACTGGATCCCGATGGAGTTGAAGCCCGCCGCGACCCAGACGTTTTCGCGCCCCGGGCAGAGCCCCATGTAATAGGCGTTGTCGGGGGTAAAGCTTTCCGGCCCGTTGAAGAAGGTATGGATGCCCGCACTGCCAAGGATGGGCATGCGGTGAACCGCCTTTTCAAGGATCGGCTCGAAATGGTCGAAATCCTCGGGCAACTGGTCGAATTCGAAGTCCTGAGGTATGCCTTGCAGCGCCCAGGGTTTGGCGCCCGGCTCGAACGCGCCCAGCATCAGCTTGCCCGCGTCCTCCTTGTAATAGGCGCATTCGTCGGGAACGCGCAGGACGGGGAGTTGGGACAGGCCCTCGATCGGTTCGGACACGATGTAGAAATGCTCGCAGGCGTGCAGGGGGACGTCCGTGCCCAGCATGGTACCGACCTCGCGCCCCCACATACCGGCGCAGTTGACGACGTGTTCCGCCGCGATGCTGCCCGAGGTGCCATCCCCTGCCTGCCAGTGAACCTGCGTGATACGGCCGCCTTCGGCGGTGACGCCGGTGGCCTTGGTTCTCTCGGCGACCGTGGCGCCGCACTGGCGGGCGCCCTTGGCAAGCGCAAGCGCGATATTGGCAGGATCGCCCTGGCCGTCCTTGGGCAGGTAGACCCCGCCCAACACTCCATCCGTGTTGAGATGAGGATACTTGCCGGCGATCTCCTGCGTGTCGATCTCTTCGATCTCGACCCCGAAGGCACGGGCCATCGCGGCGGAGCGGCGCAGTTCCTCATGCCGTTCGGCGGTCAGGGCAGCCGTGATCGATCCCACGCGCCGGAACCCGGTGGCAATTCCCGTTTCCTCTTCAAGCCGGCCATAGAGTTCCTGACTGTATTTCGCGAGCCGGGTCATGTTGGCGCTGGCACGCAGCTGGGCAATGAGCCCAGCAGCGTGCCATGTGGTGCCCGACGTCAGCTGCTTGCGTTCCAGAAGGACCACATCGGTCCAGCCAAGTTTCGCCAGGTGATAGGCGACAGAACAGCCGATGACACCGCCGCCAATGATGACGACGCGGGCCTTGGTGGGAAGGGGCATGTCAGAACCTCATGGGGTTTCGGACGCTCGCGCGTCCGACCGGCGCGCCCTTCGGGCGCGGTTTGGAGTATTTTTGGAGAGAAGAAACATCAGACGATCTCATGCCCTGCAGCGCGCAGGCGGCGGGCAATCTCCGCGATATGGGCGGGGCGCGTTTCGCAACAGCCGCCCACGATGGTGGCGCCGCGTTCGACCCAGGCCATGACATGATCCGCGTAGGCCTCTGGACCCATGTCGCGGCGCGCAGAGAGGGCGGCGGCGGTACTTCCCCCGGCAACGTATTCCTTGGTCAGGGTGGTGAAGGCATTGGCATAGGCCCCAAAGGGCACCCCTGCGACGGACATCGCGTCGAGTGCCGCCGGCATTGCCTCTGGCGCAGAGCAATTGGCGAGCACCGCGTCGGCCTCGCCCGCGATCGACGCCGCCTCGGCCAAGGGCTCGCCCGAGCGCAGACTTGTGCCGTCCTCGTCGTCGACGGTGAAGGCCAGCCAGACCGGTCGATCGGTCTGCCGGCCCGCGGCAAGGCAGGCGCGGGCGGCGGAGAGCGAAGGGATGGTTTCGAACAGCAGCAGGTCGACGGAAGGCGCGAGGATCTTGGCCACCTCGGCATAAAGCGGGATGGCATCTGCCTGGTCCGGGTGCAGGTCGGCACGGTAGCTGGCGCCCAGCGGCCCGATGGAACCCGCAATGCGGCCGCGATCGCGGACCGCGCCGGCCTCGTCCAGGGCGGCACGATGCAGATCCGCGAACTTTGCTTCGAGGTCGAGCAGTTCGGTGCCGTCGGCGGCATAGTGGTTGGACGCCCCGCCCCGCAGCCTGTCGCGGTGGATGGCATAGGTGTTCGTCGTGGCCACGGTGGCGCCGGCGTCGGCATAGTCGCAGTGCACCTCCGCGACCAGCCCGGGACGATCCAGCATGACCTGCGTGGCCCAGAGCGGGCTGACCGGAGCGCCGTGGCGACGGAGCAGTTCCTGCCCCATGCCACCATCCAGCAATGTTACGCGGCTCATGCCTTTATCCTCTGGTTTTGTGGATCCCAGAGCGGCCCGTCCGGCTGGACCGTGGCACGGCACCTCTGTCCGAAGATGTCCACGGTCAGTTGCGTGCCCGGCACAGCCAGGTCGGCCCGTACCATGCCCAGTGCAATGGAGGCGCCGACACGGTATCCCCAACCGCCGGAGGTGGTCTCTCCGACGATTTCACCGTCATGCCAAAGGGTCGACATGTAAGGGGCATCCGCCTCACCCGCATCGACCTTCAGCGTGACAAAGCGTTTCTTCGGCCCAGCGGCCGCCTCGGCGGCCAGCGCGTCCTTGCCGGGGAAGTCCTGCGGCTTGTCGAACCTGACAAATCGGTCCAGCCCGGCCTCGACAAGGGAGTAGTCGGTGGAAAGATCGCCCTTCCAGGCACGATACCCCTTCTCCAGCCGCAAACTGTTGAGGGCGAACATGCCGAATGGCCTTGCCCCGGCCGCCAGCACGGCCTCGTACAGAGGCGGGATCTCTGCCGTTGCCGCATGGATCTCCCACCCAAGCTCACCGGCAAAGGACACGCGCGCCAGCCCGCAGGTGACACCGGCGACGACCGCCTCCTGCACCGACAGCCAGGGCAGCGCGAGGTCCGCGTCAGTGCCCAAAGCCTCGAACAGGGCGCGCGCCTTTGGCCCTGTGACGATCAGGGTCGAGACGTCGCGCGTGCGGTCGGTCACGGTGACCTCCGCCGGTTTGTCCGCCAGCAAGAGATCACGGTCGTGCCACTGCGCGGCGGCGGCGGTGATCAGCATGAAGTGATCGGCGCCATGTGCCATGACGCTCATCTCCGTCAGGATACGGCCCCGCGCATCGGGGAAATAGGCCAGGTTCATCCGCCCCGGCGACGGCAGCGTTCCGGCAATCCGCGACAGCAACCACTCTGCCGCGCCCGGCCCCTGCACGTCGAACCGCGAAAAGCCGGGCAGGTCCAGTACACCCACGCCATCGCGCACCGCCTCGCATTCTTCGCGCACGCGCGGCTCCCAGGGGCCGGCACGATCCCAGGTCTGGGTCCCGGCCTCGGAGGTATCGTCGTCCGGCCGGGCAAACCAGTTGGCCCGTTCCCAGCCGTTGTAGACCCCCATGACCCCCCCCAGCGCCTTGACCCGTTCATGCACCGGCGAGATCTTGCGATCCCGCGCGGCAGGCCAGGAGTGGTGCGGGAAGTGCATGGCATATTCGTGTCCGTAGACCTCCATCGCCTTGTCCACGCAATACTGCGGGTCCGTATAGTCGGTAAACCGGCGCGGGTCCGTGGCCCACATGTCCCATTCGGTCTGACCTTCGGTGACCCATTCGGCCAGCACCTTGCCGGCACCGCCCGCCTGCGTGATGCCAAAGGTAAAGACGCAGGCTTCGAAGGCATCGGGCACGCCGGGCATCGGACCCAGCAAGGGCAATCCGTCGGGCGAATAGGGGATGGGGCCGTTGATATTGCGCCCCACGCCCCCCTCACCCAACAAGGGCATGCGGGCCATTGCATCTTCAATGTACCATTCCAACCGTTCCAGGTCGTCGGGATACAGCTGGAAGGAGAAGTCCTGGGGCATGGGATCGTCGGGCGTGATCCAGTGCGCCTTGCAGTTCCGCTCGTAGGGGCCAAGGTTCAGGCCGAATTTCTCCTGCCGCAGGTAGTAGCTGCTGTCGACATCGCGCAGCAGGGGCAGCTTGCCGTTTTCCTGCGACCATTCCTTGATTGCCGGGATCTCCTCGGTCAGGAAATACTGGTGGCTCATGACGGCCATCGGAACAGTCCGGCCACCGAAGGGCTTGAACCACTCACCGACGCGCTGCGCGTAGTAGCCGGCGGCATTCACCACTTTCTCGCAGCGGATGTCGCCCTTGTCGGTGTGAACGATCCACTCGCCGTTTTCGCGGCTGACACCGGTCGCCGGGCAGAACCGCTCGATCCGCGCGCCGGCCATCCGCGCGCCCTTGGCAAGGGCCTGGGTCAGCTGCGCCGGGTCGATGTCGCCGTCATCGGGATCGAATAGCCCGCCGGCAAGGTCATGTGTCTCGAGGAACGGGTAACGCGCCTTCAGATCCGAAACCGCGAGCATTTCAAGGTTCATGCCCTGGTACTGCCCCATCGAGCGCGCCCGCTCGAACTCCATCATGCGTTCACGCGAATGGCCAAGGCGGATTGACCCGGTGACGTGGTAGTTCATCGGATAATCGACCTCTTCCGCGAGACGACGGTAAAGGTCCAGCGAATAGCGCTGCATGTTCATCACCGCCCACGACGTGCTGAACGAAGGGCAATTGCCCGCCGCGTGCCAGGTCGATCCGGCTGTCAGCTCGTTCTTTTCCAGCAGGACGCAGTCCCACCCGGCCCTGGCAATGTGATAGGCGCAAGAGGCGCCGACGGCCCCGCCGCCGATGATGACCACGCGGGCCTGTGACGGAAAATCGGACATGGTCCCCTCGTTCATTTCTGCGGAACGCCGTCCGCGATCTCGTAGTAGTCGCCTTTGTCGGCGGTGAAGATGTGTTTTTCCAGGCGCAGCCCGGTCGGCCGATCCAGGGCACCGAGGGCAAAGCTCATCGTGTCCTCGTCATGGGCATGCCAGAACAGGAAGCTGCCGCAGGTTGGGCAGAACCCGCGCTGTGCACCTGCCGAACTGTCGTACCAGCGCACGTTTCCCGAGATCCGCAGCGCCGCACGCGGGACATAGGCGGAGGCCCAGAGATGCCCCGACTGGCGCCGGCACTGGCCGCAGTGGCAGACGCTGACGCCCTTCGGCACGGCGTCGGTTTCAAAGGTGATGGCGCCACAGAGGCATTGCCCCCTTGTCATGATCTCGACTCCGATCCCGGAGAAGAGGCGCGCTGTGCCGCTTCTCCTTTGCAAAAATACTCCCGCCGGAGGCATCCGACCGCGCCACCGGCGCCCAGCCCCGGCATCAGTAGACCGGCGGCGCGATCACCCAGATCGCCACCGCAGCCTCGTCAAAGGGGTTTTCCCAGCGGAACGGTTCACCACGGATGCGAAAGCTGTCGCCGGGATGGATCGTGAAACGCGCGCCCCCGATCGTCAGCACCAGCTTTCCGGACACCAGGTAACCCAGTTCCTGCGTGGGCCGGGTCACCGTCTCGCCGATCTCGGAACGCGGTTCGAAAGTGGAATGCACCATCTCGAAATCATCGGTCAGGTCGGGTGAAAGCAGTTCCTCCACCAGCCCCGTCATGCGAGATCCGATCGGGCGGCGCGTGCCGTTCCGAACGATCCGGCCGGTCTCAGGCCCAGCCGCCGCCTCGTGCCGGGCCAGCGTGGACACAGAGACCTCCAACGCGCCGGCAAGATGGCGCAGGTCGGTGATCGAGGGGTCGGAAAGATCGCGTTCCACCTGGCTCAGCCAGCCGACGGAGCGGCCAAGCCGGTCGGCCAACTGCTGTAGGGTCAACCCACGCGTGCGCCGCAGCGCGCGCAGATCAGCGCCAAGCGACTTGGGCAGTGGAGAGGGATGCGACATCGTGTTTCCCGTGAAAAAATGACCTCGAATTTCACGATGCCCGAGTCGCGTGAAATCTCAAAGCATTTTTTCACGAGACTTAAAGTGCCTCGGGAAAGTGCGCGTCCGGAATGGTCCGTGGAATGCGCGCGAGCGGCGCCGGTCTCCCGGCACCTTTCCGGATCAGATCCGTTCGATGGCGATGGCCGTGCCCTCGCCGCCACCGATGCAGATTGCCGCCACGCCGCGTTTCGCCCCACGCTTTTCCAGCGCGTTCAGCAGCGTGACGATGATGCGCGCACCCGAAGCCCCGATGGGGTGGCCCAGCGCGCAGGCGCCTCCGTTCACGTTCACCACGTCGCGGGGCAGGCCCATTTCATGCATGAAGGCCATCGGAACCACGGCGAAGGCCTCGTTTACCTCCCAGAGGTCGACATCGCCGGTCTTCCAGCCGATCCGTTCCAACAGCTTGCGCGCGGCCGGAACGGGAGCCGTCGGGAACAGAGAGGGTGCCTGGGCATGCGAGGCATGACCGAGGATTCTGGCCCGCGGCGTCACCCCGGCTGCCACCGCGGCATCCAGGGTCGACAGCACCAGCGCCGCCGCGCCGTCCGAAATCGAGGAGGAATTGGCCGGGGTCACCGTGCCGTCCTTGCGGAAAGCAGGTTTCAGCATCGGGATCTTTTCGGGCCGGGCCTTGCCGGGCTGTTCGTCACGGGTGATGATTTCCTCGCCATGCCGCATGTGCAGGGTGACGGGCGTGATCTCGTCGTCGAAGGCGCCAGAGCGTTCCGCATCCAGTGCGTTGGACAACGAGGCCAGCGCATACTGGTCCTGTGCCTCGCGGGTGAACTGGAAGGCCTCGGCGCAATCTTCGGCAAAGGTGCCCATGAGGCGCCCTTTGTCATAGGCGTCTTCCAAACCGTCGAGGAACATGTGATCGACCACCTGTCCATGACCGATGCGGGCCCCGGCGCGCATCTTGGGCAGCATGTAGGGCGCCTGCGTCATCGACTCCATCCCGCCGGCAACGATGGTTGCGGCATGGCCCAACGCAAGCCGATCCCAGGCCATCATCGCGGCCTTCATGCCGGACCCGCACATCTTGTTCAGCGTGGTGGCCGGCACCTCTTCGCCAAGACCGGCGGCAAATCCCGCCTGGCGCGCGGGCGCCTGCCCCTGACCCGCCGGCAGGACGCAGCCCATCAGCAGTTCGTCGACAGCAGGCCGCCCTGCCTGCGACAGCGCCGCGCGGATCGCCGCACCGCCCAGCGTGCTGGCCGCCTGTTCGGCGAAAACCCCCTGAAAGCCGCCCATCGGCGTCCGCGACGCCCCGGTGATCACGACAGTTTCCATGCGAATGCCTCCCTTTCCCCTGATGTGCATACAGAAAGGTAAGGATTGCCGTCTAGGGTCCTCCCGATCCATGACTTTGGGGTACCGCATGAGACTTACCACAGATCACCGCGACTGCGTGGACATCATCACGGTCGACGCAGCCCGAATCGATGCCGCCGTGGCGATCCAGTTCAAGGACCGCATGCGCGAGATCCTGGGAACCGAAAAACCGCGCTATGTACTGGACCTGAGCCAGGTCGATTTCATCGATTCCAGCGGCCTCGGCGCAATAGTCGCGGCGATGAAACTGATGCCCAAAGGCGGCAAGCTGGAACTGGCCGGTTTGCGTCCCGCAGTGGACAAGGTGTTCCGCATGACCCGGATGGATTCGATCTTTGCCATCCATCCTTCCGCCGACTCCGCCGCAGGCGCTTGATCCCGGGCCGGAGCGACAGACCATGCAGGCGGAGCGGCTCGAGGACGGCGCATTCCTGGTTTGCTGCCGAATGGACAGCACGGCAGAGGATGTGCGCGTGACCCTGACAGGCATAAACGCGCTGTTGCAGGGCCAGGAGATGGCCCCGCCGCCGGACAGTAACTGGGAACTGGTGGTCGCCGAAGTCCTCAACAACATCGTCGAACATGCCTACGAGGATCGGGCCGGGGGTGACATCCTGCTGCGGCTGGTGTTCGCACCCGACAGGTTGTCGGTCGAATCTACCGATTTCGGCCTGCCCATGCCCAGCGGCACGCCGCCATCGGGCGCGCCGGCTGATCTGGACGTCCCGGTCGCGGATCTGCCGGAAGGCGGCTTTGGGTGGCTCCTGATCCGCTCACTGTCCGAGAACCTGGATTACCGCCACGACGGGGATAGCAACCGGCTCCGCCTGTCCATACCGCTGCGCTGAACCGCCCTGCGGCCCAATTGTCGCCGAATTGCCCAGCGCGTGCCCAAATACGGCCCGGATTCGCAACCATCCTGTTCCAGTAAGCTGCACAAGGCTTCCCTCGGCGTCGCGCGTTTTCAGCCCCCACCCAGTGCGCGGCGCCGAGGTTCAGTCCTCCCGATTGACGCCGCAAGACGCCACCGTATGCTCTGCCCGGCAACAAGGGAGCAGAGAGGCACATGCGCGATTTCCACAGACCCGGACGATCCCCCGTGCTGGCCCTGAACGGGCTCTGCGCGACGTCGCACCCGCTGGCCGCACAGGCTGCGGTCGACATCCTTCAGCGTGGCGGCAACGCGATGGATGCGGCCATCGCCGGCGCGGTCCTGCTGGGCGTCGCGGAACCGGCGATGACCGGGCTGGGCGGCGACTGTTTCGCGCTGGTCTCACCCGCAGGCGGGGACGAGGTGATCGCGGTCAACGGATCCGGCCGCGCGCCTGCGGCGGCAAATGCCACAGCCCTGCGCGCCGAGGGGCACCAGGCGGTGCCCGTGGCCAGCGCCCACGCCGTCACGATCCCGGGCGCGGTCGATGCCTTCTGCACCATGTCCGACCGCTGGGGTCGCCTGGGCCTGGCGGACAGCCTGGCGCCCGCGATCCGGGCAATGGACGACGGTGTGCCGGTAGCTCCGCGCGTCGCATTCGACTGGGACGAGGCAAACGACCGGCTGCAGGGCGCGGGCCGGACGCACTACCTTGATGGCGGCGCGGTGCCCGTGACCGGCGACATCTTTCGCCTGCCCGGCAATGCCGAGGTGCTGCGCCGAATCGCGACACAGGGGCGCGACGGCTTCTACGCCGGAGAGGTGGCCGAGGACATGTGCGCCGCGCTGAACGCCGCCGGTGGTGTTCATACCCTGGACGATTTCGCGGCAACCGCCTGCACAATCGGTGACCCGATTTCGGGGACGTACAAGGGCCGAGAACTCCTGGAACACCCGCCGAATGGCCAGGGCGTGACCGCACATCTGCTGCTGAACATCCTGTCGCATTTCGACCTGGCCTCGATGGACCCGTTCGGCGCCCAGCGCATCCACATCGAAGCCGAGGCCGCCAAACTGGCCTATGATGCGCGCAACCGTTTCCTGGCCGATGCAGACCACATGACGCGTCTGGACCACCTGCAAAGCCCGGAAACGGCAGCCAGGCTGGCAGAATTGATCGAACCCGGGCGGGCGATGGCCTCGGCCACGACCCTGTCCGAAGAGGTGCACCGCGAGACGATCTACATCACCGTGGTCGACCGCGACCGCATGGCCGTGTCGCTGATCTACTCGATCTTCAACAGCTTCGGCTCCGGGATCGCCTCGGAGAAATACGGCATCCTGTTCCAGAACCGCGGCGCGGGCTTTACCCTGGCCGAGGGGCACCCGAACGAAATGGCAGGCGGCAAGCGGCCGATGCACACGATCATCCCCGGGATGCTGGTCGAGGAGGGGCGCGTGGCCATGCCCTTTGGCGTCATGGGCGGACAGTACCAACCCAATGGCCATGCGCGCGTGCTGACCAACATGATCGATTTCGGCATGGACCCGCAGGCCGCCCTGGACGCCCCCCGCAGCTTTGCCGAGGGCAACAAGCTGCAGCTAGAACGGGGCCACGACGAAGCGGTCTTTGCCAAGCTGGCCGAGATGGGACACGACATCGAAGTGCCCAGCGCCCCGATCGGCGGTGCGCAGGCGATCCGCATCCATCAGAACGGGGTGCTGCAAGGAGCATCCGACCCGCGCAAGGACGGTTGCGCGATCGGCTATTGACGATATCGCACGGGACCCGGGATCAAGTCCGGGGTCCCGTGCCGCCTAGGCCATCAAACGGCTCAATAGGAGTATTCTGCGTATATGCGGCTGAGATCGCCGTTCCAGTCGCCATTGTACCGCGCCAGAAGTTCGTCGGACGGCACGCTGCCCGACTCGACGCTGTCCTTGAGCGCATTCAGGAAATGCGTTTCGTTCGGGACAAGACCGCCGGCACCGGGGCGCGCCCGCGCCACAAGGCCTGCCTCGGCGATGTTCAAAACCTCGCGCGCGAGGTCATGCATCCTGATATCGCCGACCTGGGCCTGCAACCCATCGCGGGTCGCCGCCAGCCGTAACGCCTCGCGCGTTTCCGCGTCCCAGCCCTTGGCGAGGTCCCAGGCCGCATCCAGCGCGGTCTGGTCATACATCAACCCGACCCAGAAGGCGGGCAGCGCGCAAAGCCGCCGCCACGGGCCGCCATCGGCGCCGCGCATCTCTATGTACTTCTTCATCCGCGCGTCCGGGAAGGCGGTGGTCAGGTGGTCGGCCCAATCGGACAGCGTCGGCACCTCGCCCGGCAAAGCCGGCAGCTTGCCCTCGAGGAAGTCGCGGAAGGACATGCCCAGCGCATCGACATAGACGCCGTCGCGATAGACGAAATACATCGGCACGTCCAAAGCGTATTCCACCCAGCGTTCGAACCCGAAGCCCTCATCGAAGACGAACGGCAACATACCGGTGCGGGAATCGTCCAGCGTCTCCCAGATCTGCATCCGCTTGGATTTCACGCCCACCGGCTTGCCCTCGAAGAAGGGCGAATTGGCGAAAAGCGCGGTGGCCACGGGTGACAGCGCCAGCGCCACGCGCATTTTTTGCACCATGTCCGCCTCTGACGCGAAGTCGAGGTTCACCTGCACGGTGCAGGTCCGGCGCATCATCTGTTTGCCGGTGGTGCCCACCTTGTCCATGTAGGCATCCATGAGCTTGTAGCGGCCCTTGGGCATGAGCGGCATTTCCTCATGCGTCCAGATCGGGGCGGCACCCAACCCGATGAAGCCCACGCCGATCTCGTCGGCGATGTCCTTGACCTGGGCCAGGTGCTCGTTCACCTCGTCACAGGTCTGGTGGATGGTCTCCAGAGGCGCGCCCGAGAGTTCCAGCGCCCCGCCCGGTTCGAGGCTGACGTTCGCGCCGTCCTTGGTCAGGCCGATGATATGGCCGCCTTCGGACACCGGATCCCAGCCGTGGCGGTCGCGCAGCCCTTCCAGCACCGCGCGGATCGAACGCTCGCCGTCATAGGGCAAGGGTTTGAGCGTGTCCTTGCAATAGCCGAACTTTTCATGCTCGGTGCCGATGCGCCATTGGTCCTTTGGCTTGCAGCCCGAGGCCAGATACTCTGCCAATTGTGCATGAGACGTGATCGGCCCGCCGCCGGATTGGGGAATGGACATGTGGGGGCTCCCGGTCTGCTCGCGGTTCTGAACTTATCCTGTTGTCGCCAATCGGCCAGAGTGTCAATGCAGCCTTCTGGCGGCATCGCGCACAGAAGACGCGCGCCAGATGACAACCTGGTGTGCCGCGCCCTCTTGCATCTGGCGCAACATGTGCTCTGTCCGGATGCCCGGAAGGGTGGCGAAGGCATCGAAAAGCTGGTCGGCGCCCTTGGCGGTCAGCGGAATTTCAAGACGCGGCTGGCCCGGCGCCATCAGCAGCCAGACCGGCGGTTCCGAGGTCGGGTCGAGACTGAGCGCCTCGAGCGCGTCGAGATCGACGATCCCGCCCGAGAGCGGACCGAAATAGCTGACGCGACGTTCGACCACCTGCACCACGCCGGGACCGCCACCGCCCCGGCGAAAACGCCCGCGCTGCACGCCGGTCACGGTCAGCGCGACCCCGATCAGCAGGACAAGATAGCCGATCCAGTGCAACAGCCCGCCGCCGGTGAAAAAGCCCCAATAGGCGCCCAGTGCCATGACGGCGAGGCCGATCAGCGCCTCTTGCCACTGGCGGATGGCGTTCATCGCCTCCGGGCGGATCATCGGGACTCTCCCAGCAGGGCGGCCTGTTCCAGCATGGCGATGCGATAACCGCCGACACGGGCAAAGCCGATGCGCTCATAGGTCTTCGCCGCCTCCGGCGATGCGGCAAACAAAATGGCGGTTGTGGCGCCCTGCCCCGCCATTTCGGCCAGCAACGCCCGCACCACCTGCCCGCCAAGCCCCTGGCCGCGCAGGTCCGTAGGCACGAAGACACCGCCGACCTGTACCGTCTGCCCGGCCTTGGCGTTGATCGCCGCCATTGCCACGGGAGTGCCGTCGCGCTCCAAAATACGGATACGAGGGGCGCCCACGGCCAGTTCGGCACGGCGTGCGGCGGCCGCGTGCAGGTTACCCGGCGGGGCTGTCTGCGTTTCCGTCATGTACCTTGCGAACCAGTCGGTCAGCACCGGCACATCCGCCTTGGCAGGCGGACGGATCGCGCTGCCAGAGCTCAGCCCGCGAATGTCCATGCGGTAAAGGGGTTCGACCCTGTTCAACCGCCACGCCTCTGGTGCGACGGGCAGCGCATCGACGATCACCTGTACCTGGTCCGCCTCGCCGGTCATGCCCTGCAGCGTGTACCCCTTCAGGAGGTGAGCATAGGTCTGCGCCTCTGTCGCGGTCAGGTCGGGCAACTGGCACATCAGGAAGCCGGCATTGGTACACCCGAAGACCCCGGTGATGCCATCTCCGGTCTCACGCAGGAAAAACGCGGTGCCATGCGGATGTGCGGTGTCCTCGGTGCCGTGCGCCTCGAGATTGCCCAGAAGGAACATCGACGTCTCGACATGCGCTTCGAGAAAGGCCGCCATCGGGACAGTGTCGGCGGGCGTGGCCTTGCGGATCATCGCCAGTCTCCCAGGGTGGTCTGCCAGAGGGTCAACGCCGCCACGGCGGCGGTGTCCGCACGCAGGATCCGCGGGCCGAGCGCCACTGCATGCGCAAAGGGCAGCGCGTGCAATCGGGCACGTTCGGCATCGGAGAACCCGCCCTCGGGACCGATGAGTATCGCCCATGAGGCACCGGTGCCCGGTAAGCGCGCATGTGCCCCGGCCTGCGCCTCGTCGCAGAACATCAGCTGTCGGTCCTCGGGCCAGTCGGCCAGAAGCCGGTCCAGCCGGTGCAGTTCGGTCACTTGCGGAACGAAGGTGGCGCCGCACTGCTCGGCCGCCTCGGTGGCATGTGCCTGCAGCCGGTCCTGCCGGATGCGTTCGGAATTCGTGAATTCCGTCTGGACAGGCACGATGCGGCGCGCGCCCATCTCGACCGATTTCTCGACGATGAAATCTGTGCGCGCCTTCTTGATCGGCGCGAACATCAGCCAGAGATCGGGCGGCATCGACTGCGGCCCAGTCCGGGCGCGACAGACCAGCGTGCCGCCACGCTTGCCGGCCTCGACGACCTCGGCGCGGTATTCGCCGTCCTGCCCGTTGAACAGGGCCACCTGCGCACCGGTCGTCAGCCGCATAACGCCAAATAGATAATGCGCCTGCTCCCGCGACAGGGTCACCTGTTGTTCCTCGGCCAAAGGGTGCTCTACAAAGAGCCGGATTTTCGGTGTCACCGTCATGGAGGGGACCATATGTCCGGGACGCATCAGAGACCAGAGGCCGAAGGACAGGTGCGCGACGCCGTGCATGGCAATTGGGTCGACACCTGGGCGCCGCAATGGACACGGCCCTACCTGCGACTAAGTCGCGCGGACCGGCCCATCGGCACCTGGCTGCTGTTGCTGCCCTGCTGGTGGGGGCTGCTGCTGTCGATGGTCAACAACGGGCAGGCCTACTGGTTCGACCTGTGGATCTTCGCGAGCTGCGGGATCGGCGCAGTGCTGATGCGCGGGGCCGGCTGCACCTGGAATGACATCACCGACCGCGGCATCGACGGATCGGTGGCGCGGACGGCCTCGCGTCCGATTCCCTCGGGCCAGGTGACCACGAAACAGGCCCTGGCTTGGGCGATCATCCAGTCGCTGGTGGCCTTCTGTATCCTCATCACCTTTCCGCCCGCGGCCATCGCGCTGGGGGTTCTGAGCCTGCTGCCCGTCGCGGTCTATCCCTTTGCCAAGCGGTTCACGTGGTGGCCGCAGATTTTCCTCGGCATCGCCTTCAACTGGGGCGCCCTGTTGGCCTGGACCGCCCATAGCGGGCGGTTGGAACTGCCGGCGGTGCTGCTGTATCTTGCCGGGATGGCCTGGACGCTGTTCTATGACACGATCTACGCCCACCAGGACAAGGAAGACGACGCGCTGATCGGGGTGAAATCCACCGCCCGCCTGTTTGGCGATGAAACCCCGAAATGGCTGCGCCGGTTCCTGGTTGCCAGTGTCGTGCTGATGGGCCTGGCCATCGTGGCCGCGGCCCCGGACGGCAACCTGCTGGCCCTGATCCTCATGATCGGCGGTCCCTGGGCGATGGGTTGGCACATGGTCTGGCAATTGCGGCGCCTGAAGATGGACGATCACGACCGGTTGCTGAGCCTGTTCCGGTCCAACCGCGACGCCGGGTTGCTGCCTGTGCTGTTTTTCGCCATCGCCCTGATCGCCTGATTGCACCACCCTCCGCGCTTGCGTATCAGTTCTGAAAAAACAAGGAAAACCCAGCGCCCATGCGCCTCTCCTCGTATTTCATCACTGGTGGCATTTTCGCTGCGGCGGGCTTGCTCAGCCTCGTGACTGCAAATTTTGCCGGAAACGCAGTGGAACGTGCCTCGCTCACCGGCGTCCTGAACGAACTGGACTCGGATGGTTTGACCTGGGCCGAGGTCGACACCGACGGCTTGCAGGTCTTCCTTTTCGGGACGGCCCCTGATGAGGCGGCCCGTTTCCAGGCTCTGAGCGCGGCAGGCCGCGTGGTGGATGCCAGCCGGGTGATCGACCAGATGCTGGTCGAAGAACCCGAGGACCTCGCCCCACCCAGTTTCTCGGTCGAGATCCTGCGCAATGATGCGGGAATTTCCGTCATCGGGCTTGTCCCGGCATCAACGGACCGCGACGCGCTGATCGAAGGATTTCGCAGGCTTGCGGGTGACGGTCAGGTGATGGACCTGCTGGAAACCGCCGATTTCCCGGCCCCCGAGGGCTGGGCCGACGCGCTGGGATTTGCCTCCGACGCGCTCAAGGACCTGCCCCGGTCCAAGATATCCGTTGCCGCCGACCAGGTGGCGATCAAGGCCATGACCGAAAGCCATGAGGCGCGTAGCCGACTGGAAACCGCGCTGACCCGTCGCAAGCCCGAGGATCTGGGCCTGGCGATGGATTTCTCGGCTCCGCGGCCGGTCATCTCTCCCTTTACCCTGCGCTTCGCCATCGACGAGGACGGAGCGCGCTTCGACGCCTGTTCCGCCGACACGGAGGCCGGGCGCGACCGGATCCTGCAGGCAGCGGCCAAGGCGGGCCTGGAAGGCAAGGCAACCTGCCGACTGGGCCTGGGTGTGCCCTCGCGCCGCTGGGCCGACGCGGTGGAAATCGGCATTGCCAAGCTGGCGGAACTGGGTGGCGGCACGCTGACCTTTTCCAATGCGGACGTGTCCCTTGTGGCACGCGAAGGCACCAACCAGGCCCTGTTCGACCGGGTTGTCGGCGAACTGGATGCGGCCCTGCCCGATCTCTTTGCCCTGACCGCCGACCTGCCCAAACCGCCCGAGGCGGAACCCGAGGGAACCCCGGATTTCGTCGCCACGCTCAGCCCCGAAGGCGCGGTGCAACTGCGCGGAAGGCTGGGCACGGAGCAGGCCCGCGCCACGGCGGACAGCTTTGCCCGGGCACTTTTCAGCTCCGAGGCGGTCTACACGGCGGCCCGTGTCACAGAGGGCGTGCCCGGCGACTGGACGGTGCGGGTTCTGGCCGGTCTGGACGCGCTGGCGCTGTTGTCGCATGGCGCGGTCACGGTGACGCCCGACCTTGTGACCGTCACCGGCAAGACCGGCAACACCGAGGCCAGCGCCCAGATCGCCGACCTGCTGGTGGCCCAGCTGGGCGAGGCCGCGGCCTTCGAGATCGACGTGGAATATGTCGAGGCGCTGGATCCGGTTGCCGGCCTGCCCACGCCCGAGGAATGCGAGGCGATGATCGTCGAGATCATCGGCGACCGGAAGATCACCTTCGAACCCGGCTCTGCCCGGCTGGATGCCTCGGCCGAGGACATCATGGACGAACTGGCAGACCTGCTGAAGCAATGTGGCGACATCGCGCTGGAAATCGGTGGTCACACCGACAGCCAGGGGCGCGAGATCATGAACCAGGAACTGAGCCGCGACCGCGCCCAGGCGGTTCTGGATGCCCTGCGCGCGCGGCGGGTCCCGACGCGATCCTACACCGCCAAGGGCTATGGCGAGACCGTTCCGATTGCCGACAACGGCACCGAAGAGGGCCGCGAGGCGAACCGCCGGATCGAATTCAAGCTCTTGAAACCCGAACCGGAAGAGGGCGAAGAAGGTGCGGAACCGGGCGATTCGGACCCGGCAGCAAATGCAGATCCTGTGGTGGCAGACGCCGATCCGGAAACGGTGGACGCCGCCCCCGTAATCGAACCCGGTGCACCGGCAGAGGCGCAACCGGATCCGGAACTGGGCAGGATCAGGCCGCCAAAGGGCAGAGGAACTGGGGATGAATAGGACCGAATTCATCGTGACGACCGCAGCGATCCTCTTCGTTGCCTTCCTGCTGGGCTGGTTCGCCCATTGGCTGGTGCATCGGTTCAAGCGCGTCAGTCAGGCCGACATGGACCAGCTGGAAAAGATGAGCCAGGAATTGCACGAGGCCGAGGAAACCCGTGACCAGGCCATAACCTACCTGCAACAGCGCGAGGCCGAGCTGACCAACCAGCTGGCGCAGGCGGAGGCCGAACTTTCGGCTGCAATGGAAGGGCTGCGCGAGGCGCGCTCGGACGCCGAAGAAATGCGCGCCCATGTCGAGCGGATGAACCAGCAGGCCTGACAAGGGCCGGAGCGCCCCGGCCCTTTCCAGAGCGGTCGGTATATGGGATGAGCGGGTCGACAATCGCGCGACGAGGACCCGCCGACATGACCCAGATCATCACCGCCCTTTCCGAAATCTCCGATCGTTACGACGCGCTCTTCGTCGACCTCTGGGGCTGCGTGCACAACGGCGTGCAGGCGATCCCCTCGGCCGTCGAGGCGTTGCAGGGCTATCGCCAGCGCGGCGGCTGCGTGATCCTCGTGACCAACGCGCCCCGCTCTCGCCACGAGGTTGCCAAGCAGCTGGACCGCTTCGGCGTGCCGCAGGACGCCTGGGACGATATCGCCACCTCGGGTGACAGCGCCCGCGCCGCGATGTTCCGCGGCGCAGTGGGGCGCAAGGTCTGGTTCATGGGACAGGCCTTTGACCATTCCTTTTTCGAACCGCTCAAGATCATCGAGGACCCGGTCGAGATCGAGCGGGTCGAACTGGAGGAGGCCGAGGGCATCATCTGCTGCGGTCCCTTCGACCCCCACGCCGACCCCGAGGTGAACCGCCCGGAATTCCTCTATGCCAAGCAGAAGGGCATCAAGCTGCTCTGCGCCAACCCCGACATCGTCGTCGATCGGGGCGAGCGGCGCGAATGGTGCGCCGGCGCGCTTGCGAAACTTTATACCGAGATGGGCGGAGAGAGCCTGTATTTCGGCAAGCCGCATCCGCCGATCTATGACCTTGCCCGCCGCCGTCTTGCCGAACACCGCAAGGGGGTGCAAGACGCGGGCATCCTGGCCATCGGCGACGGTGCGCACACCGACATCGACGGTGCGATGGGCGAGGATATCGATTCCCTCTTCATCAGCGGCGGATTGGCGCGGGCAGAGACCAAAACGACGCAACAACCCGACCCTGACGCGCTAAAAGCCTATACCGAAAAGGAAATGATCAATCCCAGCTTTACCATTGGCACCCTCCGCTGAGGCAGATTTTGCTTGCCTTTGCTGCAACCGCAAAGTAATAAAATTACCGAAAGCGCGGACATGTCGCGCATTTATTACCGCACGTTTTGCACATGGAGGGCCGGATGTTGGACAATATGCCCCGCGGCACGATCTGCATCGAAGACATCGAAATGGGGATGACCCGCTACCTGCGCAAACAGGTGACGGACCAGGACATCGAGATGTTCGCCGAGGTCTCGACCGACCGGAACCCGGTGCACCTGGATGATGACTATGCCCAGGACACGATCTTCGAGGGGCGGATCGCCCACGGGATGCTGACGGCTGGCCTGATCTCTGCCGTCATCGGCGAGCAACTCCCCGGTCACGGCACGGTCTACATGGGTCAGACGCTGAAATTCCTTGGGCCCGTGCGCCCCGGCGACATGGTCTATGCCGAGGTCAAGGTGGTCGACATCGACCACGCCAAGCGCCGCGTGACACTGGAAACCCATTGCTCGGTCGATGGCAAGAAGGTGTTGATCGGCGAGGCCAAGGTTCTGGCGCCCTCGCGCAAGTTCGACTGATCAAGCGGCCTGCGAACCAACAGAACGCGCCTTGAGCCCCCTGCGTGGGGGGGGGGGGG